>CAZIJZ010000051.1:0-16933 GCA_964539765.1 uncultured Smithella sp.
CAATCCGGTCATGTTTACTTCACGTTGAAGGATGAAAAAAGTCAGATCAAGGCAGTTTTTTTTCGACCGTTCGGCGGCGCACGCCGGCGAAATCATTTCGAACTGGAAGAAGGGTTGAAGGTTTTATGCCGGGCGCGGCTGAATGTTTACCTGCCTCGCGGTGAATATCAGCTTGTCGTCGAATCGGTCGAGCCGCTGGGTATCGGGGCTCTGCAAATGGCCTTCGAACAGCTCAAAACCAAACTCCACGCCGAAGGCCTGTTCGATGAATCCCGTAAAAAATCTCTGCCCTTTCTGCCGGAAAGAATCGGCGTGGTCACTTCGCCGACGGGGGCGGTAGTCCGTGACATTCTGAACATAACCGGGAGACGTTTCCCTGCGGCGGATCTATTAATCGCTCCGGTCCGCGTGCAGGGCAGCGAAGCGGCATCGGAAATTATTCAGGCGCTGCGCAATCTGCATGAATACGGCAATGTCGATGTGATCATCATTGCCCGGGGCGGCGGTTCTCTGGAAGATCTGGCTCCTTTCAACGACGAGGCTTTGGCCCGCGAGATTTTCCGTTCGCCGATACCGATTGTGTCGGCTGTCGGACATGAAACTGATTTTACCATTTGCGATTTTGTGGCGGATTTGCGCGCGCCCACCCCTTCGGCTGCCGCGGAATTAATCCTGCCGGACCGGCTGGATCTATTGTCCAGAATCAATACGGCCAGACACAGCATCAGGTCCGGGCTGGTTCGTTATCTCGCAGAGCATCAGGAGCGGCTGAACTCCCTGCAGGAGAGAATCAAAGACCCGCGCCGGTTCATCATTAATCTGCAGATGAATCTTGACGATCTCAAGGATCGTCTTATCTCGGCATGGGATCATCGGAAAAAAAATCTGGACCATCAAATCACTCAACTGAAGTTACGGTTGCAGCTCCGGAGTCCGGCAAGGCAGATTCAAGAGAAAAAAATATTATTAAAGAACATTCGGCGTGAGCTATCCGCTGATTTCTCCAGCCGCCTGACGGTGCTGAAGGAAAAACTGTACAGGAACGCAGCCCTTCTGGAGTCTTTGAGTCCGCTGGCCGTTCTGCAAAGGGGCTACAGTATCACGCGCAGTATTCCCGGCGATGCCGTGATCCGGCAAACGGACAATCTGAATGAAGGCGATCAGGTTAATGTCCTGTTGGCAAAAGGCAACTTTAACGCTAAAATTGAAAAAATATTTCAGGGAGATTGAATTTGCCTTATCGCGAAGGCAGGTTCATCGAATGACTTATCCCGCGGCGGGGTCCGGGGGAAGCCCCGTTAGAGAAACGGGCGCCTGGTAATTAAGATAGCGGCATTAAACAGCCGTTTGTGTTAAAAGATTTTAAGCCCCAATGGGAATTGGGGACTTGCTCTAACGGGGTAATATTATGGCCAAAGAAAAATTTGAAGACGCGCTGGAAAAACTCGAAGACATTGTAAGAAAAATGGAGGCCGGAGATATGCCTCTGGACGAAACGCTGAAGTCCTTTGAAGAAGGCATCAAACTGATTCGTTTTTGTTCCGCCAAGCTTGAAGAAACCGAACGTCGCGTTGAACTCCTCATGGAAAAGGAAGATTCCGTGCAGGTAAAACGTTTTCAGGGAGAAGATCATGATGCAGGATGATGATTTATTCCTGAAAGCGTATCTGGAGGACCGGCAAAGCATTGTGGAAGAAGCCCTGCAGCGTTATCTTCCCGAAAATGACATGCCCGACGAAATATACAAGGCGGTCCGCTACAGTCTTTTCAACGGAGGAAAACGCATCCGGCCGATTCTCTGTCTGGCTGCGGCGGAAGCGGTCGGCGGCGATCTGGCCCCGGCCATGCCCGTGGCCTGCGCCCTGGAGTTGATTCACACGTATTCTCTGATTCACGATGATCTTCCATCGATGGACAATGACGATTTCCGGCGCGGCAAACCAACCTGCCATAAAGTTTTCGGAGAGAATATCGCGATTCTCGCCGGTGACGCGCTATTAACGGAGGCGTTTGTTCTTTTATCCCGCGCGGAAAAAGTCATGTTTTCGGCGGAGCGCCGCCTCGCGGTCATTCAGGAAATCGCCCATGCCGCCGGAATCAGCGGCATGGTCGGCGGACAGGCCCTTGATGTGAGTTCGGAGCAATCGGGCGCCGACGAAAGCACGCTTCAGGCAATTCACCGGCGCAAGACAGGCGCGCTGATTGTCGCCGCTGTAAAATCAGGCGCTCTCATTTTCAATGCCGGGAAGGATAAAATTCAGGCGTTGAGCGAATATGGAATAAATGTCGGGCTGGCTTTTCAGATAGCCGATGACATCTTGAACGTCGAAGGAGACAGCCGGTTAATGGGCAAGGGAACCGGCAGCGACGCCGCCCGGAACAAATTAACCTATCCTTCACTCATGGGCCTTCAGGCGGCCAAAGATAAATTAACCCGCTATGTGGAAACCGCCGTGGCAAGCCTTTCCGGTTTTGATGAAAGAGCCATGCCGCTCATGGTGATCGCGCGCTACATCAGGGACAGGAAATCATAAACGAAGAACTATTCAGGGAAAGATAATTTTGGTCAAGCAACCGGAAATCGTTGATTACAGCGTTCTGAAAAATGTGAATTTCCCGGCGGATATTCGCGGTCTGAATTCCGCCGAGCTCAATACGCTGGCGCAGGAGATCAGAGAATTGATTATTCATACGGTCGCCTCCTGCGGCGGTCATCTGGCCGCGTCCTTGGGAACGGTGGAATTGACCCTCGCCCTTCACCATGTTTTCAACACGTCCCAGGATAAAATTATCTGGGATGTCGGGCATCAAGCGTATGCGCACAAAATCATTACGGGACGCAAGAACGATTTTAAAAGCCTGCGCAAACAGCACGGCATCAGCGGATTTCCCCGGAGAGAAGAAAGTCCGTACGATGTTTTTAACGTTGGTCACAGCGGGACCTCCATTTCCGCGGCGGCGGGGCTTACTGAAGCGGCCTGTTTAAAGGGCGACAAGCACAAAATTATTGCCGTTATCGGCGACGGTTCCATGACCTCGGGCATGGCTTTTGAGGGATTGAACTGGGTTGGCGACCGTAAAAAAAACATGATCATTATTTTAAATGACAACGAGATGTCTATTTCTTCCAATGTGGGCGCCATGTCCTCCTATCTCAACCGCGTCATGACCGGCCATAAAATTACCACCTTGAAGGCAGACATCAAAAGATTCCTCAACAGCATTCCCGGAATCGGCGGCGATATGATTAAGTTTGCTCAGAAGATAGAAGAAATCCTGAAAACCATGATGGTGCCGGGAGCCCTTTTTGAAGAAATGGGTTTTACGTACGTGGGCCCCCTGGAGGGACATCGCCTGGATTATCTTATTAAGACTTTTGAAAATATCAGAGAAATGACCGGCCCCGTCCTTGTTCATGTGATTACCCAAAAGGGCAAGGGGTACAGTTTCGCTGAGCAAAATCCGCCCAGTTATCACGGGGTCGCCCCTTTCAATGTGGAAACCGGGCAGGCTATTTCTTCGTCTCCCGACATTCCGACTTATACCAAGGTATTCGGCGGAACGCTGGTGAAGCTGGCGCGCAATGATTCCCGTATCGTGGCCATTACCGCCGCAATGTGTGAAGGAACCGGCCTTAACCAGTTCAGCCGGGAATTCCCGAACCGTTTTTACGATGTCGGCATCGCGGAACAGCACGCGGTCACGTTTGCCGCCGGTCTGGCGACGGAAGGCTTTATCCCTGTCGTGGCTATTTATTCGACTTTTCTGCAAAGGGCTTACGATCAGATCGTGCACGATGTGTGTCTGCAAAAGCTGCCCGTTGTCTTTGCCATTGATCGAGGAGGATTGGTCGGCGAGGACGGCGCAACGCATCAGGGACTTCTGGATTATTCTTATCTGCGTTCCATTCCCAACATCGTTGTCATGGCGCCCGGGAATGAAAATGAACTCCAGCACATGCTCAAGACCGCCGTTGACTGCGGCCGGCCGGTTTCACTGCGCTATCCGCGGGGAAAAGGAATCGGCGTTCCCCTCGATGCAGAGTTGAAGAATATCGAAATCGGCAAAGGCGACGTTGTCAGAAAGGGAAGCGATCTGGCGATCCTGGCCGTCGGCTCGACGCTCAACTCCGCTCTGGCCGCAGCCGATTGTCTGGCCGCGGAAGGATTGAACATCAGGGTAATCAACGCCCGCTTTGTGAAACCGTTGGATCATGACCTGATTTTGAAAACGGCAGCCGAGATCAATAAAATTATTACCGTCGAGGAAAACATGCTGCAGGGCGGTTTCGGCAGCACCGTTCTGGAACTGCTGGCGGAAAAAAGCATCACCGGTATCCGGCTGAAACGTCTCGGCATTCCTGATGAATTTGTTAAACATGCCACCCAGGCCGAACAGCGCAGCAGATACGGGATTGATGAAGAGGGAATTATCCGTGCCGTTAAAGAAATGCTGGTCAGTTAATCGAACATCCTTTTTTTAATTTTATAAAGGTTCATTTCATATTTTGAAGCATGGCTGCCAAAAAAATTCGTTTGGATCAATTGATTGTTGAACGCGGAACAGCGACTACGCTGGAAAAAGCCCGGGCGTTGATTATGGCAAGGGCGGTGAAAGTCAATGATGCCTATATTGATAAAGCCGGGACACCTGTTCCGGTTGATGCCGATATAAAAATAAAGGGTGAGAACAATCCTTACGTAAGCCGCGGTGGATTGAAACTGGCGGGAGCGCTGAAAGAGTTTCAACTGACTGTCGAAGGCATGGTTGCTCTAGATGTCGGAGCTTCCACAGGAGGCTTTACAGACTGTCTTTTGCAGGCCGGCGCCCGAAAAATTTACGCGCTGGATGTCGCTTACGGCCAACTGGCGTGGAAACTGCGCGAAGACAAACGCGTGGTGGTTATTGAGCGCACCAATTGCCGTTATTATGACGGCGCGGATCTCGATGAAAAAATTGATCTGGCCGTCATGGACACGTCTTTTATATCCCTGAAAATTGTGATTCCCGCGGTTTTGAAATTTCTGGACAAAGGCGCGAGAATGCTGGCATTGATAAAACCGCAGTTTGAAGCAAAGCGGGAGGAAGTCGGAGAAGGAGGCATCGTCCGGGAAAGCTCCGTTCAGGAACGCGTGGTGAAGGAGATCAGAGAATTTTGTGAATCACTGAATCTGGAAACGGAAGGGACCTGTCCCTCGCCAATTCTGGGTCCGGCGGGCAACAGGGAATTTTTTATCCTGGTGCGGAAGAAAAAATAAAATGGAAATCAGACTCGCCAAAACTGCCGGCTTCTGCATGGGCGTGCGCCGGGCCGTGGACATTGTGCTGGAAATAGCGCAACATGAAAAAAACCGCCGCATTTATACTTACGGTCCCTTGATTCACAATCCGCAAACGATTGAGTTGCTTAAAAGCCGGGGGATTCTACCCGTCGAAAATATCGACGAAATAAAAGATAAAAAAAATTCGATCCTGATTATTCGGGCACACGGCATCGCCCCTGCAGAAAGAAAAAAGATAAAAGAGAGCGGCATCAAAGTGGTGGACGCGACCTGCCCCAAGGTCGGTTATGTCCAGTCCATTATCAAAAAACACACGGCTCTCGATTACACCGTGATTATCGTGGGAGACAAGGAGCATCCCGAGGTTGACGGGTTGCTGGGTTATACCCGTGGCCGAGGCATGATTATATCTTCCCTGGAAGAAGCGGATCAACTTCCCTGCCTCGACAAGATATGCGTTGTCGCCCAGACCACGCAAAACCTGGATGATTATCATAAGATTGTTGAAAAAATTAAACAATCCTGTCCCGGAGCTGTTGTGTTCAATACCATTTGTCTGTCGACCGAACAAAGACAGGCGGAGGTCATCGAAATGGCCGACGAAATGGATGCGATGTTTATCGTCGGCGGAAGGAACAGCGCCAATACCAGAAGGTTGGCTGACCTGGCCCGGAAAAAACAGCCGGCGACTTTTCAGATTGAAATCCCGGGAGAGATGGAAGGTATTGACTTCGGACCTTATAATAAAATCGGTGTCTCCGCGGGAGCTTCCACGCCGAACTGGATTCTCGACAGAGTTATAGACAAAATTACGGAAGGCCGAAGCCGGAAATTGAAACATCTGGGGAAATTAATTAATTTCTGGATATTTTTAATTAAAACGGATATTTACTCTGCTCTTGGCGCCGGTTGTCTTTGTCTGACCTGTATGCTGCTGCAGGATATGCCGGTTAATTTTTCTTTTATCATGATTGCATCGCTTTTTGTTTACGCCATCCATGTCTTAAACCGTCTGATCAGCCGGAAGCCATCCGGGCTGGTCGGTTCTTTCCGGGAAGAATATTACGTCCGTCATGAAAAAATATTTTTTTTCACCTCTCTGATTTCCATCCTCATCGCACTGGTTCTGACTTTTAACAAATCGCCGGTTGTTTTCATTTCTTTGTTGGCCATTTCCGTGGCCGGTATTCTTTACAACATGCGGGTCCTGCCCCGGGGATGGAATTTTCAAAGTTTGAAAGATTTACCCGGTTCGAAAAACGTATTTATGTCCATTGCCTGGGGGGTTGCCGTGGCCTTTTTGCCGGCCCTGACCAAACCATCCTTCCCGGACAAAAGCTTCTTCGTTACTTTTTTCTTTATCTTCTGCATCGTCTTTATCCGTTCGGTAATGTCGGATATTCTGGAGATACAGAGCGATAAATTGATGGGCAAGGAAACATTTCCCGTTCTCTTCGGTAAGACACGCGCCCTGAACATTTTGAAAATCACGTCATTGATATTATTCGCGGTGTTACTTTTTTCTTATCCAGCGGGATGGACGTCTTCTTTGAGTTTTCTCCTTCTGATCTGCCTATTATATATATGGATTTGTTTCCTGTTTTGTGATAAAAAGCCGGTGCTTTCCGGGGCTATCAAGGAAGGTCTTCTGGAAACCAGCTACATCATAGCTGGTTTTTGTGTTTTGCTGTGGCTGACTTTTTGATGTTCAAAGCGCTCATTTTAGACAAGGCGGTTTTCGTTAGAATGATAAAAAAGTGTTCTTATATAACCATCGTCATTGCTTTGATTTTCACGATCATCGCCTGCGGCGGATTACGTTTTTCACAATTAGCGCCGGAGGCGATAGATTTTCATCCGCAAAGCATCGCCATTTTCCCCATGGAAGTCTGGAATCACAAGGAACCTGATTCACGGGCAGTGGTCGAACAAATCGTTGCCGGCTCACTGATTGCGAAAAAAATGTTCATCCATGTGACCGATGTTGAAAAACTGAAAAAGCAACTTCAAGAAAATGAAGAACTGAAAAATACAAAAAATGACTATCTTTCCAAACTGCGGCTGCTCAATTTTTCCGATTCCGATTTGAGCAGAAAAATCGGGACGATACTGCAAATCGACGCTATTCTGATGCTATCCGTTGACGAATGGAAGTACGTTGTTCAGGGCGACCAGAAAACGGCGCAGGTCGGTTTGACAATGGAGCTATATGATGTTAGTACCGGCAAGTTAATGTGGAAAGCGAATCATACCGTGGCAAAAGATTATGTATTAATTAAACCGGATCTACCCGACATTGCCCTTAGTGTCGTTGATAAAATGGTCTATTACATGCCGCATTAAGAACTTGAAAAATAGAAAAAAACAGACTACGGAGACTTTCCATGAAAGCAGAAGTACAAAAAGCCATTGATTCCATAAGGCCGAGCCTGCAGGCGGACGGCGGTGATGTGGAACTGGTCGATGTCAGTGAAGACGGGATCGTCAAAGTCCGGTTGACCGGCGCCTGTCGCGGATGTCCCATGTCCCAGATGACTTTAAAGATGGGGATAGAAAAAGTCATTAAAAAACAAATCCCCGCGGTCAAAGAAGTCGTTGCCGTCTGATCGATTTTCAGCTTGTCAATGGCATACATTGGGTTTTTATTGGCAATTATTTCCTCACGAAATACTGGCCGGTAATGATATTTTAAAAATAAACTTATAAAAGGAGCTTGTATTATGGCCTACGTGATTACGGATGAATGTATTGCTTGCGGTTCTTGTGAAAGCGAATGCCCGGAAGGAGCAATCTCAGAAGGCGACGACAAATATGTTATCGATGCCAAACTTTGCAATGACTGCGGAGCCTGCGCCGATCAGTGTCCGGTAGAAGCAATCGTTCCCGGTGACGGAAAATAATTTGCCTCTGGTCAAATCGGAACTGGGAGTATATCTTCTTATATTGAGTGGATTTATTCCCGGTTTTGCTTTTTTATTTTGCGGCAAATCCTTAAGTTTAATTACACGATGAATCAAATGATCCAGTTGGCAAAAAAATTTATTACCTTTGAGGGCATTGAAGGATCGGGAAAATCAACTCAAATCAAACTTGTTGCTGAATACCTGACAAAAAAAGATGTTGATCTGATTGTTACCCAGGAGCCTGCGGGCACCGACATCGGCCGCCAAATCGCCGGCATTCTGTTTAACCGCAAGCATGGCCACCTCTGCGCGGAAACGGAAATGTTCTTGTTTTGTGCCGCCCGGGCACAACACGTTCGGGAGGTAATCCGGCCGGCGCTGGAACAGAACAAAGTTGTTTTGTGCGACCGCTTTTCCGACGCTACCTATGCGTATCAGGGTTTCGGCCGCGGTCTGAATCAGGAATTTATCAAGCTGATCAACGATTATTCCGCGATGCTTTTAAAACCGGACTTGACGTTGTTGTTTGATCTGCCGGTGGAGACGGGACTGCGCAGGGCCACCGCGCGAAATAATCAATTAAAAGATCCGGCGGCCACCGACCGGTTTGAAAGAGAAAACCTTGATTTTCACCGGCGAATTCGTGAAGGGTATCTCGATATTTTAAAAAAAGATCCCGAACGTTTCCGCCTGATCGACGCCAATCGTGAAATGAACAGTATTCAGGAAGAGGTGCGCCGTCACATAAGCAATTTTATCCATCTGTAGGATCAACGTCTTTTGAGGAAATTCCTTCTTCGTTATGTCATTCGGTAATATTTACGGTCATGAAAAAATCATTGATATGCTCCGCAAAACTATGGCGCAGCAGCGGACCGCGCATGCCTATCTTTTCAGCGGCATGGCGGCCATCGGCAAAAGAACCCTGGCGGTGGAATTTATCAAAGCGGTCAATTGCGAGCAATCCGGCGTCCTCCACGATTCCTGCGGCGACTGTTCGTCCTGCCGCAAAATCGATCACGCCAGTCACCCGGACATCTTTTTCGTGGAACCCGAAGGACAATTCATTCGGATTGCTTCCATTCGGCAAATGCAGGAGCGGACCACATGCCGGCCTCTGGAAGCCAGAAGAAGGGCTTTTATCATTGATGATGCCGACAAAATGAATGAAGAATCAGCCAACGCTCTTTTGAAAATGCTGGAAGAGCCTTCTCCGGCCAACATGCTGCTTCTGATCACGACCAGGCCGTATGCCATGCTTCAAACCATTATTTCCCGCTGTCAGCACGTGCGCTTTAATCCGCTTGGTCCAGAAACAGTAGCCCGGTTCCTCGAATCGAAAATAGGGATGGATCATCAAAGCGCCATGCTTCTGGCAGCTCTGTCCGGCGGCTCCGTCGGCAGCGCACTGGAACTCAACAAAGAGGATATTGTCGCTTACCGGACGGAACTATTAAGGATTTTTTCCACGACCAGCAGGAATGAACCTTTCAGCCTGATTAATTTTGCTTCTTTTCTGGGGCAGAAAAAAAAGGAAATCAAGTACAGTTTGAATATCCTGATCACCTTTTTCCGCGACGCTCTGGTCTTCAAGGAGGTCGGAAAACAAGAAATGCTGATCAATCAGGATAATGCGTCTTTCATTGCCGCCTGCGCGGCCAGATTATCCGGGGAACAGATTCTGCAGAACATAGCGCAGATCGAGAAGGCAGGGGCTATCATAGAACAAAACGTCAACAAATCATTGACATTGGAAACAATGGCATTTAAGTTAAATTATAGTGAGTCCCAAATTTCAGAAGCAAAGCGAACTGAAAGGTGATGGACGAACTATCCCGCTCAAGCAGAGGATGGTGAGTCGCAAATTTAATGACATTCGCTCAGAGCGGATGAAATGAATAACCTGAAGGTCACCAGAGGATCGAAGCGTAAATGGAACTATCCCGATACATCGGGACTTTAAGCGGAAGGTACTTAAAGTAGTTGTGATTAAAAAAGGTAGGATGTAAATTGCTTGTAAATATTATCGGAATCAAATTCAAAAAAGAAGGCCGGATATATAATTTTAACTCTGCCGATCTCATTTTACACAAAAATGACCAGGTGATCGTTGAAACCGACAACGGTCTGGCACTGGGAGTTGTGGTCACGGACGTGAAAAGGTATCAGCCGGCGGATCTGCCGGCCAATCTGAAAAAAATACTCCGCACGGCCACGGACGAAGATTTGCAGATTAAAGAAGAGAACGGCAACCTGGAGAAAGAGGCGAGAAAATTTTTTCTGGAAAGAATTCAGAAACGGGAACTTTCCATGAAACTGGTCGATGTCGACTGTCTTTTCGAGAAAAATAAAATCGTTTTTTACTTTACGGCGGACAGCCGGGTGGATTTCAGGGAACTGGTCAAAGATCTGGTGCAGAAATTTAAAATGAGAATAGAGCTCAAGCAGATCGGCGCCCGTCAGGAAACGCGCATTACCAAGGGAATAGGCATTTGCGGCCGGATGGTCTGCTGCGCCGGCATCCTGCAGAATCTCGAGAGAGTCACGGTCAAGATGGCCAAGGAACAAAGCATGTCGCTGAACCCGGAAAAGATTTCCGGACTGTGCGGAAGGCTGATGTGCTGTCTGGCTTTTGAACACGAAGGATATGCCGGAAAGAAAAAATGCCCCAAAGCCGCCAAAGCCCCGGAAGGCGCATCGGATGCACGGGAAGAAAAGAAAACGCGGGATCTGGAAAAAATGGATGATTGGGATAACTTTTAATAACAAATGGAGACGCTTTTTATATGCCGAAATCATTTTACATAACAACACCTATTTATTACGTTAACGCTTCACCGCACATCGGACATGCCTATACGACGATTGTCGCCGATGTGCTGGCCAGATATCATCGCATGATCGGCGATAAAACCTTCTTTGTCACGGGAACCGACGAACACGGAGATAAGATCGCGGAGGCGGCACAAAAGGCCGGTATAACGCCCAAGGAATACGCGGATCAAATCAGCGCGCAGTTCCGCGCTCTTTGCCCGCAGCTGACCATTTCCAATGATTATTTCATCAGAACCACCGATCCCGGTCATATTGAAACGGTGCGTTACATTCTGCAGAAAGTTTACGATGCCGGGGACATATATTTCGGCAGTTACGGCGGCTACTACTGCTTCGGCTGTGAACGATTTCTGACCGAGAAAGAAATCGTGGACAATAAATGTCCCGAACACGGCCGAGAACCCCAGTATATCGAGGAAAAAAATTATTTCTTCAAAATGAGCAAATATCAGGACTGGCTGATCGACCACATCAAGAAAAATCCTGATTTTATCCGTCCGGAAAGATACAGAAATGAAGCGCTGGCTTTTTTGCGCGATCCGCTGGAAGACTTGTGCATATCGCGTCCGAAGACCCGGCTGGAGTGGGGCATTACGCTGCCTTTTGATGACAAGTATGTAACCTACGTCTGGTTTGATGCCCTGATTAACTATGTTACCGCGCTGGGCTATCCCGACGGGGAAAATTTCAAAACGTTCTGGCCGGCGGCCGAGCATTTGATCGCCAAGGACATTCTCAAACCGCACGGTATTTACTGGCCGACGATGCTCAAGTCGGCGGGTATCGAACCGTACCGGCATTTGAATGTTCACGGCTACTGGAATTCGGATCAGAGCAAAATGTCCAAAAGCCTCGGAAATATTGTCCGTCCGCTTGATCTCAAGGATAAATACGGACTGGACGCGTTTCGTTACTTTCTTTTAAGAGACATGGTCTTCGGCCTGGATTCCAACTTTTCTGAAGAGGCTTTTGTCCAAAGGCTCAACTCCGATCTGGCCAATGACCTGGGCAATCTGGTAAGCCGCGCCATCACCATGGCAATGAAATACTGCGACGGCAGGGTTCCGGAAATTGACAACAATGATAAAAATAAGGGTTTGCGCGAAGCGGCTCTGAAAGCAGTCGGAGACGTGGAAGCCGGGTTCCGGGATATGTCACTGCACAAAGCCCTGATTGCAATCTGGGATTTTATCAACATCACCAACAAGTACATCGTCGAAAACGAACCGTGGAATCTGGGAAAAGATCCGGCGAATAAAAGAAAATTAACAGCGATTATGCACGATCTGCTTTCGGCGCTGCAGGCGATAGCCGTTATGCTTTCGCCGTTCATGCCGCAAACCGCGGAAAAAATCCTTCAGCAGATCGGCGCAAACAAAGATGAAAATATGAATTTCAATGCCATTAAGCAAGACCACTCTTTAAAGGCAGGCAGCCCCCTGACCCGCGGTGACTCGCTCTTTCCGCGCATTGTTCAGGAGAAAGAAAATCAGCCCCAGGAGAAAAAAACAGTGATGATCGATTTAAAACCGGAAATTGATTATGAAGAATTTTCAAAAGTGGATTTACGCGTGGCCAGGATCCTGGCGGCCGAACCCGTGCCCAAATCCGGCAAACTTCTGAAACTGAAGGTTGACATCGGCGAAGAGCGCACCATCGTTGCCGGCATCGGCAAAGACTATACTCCCGAGGAACTCATCGGCAAGCAGATACTGGTTGTGGCCAATTTAAAACCGGTAAAACTGATGGGGGTGGAATCTTTTGGAATGCTTCTGGCTACCGACGCGGAAAAGGGTCTTACCGTTCTCGCATTTGACCGTGAAGCAAAAACCGGAGGCAAAGTGCGCTAGCTGCTCTCGCTGAAGAAGAGCAGCTAGCTTTTGATATCAAGGGTCCATCAGTCTTTCAAGAGTTTTTCAATGGCGGGCAGATCGAATCCATCGACCACCTGCCCCTTGATGTAAAACAAGGGCGTGCCTCTGAGCCCGACCTGAGACGCCAGCTGCATGTGCGTTTTTACTTTTTCATCAACGTGTTTATCGGCGCACAGATTCAGATTGGCGTTATTGTCCAGTTTGCCGTTCATGACATCTTCATAAGTCTTCATACTATCCTTCGAACAATAGATATGCTTGATCTTGTCCGCGGATTCTTTAGACAACGGGAAAAAGAAGACATGCAAGGTCACGTCTTTACGCTGGGAGAAAAATTTATAAGCCTGACGGCAATGGTAACAGTGGGGATCAATAAATTCCACGACAGCCGTTTTCCCGTTACCCACTTTCAGGGCGCTATCCAGGGGTATTTTGGCCATTTTTTGCGCCATTTTCTTCAACTGACTTTCCCGCGTGATATTGACGCCGTTTTTGGAAACCAGGCTTCCGTAAAGAACCACGTCATCTTTCGGCATGTAATAATAAATCTGATTGCCTGTGTAAACTTCGTGGACACCATTGATTTCCGTCGGGAGAATACTTTCGAATTTATTTTTCGGGAAACTCTTTTTGAACTGTTCTTCCACGGATGAGGATGCGCTCTTGACCGCAGACACAGGTGCTTTCCTGGGAGCGGTTGATACATTTTTAGCAAATCCCAATACGGGAAAAAGAAAAAAAACAAGTAGAATTACAGCCGATAGTTTTTTCACTGTTTGCCTCCTTGAAAAGTTGTAAAAAGTATAAATTCAATTAACCTCTCTGTCAAGTGTAACGACGTTGACGTCATTTCCAGATTGTTAATAAGCCCCGGACCTATTTAAAAATATTTTCGAACGATCAATATCTCAGGAAATCCGATAATTTTTTTCCCGGAACAACCGCAGACACGCGTCTACAGCCTCCCGGTCATAGAGGACTCCCGCATTGTTCTCAATTTCGGCAAGAGCGATGTCCAGCGCGAGCGCCGGTCTGTAGGGACGGTAGGATATCATGGCTTCGACCACATCTGCGACGGCCAGAATACGCGACTCAAGAAGGATTTCTCCATTCTTCAACCCCAGGGGATACCCCGAACCATCGACGCGTTCATGATGCTGGTGAACGATATCGGCCAGCGGCCAGGGAGATTCAACTTCTTTTATAATATCATAACTGTAACGGGAATGATTTTTAACCAGGGAAAATTCAAGTTCGGTTAAGATCGTCGGCTTACAGAGAATTTCCGCCGGCACCGAAATTTTCCCGATATCATGAATGGCGCTGGCCATGCGTATCGCCTCAATTTTTTCATGAGGAAGTTTCATTTCCGTGGCAATGGCCCGGGCGAGGTCGGCGACCCTTCTTTGATGACCGGCCATGTAGGGATCCTTTGCTTCCGATGCCGTACCCAGCACCTGAATGGTTATTTTTATCGATTGACGGAGACTTTCCAGTGTTTCATTCAGCTTGTCTTCCGCTCTTCGGCGCAGTGTGATATCCTCATAAATGACTTGAGACTGCTTTTGTCCGTTCCAGAAAATCTCCTTGCGGAAAACATGAAGATGACGGATTTCTCCGTCCTTCCGGACGATGCTTATTTCGTATTCGGAAGGCCCGAATTCTCCCTGCAATCTTTTTTTCTTTCTTTCTTTAAATTCGGCAAAACTTTCCGGCGTGTAACGTTCCTGCAGGGGCGTGCCTTTCAGTTCTTCAATCTTCTCGTATCCATACATATCCAGAATGGCTCTGTTGGCGTAGAGCGTGTTACCTTCCATCGTCGATATACGCACACCGAGAGGAGAATCGTCAAGCGAGCGACGGAAATTCTCCTCGCTTTCCCGCAGGGCATCTTCCATTTGTTTGCGCTCATTAATATTTCTGCTTACCCCAAGAAGAGACAAAGGGGTCCCCTTTTCATCCCTGATTAAACTAAAATTGCATTCTCCCCAGACGGTTTGACCATTGTCACAGCAGAACTCAAGTTCCAGAGATCGTCCCAAAACATAATCCGGAGGAGCACTCAGGGCTTCAGGCATCTCCTCTGAAAAGAAATCCATCGCTAACTTAAAAGAATCCGCTGTTAAAAATTTGTCCAGTGAAAATTTTTTGAAGTCATCCAGGGTATAGCCCATCAACTTTTCAACAGAAGGGCTGATATAAATGACTTTTAAATCCAAGTCCATCAGCCAGACGTAATCTTTCATATGATCGGCCAGCAGACGATATTTTTCTTCACTTTGCCTGAGCAGTTCCTCCGCCCGCCTGCGTTCTGTGATATCGTGCGCGGCACCTGTAAATCCAATCGGTTTGCCCGATGAATCTCTTTTTAACGATATGGATCCCTCCGTATATTGTTTCGTTCCGTCTTTTCTGATAATTTCCCAATGGAATGCTTTTAGAGGTTGTCCTGTTTTATAAACTTTATTGAACGCCTGAAACAGTTTTTGGGCATTTTCCTCGTCGGTGTACTCCCGGTTGTTCATCCCCATCAATTCTTCCCTGGCGTAGCCAAAGTCCCGGCAGGTTGAATCGTTGACGAAGGTAAAGTTTCCAGCGAGATCAATTTCAAAGTACCCTTCCTGCATATTTTCCAGAATAGTCCGGTATTTCTCCTCGCTCTGTTTTAGCGCTTCTTCCACCGTCTTGCGCTCGGTGATGTCATGTGCAACAACATCGGCGGCAACCACATGGCCTTCTGCATCGTAAATATTTTTAATGTGCAGTTGAAACCACCCTTTCTTGCCGTTTCTATCCATGGCTTCCAATTCAACTACATCCGGCACCTTTATTCCCTGTGCTATTTTTTCAACACGTTCTGTAAACAACCGCTTACTCTCTTCAGTCAAAATGTCGTATGGACTTAAAGAACATATTTCCTCCTGGCTGCAGCCAAGATATTTGCAGAAAGCATCATTCACTTTCAAAAATTTTCCTGTTTGATAACTTACCTGATATATCGCGGCGGGTGAGTTATCAAACAGCTGACGATAATTTGCCTCGTTTTCCCGCAATTTTTCTTCTGTTTCTTTGCGCTTGGTAATGTCTCGGACGGTACCGATTATTCCGACTGTATTGTTGTTTTCATCTCTTAAAAAAGTTATCTTGTTCTCCACCCATACTTTTGAGCCATCCTTGCGTACATGCTGGTATTCCAGAACACGCGATCTTTTCAAATCCCGGTCAGGCCGTTTTTCTATTTCCATCTCCTCGGCAAACATCTCCATAAACCAGCCGAGCGTTTCCGTGTCAACGAGCTTGTCCACTTTCATGGTCAGCATTTCATCGGCCGTATATCCGAGAAGATCGTATACGGAAGGACTGGCATACGTATAATTGAAATCCATGCCGATGGTGAAGATGACGTCGGTCACATTGTCCGCTAGCAGGCGGTATCTGTCTTCGCTTTCCTGCAAACGATTCTCCGCTTTTCTGCGTTCGGTAACGTCATGGATCATGAATATGATAGCCGGACTGCCTTCAAGTTGAATGATGCGGAAAATGTTTTCCGTTTCCTTAACTTTCCCGTCCCGGCACAAAAGTCTGGAGTAAAATATTTCCGGAACTGAAACCTGCTGTTCGCGTTGAGAAAGTCTTACGGTTAGTTCAGAAACAAAATCCGGCGGCACCAGATGGAAAACCGACATGCCGGTTAATTCGTCAACCGAATATCCGGACATTTCCGCCAGGCGTTGATTGGCAAACTTTATCACCCGGTCCTGAATAACGCTCAATCCGTCCGTGGAATTTTCAACCAGAACAGTATATATTTCAGAATTGGTTTCGTGTTTTTTAACTGATTTTTTGATGGCGGCGGCAGATTTCCGTAATTCACTGTTTTTATTGTCTTGACCTTTTTTACCCCTTGTATTTTCCATTTTTCCCCTGATGCGAAGTCGCCTGCGCAGTGACAAATCTTTTCTAATTTTCGCCGGATTATTGTTAATAACAAGTAAAGCTAAAGGAAGAGATTCAATAAGTCAACGTAAATATAAAAAAA
>CAZIJZ010000052.1:0-16720 GCA_964539765.1 uncultured Smithella sp.
CCCCGAAGTCAAGGGGAGATAATAACTGGCATGTTCACTGGGCGGTCTGAGTATTCCCGGTCTGACGAATGGCATAACATCTCCTTGTAATGACACCCGCTAATAATGAGACCCAGGTTTCAGAAACGTAGTGCACTGAAACTTGCTGGACGAATTATACCAGGCACGAAGTGCCGTGGTAGAGCAAACGTAGCGTAGTGCATTGAAATATTTTAGTCGAACTATCCCGCCAATACACGACTTGTCGTGCTTGGCAGCGACGTAGGACTTCCTTTACGTACAATATAAACCCAAGCCCTGCTTTGTCAAGACAATACAAGAAAAACGAATTGTCTCAAATGAAATAATACCAAAGGAAGGGATGTAATTATGTTAGGTCGAGTCTTTTCGACTCGGCCGAACGGAGGGCTATGCCGATGAGTACAAATAATTAATTGTTATGTCTCGTGAAATCCTAAAAACCACTTAGGTGTCCCAGGATTTTCTGCTCGCATTCGCCATTCGGATTTTTTAAGGTAATTGCTTTAAGAGCAACAGTTTGACACCTTTTTTTACGCACAAACCTTCCACATATTTCAAGCGATCAGAATAGTCTGATGGAGGTTTATCTTCTTCTATCAATGCAAGAAGGGGGATCTTACCAGAAACGTCGCCATAATGAAGTGCTTGCCCTAGTCCCTCCTGCCACTTGTGAAAGAAATCCACCTCAATCGCATAAGTGTCGGTAACAATATCTATTCGCGCATTTTCAATACTCACTTCAGAACGGCCATTGATTTCTTTGCGAAGGCTCTCAACCCAATCTTTCTCACGTAAACGATCTTTAACTTTAACTTGAATGATTGGAACAAGCGTTGGATTATCATTGGAATTGAGGATTTCTGTGAGCTCCTTTTTTGATATATGGTCATCTTGGGTCTTAGATAAATTTGATAGCTTGAATAAAAAACCAAGGAGAATAAAAATGAGAATTATTACAAATCCAATTTTTATAGCTGATGTATTTGATGCTTTTTTTGTAATTTTTATCATTACATTATCGTTTCAAAAACATGCAAAACTCGGGGACACCATACTAGTTCTTTCCACCGCTTCAGTCTTTTGAAAAAATTTCTTCCAACCGCTTTTTTACAACAGCCGGGAAAATCTCTGCCATCTGCAGAAGTTTATCTTTATTGATGTGTTGAAGGTTCAGTTCATCCGGGAAAGGAACGTGCTTGCGCAGGTAAATGGTATCCAGGAGCGCTTTCTCCGGCAGCGCCAGGTTAAAACCATCTCTCGTTTCAAAACTGTTGAATAAGCGGGAGGCAATGCGGGAAAATTCAATGGTAACGCCGCTGAATTCAATATTGCGCGATTGACCGACTGCCGTCTCCAGCGTCAGGACGGTGCAGACAAACGGCGCCTGAAGGATGACACCGTGACGATTGAGCGCCCATTCGCAGGAAATGTAAGACGGCGTTCGCAGAAAACAGGCCACTTCCTCAATGGCGGGTCTGCCGTCGCGCATGGCATTGAGATAAACGCCGCGTGCTACCCGTTCAACAAAGCCTTTTGCCAGCGCCCGTGTCAGAAAGACATTGGCATTGCCGGTAAATTTTTCAACATCGGCATAGCGGAAAAGCTGTGGCAGTTGCCTTAAAATCGCTACAGATGTCATGACAGCCGCATTCCTTTTTTCTTGAGTTCCTTAAAGAGGGATTGCACGGCGCTCATATAAGCATCGAAACTTTCTTTCCGTTGAATCTCGAAAACATCAGGCGGAAGAAAGCGCGACAAATCCTGCGAGATGGCAGTTGTCATGGACATTTTGCTTTCTTTTGAAGGTGCGGCAAAAAAATCCATCGGACGACGGGCAACGAAAGGTTCCCTGTACATCCCGAATTTTCTTTCGATGAATTCGATATTCGCGGTTGTGGTCAGAAGGGTGCGCAGATACCAGACGTCAAACAGATCACGTCCTTTAAGGTAGCGGCGTTCCAGAAGGGAACGCACTTTATCGGAAAGAATTTCCTCCGGTGTTTCGGCAACGATGACGGCATTGGGACGCGGGATGCGGAAACTGCCTTCGGCAATCAAATAAGCAACAGGCGGAAGGCCGGAAAGAACATGGTTTTTGCTTTCCGGCCTTTGTTCGGGAGTAAGGCCTTCAACTTCAAACTTCACGGAAATCTTTTCCCTTGATGATTCGGGATGGAAATTCAAAAAACATTTAAAAGAATCCTTGCGGGATTGTTTTTCGGTGGCGGTAAGCGTACCCGTGCCGAAGTGAGAAATCATGACTCGCTCCATGCCTTGAAGGGCCGACTCCAGAACAGGCCATACTTTTTCCATGGGGCGAGGAGTTACAAAATCCAGATCTTCCGAGAAACGGTTGCCGCCGTAGCACCAACGAATCGCCGTTCCACCCTGAAAGATCAGATCACGGCTTCCGCGCTGCTGATACAAATGGTTCAGGATAATCAACTGTGCAATTTCAGCCCGCCGGATATATGTCTCGCGATAATTCTTCATAGTTAATGATCTCCTCCTGGTCACCCCATCTAGTTTCCCCATCAAGGGGGAAGGATCTAAAAGGTGTAACGAGGCAACTGGTATATTATGTTTACGTTATAATACATATTTGTATTGTAATGTAAACAATTATTTTATTAAAGTGACGGGAAGGCTAATATGTTATTGGAGTTACAAACATAGTATATAGTGAAGAAATACTGGATTCCCGCCTTTGCGGAATGACTTTCAAGGTACCATTTGTAATCAAAAAATGATATTGAACCAAAAAGGCTAATGCTCTGCATTGGTTGTCAAATAGATGTTCTCTTTTTGAAAGGTGAAAGTATCGATGCACGAACTTCCCGTTACGGATGAAATTTTGAAGGTTGTCCTGAAACACGCCGAGAGAAACAATGTTCAGCGGGTGGTCAGTATCAATTTGCAGATCGGCAAACTCAGCGATTTGGAAGATGAATGGATTCAGCGCTATTTTGATCATTTGAGCAAGGGCACGCTGGCCGAAGGGGCCAAGCTCAAAATCGAGCGGATGCCGATTAAGATGCAGTGTAATGCCTGTTCTCAATCCTATGAGGTCGAAATGGCAGGGTTGGAAAATCTTGTGTGTCCGCACTGCGGAGCAGATGGCGCTTCGCTTCTTTCGGGACGGGAATATTATATTAAGGATATGGAGGTCCAGTAATGGCGGAAGTAAGATTGATTGAAGTCAAAGAAGAAATCATGGCGGATAATATCAAGGTGGCCGCGGGCGTCCGGGAACGACTGAAAAAAACAAATACCATGCTGGTCAATCTGATGTCCTCGCCGGGGTCGGGCAAGACCAGCCTGATTCTGCAAACCATTGCCGGTTTGAAGGACAGCGTGAAACTGGGCGTGATCGAGGCGGATATCGATTCCAAGGTGGACGCGGAAAAAGTGGCCGCTAAAGGCATTCCCGCCGTTCAGCTGAGAACCGGAGGATTCTGTCATCTCGACGCCACCATGGTTACTCAGGGGATTGACGCTTTAAGCGTGGGTGATCTGGATTTGGTGATTATCGAAAACGTGGGTAATCTGGTCTGCCCGGCGGAATTCGATACCGGCGCCCATAAAAATGTGATGATTCTGAGTGTGCCCGAAGGGGACGACAAACCGCTTAAATACCCGCTGATGTTTTCCATCTGTGACGTTCTGCTCGTCAATAAAATAGATTATTTGTCGCTGAGCGATTTTGATCTGGAAGCCATGCGCAAACGGGTTCTGGCGTTGAATCCCAAAATTGAGATCATCGAGGTTTCCTGCAAAACGGGAGCGGGAATCGATCAATGGGTTGGCTGGCTGAAGAAAGAAGTTGCAGCGTTTAAAAATTTGAAATAGATTGCCTATCATTAACGGGACATAAATTCATAAAAACAAGAGAGGGCAGACGATATGACGATTGATGAAAAATATAAAAAAGCCGGAGAAATTATCAGCACAGCGGGAGGTACGCCGCTTCCCGTCAACGATACGCTGATCAAACTTCTGAAGTTTTTTATCATGGAAGACGAACTGGATTTTATTGCCGCTTTTGCGGAAAAGAAATCCCAGACCATGGAACAGTTAAAGCAGTCCAGCGGCCTGTCCGAAGACGAGATCAATAAAAAAGTGAAAGACCTGGCGAAAAGGGGCGTGATCTTCAATCAGCCCAACAGCAAAGGCATCATGGTTTTCCGGCTGCTGCCGCTGTTTAACGTCGGCACGTTCGAATACAATTTCATGGGTAAACTGGTCATTGATGACAGGAATAAGGAAATTGCCGGGTTGTTCAAGCAGATGTTTGCGGATTTGAACAATATGGTTCAGGACAATTACGATGTGATTGTCCCGATGCTGATGGCCGGACCGGCCATTGACAGAACGGTGCCTGTCTTTGAAAATAAACCCAAGAGTGAACCGGTTAAAATCGTCATCAATGAAAAGCTTGAAGAAGCGAAAGACAGAATTGTGCCATCTCAACGGGTTGAAGAACTCATTCAAAAGTTTGACGAAATCGCCCTCGGGCATTGCTTCTGCCGCCATTACGAGGATATCAAAGGAATGCCCTGCAAACAAACTGACGCCAGGGAAACCTGCTTTACGTTTGGCAAGTCGGCGCGATTTACGTCCGAGCAGGGATTTTCAAGACTGATTACAAAAGAAGAGGCCCTGAAAGTCTTAAAAGAAGCCGAGGAAGCGGGCCTGGTGCACAAGGCCTATCATCCCAATTTCGATACCAGCAAGGATGAAACAAGCATCTGCAACTGCTGCCGGTGCTGCTGCGGCAACGGCGTTGATCATATGATCGCGCCCATCGCCAATGTAACCAGTTTTATGGCCGTGGTGAACGACGATCTTTGCATCGGCTGCGGCACCTGCGTGAAGAAATGTCACACCTACGCCGCGTATTTGAATGATGACAAGAAAGCCCGCAGACATGAAGACCGCTGCATCGGCTGTGGCGTGTGCGCGCATTTCTGCCCGCAAAACGCGATCACGATGGTGAAAGGTGCGGAAAGAATTGTAAGAATACAGCCGCCGAAACGGAAATAGAGAGCATTGCGTAGCTTCTTTTAGTCATTCCGGTGAAAACCGGAATCTAGGAATAAAAATAGCGATACCTTTGTCATGCCATTGTAGAACGGCATCCAGGCGTCGTCCCGGCAAAGGCTGGGAATCAGGTTATCAATGAAATATTGGATATAACCTGAATACCCTGAAGGGCACCATGGGGTCACTATAGCCGGCCTTCGCCGGTATGACAACAGTTGTAGGGATTGTTCTAACCTAAAGGTCATAGCGCCCGAACAATCCGTTATGCGGCGCGTTCGGCGAACGCGCTCTACTTCACTTTTTGCCGCAGGATAGCGCCGACCGGGACTTCTTTTTCCACAGGCAGATAGATCTGATTGTTGTTATTGGCTTCACGGATGGTATTTCCTTTTGCGTCAACCATCATCCGTGTATCTAGTTTGATGGTGTCATCTGGAAGTAATAATTCTACATCATCACCTGCCGTCAGATGATTCCGAGCGCCGATCAGCATTCTTTTTTGGGAGGCATCATACTGTAGGACGATTCCCGCCGGTTCATGGGTCTGAGCATATTTGATGTCCGGATTCGTTTCGTTGATTTTTTCTTCGGCAAAGGCAAAGCCTGTCGTATAACCGCGATTGGAAACGGTTTGCAGTTCTTCCATCCATTTCGTCCGCCAGCGGTATTTGTCTTTTTCCCGCATCAAAGCATCCAATGCCTGCCGATATGTGCGTGTTACTACTGCGACATAATAAGACGATTTCATCCGGCCTTCGATTTTGAGACTGGTCACACCGGCGGCCAGAACGTCGGGCAGATGTTCGATGAGACATAAATCTTTGGAACTGAGCAGATAACTGTAACGTTCGTCTTCCTCTAGAATCAGGGGATCGTCCGGTCTTGTGGATTCGTAAAGTTTATATTCCCAGCGGCAGGGCTGGGAGCAGTCGCCTTCATTGGCGCTCCGGCGGTTGCGAAAAGCGGAAAGGTAACAGCGTCCGGAGTAGGCCATGCACATCGCGCCGTGAACAAAAATTTCCAGTTCCATGTCGGGGACGGCAGCGGCGATTTCTCCGACTTCCTTTAAATTTAATTCGCGCGCCAGAATGATGCGGCGCACACCCTGATCTTTCCAGAATTTTACTGCTTCGATGTTGGTGGTATTGGCCTGTGTGCTGAGATGAACCGGCAGATCCGGAGCTATGCGACGGACAAGCTGAAGCATTCCCGGCTCGCTGACAATCAACGCGTCAACACCCGTTGCGGCAAGTGCAGGAATTATTTTTTCCGCTCTGGTCAGATCGGCATTACGGGCGAAAGTATTGGCTGCGGCGTAGACATTGACTTTCCGGGCATGCGCTTCTTTCACACCTGTGGCTAAATCGGTCAGAGGCATTTCGGATGAACTGGCCCTCAGGCTCAGGCCTTCCACACCAACATAAACGGCATCGGCTCCATAGAGCAGGGCCGTTCTCATTTTTTCCAGGTTCCCTGCGGGAATGAGTAACTCCGGTTTTTTCATTTAAAACCTCTTTGGAAATATTCTGAAAATCATTCTAGCAAAAAAAATGGTCTTGTTCAAACAGACAGGCATGGTAAATAATAGATTTGTTCTTTCTGCGATATTTTCATCGGAAATAATTAAAAAAACAGGTGAACTCCAATTCAAGATATAGTAATAATAAATCACTATGTTCAAAAAAATAAATCTTAGTTCCAAAGAACAGAATCTGATCGTTTATATCGTTCTGACCATCGTCACGCTTGCCGTTTATGGGCAGGTGAATCAATTTGAATTTGTCAATGTTGATGACAATATATACGTTACCGAGAATATCCATATACAGTCCGGAATCACACTCGCTAAAATTCGTTGGGCATTCACTACAATCTATTCTGAATTATGGAATCCTCTGACACTACTGTCATACATGCTGGATTATCAGCTTTATGGTTTGAATGCACGCGGCTATCATGTGACCAACCTTATTTTGCATATCTTTAGTACTCTTCTCCTCTTCCAGCTCCTCAGACGAATGACAGGAACTATATGGGAAAGTACTTTTGTCGCGGCTTTTTTCGCTCTTCACCCCATGCATGTAGAATCGGTTGCCTGGATATCCGAGCGCCGGGATGTCTTGAGTGCTTTTTTCTGGATGCTTACTTTATATCTTTATACCCATTATACGGAGAAACCGGTAATAAGAAGGTATCTTCTGGTTGTTTTTTCTTTTGTCTTGGCGTTGATGAGTAAATCAATGGTTGTTACTTTACCCGTCATTATGATTCTTTTAGACTATTGGCCGCTGAAACGTTTTGAATCACAAAAGGGCAATTTGATTTTATGGCAATTTAAAGAAAAGTTCCCTTTATTTGTTTTGTCCGCGGCTTTTTCCATCATGACGCTTTATGCTCACCGCAACAGGCCTATCGAACATTTTCCTCTATGGTCCTGCCTTGCCAACGCATCTGTCTCTTTTGTAACGTATTTGGGAAAAACCTTCTGGCCTTATGACATGAATGTTTTTTATCCGTTTCCAGATCGAATTCCAATCTGGCAAATTTCGATGACCAGCATGTTGATTATCTTAGTCAGTCTTGTTACGATTCTGACCGTAAAACGTTTACCCTATCTGTTTGTCGGATGGTTTTGGTACATCATAGCCATTCTACCGGTTATGGGAATCATTCAGGATACTGATCAGGCAATGGCCGACCGTTATCATTATCTGCCATCTATAGGCATTAGCATAATGCTGGCATGGGGAATACCGTTTCTGATTAAAAATAACGAGGCAAGAAGAAAGATTTTATTTCCGACAGGAATTATCTTCATTATAATCATGGCTGTTTTAACCTGGAAACAATGCGGCTACTGGAAAAACAGCATAGAGCTTTGTAAACATACTCTTCAAGTGACTAAGAATAATTATGTGGCTTGTAACTGTCTTGCTCGTGCTACGGCCACAGAAGGCAAAATAAAAGAAGCTATTTATTACTATAGTGAATCCATAAAGTTGAAGCCTACTTTTACCAATGCCATAAACAGTAGAGGAATTATTTATGGAGACCTCGGGGAATATCAACGCGCTATTAAAGATTTTAATGAAGCCATTCGTATAAATCCATATTATGCTGAAGCCTACAACAACAGAGGATTTACTTATCATAAAATTGGCCAGTATAAACTAGCCATTGAGGATTACAATAAAGCAATCATCTGCAAGCCAGATCTCTCTAATGCCTACAGTAACAGAGCGTTTTATTATTTAAAATATGGCGACAAAAATCTTGGCTGCAACGATGCGCAAAAAGCGTGTAAATTAGGCAATTGCAAAACATTAGAATCCGCTCAAGGTATTGGATTATGCCGATGATGCAAACAGAACTGTTGGAATCCGGTTTGCCTGTTCGTAAAATTTCCGTTGTGTGGTTATGCCGGAATAGTCAGAATTATCTTCCCTATTTGTTTGATACGCTGGCCAAGATCGAGAAGGCATACCGGTGTGAATTTGAGTATTTTATCGCAGAAAACGGATCCAAAGATAATACCTGTAAACTTATAAGTGACTTTTTGTATTCGAGAGAAGGCAAAATTATTACATTGGGCAACACAGCGAAGTTGGATCAGTTGTCCAGAATCGAGCGCATTGCCAGCCTCAGAAATATGCTGCTGGATAGTATTCGTCCTTTAACTTCAGACTGGGTGCTGCTGTTGGATACGGACATTTATTTTGAATACAGTGTTTTAGCCGACCTGTTTGCCCTTTCACCGTCGGACAGGAAGATAGGAATGCTCTGTGCTTACGGAACGGAAAGTTTTCCGGATTCAGATGGAGCGGGATGGAGGACGCAGTGTCACTATTATGACACGTACGCATTCCTGACGGATGATGATCGTTTGTATTGGCCCAGTTGTGTTTTTGAAAAATGCGAGAAGTGTTCGTCTCAAATTCCGGATGTGCCAAGAATTAAAACGGCGGGAACAGTGGAAGTCCATAGTGCTTTCGGCGGGTTGGCCTTGATTAACAGTAAAGTGTTAAATAATGCTCAGGTCAGGTGGGGAACGGTCCCGCTTTCAGAAAATACTGATATCAAATGGGAAGGCATTCCCCAGGGTGAAATGTTGTTGTGTGAGCATATTTATTTTTGTAAGATGCTGCGGCAAACAAGCGGTCTGTCCGTCGCCGTCGCCTGTGACGTGCCCGTGTATTGGGATTTTAGTTCATTTCAACCCTGAAGATTATCCCGGCTGTGTTATGGATGTCACTGGAACCGGTCAGACGATGCCTTCGATGGAAACGATGACATTCATAAATTCATGATGGATTCATACTGATAAATGCAATGATACCGAAAATAGTTCATCAAACGTGGAAATCAAAAGACCTGCCACTGCGCTGGCAAAAATTCAGAGAACCGTGGGAAACGTTTCACCCCGACTGGGAGCTCCGGTTATGGACGGACGATGATAATATGCTTCTGGTTGAAAAAGATTATCCCGATTTTCTAAATCTTTACAAGTCTTATGAATATCCCGTCCTCAAAGCTGATTTCGCGCGAATTCTATACCTTCACAAATATGGCGGCATTTATGCCGATTTGGATATTGAACTCCTCAGGCCTCTGGACCGGATTGTCGAAAAGCCTTATCTGATCATGGGTGAGGAAAGAGGGGGCATGGGAAAAACAATCAATAACCGTGACTTTGTGATCAATGCTTTTATGGCCTCACCGAAGGGCCATCGCTTTTGGGAAATGCTGATTGATCGTTTGCAGATGACATTCCGGCGCAGGAAATTCCTGGAGTCCAGAGGAAATTACATCATGCGAACCGTTATCTTTGAGCTGGATAAAATGGCAAGAGAGTATCAAAAGACACACGATGATATTACCATTTATCCAAGTGATGTGTTTTATCCTTTATCATGGAATCAATCTTCATCCGAATCGGAAAGGGCTCGACTGGTGGAAGCATCCTATACCATCCATCATTATGATACGACTTGGTTTTCAGGCTCTATGTTGTTGTTTAAACGCTTCCTGCGCATGATCCAGCATGAAAAGCGGTAAATGCCAGTCATGATGAGCCGCGTCAATTTTCACATATTGTCCTATGTCATATTAAAGATATCTTCAGGATAGATTTTGAAAAGGGCCATGCTTTGTAGTTAGATTATAAAAAAATAAATTTTACAGGTCTTGTTTTAATCGTTTTCTTTTCCGTAACGATCATTGTCAGATTAATTCACCTGGATAGTATTCAATTTCTGGGGGATGAATTTACGGCTCTTATCCTGTCTTATGAAAATATCCACAAAGCTCCTGTGCTTGCAGGATTACAATCATCTACCGGCCTTTATAATCCTCCCATTTTCATTTACCTGCTTTCCGTCGCAACATATTTTTCCATTGATCCGGCAAAGCTGACCCTTTATGTGATATTGCTGAACATTGCGGGCTTACTATTGTTTTTCTATTTTTTTTATAAGCATTTGGGCCTGATTAAATCATTGATTGTTTCGGTGATATTTTCATCTTCCCCATGGTTTATTAATTTTTCAAGAAAGATATGGGCACAGGACGTGATGTTACCGTTTATGGCCCTTTTATATATTTGCATTTTCTCACTCTTAAAAGAGTATAAATCATATAAAGTTCTGCTCATTTTTTTTCTTGTCGCCGTTTTGACGCAACTTCACATGAGCACCTGGTTTTTACCCGTCCCGCTCATTTTGTTTTTCCTGCTCTTCAGGATTAAGTTTAAGTTGAAAGACATTTTGATGGGATTTTCAGTTTTTATCACCTTATATCTGCCCTACATTTATTATCACTTCAGAACCCATTTTGAAAATGTCCGGCTGTTTCTTTTGAATGGAGATTCGGGAAACCACTTTGGCAATAACATCATCTGGTCGTTCAAAATTTCAACGGGGCTGGGATATGACTATCTTTTGGGTGTCGGCGGTTATGCGAGATTTTTGAGTGACTGTCCCTGGATTTACGCCATGATCTTCATGTTTATCGTTTATCTCCTTCTGACGGTATCCGCCTTCTTTTATTGCTCATTCAAAAGCCTCAAGACAGTCGTCAGCAGTCATTTTAAGCTGGATCAAGGTAATACCTCAAACGAAGCAAAGATCAGTTTATTATTTATTTTAATTTATCTTTTCACCCAGGCCTTTTATCTTGTTTTCGACGTGCCGGGTTATCCCCATTATAATATATTATTCTACGCCACCTTATCGTTCTTTGTTTGTCTGTTTCTCGGAGATGTCACAAGAAGCCGAAACGTTTTACTTTCTTTTACTGCAATCATTTTTTTCGTAAATATATTCTTTGTTTTGTCCTTTTATCATTTTGTTGAAAACAGCCCGAAGGCTATCGACGGTGATTATGGCATTCCTTATCAGTTTCAAAAACATGAATGGGAAAATTCCATAAACAGAACGCTGAATATTAACCCTTAAAATTATCTGCAAAGATCTCTCTGCTGATGCTTTTAAGATCATTGTCGTAAGTTCCAGATAAGTTCTGCTTTAGACCTTGATGAAGTCCGCTGCTATACGCAAAATTTGCGCACCTGTTCCAGGACTTTCAATGATTTGACTTCTTTTCCGAGAACGTGAGAAATAAAGCCGATGAGGATACTGCGCGATTCTTTTGCCAGAGAATCGGTCAGGGTGACGAGTTTGATTTTGTCGATATCCATGTCTTTTCCCAGAAGCAGTGTACGCACGGTTCCCGCTGAAATCGGCTGTTCATATCGTTGCATTTTAGCGCACGCGCCGCATTGGATGCCGCCTTCACCGGGATGAAAATAATATGCATTGCCGTTTGTGACGGGAGTTTTGCAGACGATACAGCGATCAATGGCCGGTTCGAAGCCTGCCAGTTTCAACAGACGCATTTCAAAAAAACGCACAACGGCGTCGGACGTCCTGTCTCTACCCAGCAGGATAAGAAAATCCTGCAAAAGCTCGAATACTTTTTCATTTTTTTTCCCTTCCGGGCTGAAGTGATCCGTGAGTTCGATAAAATAGGAAGCTATTAATGTTTTTTCCATATCCTGACGGATGGCGTGGTAATGGTCGATAATATCACAGGATTCGATGAAAGCCAGCATATCGCGGCTTTTGCGGGTAAAAATGATATCCGTTAGCGAAAAGGGTTCAAAGACATTGACAAATCGTTTTTTGCTTCTTTTGGCGCCTTTGGCAATGCCTTTAAGCTTGCCGAAATCATGGCTGTAGAAGGTTACGATCAAATCCGATTCGCTGTAGCTCAGTGTGCGCAGGACGAATCCGGTGGTTTTGAAATGTTCTCTAGCGACCATCGTCTTTACGACTTCATCAAATGGCCATATACTGCGTTGCGCTTCGTCCTTCGGCGTTGCAGCGTATACAAAAATACGCTTCACTTCTGAGGACTTGCGCGCCTTGTCTCTGGCGAATCTTATGAAGTCGTCTCCTTATTGTAAGTATTTCTTTTTCAACGGCCGTCATACTTGATTTCACCGCCGACGATGGTCAGGATGGCTTTGCCCTGCAGTTGATGTCCGTTGAAGGGAGAGTTTTTGCCCCGTGATCGGAACGTCTGTACATCAACGGTCCATTGGAGCAGGGGATCAATGACCGTAATATCTGCATCCGCGCCTTCTTTCAGCGTTCCTTTCGGCAGGTTCAGAATCCGCGCCGGATGGGTGCTCATTTTGGAGACTAACTCCGGCCAACTCAATGTTTTGCTATGGATCAGGTTCAGGCTCAGAGACAGTGATGTTTCCAAGCCACTGATG
Source organism: uncultured Smithella sp. (assembly GCA_964539765.1). Classification (GTDB taxonomy): domain Bacteria; phylum Desulfobacterota; class Syntrophia; order Syntrophales; family Smithellaceae; genus Smithella. The sequence continues at coordinate 12,842 of CAZIJZ010000052.1, forward strand.
CCATTGGCGGCGTATTCGAATTCCACTTCTTTATCTGTACGTGCGTGCGGAGCGTGATCACAGGCAATGACCTCGATTGTTCCGTCGGCCAGTCCTTCTTTGATGGCCTTGATATCCTGTTCGCTCCGTAACGGAGGATTCACTTTGAAACGCGTATCGTAACTTTGCAGGGCTTCATCGGTTAACGTGAAGTAGTGCGGGGCTGTTTCCGCCGTGACGTTTACGCCTCTTTCTCTGGCATCGCGAATCAGACGGACGGAACCAGCGGTGCTGACATGAGCGATATGCACGGAGGTTCCGGTATATTCAGAGATTAAAATGTCCCGCGCCACCATGGCTTCTTCCGCGATGGCGGGGATGCCGTTTAATCCTAAAATCGTCGAATAATAACCTTCGTTCATGGAGCCGTTTGCGGAAAGATGGATGTCTTCGCAGTGAGAAATCACAGGTAATTGCAGCGAATGAGCGTATTCCATGGCGCGTCGCATCAGGGCGGCATTCATGACCGGATTGCCGTCGTCGGAAAGTCCGGCAATTCCCGCTTCTTTGAGATCCCAGAATTCCGTCAGCTGAGACCCTTCGGATTTTCTGCTGATGGCGCCGATCGGATAGACGTTGGCCAGGTCCGCTTCCGCGGCCTTTCTCCTGATAAATTCAGTGATGGAGCGGTTATCATTGACAGGGTTGGTATTAGGCATGCAGGCAATGGACGTAAAGCCCCCGGCAACCGCTGCGGCAACACCCGAAGCGACAGTTTCCTTGTATTCGAAGCCCGGTTCGCGCAAATGTGTGTGCATATCAATCAGGCCGGGCACAACAATCATTCCGGTCAGATCGATAATCTTTGTTATCTTTTCCGTATCTTTTGATTTTGTTGATTTGGAGAGATTTGTGCCGACCCGGGCAATTTTGCCGTTTTCCAGAAAAACGTCCAGGCGGGAATCTATCTTTTGCGCCGGATCGATGACCCTTGCGCCGGTTAATAAAAGTTTCATTCGTTACCTCCGGTGAGCAGGTAGAGCAGGGCCATTCTTACGGCAACACCTTTGTTCACCTGATCAAGAATTACAGAGAACGCAGGGTCATCGGCGATGTCGGGTGATATTTCGACCCCGCGGTTAATCGGTCCCGGATGCATGACAATAACGTCTTTTTTCGCCAGTTTGATGTTGTTGCGGTTCAGACAGTAGTGCTGGGAATATTCACGCAGAGACGGAAAGATATTTTGCTTTTGCCGTTCCAGTTGGACGCGCAGCATCATGACAACATCGGCATCGGTGATGGCGTCTTCCAGTGTGTGAAAAGCTTTGACGCCCATTTGCTCAACATCTCGCGGCAGCATGGTTGCCGGACCGGCCAGAACGACGTTGGCGCCCATTTTGGACAGGCCGTAAATATTGGAGCGGACGACACGGCTGTGTTCGATATCACCGATGATCGCCACTTTCAGGCCGGCTAATTTGCCTTTGTGTTTTTTGATGGTCATCATATCCAAGAGGGCCTGCGTGGGATGTTCATGGGCGCCATCGCCGGCGTTGATAATCGATTGCTTGACCAGTGCGGCCAGCAGATGCGGCGCGCCGGCGGCGCTGTGGCGGATGACAATCACGTCGGGATTCATTGCTTCCAGGTTTCGGGCGGTGTCGATCAGCGTTTCTCCCTTGACGACGGAACTGGTGGAAGAGGAAATATTGATGGTGTCGGCACTTAATCGTTTCCCGGCTATTTCAAAGGATGTTCTGGTGCGGGTGCTGGCTTCATAAAAAAGATTGATGACGGTTTTGCCGCGCAATGTCGGCACTTTCTTTATTTTACGGGTGGAGATTTCCAGGAACGATTCGGCCGTTTCCAGGATGAGATTTATTTCATCAACGGATAAGTCCTTGATTCCCAGAATATCTTTTCTTTCAAATTTCATAACGGACCTTGATATTTATATTTAAGTTTCCTCTTCTATGAAAACTTCATCGACGCCGTTTTTTTCAATCAGATCAACCCGGACGGCTTCCCACAGCGATGAAGGCAGGTTTTTGCCGACAAAGTCCGCCCGGATGGGCAGTTCGCGATGTCCGCGATCGATTAAAACGGCCAACTGAATCATTTTGGGCCTTCCGAAATCAATCAGGGCGTCCATGGCTGCGCGAATGGTTCTTCCCGTAAAGAGAACATCGTCCACAAGAATGACTATTTTTTCATCCAGAGAGAAATTTATTTTTGTTTCTCCCAAACGGGGTTTCTTGTTGGATACGGAAATATCATCGCGGTAAAGAGTCACATCCAGTATGCCCATCGGAATCTCGCCACGCTCGATGTCAGACATCTTCTTCTGCAGTCTCTCCGCCAGGTAAACCCCGCCCGTTCTGATCCCCATCAGCACAAGGTTGGCCATCCCTTTGTTTTTTTCCAGAATTTCATAGGCGATTCTGGTCAGACATCTTTCAATGCCGTCTCTATCCATAACGATTTTCTTGTTTTTATCGCTTGTCATGTGCGCCGACCTCAGGAAAAGTTGCAAAAAAAGCCTTTCCCCTGACGGGAAAAGGCTTGATAATTTTAAGTAATTCTTTCATTCCGGTTTCCTTTTTCAATCTCACAGGATCAAATTAAAAGGTTTTATTTTGTTTTTTATATAATCAAACTTTTAATGTGTCAAGATTTAAAATAATTTTCAGCAAGCCGATTGCACAGCATGGTCATTATTCCGGTTGTTTTACGTTGCTGTTCCGGCCGACTAGTGCAATAATTGACCCAGCCGTTGCCACCGAAGATTGTGTTCATCGCGGTTCCACGACCAGTAAATCACGAAAGCTTTTCCTTCCACATCCTTCAGGTCAACAAAACCCCAGAACCGGCTGTCCAGACTTTCATCACGGTTATCGCCCATCACAAAGATGGATTTCTCGGGAACAATAATCGGACCGAAATTATCGCGAGGCTGCAGCGATTGCGGCAAAATCAAGCTGTCGCTGAAAATTCCGTAAGGGTCTTTGAATTCCTGATCATTGATGAATATTTTCTTGTTTTTTATTTCGATTTTGTCACCGGCAACACCTATCACCCGTTTGATAAAGTCTTTGGAACGGTCGTTGGGGAAAATAAAAACAACGATTTCTCCTCTTTGCGGGTCTCTGAAAGGAATAAGGGTCCTTCTTAAAAGAGGAATTTTAACGCCGTAAATAAATTTGCTGACCAGAATGTGATCGCCGACCAGCAGTGTGGGCACCATGGAACGGGAAGGTATTTTATAAGCACATATTAAAAATGTTCTTATGAAAAGAGCGATGAGGATCGCAATGATAATGGACTCGACGTATTCTTTAACTTTTGATTTCGATTTTTTATCTTCCGTCATTTTAATTTCAAACTCCTAAGAATAAATATTAGAGAGAGAAAAGGCAATCATGCAAAGGGAAATAAACCCTTTAACTGCGTTCTTCCCGACTATATTGAGCATAACGCGATTCAGCGTTCGATGAGGCGCTTTTAATCTGTATTGCACTAAAATTTCCGCAATCAGAATACCCGCAAGTCCTCCTAAAAAAAAGCCGATCCACGCGCCCGGTCCCAGCAAAAACGGCGTCAAGAGAAAACCACCTGCAACCGCTCCCACGGCCACTGTTTTTAATGATTTTCGGGGACTCGACTCCTGTTGCGGCGCTTCACTGACAACCCAGAAAAATTCAATGGTTTCGGCGGCGACGGCAGCGACAAGAAGCAATACAATGACCTGCCATCCGATTTGCTCGAATCCGGTAACCATTGCATAACACAAAACATCAAAAAAAATTACGATAGTTCCGGGTAAACCGAGAAAATTCAAGAAAATACCCGTAAATAATATCAAGATAAAAAGGGTTAATCCCGCCGCTGCGAAAAAAG
>CAZIJZ010000053.1:0-16452 GCA_964539765.1 uncultured Smithella sp.
TCCCCGAAGCGAAGCGAGTGGGGAAATGAGACTCGCTGAAAGCGAGCGTATCGAAAAACGAATCCCGACGAGTCGGGATGAAGTTTGTCCTTGCCACCTGAAGGTGGCAGGATAATTCGCTCTAAGATTTTCCGTTACATCGGAAAATCAAGGCTCATTAAAGCGTGAGTCGAATTAGTGAGTCCCAAATTTCAGAAGTGAAGCGCACTGAAATTTGTTGGACGAACTATCCTTTGTGCGAAACACATAAGGATATCCCCTGATCGGAGTGAATGGGGTGGCCTGCTTGAGAAGATTTCTGATTCCGTAAAATCCGGTTCCAATAATTATTTCTCTTCAGGAAAAAGTCCTTCCTGAGTTTATCGCTGCGCAGAGACCAGGGAGGGGAAGATTTTAGACAATAAGATCCAAAAATCGTGTTGGGCATCACGCACAGGAAGCACCCGGTAAGAACTGGTGGATGGAATATTCCAGACAGTTTCACCATCATAGAAATATAAGACGGCAACCATATGAGAATCGTCCGTATCGGAAGACCACTGGAGTGCATGGGTTATCTTTATAAAATCAATAATATGATAACCCGGTTTCTGTTCCTTGCCTTCATCATACAAACCCGCCAGTTCATCGATGGTCGGCATTCGCCAGTCTGTATAGCCTCCGCCGTTGTATTGTTCGCAATACAACTTGGCATCATGCCAGTTGATATTTGCACCATTATCCTTATTGGCCCACATGAGATTGGTTGTTTTGTCCAGAACGGTTCCGTTTTCAGTGGCAATAAAATTTTCCAGACGGTGATGATCAGTAACGGTTGAACTCTCGTCAGGATTCGTTTGCAGCGGCATCGTTTCGGCAAGACTCCCTCCCTCATACGTATCTTGGACAGATTTACCCGGGGGCGTGTCAGCGTTATGCGATTTCTTTTCCGGCATGCCGGCACAAGACAGAACCAAACCCAGCATCGATATAAAAGCAATTGTAACAATGAATAGCACAGCTTTATCTTTGATCGTAGTACTCTGAACATTTCTGATTTTCATCATGTCTCATCCGACAATGAATATTCGAACTTCATCTTTATTCCGGCAAGGACCATAAGGATAATCCCGTGTCCTCATCAAATCTTCTTTCCAGCATCACCCCGTCAAAAGTCTTAATAATAAATTCACAGGCAAAGACGATGGTTCCCGGGGTAAGATGACCACCATAAACTTTACCCGTGGAATCGGCAAGGGTCACGTGAGCATGTACAAACGGTGTCCCGTCTTTGATTGAAATATTTCCGGTTAAGCTTGTAATCTCCAGCGGTTCATCAATGGTGATGAACACATATTCTCGCTTGGTCTGATTGTAAAACGCGATGGACGCCTTTTGGACGGCACCGATTGCCTCAATGCCGCCAAGTTGAATGTTTCTCCCTTTACATATTGTTGTAAGTTCTTCCAAGAGGTCGGCGCCATGCTGCATCTTCCCCATGAATATTTCTTTCTGCCTGATTTGAATGATAGCCGCCATTTTATTTTTCCGTATCCGCGAACTAAAGAAGCTCATCCAGACGTGAGGATAATCTGCGGGAAAGTTTCTGCAGAAGACCTGTCTCCATGTCAGGCGAATACCGGCTTTGGGCAACGTCACCGTTATTCCAGCTTCCCGCCACTTCCCCGTTGATTTTGAACGGCACCATTGCCAGCGATTTGATAAAATATTTCTGATTTGCCGGAAACAATTTGTAATAGGGCTTCAGATTTTTATTGACCAGAATCGGTTGCAGCCCGGAATAGAAAATTTCGCGAAAAGAATCGGCTTTCATTACGCTGAGTCGCTCTTTCAGAAAACCGGAGGATTTTGCCGCTTCTATAACGGGCAGGGCTTTTGCCGTATCGGCCAATGTAACCCAGACAAAGGGAACGTGAAATTCTTTTTCGATTTGCGTGAATAGAATTTCAAAAAGTTCGGCGATACTGGAGGCTCCCGATAATGCCTTTTCAATTTGTTCAAAGCCCGAAGCAATTTTTGTGTTGATACGGTCGATATTTTCTTTTTTACTCATTTCTTCCCCTTACCATTGTGCGTAAAGAATAAGGTGGTCGGACGGTTTCTCCTGCAGACGTGAGTCCAGATCGATAGTGCTGCTTTTCGATTTTGCAGCCAGCGTTTTCGTGGCCAGGATATGATCGACGCGCCAGCCCAGCTTGCGGCTGACCGAATCCCTGATGCGGTAATCAAAAAAAGTATACTGGCCGGCAACGCCCGGATAATGTTTGCGAAAGACATCGGTCAACCCCCATGATTTTATGTCTTCAAAGGCCTTCCAAACCTCCGGGTTAAAACAGACGTGTCCCAGCAATCTTTTCGGGTCGTGCACATCAATGGCCTCCGGAGCGATATTCAAATCGCCGCACCAGATTATTTCGTCCTTCGGCTGAAAATTTTTCTGCAGATATATTTTAAAACGCGCGAGCCAGTCGAGTTTGTAGGTAAATTGTGCACTCTCCATTTCCTGACCCTGAGGGACATAGGTGTTGACGATCGTCAGACCATTGTATTGCGCGATGATCATGCGGTCGGCATCAGCCGGTTCGGCATCAAAGCCGTAAGTAACTTTTTGCGGTTTGAGTTTTGATACGATGGCTACACCCTTGTATTGTTTATCGCCTTTGAAAACCACATGATAACCCAGCGCCTCAAATTCGGCTGCGGGAAAGACGGCATCGGCAACCTTTGTTTCCTGCATGCAGAAATAATCGGGGCTGTTGGCCCTGAGCCACGGCAAAACGATATGCAGACGGGAACGAATGGAATTTACATTGTAAGTAGCAAGCTTCAATTTTTTTGCCACCTTTGATGATTTTTGCAATTAATACCACGAGCAGAGACGGCACTCAAGTATTATTGCAGCAAGCCCATAACGATTTTTTGTGATTTTGTCGTAAAAAAAGAAGATGCTCAGAACCGGATCAATTGCGTCGGGACAAAATGGCCGTGCATGACCGTTTTGCCCGCCATTGCTCGATACATCTGCACAATGCTCTAAGGAATGCTTTCGTTCCTTCACGATTTACTATTGACACCTTACCCTCCTTCCCTTATAAAAATCAAAAATAAAAAATCTCTATAAAAATCTTTTGGAGACTTTATGCAATCCCTTGAATCTTTTCTTCAGCAGATCAGCGATGTGCTCTGGGGATGGCCCCTGATTGTTTTGCTGGTCGGGACGCACATCTTTTTGACATTCCGTCTCAAATTCATTCAACGATACATGTTCAAGGCAATAAAAATTTCTTTTTCCCGTAAACGCGAAGGCGAGGGTGACATCAGCCAGTTCGGCGCGCTGACCACGGCCCTGGCCGCCACAATCGGTACCGGCAATATCGTCGGCGTGGCGACAGCCATCGCTGCCGGAGGACCCGGCGCCGTGCTGTGGATGTGGCTGACAGGCGTCTTCGGTATCGCGACCAAATATGGCGAGGCGGTGTTGTCCCTGAAGTATCGCATTACCAACAAACAGGGCTTAATGGCCGGCGGTCCGATGTATGTGCTGGAACGTGGAATGAATGCCCGATGGCTGGGATTGATTTTCGCCGCGCTGACCGCGGTGGCGGCATTCGGTATCGGGAACATGGTTCAGGCCAATTCGATTTCTTCGCTTGTGCAGGAAACCTTCAATATTTCGCCATGGATTACCGGAATCATTATGACGGTGCTGACGGCGGTCGTTATTCTCGGCGGCATTAAATCCATTGCAAAGGTCTGTGAAAAACTGGTGCCTTTCATGGCTGTTCTTTATGTATTTGGATGTCTGCTTCTTTTGGGAATGCATTACGAAACCATACCGGAGACTTTCAAATTGATTTTTAAAAGCGCGTTTGCCGGTCATGCCATCGTTGGCGGATTTCTCGGTGCGGGAATGAAGGAAGCGATCCGCTATGGTATCGCCCGCGGATTGTTTTCCAACGAATCCGGTATGGGCAGCGCGCCGATTGTGGCGGCGGCGGCGCAGACAAAAAACGCGATTCGTCAGGCGCTGGTTTCTTCAACGGCAACCTTCTGGGATACGGTGGTTGTGTGCGCGATGACCGGTCTGGTTCTGGTCAATTCCGGTGAATGGATTCACGGCTATAAAGGTGCCGCTCTCACCAAGGCGGCGTTTTCTGATCTGCCGGTTGTCGGACCGATTGTGCTTTCGATCGGTTTGCTGACATTTGTTTTTTCAACCATTCTGGGCTGGTCTTACTACGGTGAGAAAGCTGCGGAATATCTTCTGGGAACCAAAGCCATTGTGCCATACAGATATTTGTGGGTAGGCGCCGTTATGATCGGTTCCGTGCTGAGTCTTCCCATTGTCTGGACGTTCGCGGATATCGCTAACGGATTGATGGCGGTGCCGAATCTCATTTCACTGCTTGTTCTCAATAAAGTGATTATCAGCGAGACAAAGCAGTTTCTCTGGGACGATAAACTGGACGAATCCGACTGATTTAAACGCGGCAGGAAAAACCATTCTGCTGGTCGAACAAAACACCAAGATGTGGGTGCACATTGTTTTGCGCGTTTATGGTCTGGAAACAGGCCGCATTGTTCTTTCCGGCATCGGCAAGGAACTTATCGGCGATTCCCGTGTCAAACAGGCTTATCTGGGGGGATAGGGGGACAGGGCTATGTGCGAAGACATAGCCGGACGACAGCATCCTCTCGTTACCGGAAAATACCGTCCATTCTGATTCTTACCCGTCATCTCTTTGCGGGCAGGTAGGGCTTGAAACCGTTCTTAATAATCTCACTGAAATTTACGGCTAAATCATCGAGCGACATTGTAATCTTATGATTAAACCAGTCCTGATAGAGGCCGACAAATCCGGACGCAAACAGATCGACGCAAATGATAAACTGATCTTTGTTTTTGATGGCCAACATTTTTTTTTCGTCGCTGCGTATTTTATTAACAAACAGCCTCTTCAGTTTATTCAAAAAAATGATGGAACTCTGCGAATTGATCAATGTCCGGTAAAATTCCAGATCCTCTTCCAGAAAACGCGAAATCTTTCTGAGAAAGGGCAGGGGATTCTCAATCATCCGGGAATCTTTAAATTCATCGAGAAATTCAAACAAAGCCGAAACGATTTCACTGCCGATCTGTTCCGAAACGGCATTAATGCTGCTGTAGTGCGCATAAAAGGTTCCCCGGTTTATATCCGCCTTGGTGACCACGTCCTTGATGGTGATTTTGTCGATATTTTTCTCCTTGATCAGCTCCACGTACGCCTGTTTGATCAATTTTCTTGACCGAATGGCGCTCCGATACTCCGCTTTCGCATGCACTTCCTTCTTGACCATTCTCCATCTCCTGCGAAAATATTTATCTAAAGTCAGACATAAAAATCAATTTGTGCTCAATATTGTGCAAAAAAACAGAAAATTGACTATTGACTCTGACACAGACGCACTATATTGTACTTATGTCCAAAATTCAACACTTGTTTTACTTTGATTGACGTTATTTGAGAGGTGATCAGAGAAAATAAAAAATAAAAAAAGCCTTTCCCAGCGGGTAAACCGCTTCTTTTTCGTTCCCGTCGTAATGACCCCCCCACGGTTACAAGATCGGGAACTCATTCACCATCCCTCCAGCAATGGAGGGATGGCGTCATTAAAACACCGCAAATAATTTTTCAATTTGGATAGCCGCACTGACAGGGGTTATCAAACGAGGACAAATCTGTTTTGACAGCCGGATTCCCCCTGTGTTACAAATGAACCGTGAAAAATAAAGAATTTTTCCCAACCGAAATTAAGCCGCTGGAAAATCTGGAAATACGAAACCATAACGTGTGCGCTGAGGCACGCGGAACGCGTGAATCACTGCAAGTCTGGTGGACCGCATTCCGCTACCATTTTACGCCGGCCAGTTTTTTGCCGGCCATCCTGGGCAGTGTCGTCGCCTGGACACAAACAGGGCTGATGAATCGGTGGTTTTTCTTTCTGACTGTTTTGGGCGTGACGCTGAACCACATTGCCCTGAACATGACCGACGACTATTTCGATTACCACGCCGCCGTCGATGGTAAAAAAGACGAAGACAAAAATCCTTTCTCCGGCGGCAGCGGCACCCTGACCGGCGGCGTTCTTCAACCCTCGCAGATGCGCCGGGTCTTCACGTCCTTTTATGTTCTGACCATCGGCATCGGCCTCTATCTTTCCGCGGTTCAAACCGCGTGGATCACGGCCTTCGGCCTGTTCGGCATCGGATGTTCCTATTTTTATACGGCGCCGCCTGTGCGTTACGGTTATCATGGCTTCGGGGAATTATCACAACTGATAAATTTCAGTTTCACCATCGGCATGGGCGCTTATGTTGTGCAGACGATTTCATTTTCCGGTGCGGCGTTAATCATCCTGTTGCCGCTGGGTTTGATGATGTTTGCCATGATCGTCATCAATGAAATTCCGGACAGTTGTCAGGACGCCGCGGCCGGTAAAAATAACCTGGTCGTAAAATTCGGGGCAAAAAACGCGGTGTGGCTTTACGGAATCGCCCTGACGCTGGCCTATGAGGTAATCCTGCTGGCGCCACTGCTCGGTATGGCGAGTTTCTGGATTTACCTGGCGTTCTTGACGCTGCCCTGGTCTTTCCGGGCTTTCAGCATCCTGAAGAAATATTACAACGAACCCGCGCGAATGACGCCGGCCAATCTCCTGACCATCCGCGTGCACAATCTGACGGGCATTTTATTGATTATCGCCTGCCTGATCCAGGGTCTGCAAAATCAGCGTGCCGTTCAGCCGGTCATTTTTGCCGTCCTGCTGCTGACGGCTTTTTACCTGCCCGCCGCTGTTTCTGTTTTTTTAAAGAAAATACCGGAGCGCGGACAGTCCGGACAATGATCATAATCCGACGTGTCGGGACTTGAAAATAATATCAGAAACCCATAAAATAAACCAAGGAGGGCAATGGCATGGAATTCGACCGTGAAACATTATCGAAACACGACGGCAAAGAAGGCCGTGAGGCTTTTGTCGCGGTGGACGGGAAAGTTTATGATGTGACGAGCAACCGCTTGTGGAAAAAAGGCGTGCATATGAACAGGCATCAGGCGGGCGTCGATCTGACAGAAGCCATTGCCGCCTCGCCGCATGGCAAGGACGTTCTGGCGAAGATCCGGGAAAAGGGCACGCTGGTCAAAGCAAAAGAAGAAAAGCCGCCGTTTCTCCCGGAATGGCTGGTGCGGTTTATGGAGGCCTATCCTTTTTTCAAGCGGCATCCGCATCCCATGGTCGTGCACTTTCCCATGGCTGTCTTTATCATCGCTCCGCTGTTTCTGGCCTGGTATTACCTGATCAGTCCGGTGCCGGGACTCCTTGATGCTGTTTTCTACCTCTACATTCTGGGAAGTCTTTCTCTGCCGGCAGCCATCGGTACGGGAATTCTTGCCTGGCTTGTGAATTATTCGGGAAAGCCCAATCCCCTCATCACGCGGAAAACGATTTTTTCTTTCCTGCTGCTGATTGCCGATATCATCATCATGGCGGCGCTCATTGTCACACCCGATATCCTGCAAAACCCTTCAGGCGCGGAACGGATTGTTCCGGTTCTCGTCTTCGTCTGCCTGCCGCTGGTATCCATTATCGGGGAGCACGGCGGCAAACTGGTGTTTCCTGTGCTGAAAAATAACTAACCGGTCGTACGGGGAATATTGCGGCTTGTCCCGTTGCGGTAAGAACATTTCTTTCATAAAGTCTGAAAGAGCCATGCACTGTAATCTTGATGACCGGCATTGTCCTCTTCGGGAAAATGAAAACAAATGGGATGTGCCGCCAAGATTTCCTTGACATAAAAAAGCGGCTGCCATAAACTTAGTGATAACAAAATCCACTAAATATTTACTGAGAAAATAAAATATTATTGAGAGCCCTTTTCGATTAGAAACAGGCAAACAGGAGTTTTCAATGAGCGATATCGACAAAAGAAAATATATCCGGTATCCCGCGGAGCCGAATGAACTGGTGACCATTTATTATCTTGACGAAAAAACCAGGAAAACGGGACAGCGTGTGGGACTGGGTGAGAATGAAAGCTTTAAAGGCTGCTGTGCAATATTTGTGGGAGAAATAAATTTACAACAGGGACAGGAAGTGTTTTGCCAGTGCGGGACACTGCCCAAAACAAAAGCCCAAATAGCTTGGATCAGCAAACTGGAAAATCAAGTCACCAAAGTAGGAATTACTTTTCTCTAATGAGGAAAATTCCCAAACACTTTAATCAGCCGCACAATTTTACGCCATGTTGTCTTCTATTTCTTAAAACGATTTTTAGGTATTAAGCCGATTTTTATTTCACTTCTTCAAAATACGCATCGGTCACATTGTCCAGAAGCTGCAGGGCCGTGATCCTGATGACGACGATGCGAGCGTCGGGATTGTTAAAAAAATCCTTCAAATCGGGATGCTTTTTGATCAGTGTTTCCCGAATCTCTTTTAATCTTTTGTCATTATCCGCGGCCTGAAAAACGCCGGTTACCGTCAGCGCCCTGGTTCTACCCTGCGGCGAGGCGTCCCGCGTATCGATCAGCAGACTGACCGTCGGATTGGCGATGAGATTGCGGTACTTCTTCGTGTCCTTAAGCGTGGCCATGTAGATTTCACGACAGTCACTGTTCGTTGCGTAAGACATCAGAGAACAGTGTGGAGCGCCGTCCGCAACAGTGGCCATAACACATACTTTATTTTCCGAAATCATATTTTGAATATCACCGCGCATAGCCATTACTCCTTTACGATAAGAGGTGAAAAAGATTTACCCTGCAGAGCACACGGGAAGAAACGGCAGTTTTCCTCCGTGCAACGTATTTCATGTTAGTACCATCCATTGGTCTTGAAATGTCAAGAATAAAGATTTGTCTCCTGATGGACTGGATCTCCCGTCTTTTATCCTGCAAGTAGTAAATATATCTTTCAAAAGCCTTAACATCGTAACGTTGTGCTTTATATGAGGAAGCATCACAGATCTCCTCCCTGTTCCTCTCACAAAGCTTTATCCCTGCAAATAAAGGTTGACTATTACGCGCTATTGCCGTACTGTTCCATTAACTTCGGATATTTAGAAATAAAGATGCGAAGTTAAGAGTTGGATTTAGACATTTTGAAGCACATAGGCTAGCTACCGGGTACTTTATGGTCTTGGTGGCTTTTTTATTGTGAGACTCAAATTTCAAAAATGAAGTATGTTGGAATTTGTAAGTCATAGTGAGTCCCAAATTTCAGAAGCGCAGCGCATTGAAATTTGTTGGACGAACTATCCAAGCCCGATGTATCGGGATTGGGAACAATCAAGCAAAGCGGAGGGTATAATACCCTTGAGTTCTGTCATCGTGCTGATTCGACTTTTAAAAATTTGTGAAAGGAGGATTAGATCTATGTCAGAAGGTACAGTAAAGTGGTTCAATGAAAGCAAAGGTTTCGGTTTCATCGCGAATGCTGAAGGCGGGGACGTGTTTGTTCACTTCAGTGCGATTCAGGCCGGCGGCTTCAAGACACTGCAGGAAGGCGCGAGCGTCAGTTTCGATATCGAAAATGGCCCCAAAGGCCCGTCGGCAGTCAATGTGAAAGCCCTGTAATCAAACATGTGAATAGAAAAGGCTCTCCATGAACTCAGTTTTACGGAGAGTCTTTCTGTTTTCAACCTGTTCAGTAACATCTGAATGAAAGAGCAACAGGCATTAAAAGATGGGAAAACCCATGTACGACGTTGGCCAGACCGCCAACTTAAAAGCACAACAGCGGAAACAAATGGACCGGGATTCAAAACGCCGGATGGCCAGGCAGAACCGGGCTAAAATAAAGTCGGGCGCGCCGAACAATGGATCAGGCCCGGCCGAAGCGATCCCGGTGGCGGACAATGCCGAAGGCATGGAATAATTGCCCTGATCTTCAATAAAGTCCATTCCGGAAATGGACCAATAACTTATTTAATATTAAGGAGGCATCATGAGCCAGAAAAGTGGCGAACGGAGAAAGGAACTGGCCCGCAAAAGAAGAAGACGGGAACAGAGTCTGAAGATCAGAGCACAAGAGAACAAGGCTTCAGGCAAGAAGAAATAGTCTAACGGCGGAAAACCATCAAAAAGGAATTTCAACATGAAGGATGAGAACGGTCAAACATTGCTCCATAGCGACTATCGGATGAGTAACTGGTGCGACGCAAACCGTGACATCATAGAAGCTTTAATGGGCTCGAGGGAATTACTCCAAAAAACAAGAGAGCTTATATATCAGGAAGAAACGGAGGGCGAATCGCAATGTGGGAAATCTTAAGAACTGTCGGCGACAGTATTAAAAGCGATAGACAAGAAGTTCTCGGAGGATGGATTGTCAGAACATTTAAAACCGATGAGTATGGCAGTGCGGTCGATCAAGCGTTTGTGAGTGATCCAGGTCACAAATGGAAAGTGTATAAAGAACCAGGTAAAACAAAGAAGCCTAATCTATAAATGCGGCTGGAGCCTGAGCCTCATTTGTCCTTTCAGCATTGCGTGACGCTCGCTAAGAGCAAACAAAGTGCAGCTCGAAACATCCGTCGAACTATCCAAGCGTCTGCGGCTATGGAAAAATACACCAGGCGCAAAGCAACGTCGTAGAACTGGCTATAAGACGTTCGTCCCTGCCACCTAAAGGTGTCGGGATAATTCGCTCTAAGATTTTTCGAACACTGCGTTCAGGCGCAGTACCCTTTCGGGTTAAAATCAAAGCTCATGAATGCGCCGGGGCCTGGGATAGCGATCAACCTCTTATATTCTCATCGCGGAGCAGGACAGACAACCGCTCAACACTGAAACTTTTTAGAAATAATCACTTCCTTCCTATCGTCCTGGAATCCTCAATAAAGACAAAAGTATCTCCTTTCAATCTGTAATCAACACAATTTACACCAGATAAGCAATATTGCACCAAGGCTTTTTGCTTGATAAAAAATAAAAAAAGGAATATTAGTAAGCCATCCCAAGTTGTACGTATCCTCTTTCTTCTGTACGTTTCTGCGTGTTAAAAAACATAACATTTGGTTGCCAGGCTGCTTTTAGCCCAACCAATAATTAAAAATATTTGTTCGTCAATATTAACCCATAAACTTAACCATCAACTTCTGGAGTCCGCCATGAAAAGGATTTATCAGAACTTTCCCATTCAATTTGAAGGGTATCGTTAAAGTTTAAATAGTTTTTTCGAGAAATTATTGATTAAAACTAAAACGAAAGGAGAATGTTATGAAAAGATTATTGATGGTATCTTTAATAGTCATGATGATGTCATTTGTCCCGGTCGTACAGGCGGCTGCGGATGATGTAATTTGCGATTCTTGCGCTGACTCCGACAGAGATGGAGTCAATAATTGTCTGGACAAATGCCCCAGTACCATTCGAGATTGTGCGGTCGATGCAGAGGGCTGCCCCCTTGATTCTGACAAAGACGGCGTGATTGACTGCATGGACATATGTCCCGATACACCGGCCGGCTGCAAAGTCGACAGTTATTATGGCTGCCCCTATGATTCGGACAAGGACAGCGTTATTGACTGCCTGGACAAATGTCCCGACACCCCCCGGGGTTGTGCTGTGGACAAGGAGGGCTGTCCCGTTGATTTAGACAATGACGGCGTGATTGACTGCCTGGACAAATGCATTTGCTGTGAAACCCAGGGGTGTCCTGTAGATAAAGAGGGTTGTCCCCTTGATGCCGACAAAGACGGAGTTTTTGACTGTAGAGATAAATGCCCCGATACACCTGCCGGCTTTAAAGTAGATAAAGACGGTTGTATGCGTGCAAAGACCACCGTCGAACTCATGGTCCAATTCGACACTGACAAATCAATTGTCAAAAATCAATATCGTGACGACATCAAGAGAGTTGCTGATTTCATGAAAGAGTATCCAAACACAAAAGCGATTATAGAAGGACATACCGACAGTATTGCGTCGGACGCTTACAATCTCAGGTTATCGAATAACCGCTCTCATAGCGTACGCCAGTATTTGATAAACGAATTCGGTATCGATGCTTCTCGACTCATCTCTAAAGGTTATGGAGAATCCAGGCCGATAGCCACTAACGAGACGGATGAAGGACGTCAGAAAAACCGCAGAGTTTGGGCTGTTGTTGAAGAGATAGAAATAAAATGAGAAGATAGCTTGTAAAATTGTTGATTAAAAAAAGGCTTCATAACCGTTGTAAGGTTATGGGGCCTTTTTGTTTTACAAATGGTGCGGGGTATTAAAATATTTTAAATAAATAGAAAATCTGCATTTCAAATGCCATACTCAATTTTAATGATACTCGAAACGTCAGTGGAACTTTAAATATTTTATTCCTTTTTTATTTTTTATCATACCAACACCGATAATCACCTGTTTTGTGTGGGCTTCGCATGTATGGAAACCCTATCCCAAAGATGAAATGATAAGTATCATAGGCCTGTGTGTTATGTGGTTTTTTGCTGGTCTGACATATTTTAACGGTATCCGGGCCGTATTGAAGGATAAGATGAAAGATAATAATGCTTGATTAAATATTTGATCAACTTAAAATATCAAACAGGGAACGATTGCACGATGATAATGGACACGCAAAAAATTATGGAATTCGCCAGGAAAGTTCCTCTTTTTCAGGGGCTGACCGATCATGAGCTATCAGCTGTCTGTTCGCTCATGATCCTGAGGGAGTTCCGCTCCGGCGACGTTATTGTGCAAAGAGACGACGATGAGAGGCAGACATTTTTTATCATTGTCTCCGGCACGGGGCCTGTTCGAACGAAAAAAAATAGAGCCGGGCAGGCCGCCGTAAAGGCATGAAAAAAAGAAAATAAGAGAAGCGCCGCAACCATTCAACAATCCCTTTGTCGAAGCGCTAAAGAAAAAGTGAATCACGGGTATGAAACCCTCCGCTTCGCGGGACTGTTCCCCATAGCCTTTGGCTATTGGGTAATTCGACTAACAAACTTTAATGCGCTTCGCTTTTAAAGTTTGAGTCTCATTACAACTTACCAATTCCGCTGCGCTACGCTTTCGGAATTGGAGTTTCAACAATAAGAAAATATCGAGGTGCCATGAAGTTTAAAAAATATCATATCTCAGAAGACATTAAAAAGAACCTTGATCAACTTGGTTTTAAGCGGCCGACGGATATCCAATTCAAATCTATTCCGTCCATCATGAAGGGAGAAGACGTTCTGGCCATCGCCCAGACGGGAACGGGTAAAACAGCGGCTTTCGCCATTCCGCTGATCGATAAAATCCACCGGGAAAAAACCAGCAAACGCGATACAGGCATCAAAGGCCTTGTTATGGTGCCGACCCGGGAACTCGCCACGCAGATCGGGGAGGTCTTTACTGGCATCGCGAAACATACCCACGTGAAGACATTTGCCCTGATTGGCGGCGTCGAACAAGATAAACAGATCAAGAAACTACAGGAAGGCATTGATATTCTGATTACCACGCCGGGACGAATGTTTGATCTCATCCATCAGGGCGCAATCGATCTTGAGCGCGTCGATACGCTGGTTCTGGATGAAGCCGACCATATGCTGGATCTGGGTTTCATCAAAGACATTCAGTATGTCAAAAAAATGCTCACCCGCAGGCATCAGACACTTTTCTTCTCCGCAACCATCAATCCGGAAATTAAGAAATTGGCTTTCTCCCAGGTTAAAAGCACGGCCATCCGCATTCAAATATCCCCCGATGATCCGGTGTCCGCAAATGTCTCTCACGCAGTCATGTTTGTAGAGATGGATGATAAGCGTTTTTTTCTGGAGAGCTTCATCAAAGAAAATTCCGAAAGCAAAATTATCATTTTTGTCCGAACCCGGGTACGCGCCGAGCGGGTGGCCAAAGCCATGGAGCGCGTTTCGATTCCCTCGATCACAATCCACGGCGAGAAAGATCAGGGTGAACGATCTGAAGCGATGAAGAAGTTCAAAGACGGTGAATGCCCAATACTTATTGCCACAGACGTTAGCGCCCGCGGCATCGATATTCCGGATGTAAATTATGTCATCAACTATGATTTACCCGAAAAGGCCGAGAATTATGTCCATCGTGTGGGCAGAACAGGACGGGGCGTCAACAAGGGCATGGCGATTTCTTTTTGCAGTGAAGATGAAAAAGAGCTCCTCTCCGAAATCCAGCAGTTTCTGAATAAAGAAATTGAAGTGATCAAGCTCGGCAAAAAAGATTACGCACGGACCATTGATATTGCCAAAAAGAATGCCGACAAAGATGTGCGGGCGCTGATTGCGGACAATGAGGTATGGCTGGAGAGCAAGAAGAACAAGAAAAATGCCAAAAAAAAGTAAGGTGCAGTTGCCCCTTAGCGACCTTATCGCCGTTTTCTTTTATTAGCAAAGAAGGCGTTGGTGGCTTTTGCATAGTCACGATTACGCGCCCTGCCGCCTCCCTTTCTAGCGCCTCTGTCGGCATATTCTACCTGAACACGGCGATCCTGATATTTTTCTTTTTTAAGTTTCGCCATCAGAAATTCCGCCGGTTGCGAATCAATCTCAAAAAAAGAACAACTGCGCG
This sequence comes from uncultured Smithella sp., assembly GCA_964539765.1. Lineage (GTDB taxonomy): Bacteria > Desulfobacterota > Syntrophia > Syntrophales > Smithellaceae > Smithella. The sequence continues at coordinate 14,571 of CAZIJZ010000053.1, forward strand.
TTACTTCAACATTGGAAATACGCAGGTTGGGGATATTAGCCGTTTCCAAAAGATAAGTTTTCAGCTTGCGCTCATTAAACTTTTCCATCTGCCCGAGGTTAATGAATAAACGGACAGAACTGCCGTCGCCGGTTCTCAAGCCGGAAGTTTTTTTACTGCCGGAAACGGTTTTGCTGTTATCTCTTTTTGTTTCCACGTTGATGTCCGTGGCGTTGCGATAATAGCTTAAGAAGCGGTTAAACTCCGCCGATACAAATTTTTGAATAATCTCTTCCTTGCTGATTCCTTTTAATTGTTCATAAACCGCAGGCAGAAAAACGCCGATTTCCTGATGCTGAATTTCGGTATTTTTTACTTTTTCGATTAAATGCAAAAGTTGTTTTTGGCAAACTTCAATGCCGGTGGGTATTCTCACCTGCTCAAACTTCTTGCCGATTTGTTTTTCAATTTGTTTAATGCGGAAAGATTCTTTTAAGCCCACAATGACAATGGAAATTCCGGATTTACCGGCCCGGCCTGTCCGGCCGCTGCGGTGGGTGTAGTTTTCAATATCGTCCGGCAGGTTGTAGTTGATAATATGCGTTAAATTTGTAACATCGATGCCCCTGGCCGCAACATCCGTTGCCACCAGCATTTGCAGGCTTTTGGTTCTAAAGCGGTTCATGACGCTGTCTCTTTGTGCCTGGGAAAGATCGCCGTGCAAAGCATCCGCGTTATAGCCGTCTTTGATCAGCGAATCGGCAACGTCCTGAGTTTCAATTTTTGTCCGGCAAAAAATAATCGCGTAGATATCGGGATAATAATCGGCAATTCTTTTTAGCGCCGCATACCTTTCTTTGGCATGCACGACATAATATTGATGCTGAATATTTTCCGCGCCCATGTTTTTGGAACCCACCGTGATTTCCCTGGGCGCTTTCATATAACTTCGGGCAAGCGCTTCAATTTCCCGGGGCATTGTTGCTGAAAATAACAGAACTTTTTTCTGCTCGGGCGTGCCGGATAATATGGCATTCAAATCGTCTTTGAAGCCCATGTCCAGCATTTCGTCGGCTTCATCCAGCACCAGCCAGTTGATGGCGGACACATTGACTTTTTTCCGTTTGAGCATATCGAGCATACGGCCCGGCGTGGCCACAACAATCTGCGCTCCCGCGCCCATCTGCTTTATCTGCGTTAAAATATTTGCGCCGCCGTAAATCGCCACAATATTCATATTTTCGATGTGCCGGGCAAGGCGAGTCAGATCATCTGTTATCTGCAGACAAAGTTCTCTGGTGGGGGCCAGAACCAGCGCCTGCGTTTTGGATGAGTGCGGATCAATTTGCTGAATAATGGGTATGCCGTATGCGGCCGTTTTACCTGTTCCCGTGTGCGCCAGAGCGACTAAATCTCTGGTGTCCTGCAAGAGAAAAGGGATTACCTCCTGCTGAACAGGCATGGGTATTTCAAACCCCATTTCCGTTATCGCCTTGAGGATTCTCTTATCGATGCCTAATTCTTTAAATGTCGTGATATTTGTTTTTATAATTTTGCCTCACTTACTTTTCGAGAGTTTTATTAGAGTAATGTTCAGGTGAACTTTGAGAAAAGATGTAGTTTATTATACGTAATTTACAAAATTTTCAAGAAAAGGTTTTTACTATGTTAATTACTCGTCTTTATTTCCTTGCACCATTCACCATCCACTATTCACCATTTAGTGAGACTCTCTGATAATGAGACCCAAGCTTCAGAAATGTAATGCACTGAAGCTTGCTGGACGAATTATACCAGGCGCGAAGAGGCGCGGTAAAACGAGCTTTGCGATGTTTGAAGCGCTAGTCGAATTATCCCCGAAGCGAAGCGGAGTGGGACACTATTCACTATTTCAACCTTGAAC
>CAZIJZ010000054.1:0-16287 GCA_964539765.1 uncultured Smithella sp.
TGTACGGCCGCGCTGCGCGCGCCCGTACGGCGAGTTGCGCATTCGCACTCGCCCGATTAGTCCGACCACGCGCTGATTCGCGCGGTCGAACAAATCGTTCGAGCGCAAATCCCGTCGGACTTGTCATGCAGGCATGACAGCCCGCCGTGATTTTGCTCAACTCGCCGTTCTGCAGACGAGAAGAGATGACTCAGTTAGTGACACTGAGGTCGACTGCCATCGAGGCGATCCGACGAGCTTTTCCGGCCGAGGGTCCGCCGTTTGCGGCCGAGATGGCGAATGATCACTGTCCAGAGTGCCGGGAGACAGCCAGCATCTTCGTCGGCAGACGCTGGACGGATGTCGTTCCGCATGATCTCTCGGGGAATCCAGGCCCGTCTCTGTTGACCGACCGAGCCTTCCAGTACTACCTCCCGGCCATGATGTGTTGCTGCCTCGAAGCTCCCGATGAACTGGATTGCCTGCCAGCTGCTGTAGTGAGTGAACTCTCGCCGCCGCGCGCGCGTGCCGGGCCGGATCGCCCGCAACGTCTCGCGGCGTTCGACCGTGATCAGGCCGCGGCGATCGTCTCGTTCCTCCGGTTCACGGATCGCTGGATGCGTGAAGATGCGTACGGTGAAGAGGCCGCGGACCTCAACGAGGATGTGAAAGTAGACAAGGTACTGGAGCGGGCGCTCGAGTACTGGAGCGAGAGGCTATCGGCAAATGTACGAGCTGCAGAACCAGACAATGGAGCAGCCGAGGCGCGCAAGGAGGATGGCCAATGATGGCTGGCGTCGTTGAAGCGCGCCTCGCAGCTCATTGTCGGCGTTATTTGAAAAATAAATATAAGGGAGGCGTAGAACCTTGCGTCAATTTTCCCTAGCCAAGAGGCGAAAGGAGGTAAAACTATGCGTAAGCTTATGTCTTACCTAATGACGTGGAGGCGTTCATTTGAGACCATAGTTTAGTGGCGACAAGGTTAGCGGGCAGTTTGGCCTAGTCAACCGAAACCCACTAATCACCCTTACTAAGCATGGTATCAAGTGGCACCAGTATTTGAGGTGTTACACAAAGAACGGGTTGACTACCCGCCTTCTTGTGTAGCGCCTCCCCCATATTTAATTATCAAAGAACAAAATATCTAACAAAAAGGAGCATAATTATGTCTATATCTGGAAAATTCGGTTCAGCTTGTTTTTTAGAAAACTTGAGACTTTTTGCAAACCCAAAAACGGAGCCAGAAAAATACAACCTTTATAATGGTCTCCGTGGCAAGGCTGATGATTTGGAAACCCTATCCCTCTCTTTTCACAAGCTTGAGATGCTGTTAAATTCAATTCATCATAAACTTGGTCATCGTACATAATGTTATCTCCTTAAATTAAAAACAAATAACAAGTCACTTCACCTGACCGCTATGCGTCAGGTGACTTCCGGCGTACGGCCGCGCTGCGCGCGCCCGTACGGCGAGTTGCGCATTCGCACTCGCCCGATTAGTCCGACCACGCGCTGATTCGCGCGGTCGAACAAATCGTTCGAGCGCAAATCCCGTCGGACTTGTCATGCAGGCATGACAGCCCGCCGTGATTTTGCTCAACTCGCCGTTAGCAGTTGTTAAGAGAGGCATATGAAGCGGTCCGCAAGCATCAAGGCTCTGATCTCAAGGGCCGAATCTGACTTCAAAGATCTAAAGGTCGAATACGATCGGTCCCTGCACGATAAGCATGTACGTGAAGAACTCAAGGTTGACATCAAGAACATATTTGAGAATTTGCGCTCGTGCTTGGATTACGTGGCGCGTGACATCTTTGAGAAGCACTGCGCGGGTGCCAAAGAGCCCGCACACCTCTATTTTCCAATAAGGCAAACAGGGAAAGAATTTGGCGTCGCCATAGCAAGCGACTTTCCCGGTCTAGCGTCAGCGTCGCCAGCAACGCACCAGATCCTTGAGGCAGTGCAACCTTACAATAATCCTTGGCTTGGTCAGTTCAACAAGCTCAATAACCACAACAAGCACCAAGACCTCGTCGAGCAAACCAGAACAGAGCAACGCCAGGTAACGGTGTCTCGGGGTGGCGGCTCGGTGTCTTGGGGGCCGGGGGTAAACTTTGGTTCGGGTGTAAGCGTTATGGGCGTTCCCATTGATCCTAGAACCCAAATGCCTGTACCCAATAACGTCGCGAAGACGGAGGTCACAATCTGGGTTGATTTCAAGTTCGCAGAGATCGGTGAGTCAGTTTTGCCGTTCATCGAGAGATCGATCAATAGCGTCAGACAGCTCTTCAATAATCTGGAGCCGCACGCATGACTGCTAACAACAGGTTCAAGCCGACGTCCCTGTCTCCGCTACGCTACGGCAGCGCCGCGGCTTAACCTGAACGTTATAGTAGTTGATCACTTAAGGAGGTCCCATGCAAAGAGGCGTTATTGCATCACCAGCAATTATCTCCATTCATGGAAATGGATTTACAATGGAGAGATCAATCTCTCCTGAGGAGGTGCGCTATTATGCCTTGTATTGGGACAAGGTAGTTATTCCAGGGTCGAACCTTGTTTACGTTAGTATCCCCGAAGAAGATGTGTTGATTGAAACGGGTGTTATTGACCGGCCACGCGTTGGTTTTTCTGGCGCATGGGGAGGCGCCGATCTTGGAAATTCATTTGCTTTAGCGCAATCAGCTGTGGCAAAAAAGCTAATTGAAGAAGACAAGGCTACTGATTGGGTCATACACCAAATAGGCACAGATATAAATTTGCCATCCGAATTCCTTGAAAAGCGTAACACGCTTCGTCTTGATCTTATAAACCTACTGCCTGTCCCATCTGGCGACGTTCCAATTGTTGATGTTCTTGAATTCAAACAACGTAGAGTTGACGAACTCAACAATCTCCACTTAAAACTCGAACTCGCATATCTAGAAGCACTAAAGTCACCCGACAAAGATTTAGCGGCTAAGTTGGCAATTAGGGAACTTGATAAGGCAATTCAAAATGTGCAGACTGTGGCTTCTGAAAAGTGGCTGCGTACACCCAAATTTGACTTTTCCTTGGAGTTAAATCTCGATGGCAGTCGATTAATCCAGAGTGTGGCTGCTGGTGCGGCATTTGATTTCTTTACAAATGGTTTTGCTGTTCCAATAGGTTCAATTATTGGCGGCGTGGTTTCTGTCTTTAATCTGAAGGCAAGTCGGGGCTCAGCATTTATACCTGCCGCGAAGCAAGAAAAGCTCGCCTACCTATCTCATGCCCGGACCGCGAGGATTATATGAGCAGAAAATTCTATAACAAAAGCAATGCACCCGATCGCTACGCTCCGGGTGATTTTTTCGTTCAGTGGGTAGAATCAATTAAATTGGGGAGGAACAAATGCAAATTCTTATTCCTGATTATCTGAAAAATAAAAAACTGCGTCGCGGCGATCTTGGAAGTGTTGAGCAGGACGAATTTTGTGATATTATAATTTCGTTTGTCATTCTGGCGGGTGGAGCAATTGGCCGCCAAAAGATCTTACAGCTAATTCATGAGACTTTCTCAGCCCAATTTTCTGATGCAGATTATGCGCTCTTGGAAAGCCAGAAACCACCGAAGGAAAGATGGATACACAATATAGATTGGGCAAAAAGAAAATTAGTACAACAAGGAATTTTACTTCCACCACCTGGCCTACCCACAGGTACTTGGAAGTTGTCCGAGCAAGGAAAAATAAAAGCAGATAAACTAATAAGAAGTAAATAAAACACTGAACCAGGCGCTGCACCGGATCGCAAGCCTCTGGCTTGCTCCCGGTGAGCTTTTCGTACGGCCAGAATACTGAACGAAAATGATAAATACACCAGAGATAGTAAATGATATTGTTAGTGCCGTTTCCGATAAATTAGGTCGTGAAGCAATATCTAGAAAAGTCAATAATCGTGAGGAGTATTTTGTATTAGATCTTGCGTTCTCATATTTTCATAAAGCTGACAGAAATAGACGAAATGATTATCGCAGTGGTTATTTGTTCTTTGAGAAAGATGGGTTAAATTATTTATTGTTCGTCTTGGCACATACGCCAATAATGACGTCGTTTTTTAAAAAGAATTTTGACTATGAGGTATTTAAAAGCATCATCAAAGATACCGCATCATACAGAGATGAACATTTGTTACGTTTTAAGAAAGACGGCATAAATGAAAGAATTAAAAAAACAAATATTCAAGAGTTCCTTCACAAGCTTGATGAAATCGAGATAAATGGTTTTACGCGTTCAGTGTTTGGCAAAGATACAAAAGGCAAAACAGGCGTAGGTAATATTTTTGTTTTATCTCTAGGGAGAGGCTTTAGCAAAATAGACGTTAGTAAAATAATTGCTAAGAGTTGGTATTTATTTTTGTGGTTGTATCCCTCAAAGCCTGTTTTCACAAGAAATGCAGCGTTAAACAGGAGTCTCAAAAAGGTTGAAGCTCAGTGCGAAATTAGCAAAATAAAGAACGTTCCCCAAAATATTCTAAGTTCAGTATGCTCAGGGCAAATAGAAGCGGCGCACATAAAACCACACAAGCAAGGTGGTTCGGATAAAATATCAAACGGTATATGGCTTTGTAATACTCATCATCGAATAACAGAAGGTAAGTTAGAGGGCTGTCGGGGCATAGATTCGTTTGAGGTAAACTACAAAATAAAAAAGGCATAACCCGGCGCTCCACCCGATCGCAGCCCGCTGGGCTGCTCCGGGTGAGCTCGTCGTACGGCCGCGCTGCGCGCGCCCGTACGGCGAGTTGCGCATCCGCACTCGCCCGATTAGTCCGACCACGCGCTGATTCGCGCGGTCGGACTAATCGGGCGAGCGCAAATCCCGTCGGACTTGTCATGCAGGCATGACAGCCCGCCGTGATTTTGCTCAACTCGCCGTTGGGCAGAAAGAATACGAATAATCGTATTAGGAAAGGAATATCAAAATGTCTGAACAAGTCGAAGAAGTGACAGTTAATTTGACGAATCAAAAGGTTCAATTTATCGGAGTATCAAAATGTCATCCTGAGCGCCCAGTGTCATTTGATTATAAAGCACCGCTAGGAGATGGACAGGGTTACAATGGTCTCGAATTACTGCTTATGAGCTTTGCCGGCTGCAGTGGGACGGCCATTGTATATTTACTGAGAAAAATGAGAAAAGACATTTCCGGAATGAAAGTAAATGCAAAAGGCCTAAGACGTGACCAACCCCCAATCAAATTTGAAAAAATATTTCTTGAATTCATCTTGAATTCCAAAGACACAAAGGATGACGATATAAAAAAAGCAATTCAACTTGCCGAGGAATCGGTTTGCCCTGTTTGGCAGATGATTAAGAACAATGTTGAAGTTGTTACCGATTATAAAATTATTGCTTAGGTAATGAAGATAGCCCAACCAGCCGCTACACCGGATCGCAAGCCTCTGGCTTGCTCCCGGCTGAGCTTTTCGTACAGCAGATTCTTCAAGCAGACAGGAAAATGAACAAGGTATTTAAATATCGGGATTTAAAAAGTGCTGAAACAACGAAATTGCTGAAAGATTTTGAATTATTCTTTAATGAACCGAAAAACTTCAATGACCCTTTTGATTCTTTTATAGAATTTGATTTCAATGGCACTTTACAAGAGTGGGAAAATTACTTTATTATGTCTGGGATAGCGACATGATTACCTTCCGCTTCAATGTCTAATACTAATTCTAACTCATTTCAAACTCGTTTGATGATATGCGCAAGCGGATGCGGCACCCGTGAGGTCGAACCATTCAGGCGAGCCATCAGGAACGCCGCTGAAGAAGCAAGTGGATTCACAGGCACGTACGAAAGAGGATCTACCTTCATCAGATGAAACATGGCTTCAACGGTGGCGCATAGATTATTGCATTCGCCGCTTAAATATACCTTATTCCGTCCCAACCGTTTGATGAGCTTTTCGGATACTTCTTCGATAGCGCAATGTCCGGCAATAAGAACTCTGCCGTTTATCTTATCCATCACGGATGGATCGTGACCTTTTCCTAAAACCAACGTCCATCCGCCCTTGCCGGCATTGTCCATATACATCGTTTGCATTACGCAGAGCGGATTATTCAGGCAACCTTCCCGGCACGCAAGTTTGTTCCCTTTAATTATTGTCACATCAGGCGGAAATTCCGGATAGAGGTCCCAGGGGTAGTGTCCATCTGTCGGCATGTCACCGATAAGGTCAATTTTTTCAAGGCTGGCGATGTCGCCCGAAAGTTCAATATCCTGCGGCCCCTTCACGCCATCTGAGAAGCCGCGTTCAATAGCAATTTTGAGATGGGGTACATCGTCAACATTCAGTCCAAAAACACGGGCCCCGGCAATATCGGCGGCAACCACATTTTTACTGGCAATAAGCACACGGAAAGGCCGCACCTGTTTATCGGCAAGCGCAGTGGCAAAATAATGACCGTGAATCGTTCCTTCAACGCCTTCAATCAGGGTTACATCAGGCCTGATGTAACCGAGCACATCGACAAGCTTGTGCGGCAAATTATAGTTATGGTCAAAACCCCGGCATTTCTGCATCGGGAAGCCCCACTGGTTTTTAATGCCAAGAGTCACAACCCCCATGGAATGGGTTTTAAGTTTCGGCACATTTATATACAAATGACGGTCCCGCTCTTCTATCAGCCGCATAACAGTCTCGGGCATTTCAAAAGATGTCAAATCGTAGCCATCTGGGTTTTTGATTCCGACAGGCCCGCGACCGGTAAAGGGCAGAGGCCGGCTTTTCTCTTCATCAAGGTATATTGGCTTTGCGCTCGTTTCACGGCAAAGCCTTGCATATCCTGTGGCGCTATATACCAACCGGGTATAGTTTGCCTGCGTCGAGTTTTCGAAAAGATATATTTTCTTCGCACCGGCTTTCTTCCAATACAAAATTATTTCCCGCAGAACCTCAATTCTGGTGTGACTGTATGCTTTTGCATCAACCGCATTGGGTTTTATAAAAACTTCACCACTCGATTTCAGCAACGATGCCCCACCCAATTCATCAAAGATGGCCGTGACAGCCTTGCCGATATCACTCACAAGGGCACTGTTCAGAGGCAGGTAATTTGTAAAACTTTCATTCTGATGGCTGGAGAGAAGCTTTTTAAAGATAACCTTTGTTTTCATTTCTTCTCTTTTTGATTTAATTCACAAAGTGTATTTTTAAAGAGTAAGTATCTACGTGAATGTTGTTGCACCTATTACTTTTTCATACTACTGAATATAGGAAGGCAGCTTTTACTTGTCAAGGACATTTCTTGCTGCGGTAAGTTTAGTTATATTATTATTAATCGTTAATATAGTTAGTCTGACTGCCTTCTGGCAGCCTTCTTTTTGCTCCTCTATATATAATTTCCAAAAAGCTTGGCATAGGAGTAACTGCTATCTCCCGCATTGTATTTGACTTTTCTGCTTGTTTCAATTTTCTATAAATATTTATGGTCGTTTCAAACATAAAGACATACGAGGTATTGCTATTTTTCAAGTCTTCATTTGGGAATTAGCTTTTTACTCATAACAATGACACCTCAATGACAAGATAATTACCCTCGCGCGTGCGCACTGGGGTGGAAACTCGCCGGCAAGGTTAACTTTTGTTAACTGGCACTCGGCAAATGCCTTTTACTTTTAACAACTAATTGAATATCAGGTTTTACTTTCCGCATATCATTTTGGGGTCATCCGGGTCTTGCGTGCTTCCTGACAGAGAGCATCAGGCAATTTAGATAAGCATACCCCCTTTCAGCCAGAATTCATTGATGTAGGTTTTTGTTTAAACCGGACAAAGATCCCACAAATTACCCGCCGGGCCTTTGGTCTTTATTACCATGAAATGCCCAGTGTCATAATTCCATATCATTTGATTTCAAACATTATTTTACTTTTTATTTTTCTTAGAAAGAGTATAACGAGAACAAAATATCGAAAAATACCCACCTATTATATTAATGGTTTGATGGACGCCTTCGGCGCACAAAATATATTCAATCATCTGATTGCCATGTACAATAAAGTAGACAAGAAGATTCACATTACAAGGAGTTGGATATGAATGAAAGAACAAAGCTTGTTGCCCCATGTGGAATCGATTGTGGAATTTGTGAAATGTATACGTGTAAAGATAATCCGAAAATGTTGGAATACTTTATATCAAAAGGATATTCAAAAGAATCATTGCCATGCAAGGGATGTATTGCTGTACAGGGTAAATGCCCTGTAATGAGTAGTGATTGCGAAACATATCGTTGTGTACAGAGTAAAAAAGTGAATAATTGTTCTTCATGTGATGAATTTCCGTGTAGAAAATTAACACCGTCTGCAGATAAAGCAAGTATACTGCCACATAATTTAAAGGTTTTTAATCTGGCAACAATAAAAAGGATTGGTGTCGAAGAGTTTACGCATGTATCATTACAGATCAAGGAATTATATTACAAAGGTAAAATGGTTATTGGGGCTGGACCAAGAATTGAAGAATGAGTAATGAACCGGGATGCCAATAAGAAATGATTTGAAACAGTCGGTTTTTGATCTGGCCGTAGAGAATTCAGGAAAAATCAATAGGATTAAATTACCGAACAATTATTGATTCTTACGAGTAAACAAAGCGTCGAACAACGGCTTCAACTCGACAACGCTATTGTCACGATTTATGCAGTAAAAATACGGAAAGAAGAGAAAAAGCTTAACTCGCTGGAGCATAAATCGCGCCAATGTACGCGTTGCGCGTTAAGCTCATGTTAGCAGATAATTATGAATATATTTAATATGTTTAAAAAAGATCCAAGTGAATCCTGGCCGAAATATGGCAGAATGCCCCTTACGCTTGATTTAAGGGATTTTCGCCTTAATCAGATTAAAATTGGAGATAAACCTGAAGCACTTATGAGCTTTGGTAAACCGGATAATAAGAAGCCATTCCAGAACAACTCCTTTCAATATGATGATTTAGGATGTTTAGTTGAAATTTATAATGGGGTGATTGGATATTTTGCTGTTGCAATCCAAAAAGATGAATACACGCCATTTGGGCCAGTAGATGTAAAGCTTATTGCTCCAAATGCAAAGTCACTTCAAGTAAAAGAAACAACACTTGAAAGCAAAATTCACAAGTTGCTAGGTATGCCCAAAAAGAAAGATGTCGATAATATTGAAATAATAGGTTTTTATGAAATAAAGAATTATGAATTGGAAATAGAGTATACTTTGCAAAAAACGGTTAAAAGGCTTAATTTATTTCAAAAATCATGAACTCCTAACTGTTCGCTTTACAAGGAATTGTGTTCCGTTCCGTTCCGCTCTGCTCCACACAATCCGGCAAGCTTAATCGCAAGCTGGAGCGCTTGGCTGTGCTTCCCGAAAAAAGAAACCAGGGCCTGGGAAAAGCCCTGGTCGAACATGTTCTGTCAAAAGCCCGCGAACTGGGCGTGGATGGCATCAACATCGGCATCATCGCCGACGATTAACAGATTTTAGAAAAATATCTTCAAACCCAGAGTTACCATCCCTGTCGAGAAAGTAACGTCATCGGAATCTTCATGGTCAAATTCCATTTCGGTGGCAAAATAACGATAGCCGACATCCAGGGCAATTTCACTGGTCAGAAAAAATTCCACTCCGGTCATAAGCTGCCACGCATATGACGTGTAATCTCCATCGTCGATTCCCCGGATATTGTCCCAGGATGTATCCGCATAGGAAAATCCCAAGCCAACGCCAAAATAGGGTTGAATGATCCCGAGGGGATATTTCCCGACGACGTTGAACATCAGATTGCTCATCTTCACTTCGCCGTCAATCGAATAATCATCACGTATCTCCGGATTTAAATAGCTGTATTCAGCTTCCAGCGCCAGATATTTAAAAAAGGGATTGGTATAACCAATCTTGGCGCCCCAGGCGGACGTTTCGTCAATATCCAGATCGACATCATCATAATAATCATCCCAATCATCTTCGGTAGCATTGGGATGGATCGTGTAACCTCCCCAACCGCCGAGATATAATCCAATCTGGGCCGACGCCGATTGAAAGGGATAAACGGCAAACAAAACGGCCAGTGTAATCATGGCAGCATATTGAACTAGTTTTTTCACAGCACTTCTCCTTTTCGCAAAGTATTTTATTGCATTCTAATGCTTTATATCCCACTTTTCAATATGTTTTTGTCAATACACCGGAGCAAAGACCACCCCAATCCTCCGGATGAACCGTTCTCCGTTCATAAAAAAAATTATTGATGCCCATGGAAATTTTATGGCGTTGCCGCTTTTCTTCCCAGTTCAAAAGCCTGCTTTCTGGCTTTTTCATTTTTGAGGATGTCTCCCTTATCGCCGGCAGAGGCCATGGCCGCACCAAGCCAGTGCATTTTTGTCATATCCACGGTTGATTTAAAGCTGTGCACGACAGGATCAGCCGTATGCACGTCGGGATCTCCGCAAACCGTAATCACACCGATCCGTTTCCCTTTCATCCTGGGATAATAGGCTTTCTGCCAGTTCCAGTTGGCGTCAAACAGCGCGCACCACCTGTCCAGATATGCTTTCATTTGCGCGGTCATCGACCAGAAGTAAACCGGGACGCTGTGGATAATGGCATCCGCTTCCAGTATTTTTTTGTGAATTTCCGGCATGTCATCCTTAATCACGCAAATGCCGGTCTCGTTGCATTTTTTGCAATCCCTGCAGCCGGATATTTTCTTCTTGTCCAAGATGATTTTCTCCACCTGCGCGCCGGCCTTTTCCGCTCCGGACAAGGCGTCATCCAGCAGAACATCGCTGTTCCCGCCGACACGCGGACTTCCCATAATACCGAGAATCTTCATACTGTTCTCCTCCTCATCCATAAGGTTTTAATTCAAGGCGTCAGTTTATTGTTTCAATCATTAATCCTTTCGGTATTATTTGTAAACCCTAAAATAATTGAAGAACTCTGTTATTAAATATGGTAAAAAAAAGCATGCGTAAATCGTTTCATTTATTCAGCTATAACCGTCGCGAACAAGATGATTTTGCCGTCATCGCGCATCGCGGGGCATCCGCTTATTATCCCGAAAATACCATTCCATCATTTGAAGGCGCCATTGCCATGGGCGCGGATATGACGGAACTGGATGTACAGCTCACCGCGGACAAGGAAGTCGCTGTCTTTCACGATGAAAAAATTTCGCGCTGCACGAACGGCAGAGGCAGAATTGCCGATTACGATCTTGCTTCTTTAAAAAAACTAGACGCCGGCAAATGGTTTGACAAGAAATTCAAAAATACAAGCATCCCTCAACTGGCCGAAGTGCTGGCCGTCTGCAAAAACCGAATCGCCGTAAATATTGAAATTAAAACGGAAGCGGTGGACAAAAGCATCGCCGGCGGCATTGAAGAAAAATGTCTCCAAATGGTCGAACAATACGGCATGAAAAAGCACGTCGTGTTCTCCAGTTTTGATCCGCGCGCGATCCTGCATCTTAAACAAATCGATCCAACAGCGCCGGTTGCGGTTTTGTTTGAAAAGAAGCTTTACGGTTCCCGCCTGCCCTCGGATATTATCAGATCGTTGCATGCCGATGCGTTTAACTGTTCCGCATCCGAATTGAATAAAAAATGGCTGACGGACCTCCGGGCGAACAATATTCCGGTGAATATTTATACGGTCAACGATGAGAAAAAAATGAAGCAATATTTAAGTATGGGCGTAAACGGAATTTTTACCAACAAACCGGATATTTTAAAAAACATATTAGCGGATAGAAACCAGAAAGAGAAAAAATCAGACCGATGAATATATCAAAAGACCTTGTTAATTTTATTATGTTCTCGCTGGACACCCTGATTCAAACAGCGGGCATCGACATCCGTCTGCACGGTTTGGAAAATGTTCCCGATCAGCCGGTGATCTATGTTGTCAATCATTTTACACGGCTGGAAACGGTCTTAATGCCGTATCTCATCAAAAAGCATCTCCGCAAAGAAGCCGTCTCCCTGGCTCATGAGTCTTTTTTCAGCGGGAAAATGAAAGATTTCATGGATAACGTCGGCGCTGTTTCCACCACCGATCCCCATAAAGATAAAATTTTTATCAACGCGCTTCTTACGGACAGACATCCGGTGATCATTTTTCCGGAAGGGCAGATCATCAAGGACAAGAAGATTGTCGAAAAGGGAAAATATATTATTTACAACACCGGCGTACGCCGGCCGCCTCATTCCGGCGCGGCACGAATCGCCCTGCTGACCGAGTTTATCCGCGAAAAGTTACGAACATTTGAAGCGCGCAATGATCGGATGTCCCTTGCCCGCGTCGCGTCGCGTTTTGATTTTTCAGCAAATGATCTGGAAAAAATTATCAGCAAAGAAACCCATATCGTGCCGGTGAATATTACCTATTATCCCGTCCGCGCGCGGGAAAACGCCCTGAGCCGGCTGACCAGGAAATTTATCAAGAACATTTCAACCCGCCTGCAGGAAGAACTGGAAGTTGAGGGACCCATCATGATGGGCAAGGTGGATATCGACATCAACTTCGGCAAGCCCATCGCAACCCAAAGGTATATCGCTTCAAAATGGAAAATGAAAAGGATGATGGCGGATCGAAATGTTTATCTGAATACCGGCGATTTCAAAAATATATCCGCTTTCCGTCAACTATGCGTCAGATTGATGTACGATTACATGAACGCCATCTACGGCATGACCACCGTCAATCACGATCACATCATGTCTTACATTCTGACGAGCTACCGTCAGGACCGTTTCAGCGAAAACGATTTTAAGAAACGCATTTTTCTGGCCATAGAACATTTGAGGAAAATCGCCCTGCCCAACTGCCACACATCGCTTTACAAAAAACAGTTCTATCTGCTGACCGACGACCATCATGAAAAATATGAAAGCTTCGTAAACGAAGCCGTCGCCAATAACTATCTACGCAGAGAAAACGGCGTCATCATAAAAAACAAAGAACGTTTCAGCGTGCCATCCGATTTTCATACCATTCGAAGAGACAACATTATCGAAGTGCTCCGAAATGAAATCGAACCCCTGCGTCATTTCACCAGGGTCATGGGATGGCAGAAATTCATCCCGGCAATCTTCATCAAATGGAAAGTCAGAAACACGTTTCTCAAAATCGAGCGGGAACTTTTTCATCAGGATTATGAGCAGTTTTATTTACCGGGTGAAAGCAAACCGAAAAATATCGGCGAGCCTTTTTTTCTAAAACGCTTTTTCAGCCGCAAAGGAATTATTCTGGTTCACGGTTATATGGCGGCTCCGGAAGAAATCAGACCGCTGGCGGATTATCTGCATCAAAACGGCTACAATGTTTACGGCGTGCGGCTCAGGGGCCACGGCACGGCGCCCGAGGATCTCGCCGTCCGAAACTGGGAGAAATGGTACGATTCAGCAAGTCGCGCCTACATCATCATGAAAAACAGCGTGAAAACTTTTTCGATCGCCGGTTTTTCCATGGGCGGCGGCATCGCCCTGCTACAGGTGGCCAATAAACCGGGCCGGTTCGCTTCGGTCATATCGATCAACGCCCCGCTGGTATTAAGAGGAATGGCATCAAAATTCGCGCCGGCCGTTGTCGCCTGGAACACACTGCTCAATAAAATCAAAGTGGACAAGTGGAAGATGGAATTCATTAAAAATGACCCGGAAAATCCGGAAATTAATTACCTCCGCAATCCCGTCAGCGGAAGCTACGAGCTGGAAAAACTGATGAAAGTGGTCAACCACCACCTGAAAAACATAACGGACCCGGCGCTGATCATCCAGGCGTCGGATGACCCAGTTGTTGATCCCGTCAGCGGCCGGGAAATTTTGGACAAAATCAGCGGTGAGAAAAAACAGTTTTTCATGGTCAACGCCAGCCATCATGGTATACTGCGCGGCAGGGAAGCGACCGAAGTCAACACAAAGGTTTTTGAATTTTTGAGTAATTTGTATCCGGGTAATAAATAAGGAATAACATTACGGGAGGTCTTCATGATTGATCAGTGGATCAAAGAAATTAAAAAAACGGCACCGGCCGATATGCTGGGAATGATTCTTTCCCATAACGGCATCGTCCGGGCGACGGCAAAAACCGGCGGATCGGTTCAGGCCATGAACCTTTCCTACGATAAGGCAAAGCTGGAAAAAGCGGTATGTGAATTTAAAAGAAAGGAAGGCATTGTCGATATCCGGGCCTGGATCAATGAAGGTCATCTCAACATCGGCGACGATATTATGAATGTCTGCGTGGCAGGTCGTTTCCGCAAGGACGTACTGCCTGTTTTTCAGGAGCTTATTTCCATCATTAAGACGGAAATTGTTCAAGAAGAAGAAATTTAACGGCAGATATTTCGCCAAGGATTAAACTGTGTCCGTGACAACGGTTCTATCCTTGTCGGCAGGTTGAATTTGCTTCCACTTTCCAGTGATTTTTCACATGTTCAGGTTTCAGTGCATAACTAACTTCTGGTCGATCAGAAAGTTAGACAAACTTTCAGCGGCTAGTTTATGAGCTATCTCGTTGGGATGCTGATCCGTAGGGTTAACCCACAGATCCTTATCCTGATATGCCGAATAGACAGGAAGCAGATCGATCATTGGAATGTTTTCCTTTGCACATATTAAAGCAATCTTTTTGTGAATCTCCAGAAACGGATAGTGATCGAATTTATAAAGTAACGGGAAAAGCATAATAACCAGTTTCCCCCCCTGCAGCTTTATTTTCCTGTTCATATCAGTAATGACGTGAAATCCTGCGGCCGCATTTTCTCCTTCGAATGCTTCAAGGTAGGCTTCTGTAGTTTGCTTACTCAATCTGTATTTTTCAACGCTAAACATTACTAAATTTGCAATTTTTGAAATATCTCGTAATGCAGTCCAACGGTTACCTCCGTTATTGATATCGATGAAATCTGAACCTTTGACATCTAAGGAAAGGCCAAAATCATTGAGAACAAAACCATACACAACAACGGGATACATTTTTCGTGACATTTCATATGAAAGTACCGTGGTGACATGTTCAACATCCGCGCCAACCAGTCCACAATTCTTTACAGACACGGGGTATCCATTTTTTTTAAGCATCTCAGACAAGCGTGTGGTGTAAATGTCTTCATACTTTACGCCTCTTCCATATGTAAAGGAATCACCAAGAACCAGTATGTCAAAAGCGGCCGGCATTTTTTTGTCCGTTTGGTCAATTTCGTGGTCGGGAAGCCTGAAACCTTCCCAACTTGATCTGTAATGCAGACCATAAATTATATTTTTGCCTTCTTTCCTTAAAGGAATATGATAGCCGCGTGGATTTGAATAATATTCAGAAGAAGTATTATTAAATCTATGATATTCCGGCCCGAAAAAACGGAGCAGAATTTCAAGCATACCGATAAACAATAGAAAAGGAAGCGTTAACGCGACAACCTTAAAAAGAATATTTCTTGCATTATTTTTCATTTTTGAGTGATCGCTTCATTCAGCCATTCATCTTTTAATTGTGAGATATTATTTTATAATACAAGGATAATCAATCAAGTTTATTTATTCTTATAAATTATTTATAAAAACAATTATTAATTATCTGCTAATCGAAAAGGCTTTTGTCGCGGCGGTACCAGAAATCAGGCAGGATGCGGTACATCACCCTGGATAATGCATCAATGTATTCTTTGTTTCTCTTGTCATACTGGCAGGCGTGAATGATCATATCCCTTATCGCGCCTTTTTCACCGGCTTCGTTAAATATACGATAAGCGCAGGAAAAAAGCGGACTGTACATGTTTTTCTTTTCCAGATATTTGTGCACGTTTCGTACCGTGTTCGGGCCTTCGGGCGTTCCGTCGATTTTTTCCAGAACGCGCAGGTTCGTTTCGATGGGATTGCCTGTATACAGTTCGTAGAAATATTTCCCGTACCGGTAATTCTTGCTGGCCAGCGAAGAAACGGTGACATACATGTCTCCGACTCCCGCCTGGCTGTGGAAAGCCTGAAAACTGCCGCCCATCAGACGGGACAGCGAGCGAATCTCCACACCGGAGCGGGCGAATATCGTGCCGGGAATGGAATCGCCCAGTTGCAGGGAATCCGCCAGTCCCTTGATATTAGCGACCACGTTTTTCAAAGCGCCGCAGGCTTCCACGCCGACGATATCGAAGTTGTAGTAGGAATTGATTTCCTTGCGGTTGAATTTCAGCAAATCTTCCCTGATGATATTGGCAACGCGCTTTTTGCCGGCAACCGTCAGACACACCGGATTGCCCAGCGCAATATCCATGTCAAAAAACGGTCCGCCGATGCATCCGAT
>CAZIJZ010000055.1:0-14634 GCA_964539765.1 uncultured Smithella sp.
ATCAAGGTAAAACCTTTTTCGCCTTCTTTTTTCGTGAACATTCTTAACATAACTTTCCTCCTTTAAATTTGTTTTTCAGTTTTTATTAAATTTTCTCGTTTAAGTACATTCCGCCTTAGTACTTTTTTCCAATTTATGACTCGCTCTTAATTCAAGCAATTGATATGCCAAACATTCACAAAACGTATTTCTTTATTGAAGAATAAAATAAGTGATTTAAATCAATCACTATTCTTTCTTCAAAATCAGCTCGTCATATTTGGTTAATTAATAATACTGCAAAAAAGAGGGGGGATTTCGCCAGGCTTTTGTTAATTTAACCACCAATAATTAATTATTCATTTTTATTTTGAAAATCAGGCAAATAATTTCTCCATAAATTATAAACGCCAACAAATTATTAATATTGTTATTTTTTTATATTATTGATCATTACCCTTAAAAAAAATTAATTAAAATGCTGATGAACTCTGCATGAACATATGATACAAATCTTTATCCAAGGTGATTATGTTTAAAAATATTGACATCAAACCCAAAGAGCAGATTTTGCTCATTTATATCCTTCTGGCGGCAAGCACCCTTGCCGTTTACTGGCAGGTCAATCACTTCGACTTCGTTTTCGATGATCTCGCTTATGTCATCGAAAACGGTCATGTTAAGTCCGGAATGACCATGGACGGATTGATCTGGGCATTCAGCACAAAACATCTTGGTTTATGGGATCCCCTGATATGGCTTTCGCTGATGCTTGATTACGAGCTTTACGGCATGAATGCCGGTGCTTTTCACATGACGAATCTTATCCTTCATATTCTCAGTGCGCTATTACTTTTCTGGCTGTTCCATCGCCTGACGGGAGCCCTCTGGAAAAGCGCCTTCGTTGCCGCTTTCTTTGCTCTTCATCCGCTGCATGTGGAATCGGTCGTCTGGATCACCGAAAGAAAAGATGTCTTAAGCGCCTTCTTCTGGATGCTTACTTTATGCTTCTATGTCTATTACACGGAGAAACCTGCGGTAAAAAAATATCTGCTTGTGCTTGTCTCCTTCCTCCTGGCGCTGATGAGCAAGCCCATGGTGGTCACCCTGCCCGTCATTATGATCCTTCTGGATTACTGGCCCCTGAAACGTTTTCAAAATCAAAAGGGGTTGTCCCGGCTTATTCTATGGCAGATCAAGGAAAAAATGCCGCTGTTCGTGCTGTCCGCTGTTCTGGTCCTTATTTCATTTTATAATCCCAACGGGAAGGAATCGTTTCTAAAAGCTTTCCCCTTAAGTTCACGCCTGGCCAATGCGCCTGTCGCTTTTATAACTTACCTGGAAAAAACATTCTGGCCTCATGACCTGGCCATCTTATATCCATTTGATGCTCATATACCCGCCTGGCAAGTATTAGGAGCCGTCTTGATCATTGCCGCCATAAGTTTTGTCGTCATTATGGCATTCAGGAAACTGCCGTATCTTTGCGTCGGTTGGTGCTGGTTTGTCATAGCGATTCTTCCTGTTATCGGAATTATTCAAATTTCATTATCGACACCCTATGCCATGGCCGACCGTTATCATTATCTGCCGTCCATCGGGATTGCCATGATGATGGCCTGGGGACTCCCTCTTTTATTACCGCGTAAAGATATTCAAAAGAAGATATTATTTCCGGCAGGAATAATATTTCTTGTCTCGATGTCGATTTTTTCATGGAAACAGTGCGAATACTGGAAAAACAGCATTGATCTTTGGAATCATGCTTTAAACGTCACAAAAAATAATTATGTCGCGCATAATAACCTGGGCCTTTCTCTGTTTAAAGCAGGCTATCCCGATGAGGCTGTTTACCATTATAGTAAAGCAATCCTTATCAAACCGGATCATGCCATCGCGTACAACAACAGGGGGAATGTGTTTTCTGAAAGCAAGCAATATTCCAAAGCCTTGGAGGACCTTAATGAAGCCATTCGTCTCAACCCGGAATTAGCCGAAGCTTACAACAACAGAGGAAACATTTATTATAAACTCAAGGATTACCAGAGAGCTATAGACGATTTCTATCAAGCAATCCGTTTTAATCCAAACTTTACCTTCGCCTATCAGAACCTGGGGCTTTCTTATTTCCAGCAAAATGAAAAAGATCTGGCTTGTTTTAATTTACAAAAAGCATGCTCCATGGGAGCTTGTCAAATTCTGGAATGGGCCAAAGAAAAGAACGCTTGCTTCCATTCAGTGGAACTGATTCTAAACATGATTACAAATGATACCAGCCGGTCCTGACCGCTCCCGTTTCAGGAGAAAAGAAAACAACCCCGGCAAGGACCTTTTGCAGATCCTTGATTCTTTCATTTTATCATTGACGTAAAACATGAATACCCAACAATCATAATTTACGCAAAGCTAATTTTATGCTAAAAAAGTACTCAAGTATTCCATCATGCATATTTATAATCACTGGATTTTTATTTTCATGAGGCAAAAATATCATTATATTATTATATCTTTGATTTTTGTATCCTGCCTGGCCTTCAGTCCGATTGCAAGCAATGACTTCATTAATTTTGACGACGGACTATACATTACCGAAAACAATCATGTTCAATCTGGAATTAACTTAAATAATATCAAATGGGCATTTAGTGATATCGTTGCTTGTAACTGGCATCCCTTAACATTACTCTCTCATATGCTGGATTGGACCCTCTTCGGCGCAAACGCTTCCGGTCATCACCTTGTCAGTCTGCTTCTTCATATGGGAGCTGTTATTTTTTTATTTCTTTTTCTAAACAAGACAACTCACAACGCGTGGTCAGCGGCTTTTGTTGCATTCTTCTTTGCCGTCCACCCTTTGAGAGTCGAATCCGTCGCCTGGGCTTCCGAACGAAAAGATGTCCTGAGTATGTTCTTCGGCATGTCCACTCTCTACGCCTATGCTTTTTATGCGGAAAGTCTGAAACGATCAAAATATCTTCTCTGTTTGATACTGTTTACCCTGGCTTTGATGTCAAAACCGATGATGGTAACTTTACCTTTTGTTCTGATGCTTCTGGATTATTGGCCTCTTCAAAGATGGCAAAAAGCAATCAATCAAAAAAACAAAACTGATAATCCATTAAAAGCGCTTTTAGTGGAAAAAATTCCTTTTATCTGCCTGACGATAGTCGTCAGCATTATTACTTTCTGGATACAAAACAAAGAAGGCGCTGTTTCATCCGAAGCAGCATTGCCGTTTTTCATGCGCGCTGCAAATGCCGTTATTTCATATGTAGTTTATTTGCAGAATATCTTCTGGCCGGCTAATCTGTCGGTTTTTTACCCTTATAATTTTTCCCCGAACATAAGAGCAATTATCGTTTCCGGCCTTATCCTCATCGTTATTACTTTTTCCGTGTGCTATTATCTCAAAAAGCTCCCTTTCTTAGCGGTCGGCTGGTTCTGGTATCTGGGCACGCTTTTTCCCGTAATCGGACTGGTGCATATTGGCGGTCAATCGATGGCTGATCGTTACACTTATCTGCCGTCTGTCGGCATTTCTATTATACTGGCGTGGATGATACCGCATTGGATTAAGAGAAAAAAAATCCGTATACTAATAATTGGACCTGTCTGCATATCGTTACTTATTATCATGTCGATTTTAACGTGGAAGCAATGTCTTTACTGGAGGAACAGCGTCACTCTCTTCAGCCACGCGCTGCAGGTAACAAAGAATAATTATCTTGCACATAACAATTTAGGCCTTGCTCTGAGTTCACAAGGTAAAACGAAAGAGGCTATGGAGCACTATGCCGAGTCTATCCGCATAAAGCCGGATTATATCTTTGCCTATATCAACAGAGGAAGCATCTACAATAATTCCGGCCAATATCTGTCCGCTATAAATGATTACAATCAAGTTATTCTCTACAAACCGAATTATGCTATTGCCTACTATAATAGAGGTCTCGCCTTCTTCAATCTCGGACAATATCAACGAGCCATTCATGACTATACTAGGGTCATTCTTCTGCAACCGGATCATGCCGCTGCTCATAATAATAGAGGCAATACCTATTTACATCTAGGTTACACAATACAAGGGTGCATTGATGCGAAAAAAGCTTGTTCGATGGGGGTGTGTTATGCTCTGGAATTGGCCAAAAGTAAGGCTATTTGCCGGTAAGTCAATGTAATAATCACGTAAGATTAAAGATTTTTTACCTCTGATTGTTCGAGTGATGTTTTTTAACTAAATGGAAGTTCCGTTTAATTTCTCGGAACACGGAAATATTTATCCCTGTTCTGTACGGTCGAAAAATTGCGGCAAATAATACACCGGGCAACAAGAGGGCACAAGGCGTAAAATATTTTGCCTTTATTTTTTTAATCAAGAGTGGTTTGATTTATCCGGTTTTTATTTTCTAGAAGCGATCGTTGAACTGTTTTATTTTATAAATACTCATGAGTATCCGGCTTTGAGATAATTTTTCAAAAAGCTTTTATCACAACAAAAGGATAGAATTAAATATAATTCCGGTGATCGCAATGATTGCCTGTTTTTTATACTTAACCAATCGGTGACGGCGATATGTTAAAAAAGATTAATATCACCCCGAAAGAACAAATTGCAATAATCAGTCTCCTTCTGGTAGCCGTCACACTCGCCGTCTACTGGCAGGTACATCAGTTTGAATTCGTTAATATTGACGATGGTCCTTATGTTACAGAAAACCGTCTTATCCAGTCCGGCATCACATTCGAAGGTATACGCTGGGCGTTCAGCACCACCTATGCCGAATTCTGGCATCCCCTCACCTGGCTCTCCCTGATGTTCGATTATCAACGCTATGGGCTGAATGCCGGCGGTTATCATACCACCAATCTCATCCTGCATATCCTGAGTACGCTATTGTTGTTCTGGCTTTTCAACCGCATGACCGAAGCCCCTTGGAAAAGTGCCTTTGTTGCTGCTCTCTTTGGAATACATCCTCTTCATGTGGAATCCGTTGCCTGGATCGCCGAACGAAAAGATGTCTTAAGCGGGTTTTTCTGGATGCTGACTTTGTGTTTGTATGTTTATTACACGGAGAAACCGGGCATCAGAAGATATGGGCTTGTTCTTTGTGGCTTTGTCCTGGCGTTGATGAGCAAGCCCATGGTGGTGACTTTACCGGTGATTATGATCCTTTTGGATTACTGGCCTCTTAAACGTTTTGAATTACAGAAGGGCAGCCTGATTTTATGGCAGTTAAAAGAAAAATTTCCCTTTTTTGTCCTGTCTGCAGCTGCTTCCATCATTGCAATTTATGCCAGATACAAACCCTATGGGAAAGATTTCCAATCGACCATTAGTTCTCAAATAACCAGTGCCGCGGTTGCTTTTCTAACCTATGTGGAAAAAACATTTTGGCCTCAGGACATGGCATTTTTCTATCCTTTCTCCGCTCAAATTCCTATCGGATACTTTTACGTCTCATTGGTTCTGATGATAATGGTCAGTGCTGCTGTTATCTTAAAGGTAAAACAACTACCATATTTTTTTGTCGGCTGGTTCTGGTATACAATAACTATTTTACCCGTAATCGGAATCATTAAGGTCGGAGATTTCTCCATGGCCGATCGCTACCATTATCTGCCTTCCATCGGCCTTACCGTCATGCTGGCATGGGGAATACCGGCGTTGTTAAAAAGTGAAGAAATCAGAAAAAAGGTTGTGTTTCCGGCAGGAATAGTCTTTGTTGTCCTCATGGCATTGTTAGCTCATCGACAATGCACGTACTGGGGAAACAGCCTCTCTCTCATGCGCCATACATTGCAGGTAAATCAACATAATTATCTGGCACACAATAACATGGGTCTTGTTCTCTTTAATCAAGGCAAAATCGCAGAAGCGATCAAACATTATAATGAGTCAATACGTCTCAAACCTTATTATGCCTATGCCTACAACAACAGGGGAATTGTCTACGGGGAACAGCGACAGTATCAACTGGCATTTAATGATTTCAATGAAGCCATACGAAGGATGCCGTTTTATGCCGATGCGTATTATAATCGGGGCGTTACGTTCGATAAGCTCCGTCAGCATCAGCACGCTATCGACGATTATAATAAAGCCATCCTTTTAAAACCGGATTACACCAAGGCCTATATCAACAGAGGAATCGTCTATTTAAAAAAGGGGAACAAAACTCTGGGTTGCAGCGATGCCGGAAAGGCTTGTGCTCTTGGACATTGCGAAACCTTAAAAACCGCGCGAGGCCTCGGATTATGTCATTGATTTGCTGATGATTTTTATACTGATTACAAAAGAGGATCTCCATGTTGTAATCAGCAAGTATGAATGTTTGAATGATTAAAAATATTTAGTAGGATCGATGGTTAACTCAGAATAATGCAATACAGAAAATGATCAGGGAAATGTTCCTCCATGAAGATTATTCTCGTACGTCCGCCGAGTTTCAAAATGCCCATCATCATTCCCAATCTCGGATTGGGATATCTTGCTGCTGTTTTGAGAAAGAACGGACATACCGTCAATATACTTGATTGCGCAAAAGCAAGGATGAACCATCGCAAGTATCGTGATTATCTTGTTGACGAAAAACCGGATATCGTCGGCGTCCAAATGTACACCTGCGATTTCACTTCAACAAAAAAATGCATAGATATTGCCAAAGCATTAAACGGCAAAATTTTGACCATTGCCGGAGGTCCTCATCCTTCGGGAGATCCGGAAGGAACCATGGAGATTGCCGATCTGGATTATGCTTTTGCGGGAGAGGCCGAATCAGGCCTTCCACGATTATTACAGCATGTCCAATCTCCCAATAAGATTGAAATCGACTCTATCGAAGGCTTAATCCATCGCTGCAACGGAGAAATAAAAATAAATAAAAGCGGCTGTATTGAAAATCCGGATGATATCCCCTTCCCCAGTTGGGATCTGATTGACCCCACGACATATCCGGCGGCGCCGCACGGCACGTTTTCAAAAAGTCTGCCTGTGGCACCCGTCATTACCAGCCGGGGATGTCCATTTCAATGCACGTATTGTGGAGTGCGCGTCAACACCGGCAGAACATTCCGCAAGAGGAGCATCGACAATATTATTGAAGAGATAAAATACTTACAGAAAACATACAGCATTAAGGAATTTCATATCGAGGATGACAATTTCACGCTGGACAAAGCCCGTGTGATGGCGTTCTGCGATAAACTCAAGGAGGAAAATATTAAGTTGCATTGGGCCTGCACGAACGGCGTCAGACTGGATACTCTGGATAAAGAATTGTTGCAGAACATGGAAAGCGCCGGGTGCTACTCTTTGGCGGCGGGAATCGAATCCGGTTCTCCCAGAATTATCGATGATATGAAGAGGAGTGAAACACTCGACACCATGATCGGAAAAATCAATCTTATCGCCAGGGAAACAAAGATCAGAACAACAGGGTTCTTTATGATCGGCTACCCTGAGGAAACGAGAAATGATATTGAAAAGACCATTGAACTTGCCTTAAAACTCCCTTTGCACAGAGCCCAATTCAGCAATTTTCTTCCCCTTCCGGGAACGGAAATATATGATCGCCTCATCCGAAAGGGAGAAATTGCTCCCGATACCCTGCCCTGGGATCTTTATCAAAATAATCGTGTAATCTATGCGCCGAAAAACATTTCACCAAAGGAAATGCGTCAATTGATGAGAAAAGCCTTCGCCGCGTTTTATTTTCGTCCACATATCCTTTTCGGATTGCTGAACGAGATCCATTCCATAGGCCAGTTTCGTACAGTGATTCGCCGTTTTTTTGATGTCTTCAGGTAATCATTCTGCTTTGTTGAATCTGCATCATTCGTTTCAGTCGTTCAATTGTTCCTCACATTGCTCGCGTCCTGTAATTAATGATTCAACATCTGTTGAAAATATGATAATAATAAACTTTCTAAAAATGGAGCACAAGACAATGTACGAAGTTACGATTATAAAATCATTTTCTGCCGCGCATCTGCTGGTCGACATCGGCGGTAAATGCGAAGGATTGCACGGCCACAATTTTAAAGTGGAAACAACCGTGGCGGCGGATCACCTTGATTCCAACGGACTGCTGATCGACTTCCGTTTTTTAAAAAAAATCCTGAGCGAGATTCTTGAGGATATAGACCACAAACATCTCAACGCACTGACTGATTTTGCCGGCATCAACCCGTCTGCGGAAAATATCGCCAAATACATTTTTGAAAAAATGGATGCCCGGGTCAAAACAGCCGGCGTTAACATGGTTCGGGTCAAAATCTGGGAATCGGAAAACGCCGCGGTGACGTACCTGCCCTGATTTAAAACACAGAAGAGCATTGCCATGATAGATATTCAAAGCCAGAAAGATTTTCGCAACATTGATATCAAAAAAGTCGGTGTCAAAAACATCAAATATCCAATCATTGTCCTTGACCGGGTGAAAGGAACCCAACTGGTCAACGCCACCATCAACATGTATGTGAACCTGCCGCACCACTTCAAGGGAACGCATATGAGCCGCTTTGTGGAGGCGCTTAACGAATTTAAAGGCCAGATCAACATCAAAACGTTCCAGACCATTCTGGAGAAAATGCGGCAAAAGCTTCATGCGCATTCCGCTCATATGGAAATTGAATTCGCCTATTTTCTGGAAAAAACGGCGCCGGTTTCCAAGGCGAAAAGCCTCATGGAATATCGATGCATTTTTTCCGGAGAGAGCAGTGGGGAAAAATCCGATTTCCTGGTTGGCGTGATCGTTCCCGTTACCACGGTTTGTCCGTGTTCCCGGGAAATCAGTAAATTCGGAGCCCACAATCAAAGAAGTATTGTAACGACAAAAGTCCGCTTTAAAAAATTTTTCTGGATTGAAGATTTAATCAAAATCGTAGAGGATTCCGCCAGCGGCGAGGTCTATTCGCTTTTAAAGCGAGTCGATGAAAAATACGTGACGGAACAGGCATACGAAAATCCCAAATTCGTGGAAGACGTTGTCCGCAGTGTTGCGGTAAAATTAAATAAAGACGATAATTTTACCTGGTATTGCGTCGAAGCAGAAAATTTCGAAAGCATCCACAACCACAGCGCCTATGCTCTGGTGGAGAAAGGATAATTCATGCCGGCGAAAAAAACGAAATGTTTCTTTAATCTTTATCATCAGGGTTTCATTCGTGCAGCCGTCTGCATCCCGGAAGTCAAGGTAGCCGATCCCGTTTTCAACACGCAGAAAACCATTGAACTGGCTCGCGAGGCCGCAAAACAAAATGCGATTATAGCGATTTTCCCGGAAATGGGATTATCCGCCTACTCGAATGAGGATTTGTTCCACCAGGATGCTCTTTTGCTGGGGGTGCGGGAAGCCATTGTCGAGGTCAAAAAAGCTTCCGCGAAGATCAACATGATCATGATTGCGGGCGCGCCGCTTCAGGTCGATTGCCGGCTTTTTAACTGCGCGATCGTTTTTTACCGCGGACAAATCCTCGGCGTTGCGGTCAAATCCTATCTGCCCAATTATCGCGAATTTTATGAGGGCCGGCAATTCACTCCGGCATCCGCCGCGTTTTCTTCCACCATTGAACTGGCCGGGCAAAAGGATATTCCCTTCGGCGCGGATATTATTTTTCAAGTCGCCAATATCAAGAATTTCAATTTCTTTGTCGAAATCTGCGAAGACCTCTGGGTGCCAATTCCGCCGTCGAGTTTCGCGGCAATGGCCGGCGCTACCATGATTGGTAATTTATCGGCATCCAACATCACCATCGGCAAATCCGAATACCGCCAGCAACTGGCCGCCAATCAATCAGCGCGTTGCGTCGCCGCTTATCTTTACGCCGCTGCCGGCACGGGAGAATCGACGACCGATCTGGCCTGGGACGGTCACGCCATGATTCATGAAAACGGCAATCTGCTGGCGGAATCGCCTCGTTTTTCTCAACAGGCTCAAATCATTGATGCCGATATAGACCTCGACCGTCTGGCGCAGGATCGCATGCGATTAACCTCTTTCAGTAAAAACGCCGCCGCTCATCAAGAAAATATTCTATCCTTCCGGAAAATCGAATTTGACGTCAGCATTCCCGGAGGGACTATTCTCCTGAAGCGGGAATATCCACGGTTTCCCTATATTCCGGCCGATCCTTCCAAACGCGATCAGCGATGCTACGAAGCTTACAACATCCAGGTTCAGGGTCTGGCCAAACGTTTGAAATCTTCCGGAATCCCCAATATTGTCATCGGCGTTTCCGGCGGTCTGGATTCCACGCACGCCCTGATCGTTGCCGCAAAAACAATGGATTTGCTGGAATTGCCCAGAGAAAATATTAAAGCCTACACCATGCCGGGCTTTGCCACCTCCCAAAAGACCTATAACAACGCCATGAAATTGATGAAGGCTCTCGGCGTTGAAGTCAATGAAATTGACATCAGGCCCGCCTGCCTGCAAATGCTCAAAGACATCAAACATCCGTATTCCCGCGGCAAAAAAATATTCGATATAACATTTGAAAACGTTCAGGCCGGACAGCGCTCGGCGCATCTTTTCCGCCTGGCCAACATGCGCAACGCGCTGGTGGTCGGTACTGGAGATTTGAGCGAACTGGCCCTGGGCTGGAGCACCTACGGCATCGGCGATCACATGTCGCATTACAACGTCAATGCCAGTGTTCCCAAAACGCTTATTCAGCATCTCATCCGCTGGGTTGCCAATACCCGGCAATTTGTGCCGGCAGTTTCCGCCATTCTCATCGATGTACTGGAAACGGAAATATCTCCGGAATTGATTCCGGGAAAAAACAAAGATCAACTGGTTCAGAGGACGGAAGATACGATTGGCCCCTATGAGTTGCAGGATTTCAATAATTTCTATATCACCCGCTTCGGATATCTGCCTTCCAAAGTGGCTTTTCTGGCTTATCACGCCTGGAAGGACAGAAAAAAAGGACTCTGGCCCGATATTGCGATGGACAAGCGAAATGCCTACAGCCTGAAAGAAATCAAAAAATGGCTGCGCGTTTATCTGTATCGATTTTTTAAAACATCGCAATACAAACGCTCCTGTGTGCCGAACAGCCCCAAGGTAGGGTCCGGCGGATCGCTTTCACCGCGGGGGGACTATCGCGCTCCGAGTGACAGCGAAGCCGACATCTGGCTGAAAAACTGGGAAACGATTCCGGAGGATAAAATCAGGAAATGAGAGAGACCTACAAAGATTTTGACGCCACTGAATTGTATTGTCCCCGATGCCAAAAAGCGGTAGCCGTGAGGAAAAGACTGTTATTAATTCTTCAGGAAGGCGAAAAATACGATTACACGTGTGTTTACTGCGGAACGTCCATCGGCGACAAACTGGTCAAAGAAAATAAAAATTCCAGTTTAATCATCAATTAAAATCATTTTTCTGATTTATTTTTTTGCAGGGCTGTTTTCAATTTTTCAGCCAGCAGACCTGAACCCAGTTTTTCCTGTGTGTCGTTATAAACCAGGCTGACTTCTTTTCCGCTTGCATCGTTACCCAGATATTCCGCCAGAACCTCTCTGCTGTGCACATCTTCATGGCAATACACACAAAGATTCTCCCAGTTGCTTCCATCAGCGGGATTGTTGTAATGGTTACCGTCTCTATGATGGACAGTCAACAGTTGTCTTTTTGATTCGGGAAACTCACGTCCGCACCGCGCGCAAACAAGACCGTTGATCGCCAAAGATTTTTCTCGATAGTCTTCACCAACGGGAGATTTTTGCGCCTTCTTCATTTCCCGGACCAGATCCTCCGCTGATTTACCCGATTCGGCAGAAGGTGATGATGTTTTCTTCTGAACCTTTACACTGCCCCATTTGCTGGAAAATGTCATTTTGGCCATAGCGGTTTAATTTGACTTCTCTTCTTTCTCTTTATTTAAAAGCACTTCGACAAAAACCCGCATGCCTTTGGCAACCGCCACAATATTTTTGATGATTCGGAAAATGGGAAACTTCAAGGCCAGCGGGGCTAAATACTGTATGTTGTTGATGATATCGGTCAGAAGAAAACCGGACATACTCGAGGGACTCGTAAAATTTTGCAGTTTTTTATTGACGATCGCGGCGGAGCTATTCACGTTGGTGGTTATTTCTTCGAGATTCTTTAATATCAAAGGCAGACTCTGATTAAAAGTTTGCAGAGTCATAGTAAGATCCTTTGATATGCGCCATATCTGTAAAAGAAGAGGAATACAAAAAATAACCACCACAATCAAAATACTTACTAAAATCAACAAGGCAATTTCCAGATACATTCATCATCTCCTCATAATGTTTATTGTTCTGATTGTTTAATCAATAATTTCCGCGGACAAATCAAATTTTTTCTTTAGAGCTTTCTTCTTTGTATGCCTCCATACCGGCATCAATTGCCTTTTTTAATCTGTTCTTATTTCCCTGCATGGTTTCAACACCCTGGCTGGCCAATTCGCTGACTTTATTTTCAATTTCCGCAGCTTTTTCTTTCGCCGATTCATTAAAATCTTTTAAATGTTTTAGAGAGGATTCATACGCCAGCCTGCTTTTTTCTGCGGCCTTTTCATATTCTTCTTTAGCCTTTGTCAGCATTTCATTGGCCTTCCGGGAAATATCTTCACGTGTTTCCTTGCCGCTTTTAGGAGCAAATATAATGCCCAGCGCTATGCCAATAAGTCCGCCGATAAACAGGCCCTTCAATAAATCGCCATTTCTCTCCGTCATAAAGCACCTCCCTCGCAATAAAGGATTTAAGATCAATGATTCAATATTTGTATTTGTTTATAGTATAACACATTTTCAGAAATTAAACTTCATGAGAAAAAAAATCGGACATTCCTTTTGAGAATGTCCGATTCATTTATCCCGTTTATTGATTAAAGCAATTATTTAGCGGGAGCAGGAGCCGGAGCGGCTTCAGGAGCAGGCGCAGGCGCTGCTTCAGGAGCGGGCGCGGGTGCTGCTTCAGGTGCCGGAGCAACCGGTGCTTCTATTGCAGGTGCTTCTACTACAGGCTCTTCAGCTTTTTTGCAGCCGACGACTGCAAGAGACAAAGAAGCAACAAAAAGCATTGCGACAAAAATTGCAAATATTTTTTTCATTAACGGCTAACCTCCTTTCAAAGATTTAATACTTAACATTCTAAACAGCTTCTGTATTGATCGGGAAGAATACGCTTTTTTTTTGCCTTGTCAAGAGTAATTTAAATGTTTTTTTATATTTTTTTTGTTCTGATTTTCATCATATTTTATTAAAAAACGGCCCATAGAAGTAATGGCATATCATTGAATTTTTTTTATTAGTTATAAACGGGCCGAATGATGTGAGAAATTTGTGCAACTAAAACATCGTTTACAATTTAGACCGAGGACATCGTTTACACTTTATGCATTACGAATAATCAAGTTTCTTCTCAAATCTATGGAACCCAGAACATAAAAACTAAACTGAACTTGCCAATGCCCATCTTCGATTTCTCTAAGTCCGACATATTGGCCGGCCAATAACTCCGTTAAATAATAAAATTTGTTCATAAATTTAATTTCCCCGCCACGAAGGACCTTCCGAACTAAGCAATCACTTTCATAATCCGGCAAATGCGGATTCTCTACATAGGGTTGATTCGACTTTTTATAGTAATCACTCGGTGTCTTATCATGGAGTGATTCATGCGGCCGATGATAGTTATAATCATACCGGTAAAAATCAAATGCTTTCTGCTGTTCTCTTAAATTTCCGGCAACAGGATCTAACGCATCGCTTTTTAACGTGCGATGCATGCGTTCATGCCGTCCGTTTTCCTGGGGATGCCCTTTTCTTATCCGTTCCGGGATGATTCCCAAAAGTATCCACCAAATCATCAACCGGCTTAACCCGCCAATACATCTTCCGGCAAAAGGGGTCCCGTTATCGCTGCGGATGGCTTTCGGTAGTCCAAACTCACGAAACATTAATTCCATAAAATGCCGCGTAGGATCGTAACGGGGACCTTCCAACGCCTTACAACCCAAAAGAAAACGACTATAGTTATCGCTAAGAGTTAAAGGGTAACAAACATGCCCGTTCTGCATATGGAATTGCCCCTTATAATCAATGCTCCAAACATCATTAGGCTCCTGAAAGGCTAAAAAAGGCTCTGTATACGGTGGAACACGCCATTTCCTCTTGCGACGTTCAACAAGACCTTCCTTCTTAAACCAGTAACCTATCGTACTGATCGCCGGTAACTCCAGCTCAGGATGCTTGCGTTTCAATTGTGCCCGAACTTTCCGAGGCCCTCGCTTACGATTCCGCAGTTTCTCCTCTATCAATATGTCCAATATCGCTTTAGATGTGCGATGAGGACATCGCTTCGGCGCTCGGCTCTTTTCCTTGAGTCCTTCAATTCCATAACGCTTATATCGTTTAAGCCATTTATATAGGGTCGGACGGCTCACACCATATTTATGAGAAAGATCGGTTATACTGAAATGTCCTGCATCCCAGTCTTCTATAAGTGCTATCTTTATTTCCATCTGGTTTATCACTTTCCACGGCATTGAGTCTCCTCCTTGCCGTATAGTGTAAACCATGTGTCCGGTTCGTTTTGTAAACTATCTTACCGGTTTGTACCTAATTGGATATCCCGCCGCAAGCAGCGGGGTATCCCAAGGAACTGCGCCCCAGTG
>CAZIJZ010000056.1:0-13757 GCA_964539765.1 uncultured Smithella sp.
TGCTCATTATTGAAAAAAAAATGGAAAAGCTGGCTAAAATGCCCAAAAAAGCCATTCCGGCGCAGGAAACGGCGCAAAACGAACTCTTGCCGCGTTTGAAAGACTGTCTGGAAGCGGGAAAGCCTTTGCGTACGGCAGGTCTTACGCCCGCGGATGTTTTTACGCTGCGGAGTTTTTCTTTCTGGACGATTAAGCCGGAACTTGTCGTTGTCAATACTGCCGAAGACAATCTGTCGTTTGCTGATCAATTCGCCGCGGAGGCAAAATTAGCGGAGCCGGTTCTGGGTATCTGCTGCAAAATTGAAGCGGAACTCGCGGGACTCGATGCCGCGGATCAAAAAGAATTTTTGTCAACCATGGATATCTCCGAACCGGCCTTTGGCCGCATAATCCGCGCAGCATTTGCTCTGCTGGGACGAATATCATTTTTCACGGTGGGCGAAGATGAAGTCAAGGCCTGGGTTATTCCTGCCCAAACCAGGGCACCCAAAGCGGCCGGCGCCATTCATAACGATTTTGAACGCGGTTTTATCAAAGCCGAGGTCATGCATTATGATGATTTTATCGCCCACGGCGGTTCAGCGGCAAATGTCAAATCGGCCGGACGCCTGCGGCTGGAAGGAAAAGAATACATCGTGCAGGACGGAGACATCATCACCTTCCGGTTCAATGTCTGATGTCTCTATGACAATATAATCAAGAAAAATCGCGTCTCAATCAACAAAGCTTTTTTGTTGAGCCGAGTGCTGTTTTTTGTCTGCTTTTTTTCATCGGACGCTTTTAGGTCATATGTTATTGAATCTCAGGTATTGATCAATAAATTTATTGACAAATAACCTGTATTCGTATTAGTTTTACAAACCTCAAACAAGTCATTCCCTGAATTAGCAGGTATAATTATTTTCTATTAAAAACATAGGTGTTTTGGAGGAAAGATGAAAATTTCAATGAAGATTATCCCTGTTTTAATCATTTTAATTAATGCCCTCGCATTTATCGGCTGCAGCGATTTGGAGGATGCACCACCGGTAACTTACACCGTAACCTTTAGCAGTCAGTTTCTTAATACCGAAAGTGCAACCGTCATGCCCAATCCAACCAGTATAACGGTGGAAGAGGGACAAACAGTCGGTACATTGCCAACGGCTCCCAGCATGTCCGGATACAAATTTGGCGGCTGGTGGACGGGAAAAGACGGCAACGGTGTGTTATTTACAGCCACGACAGTCGTTAATTCAGATATGATCGTTTACGCATACTGGTATAACTATCAGGTAATGTTTATGAACGACGGGGAAACCTATGCGGGTCGAGGCGTAAGACTGCCAGCCAAGACTCTTTCATCCCTGCCGGCATGTCCGACCAAGGACGGTTATACCTTCGCGGGATGGTACACAGCCGCTAACGGCAGCGGCACAGAATTTACAATCAGCACAGAAGTCACAGCAGATATCACAGTTTATGCATACTTGACCAATAAGACAGTTTATATGGTAAATTTTAACAGCGATGGAGGATCCGCAGCAGGAATACGATACATTGTCCTGCCGGACACAACGGTTGGCACCACACCGACCCCCACAAAAACATTCTACACTTTCAACAACTGGTACACCGCAGTTAATGGAGGCGGCACTGTTTTTACCGGGAGCACACCGGTTACCGGCAATATTACTGTTTATGCAAACTGGATCTCGGATGCAGGATACACAGTAGAGTATAACAGCTACGGCGGAATCTCCCTGGAAAACCAGCATGTGATTCTGTCGAAGGGCAATACCGTTGCAACCGGCACAGATGAAGGTGACACCCCCGAACCGACAAAGAGATGCTTTAAATTTCTCGGATGGTACACGGAACCCGACGGTGAAGGCACGGAGTTTACCAAAGATACGGTCATTACTGGAGATAATACCGTTGGGGGCAAGATCACGGTGTATGCAAAGTGGGATTGGAATTACCCTTCTAGCGAATATCCTCTGATCACTTCTCCGTTTGCAATAGGTGATTACGGCCCCAGTTGCGTCGGCAAGGTATTTTACGTGACGGATGGCGGATCGCACGGTTTGGAAGCGGCGCCGCCGAACTGGTATGACGGCAGCGAGGACGCATCGTCCGTGGCGTGGATAAACGGCGACCCCACGACCGATGAAGAGGATGATATTTACCAGAAAACACAAACCACCCTGAATGGGAAGACATCAACGGCGATAGGAACGGGATTAGCCAACAGCAACGCCATTGTCGCGCAAGTTGAGCAGGCCGGCGGCACCGATATTCCTTATGCTGCACAATTATGTCTGGATTACAGTGTCGGAGCGGGTGAATATCTATTTAACGACTGGTTCCTGCCTTCCCGGGATGAACTGGCTCAGTTATACGTTAATCGAGATGTCAAGAGTTCCGGAGGATTCCTCGATGAAGGATATTGGAGCTCATCAGAATACGGACAATGGGACGGCTGGTCACAATATTTTTCAGACGGCAGACAAACAGGAACTTATAAGTCCCAGGGACGTTTAATCCGTCCGGTTCGGAAGTTTTAATTTTATCGTTGTCTTGTCAACAGATTTAAAAAACGATAAAGGTGATATCGCCTTTATCGTTTTTTTTGTAACATCAAACCGGCCGTGATGGTATGCTTTACCAAGCACGGCATTTGCGTAGGCGAGATGGGATGATGTATTTTAAATTCATGCCGACGCAAACTG
The DNA here is from genome assembly GCA_964539765.1 of uncultured Smithella sp. GTDB lineage: Bacteria > Desulfobacterota > Syntrophia > Syntrophales > Smithellaceae > Smithella. The sequence goes on from CAZIJZ010000056.1 coordinate 2,712, forward strand.
TTTTTGCGGATTTCATGGTCGATGCAAGTTACATATTCATATTGCAATTACGGAAATATTTTACCTATATTCTGAGCAAAAAATATTTATAAATTTACGATCATGTCAAAAATATTATTAAAAATTCTGACCATCATTATTCTGCTGGTTTCCGTTTTTATTTTACCGTTATTTTATCCGGCCGGTTTGGCTATTTATTTCAGATTACTCCTGCTGATTGTCATGCTGATTTTAAGTTTGAATTTATTTAAAGCGCTTATCATCGACCGTAAAATCAACAAAATGATTTCCAACACAGCTACCGTTTTATTTGCGCTTTTCGCAATTTTTATATTGCTGGAAGCGATCTTCATGTTCATCCCGCGATCCCATTCCGCCGATTATACCCTCGCATCCAAACTGTGGTACAAAAAATACTGGAAACCTGTCAATGCCCTGGGGTTCAGGGATCAAGAGCCCGACAATAATTATCCGGCCATTTTATTTGTGGGCGATTCATTCACCGCGGGCCACGGACTGAAATCCGTCGATGACAGATTTTCCAATATTGTTGGCAGAGCATTGAATAAAAAAGGACCGAAATTCAACATCGTCAATATCGGCAGGCCTAATCTGGATTCGAAAGGTGAATATGACGAGATGATGAATTTCATTTATCTGAACAAAATTAAGCCTCAAAAAATAATACTGCAATATTGCGGAAATGATATTGAAGGCGCCGCTGCAAGAAACGGATTGATGTTTGAAGGCTTCCGGCCGCCTTCCGATATGAACAAATGGGCCTTGATCATCGGTTCCGGTTCCTATTTCATCAACTACATCTACTTTCTTTTTCCCCGGGAGTATCTCGGAATTCCCTATCTAACTTTTTTAAACAAGGCTTACCAAAACGACATCGTTCTGTCTCAGCATAAAGAAGAGCTCATGTTATTCGTCAATTATGCCCGGGAAAACTCTGTGCAAATAACTGCCGTGGTATTCCCGTTTTTGGCCGATATTGAAATGAGTGACCAGATGTATGTGAATGATATTGCCCGTTTTTTAGAAACCCAAGGGGTTAGCGTCATCAACGTTTCTTCATTGACCAGAAACATGCCTGTCGGAGAAAGAATCGTCAATAAAAATGACGGACATGCTTCAATCAAAGTCAACCGGATGGTGGCTGACGAGATTTTGAAAATCATCGACAAATAAAATGCATTTCACACATGCCTCGCCGAGCGTTAAAACACCCCATCAAATTTTTATTGAAAGCCGACAACAAAATAGGCCGCATAGGCGGCAAATGCCCAGCAGGCCAGTAAGGCCAGAGCAACAGAGCGGATTATTCTTTTGCGCAGGAAAGGTTCCGCACCGGCAGCAATCAGGATTGCCCAGCAGGGAAGCAGACCCAACGTATAACTGGCTTTGGTTCGACTATAGACCGGACAAACTATGTACATATCAATCAATGCCGCCAGAAACAAGGATAGTAAACCGACAGAAAAAATAACGACATTTCTATATTTTATATCCTTATTCAACAAGGCGGATACAATTCCTGTGATGATAAAAAAACACGGCAACAGGGCTAACAGCGCCCCGGCAATCATAAAATTTGTATTCCAAAGAATGACATCCGCCAGTCCCGAATTTATTCCATCAAGCCATAATGTCGAATAAAACATATCCCAGAAGCTTGTCACGCCGGCATAAACAGGTCTGGTTAAAGCCTGACCGAAAGAAAAAAGATGTGATAATGTTCTGTAACTGGGATCCTGCCACCATTGCATCATTTGCAGGGGATCAAACAGCCCGATAAAAGCGTTGCCCAGTTTTATGTAATTTCTAAGATAGTACCAGCCGGCAATCATGACGGGAACCACAAAAACGATCATGATCGATCGTAGAAAATACTTCGACGGCTTTTTAACTGATTTCGCGTGAAAAGCTATTACAAAAATCAAGACAGGAGCCAGCAAAAAGGCGGTCATTTTGGAAAGCAGGGCCAATCCCCAGACCATCCCTAAAAGCATAAAATATTGATAGGGTCTCTCTGTCTGATCCGACATTACCAGCGACAGGCATAAGAGAATGACAAGAGAAATCAAGCAAGCGGCCAGCGGTTCATTTCCAACATACTGACACACATAGATATGAACAGGAATTAACGAACCCGCAAGGACGGTTATGATCTGCAAGTCCTTTCTTTCCGCAAAAACAAGTTTCCCCGCACGATACACTATTTCAATCTGTAAAAGGCCGCATAGCACAGGAATGATGGCCATTATCTTGACAACAGCGGAAAAATCGAACCGCGTTATCAACGCGGCGTAAAGCGGTGCGCTTAATACATAATTGAGAGGAGCCTGAAACATTTGCCAGCCGTCATAAGCCAGGGGAAGCGTCCATTGGGTTGCGATGTAATCTATATATTCGATATGGCCCCAGATATCAGATCCCGCCTGAAAATTCAGTTTAAACATATTATTGAGAGACAGCGCCATCCATAAGAATAACATAATCCATCGTACGTGAGAGGGTTGAAGCTTCCAGTTTATATATTGCTTGGCCGCATTTTTATCATCACCGGCAAATAAAGAAATGAAAAATACTACAAGAAAAACAATCGCCAGATAAGGCCATACGGCGAAAAGAGCTTCCAGAGATGACGGATATTTTTTCGACATTGCCGGCTGTTCGATCCGGGAGGCAGGTGCGGCTATCCGCCAGTTTTTGCCGTCATTAGACGCATACCATCCCTTTCCCGTTTTCATCGGCAATGTTGCGCTGTAAGCGATGACAGCCGGATAAGAATTCTCACTCGTCACTCTGATTCTTATCTCATGAGAACCGGTTTGGACGGGAAACGGTATTTTTACCCGCTGAATATTTTTCCATTGGTTGAAATCATCAGGGGAAGAAAAAATATGCACACCGTCAAACAAAACCGAGGCTTTTTTGAGCGCCTGTAAATAAATGACAGCGGCATCGACTTCATGGTCTACGTTAAAAACATATCGGAACTCACTTTGGGTTATGCAAGAAGGTTTGGCTTCCAGCACCATTTCCGAATCATATCTTATCCAATGGGCTTCGGCGCGGTCAACCAGCAGAAGAACATCCGGAGATTTTGCATAGAACATGATTCTCAATCCGCCCAGGAAAATGAGGGCGGCAAGAATTAATGTGATGATGAGAACCGGTTTTTTTAAAATTTTAGAAAATTTATTAACGGTCATTTGTAAAATGCCTTTTAAAGATGTCAGCAGTATAGAAACAGCATATGCCGATATTAAATCAGCGATGATCAGGCATATAATAAAGCGATCTGAACGCGTGAAAGTATAGGAATATCGTCTTGATGTGTCAATGGAAAACTGGGCGCCAATACAGATCGTCTCTCATTTTTACGCTCATGCCGGAATAGTTTTTTATTGACACATCTGAACGCGTTCATATAGATTCGAAGCATACAGGAATTAATTTCAATAAAAAACCTTAATGATGAATCCGTCGAAAGAACCATGACCACAGAACGACCGGAAAACCAGACAATGAAAAAGACAAAGCCGCTGTTATGGTCGGGGTTACTGGTTTTGTTGATATTATTGCCTTACTGGCAGATGTATTCTCATCAATTTATCAACTGGGACGATCCCCATTATATCTATCATAATCCGATTGTGTCTCAAGGATTAAGCTGGCCGGGCATCCTCTGGGCCTTCACAACAGGGGTCACGGCCAACTGGCATCCGCTAACCTGGATGAGTCACATGCTGGATTCCAGTCTTTTTGGTCCGACACCGGCGGCGGCTCATCTGGTCAATCTTTGCTGGTATATGGGTTGCGTGATTCTGGTATTCTTTCTTTTTCTAAAACTTGGAGCCTCTTTACCAGCAGCTTTTTTCATGGCTTCTTTTTTCGGCTTACATCCCCTGCATGTGGAATCGGTGGCCTGGGCTGCCGAGCGCAAAGATCTGCTGTGTGCCTTCTTCTTTCTTTCCGCCACCTTGGTCTATTTCAAATATGCCGGCAAAAGAACGTTGTCTCTTTATCTGTTAACCACTTTTTTCTTCACCCTGGCGTTGCTTTCCAAACCCATGGCTGTGACCTGGCCCTGTGTTGCTCTGCTTCTGGATTACTGGCCGCTGCGGCGTTGGAAAACCGAATCCAAAAAAATATTTTACGAAAAAATCCCCTGGCTCATGCTTACTGTATTTTCTTCAATCGTCACCATCGTGGCGCAGGATAAAAGCGCAGCGGTCAAATCTCTGATGGATTTCCCCTTTGCGGACCGGCTGGCCAATGCGGCCATATCGTACGGGGTATATTTAAAGCAGAGTTTCTGGCCGGCGGGACTGACTGTATTTTACCCCTATCCTTATCATCTGAGCCTATTCAGCATGATTGCAGCATGTCTGGTTCTTGCCGGCGTCAGTTTCGTTGTCATAAGAGTCAGACAGAAACACCCGTATCTTTTATGGGGCTGGTTATTCTATCTCGGCATCTTATTTCCTGTTATCGGGATTATTCAGGTGGGCGGACAGGCGCATGCCGACCGCTACATGCTGCTTCCTCAAATCGGAATCATTCTGGCCGTCGGTCTATTTCTGGACAAACAACTCACCGATGCGAAAAGCAGAAAGATGGCCGGATACACGATGATCATCATCGGCGCAGCGCTGATGATCTTGACATTCCGGCAGGTTTCCCACTGGAAAAATGATATAACCCTTTTTAACCATAATCTGGAAACTGCCGGCGAGAATGAACTGGCTCATTTCAATCTCGGCTCGGCCTATCTGACCAACAACGAATCGGAAATGGCAATAATCCATTTCTCGGCAGCGGCTCAGATGAATCCTCACGATGCCACAACATACAACAACATGGGACTTGCTTTCCTCAAGCAGAAGAAAGAGGATTTTGCCGAGGCCTGCTTCCGGCAAGCCATTTTTCTTAATCCCAATATTGCCCAGCCGCATTTTCATTTGGCTGTCATTAAAATCAATCAGGGGATATACAACGAAGCCAGGCAACATCTTAACGAAGCGGTTCGGCTGGCGCCGGACTGGACGGAAGCCGCAAATTTACGCGATTCATTCATACAATAAAATCGATAGAAGAACTGATTATAAAAAATGAGCCTGGCAAAAAAACAAGATGACGCAAAAATGGCGACTCCGGAAATATCTGTAGTGATATTGTGTTATCAGGAAGGTCAACGATTGCTCTCCTTTGTCAAACAAACGATTGAGGTGTTGGAAAGCCTTGTTGTGGGATGGGAAATAGTCCTTGTCGCGAATTACTGGAATCATCAGGATGACGATACTCCCCGGGTCGCCAAACAAATCACCGCGCAAAGGCGTAATATCAAGGTTGTCACAAGGCTTAAAGCAGGGGGAATGGGATGGGATGCCCGCAGCGGGTTGAGGGAGTCTTCCGGAAATTTTATCTGTCTGATTGACGGCGACGGACAAATGCCGCCGGAAAGCATCACCGACGTCTATGAAAAAATAAAAAGTGAAAAACTGGATTTTGTGATGACTTACAGAACCGAACGCGGAGACAGCTGGCTGAGGAAAATGAATTCCTATACATACAATCTGGCCTTCAGAATATTATTTCCGTCTGTCAGGGTCAGAGATGCCAATTCCAAGCCGAAAATTTTTACCAGAGAGACGTATTCCAGAATGAGCCTTAACGCCAGCGACTGGTTTCTGGATGCTGAGATGTTAATACAATGCGCGAGAATGAAACTGAGAATAGCAGAAGTTCCGGTAACCTTTGATAAATGCCTCAACCGGAAATCTTTCGTGAAGATCGATGCCATATTCGAATTTATCAAGAATCTTGTATCCGCCAGAATCAAGGAATATTTTATCAAGAATAAATGAAAAAAACGACATGGCTTTTTTCAGCGCAACATTCCCTTGACACGAAATTTTATATTACTTATATTTCAAAATCTTGAAAGTATTGCATTAATTTGCAATCCATAAATGAATTAAAAAGCATTGCCTGATTTTCAAAAAATCCAACGACTCTTTAATTCTCACAAAGAAAAATTATATGAAAATAGCGTTTTTTAACATTGCCTATGAAAACCTTGCGGTATCGATCCTTTCAGCTATTGCAAAAAGAGCGGGGCATACTGTAAAATTAATGCATACGCCGACTCTTTTTAAAGACGGGCTGACCAGAGAATTCAAACGTCTGGCCAGAATCTTCAGCAACGACAAGCTGATATTCAAGCAGCTGACAGAGTATCAGCCTGATTTAATTGCTTTTTCCGTCGTCACATTTGATTATCAACGGGCGATGCATTATGCCGCAATTTGCAAAAAGCTTTGCCCGAAGGCTAAAATTGTTTTTGGCGGCATCCATGTTTCCTGCGTCCCCGAAGTCGTGATTGCCAATGAGTTCGTGGACTATGCGGTTATCGGCGAAGGAGAAGATGCTTTTCCCGAGATCATCAAACACATTGAAGAAGGATGCCCGCCGGAGCCGATCGTCAACACGTGGTACAAATCCAAAGACAACACCCTGATCAAGGGAAAACAGATCGGTTTTATCCAGGATCTCGATTCACTGCCCCATTATGACAAGGAAATCTGGAAAGATATATTCCCTCTGAAAACATACTATCTCACCATGGCCTCCAGAGGATGTCCTTACAATTGCTCTTACTGCTTCAATCATTTTTTTAGAAATATCCCGGAAGAAAAATCAACTTACATCAGACGACGGAGTGTGCAACACGTCATCGAAGAGCTTTCCATCGCCAAAGCAAAATACAACATCCGCACCATAGAATTCTGGGATGATATTTTTATTTTTGACAAAGAATGGCTGAAAGAATTTCTGGCGGAATACAAAAAAGAAATCAACCTTCCCTTCAAATGCTACATCCATGTAAATTTATTTGACGAGGAAATTTGCGTATGGCTTAAAGAAGCCGGCTGTCAATGGGTGGATTTCGGCATTCAACACATCAACGAAAACTATCGGAAGCAATATCTCAAACGCCATGAAACAAACGCGAACATTGAAAACACGCTGAGCCTCCTGAAAAAGCATAAAATTGTTTCTTTTGCCGATTATATTGTCGGCCTGCCCGGAGACACCATAGAACATAATGAGGAGGCCAGACTTTTCTTTCTGAAAAATATGCCCGATATTATCGAGCCTTACTGGATGTCTTACCATCCTAAAACGGATATCATTCAAAAAGGATTGGAACACCATGTTCTCAATGACGAAACGCTGTATGCGATTCATCACGGACTGAAGCACAGCTATTTTCAAAGTTCACCGGCATCGAAAGATTATCACGATGATTATTATTTCATTTTTAAAGTGCTTCCCGCCCTTCCGAACTTCATGAGGGAAAAACTCACCTACGACGTCGCCCGGAAAATACCGTACTTTATAAAACTGCCTTTTTTTCTTTACTCTATTTTTTATCTGGCGGTTAAGCACAAAAGTCCGCGGATAAACTATCTGACAACGCTTTATTTGAAGCAGATGTACTGGATTATGAAATCAAAATTCTCCAGTCAATGATCTCTGTTATTCAAAACGATCAGCCTTGATCCCGGTTGCGTCAGTCACAGAAATCCCCGGTCGATATTCAATTGACAGTCCGAAGGCTTCTTCATATACTTTCGGCAAACGAAATTCATAATCTTTTTCAGGAAAGGTTTGTCAGGCATACTTCATGGCGCCAACAGTTTTACTTTCATCTGTGTTCAAGCCGTTCGCGGTCAATGATTTGTATTCACGCAAAGAATCCATTCTGGAGCTTTTTCACAATCAGCTGACCAAATATCAGGGCATCTATTCCATCCGCACGTCTTATGATTCCTACGGGATTCACGCTATCGCCAACAATCTCGACATTCCCTGCACGGTACTTGATTTCCCCACGCAAAAAAGATTTATCAATGAAATTAAAAAAGGCTACGACTACGTCGGCATCAGTTCGATTGTGCAGAATTTTCAGAAAGTCAAATGGATGGTGGAGCAGACCAGAACGTTCTCGCCGCGATCTAAAATCATCATCGGCGGATTCTGCGCCGATCTGCCCGACCTGCAAAAAATACTGGATGTGGATTATGTCTGTATCGGCGAAGGAATCAGTTTCATGCGTGAACTGCTGGGCTTGCCGACGGAATTTCACTTTAAAAACCCGGATATCAGCACCAGATTTCGTGAAATTCTGGGCGTTCCGTTGTTCGGCATTCCCAAAATTCCTCAAATCGCCATTGGTCTCGGATGCCCTTACGGATGTGATTTCTGTTGTCCCAGCCACTTTTTCGGTCGCCGACATATCAACTTCTACCCCCATGGCCAATCGTTGTTCGAAGAAGTATCCCGATTATATGATCAATTTAAACCCAGTCTGATTTGTTTCATCGGCGACGATAATTTTCTGATTGACCTCAACCGGGCGGAAGAGCTCAGGCGGTGTGTCGTAAAAAGCGGCAGAGTTTTTAATTTTCTTATCTTTGCCTCCGCCGACAAGATCATTGATTTCGGCGTGGAAAAACTCGCCGAGATGGGCGCCGAAACCATCTGGATAGGCAGAGAGAGCTTGTTCTCCGATTATCCCAAAAACAGAAACATTGACATGAAGGAACTCATTGACCAATTGCGGCAATACGGCATTAAAACCATTCTGAGTTCCATTCTGCTTCTGGATAATCATACCAAAGAAAATATCAAAGAAGATATTAACGAGCACCTTAATTGTCGACCAACTTTCAGCCAGTTCTCGCATTACGCTCCCCTGCCTCAAACTCCCCTCTGGAACAGGATGCGCGACGAAGGCAGACTGATTCCAGAGATACCTTGGGAGGAAATGCACGCATTTCACGAACCGTGGTTTCATCACCCTCACTTCACCACCCGGGAAGGAAAAGAAATTCAGGAACAGGCCTATCTGAGGGATTTTCATGAACTGGGACCTTCACCGCTGAGGACCATTGAAGCGGAATTCGAAGGATGGAATAATCTTCGTCATTCCGGGAAACCGCATTTCAGGGCAAGAGCTGATTTTTTATCCGCACAGTTAAAAAGACACAAAATTCTGCTTCAGGCCATGTATCATCTCTTACCGACCACGCATATGCGCGCATTGGTAAGACATGTTCAGGAAAAGGTAGAGCGTTCTTTCGGGAAAACCAGTCCTTTGGAAATGGCTGCCGCTCGCGGAATCTTTCTGGCCGGCCGCTTCCGGGAATTTCGCAACCGACACTGGGGCGATGTCATCCAGCCGCACACAAGAATTGTCCACTATAATGACAGACCGAATAAGCAATCATGAATATGATTCATCATGTCCTAGCTTGAAAGATTTAGCATTATCTTGATATAAAAAGTTGAAGAGTCAGCACCGTCGTATTGATTTCAAATTCATTTTAGGAAGTTTCCGTTTTTCTCATGAAAATTTTACTGATCAACCCGATAACCGGCAACATTTCCTTATCCTCTCCCGATCTGGGACTGGGCTATCTGGCCGGAACCTTGAAAAGAGAAAACCATCAAGTCGATATTCTGGACTGTGTTAACCTCCGACTGAATTTTGAAAAATTTGAAAGTTATGTTGGCAATTTTGATGTTGACGTTATCGGCTTTCGCGTTTTTTCTACGGATTTGTTTTCGGTAAAAAAATCCCTGCAAATAGTCCGTGAAAAACGTCCCGATGTTAAAATCATTCTGGGCGGCGCCCATCCGTCGACGTTTCCCGAACAAACCCTGCAGTATTTTGCAGAAGCCGATTACGCCATCCAAGGCGAAGCGGAAAAGGGTCTGGCGGATTTAATATTGCACCTCTCCCATCCGGATCAAATCGCAAAAGATCAGATTTCCGGATTGATCTGGCGGGAAAACGGAAAAATCAGATGCAATCCTCCCTGGTTCACCGAGAACCTTGATTCCCTCGGTTCTCCAGACTGGGACCTGATTAATCCTTGCAACTACCCTTTCCAAACGTCTTATTTTACGCAATCGAAAATCGTCGCCCCTCTCATTATGACCCGCGGCTGTCCTTACCATTGCACGTTCTGTTCCTGTCGTGCCGTTACCGGACACAAGATCCGGTCGCACAGCGCCGACTACATCATTCATCAGATAAAATTTCTGCAATCCAACTTCGGAATAAAAGAAGTCTGTTTTATTGACGATAATTTTCTGGCTTTGAAGAATAAGATCGTTGAGTTGTGCCAAAAAATCATCGCTGAAAACCTTGACATCAGGTGGTCTTGTTTCGGCATTCGTCTGGACCTGGTTGACGAGACGATATTGACCTTAATGGAAAAATCCGGTTGCTATCTGATAACCGTGGGAATTGAATCCGGCTCACAGCGCATTCTCGATCACATGAAAAAAAGACTGACGATTGAGCTGATCGAAGAAAAATTAAAACTGATTAAAACCCAAAGCGGTATCAAAGTGATCGGCAATTTTATCATCGGTTATCCTGCTGAAAATGAAGACGACATCCGCAAAACCATAAAATTCGCTGGAAAGCTTCCCCTATTTGGCGCCAACTTCTTCCCGTTTCATCCCACGCCCGGTACGGAAATTTTCAAGGAACTTCAGACAAAAAAAGATTTTAAATTTGATCATTGGGATTTAACGGGACAGGACATGAAACCCTATGTGCCTGAAGGCATGTCCCGCAAAAAATTCACCTGGCTGTTCATGCTGGCATTTATTACTTTTTATTTGAGGCCGAAAGTGATTTGGAATGTTCTTCAGGTTACCCGATCCCTGGACAAATTGAAATACATCGCATACAGAATTTTTAAAATAATCAGATGATTTTTTCTCTATCTCACTCACGTGACACTTAAAAACATACCACTTTAGACCGTTGAACCCTCCACACTTTGTCTGTGCCCTCTGTTCATGAGTCATTATCAAACTGATCAAGTATTTTGTTGTGTTGACGGATTTTTAAATTCTGTGTAGTTAAAAAAGACGATTCACAATGACGTGGAACATTGATTCGCTGGAGCCGATGACCAGAATCGAACTGGTGACCTACTGATTACGAAT
>CAZIJZ010000057.1:0-13366 GCA_964539765.1 uncultured Smithella sp.
ATTTAATTGATAATAAAAGGTCTTTATCTCTTATGGCTAAAACGGAACTGAACGGGAAATCACTGGAGAGCTGGCTGTGGGATGCGGCCTGCTCGATTCGCGGGGCAAAGGAAGCCGCCAAGTATAAAGATTTCATTTTGCCGCTGGTTTTTACCAAAAGGCTTTGCGACGTATTCGACGACGAACTCAACCGCATCGCCAAGGAAGTCGGCGGTCGCGCCAAAGCATTTAAATTGGTCAAGCGCGACAAAAAACTAGTACGTTTTTACATACCTCTCGAACCTGCCGATACGGATGAACCGATCTGGTCGGTTATCCGCAAACTGGCGGATAAAATCGGTGAGCAATTGACCGATCACCTGCGCGCAATTGCAAAGGAAAATCCCAAACTCGAAGGAATCATTGACCGCGTGGATTTCAACGCCACCACGCACGGTCAGCGCGATATTTCAGATGACCGCTTAAGCGCCCTCATTGAACAAATCAGCCTCAAAAGGCTGGGATTAAGTGACGTTGAACCGGATATCATCGGGCGCAGTTACGAGTATCTCATTCGCAAGTTTGCCGAAGGCAGCGGACAAAGCGCGGGCGAATTTTACACGCCGAAGGAAGTCGGCATGATCATGGCAAAAATCATGGAACCCCAGCCGGGCATGGAAGTTTATGATCCCTGCTGCGGTTCCGGCGGTTTGCTCATCAAGAGCCAGATTGTGCTTGATGAACAAATGGATTTGCGTTCGTGCAAAAATTACGCACCACTCAAGATTTACGGACAGGAATACATTGCGATGACCTGGGCGATGGCCAACATGAACATGATAATTCACGACATGGAAGGCGTGATTGAAATCGGCGATACATTCAAAAATCCGAAGTTCCGCGTAAAAAACGGACTGCAAACATTTGACCGTGTTGTTGCCAATCCGATGTGGAATCAGGACTGGTTTACCGAAAAGGATTACGACGCCGACGAATTCGGACGCTTTCCCAAAGGCGCAGGCTTCCCGGGGAAATCGAGCGCGGATTGGGGCTGGGCGCAGCATATTCTTGCCAGTTTAAACGATAAAGGACGCGCCGCCATTGTTCTGGATACGGGCGCGGCCAGCCGCGGTTCCGGATCGGCCAACGTCACCAAGGAAAAACAGGTGCGCCAGTGGTTTGTCGATAATGATTTTGTCGAAGGCGTCATCTATTTGCCTGAAAATCTTTTTTACAACACCACCGCGCCGGGCATTGTTTTATTTCTGAACCGGAAGAAACCAGCCGCGCGCAAAAACAAAATATTCCTGCTCAACGCAAGCCGCGAGTTTGAGAAGGGTGATCCCAAAAACTACATAACCGATGATGGCATCGTCCGCATAGCCGAAACATTTAAAGAATGGAGCGAAGTTGAGAAATTCAGCCGCATTGTCAGCAAAGAAGAAGTTGTCAAAAACGATTACAACATTTCTCCAAGCCGCTATATTCATACATCGGAAGGCGAGGAATACAGACCTATTGCGGAAATACTCGATGAACTTGAAGTTATTGAGAAAGGTAGCAATGCAGTGGATTTAGAACTAAAAGAGATTCTTACTAAAATAAAACTATGACAGAAAAACTTCCTAACGATTGGGTAAAAACAAAGTTGGGCAATATCTGTATTGTTCAAGGTGGGTTTGCTTTTAAAAGTACTTCTTATATAAATAATGTTTCAGGTATCCCAATTATCAAAATTGGTGATTTGCAAGACGGCCAGATTGTTATTGATAGTAAGACTACAAGAGTTCCGAAATCATTTCTGCATGATAAACAACTTACTAAATACTTATTACAAGATGGTGATGTGCTTATTGCCATGACTGGAGCAACCACGGGGAAAGTGGCAAAGTATCGGAAAGGGCAATGTGAGAATGTATATTTAAATCAGCGTGTAGGACGATTCTTAATACAGAATGAGCGAAAGGCTGACTTAAATTATATAGGATATTCAATCCAAACAGAAAACTTTCAAAATCAAATACAACAAGGAATTTTAGCTGCTGCTCAAGGTAATATAAGTCCAAAAAAGATTGAAGCAATTGAGATATTATTACCACAATTTACTGAACAACAACGCATTGCTTATGTGCTTTCGACGGTGCAGCATACTATTGAGCAGCAGAAGCGATTGATTAAACTTACGCGCGAACTCAAATCCGCGCTCATGCATAAGCTGTTCACCGAAGGCCTGTGCGGTGAAAAACAGAAAATGACAGAGATTGGCCCGGTATCGGAAAGTTGGGACGTTGTGAGATTACAGGATGCGGTTGAATATATTGACTATGGTTTTTCTGCGCCTATTCCAAAGACCGCGCCTAAGAATGGCGTAAAAATTGTCAGTACAGCGGATATAAACAGGGAAGGTGAAATGCTTTACTGGAAAATCAGACGTACAACCGCGCCAGATAAAACGATCAACCGGCTTACTTTAGTAGATGGCGATGTTCTTTTTAATTGGCGTAATAGTGCTGAGCTTATAGGGAAGACGTGTATTTTTGAACAACAAGATGAGCCTCATATTTTTGCATCGTTCATCCTGCGTATTCGCTGTGATGAAAAGAAAACACACAATTACTTCTTGAAACATTTACTCAACCACTATCGTGAGCAAGAAGTATTTATTAAACTATCACGTCGTGCTGTAAATCAAGCAAATTACAATCGAAATGAAATCTTTGAACTGAAAATTCCATTTCCTAAATATGAAGAGCAGTGCGAAATTGCTGAAACGATTGGAGCAGTAGAGAGCAAAATACAACGCCATGAAAGCAAAAATAACTTACTCGAAGAACTTTTCCGCACGTTGTTGCACCAACTGATGACAGGTAAAACGCGCGTAAATAATATTGACCTGCCGGGATTTTCATAAGGGATAGAAATGCCAAAGCCAGGCGAACATAAAACAGTTCAAGCCCGCATCCTCAAGTATGCGCAGGATATTGGCTGGTCGTTTGTCTCGCGAAAAGAGGCCGAACAGCGGCGTAATTTTGATTCGTCCGCAAGCGCGCCATCCGAAAAGTCGCGGAGCGCTTCGCTGTTCTTCGATGACCTGTTGTATCAAAAAGCCAAAGCATTCAATCCTTCTTATAATGAAGCTGAAGGCGCGCTGGTCGGCAGGCTGCGACGGCTTTCCGCCGATATTTACGGCAACCGCGATATGCTTTCGTTTTTGCGCAACAGCGGCAAATATTTTTCTGCCGAAGAAAACCGTGAACTGGATTTATTGCTGATTGATTACGCGAATCCTAAACGTAATATCTATGAAGTCACCGAAGAGTTTTACTGGCACAACGGGCGGCATGGCAACCGTGAGGACATAGTATTTCTTATCAACGGCATTCCCGTGCTGGTGGTGGAATGTAAAAATGCAGATAAAGATGAAGGCATTGCTTTGGGCATTGATCAGCTTCGCCGCTACCACATCGAAACACCGGAATTATTTATTCCGCAGATGGGTTTTACCGCCACCGATGCGCTCGGTTTTGACTACGGCGCGACATGGAACACCGTGCGCCGCAATCTCTTCCACTGGAAACATGAACAGGTTGGTCAGTTGGAAGCCAAGGTCAAAAGCTTCTTTGACATTCTGCGAGTTCTGAAACTACTTAAGGACTACATTTTATTTGCCGAAAAAGATGAAGTATTAAACAAATTCATTTTGCAGCAGCATCAGACGGTAGCCGTGGAAAAAGCTGTAACGCGCGCGCATGATGCGGTCAAGAGACGTGGGCTTATCTGGCACACGCAGGGCAGTGGAAAAACCTTCACCATGCTCAAGACCGCCGAACTGCTTTTTAAAGCGCCGGAATCTGATAAACCCACCATTTTACTTTTGATTGACCGCAACGAATTGGAAGATCAGTTAATGAAGAATCTCGCCGCGCTCGGTATGGAAAACGTAGAGCACGCTCACAGCATCGCACGGCTCAATCAGTTGCTGGGGCAAGATCATCGCGGCATTATCGTTTCCACCATTCACAAGTTCCGCGACATGCCCGCCAATCTGAACGCGCGCCGCAATATTTTCGTGCTGGTGGATGAAGCCCATCGCACGACCGGCGGCGATTTGGGCAATTATCTTATGGCGGCGCTGCCCAATGCGACGTATCTAGGTTACACAGGTACGCCGATTGACCGCACGGCCTACGGGCAGGGAACTTTCAAAACTTTCGGTGTGGACGATGCGCCGCAAGGTTATCTGCATAAGTATTCGATTGCCGAAAGCATCGCCGACGGCACAACGCTGCCGCTCTTTTACAATCTGGCGCCCAACGATATGCTGGTTCCCGCCGAAGTCATGGAAAAGGAATTTTTCGCGCTGGCGGAAACTGAAGGCATCTCCGATATAGAAGAACTCAATAAAATTCTGGATCGCGCCGTCAATCTCAAGAATTTTCTCAAAGGCAAGGCGCGCATCAAGAAAGTTGCCGAATATGTAGCCCATCATTACCGTGAGAATGTCGAGCCTTTGGGTTACAAGGCATTTCTGGTTGCGGTGGATCGCGAGGCCTGCGCTCTTTATAAAAAGATACTGGATAAATTAATCCCGCCTCATTATTCCGAAGTTGTCTATACAGGCAATCACAACGACAAGCCGCTGCTCAAGGAATTTCACATTGACGAGAAGAAAGAAAAAGCCATCCGTAAAAGTTTTTCCAAATACGGCGATGTGCCCAAGATTTTGATTGTCACAGAGAAACTGCTGACCGGATTCGACGCGCCGATTCTTTACGCGATGTATCTGGACAAACCAATGCGTGATCACACGCTTTTGCAGGCGATTGCGCGCGTGAACCGGCCTTATGAAAATGAAGATCAGGAAATGGTCAAACCGCACGGGTTTGTTCTGGATTTTGTCGGCATCTTCGACAAACTGGAAAAAGCCCTGTCTTTCGACAGCGATGAAGTTAATGCTGTCATTAAGGATTTGGCGCTGCTCAAAACGCTCTTCAAAGACAAGATGGAAAAGAAAGCGCCGGAGTATATTGCACTCATCAAACGCAACTTTGACGACAAGGATGTGGACGGCATGATTGAACATTTCCGCGACAAAGATCGTCGCAAAGAATTTTTCAAAGAGTACAAGGAAATTGAAATGCTCTATGAAATTATTTCGCCGGATGCTTTTCTGCGTCCGTATCTTGAGGATTACGCGACGCTTTCCGGCATCTATGCCGTCGTCCGCAAGGCGTATGCAAAGAATATTTACATTGACCGCGATTTTCAGAAAAAGACCAACGAACTGGTGCAAAAGCATATAGACACGAACAGGCTTCAAGCGGTTGCGCAGTTTATTGAAATCACGCCGGCGACGATAACGATTATCAAAGAAAAACAGGCTGATTTAAATACCAAAGTCATTAATCTGATCAAGACGATTGAAAAGATTGCCACGGAAAGCAGCGATGATCCTTATTGGATAGGGATGGCGGAACGGGCCAAAGCGGTGCAGGAAAAATACGAAGACCGGCAACTGGCGACGGCTGAAGCAGTGGAAAAGCTTCTGAAAGAGATCGAAGCCAACGAACGGCGGAAAAAAGAACAGGCGGAAAAGGGATTCGACGGGTTGACTTATTTTGTTTATTCGACATTGACGGAGGAGGGCATTCCTAAAGCGGAAGAAATCAGCCGGAAAATTAAAGCCGCTTTTGTGGATCATTCCAACTGGGCGGCAAGCGAAAAAGAGCTGCGCGAAGTCCGTCAGAAAATGACTTTTGCCCTATATACGGAGATTGACGAGCCTGATAAAATCAAATCCATCGTTGATCACTTGTTGAATTTAATGATGAAGGCGCGCCGCGTATGAAAAAATGGCAAAGTAAAGAAGAATTTAAGGCGCGTGTGCGTGAATGGGCGAAAAAGATTGATGTGGATGTGCGCGTGATTTCCATCCGTGTGATGAAAAATAAATGGGCATCGTTTGCGGTGGGAAGCCGTTTGCTTATTTTTAACGCCGAATTATTGAACATGGATAAAAAGCTCGGCGATTATGTCATCGTTCATGAACTGCTTCATTTTGCCGTGCCGAATCACGGACGCCTCTGGAAAAGCCTGATGCGAGCGCACTTAGGTGATTATGAAATGCTGGAAGCAAAGCTGAACAAGAAAAGTTTATCACGATCCCAAGGCACTACGTGCCTGGGATAGTTCCACCAACGTTTTGTGCGTCGTTTCTCTCGCGCTCAACGGGTGTCACTATAATAAAGGGTTCAGAAAATTAATGCTATATCTCTACCTTGATGAAAGCGGTGATCTTGGATTTGATTTTGTAAACAAAAAGCCATCAAAGTTTTTTGTCGTAACAATCCTCGCTGTTAAAGGGAATGAAGCCAATAGATGTTTGATAAATGGTGTCAAGAAAACTCTAAAAAGAAAGCTGAATCCAAAGAAGAAACGTAAAAGGATTGTTGAAGAACTCAAGGGCACAAAAACTCTCATTGATATAAAAGAATATTTTTATCATCAGGTCAGCGGTTTAGAATTTGGAATATATTCAATTATTCTCAATAAGAAACGTGTTTTTCAATATTTGATTAATGATAAATCACGAGTATATAACTATATAGCAAGGCAAGTGCTTGATCGTATTCCCTACGAAGACGCTCAAGAAAGAATTGTTCTCACAATTGATAAGTCAAAAAGTAAACCGGAAATTATTGAATTCAATAACTACATACGACGACAATTAGAATCAAGAATTGATCCAGTAGTGCCTTTTGATATCTATCATGCAGATTCACAAGAGCATTATGCTGTGCAAGCGGTGGATTTGTTTTCTTACGCAATTTTCGAAAAGTATGAGCGTAGGCGCGAGGAATGGTTCAAGATTATTAAAAGAAAAATTAAATATTATTCCGTATATTTACCGGACAAATAAAAAAGAGCGTGCCTTACAGACTTTTTGCGTCGAAGCTTTTGCCAACCGATGGATGGGAACACCCCGAACAACCTGTAACGGACTCACCGCTCGTGAATAAGTTGACATATCGGAAAGCGCTTGTCAAGAGGATTTGTAACAGAATAAACATATTGAAAAATAAAGGGAATAAGTAGAATTATGCATTGCTCAAAAAACTTTAAGGAGTAATAAACATGCGGTCGAACAAAGGTCAACTTGTCAGTCAACATTTGGAGAACATTTCCCGCAAGGCATTGGAAGACTATCAAGATATTCTTAAAGAGTACGTCAAGGGAAGGCATGGCGTATATGCTTTGTATCGAAACAGTCATTTATACTATGTTGGTCTTGCATCCAATCTTCGCAATAGATTAAAAACACACCTTAAAGACCGCCACGCCCAAACATGGGATAGTTTCAGTGTATATCTTACTATTAAAGACTCTCACTTACATGAGCTAGAAACACTCATTTTAAAAATTGCTTCACCCAAAGGCAATAAACAGTCCGGCAATTTTATCAATGCTCAAAACTTGAAACCCGTGCTCAAGAAGGCGGTTACAAAAGCACAGCAGAAAGAATTAATTAAACTTGGTTTGAAAAAAACTAAAGAAGTGGCAAAGCCAAAGATAAAAGTACAAAAAGGGAGCAAAGCAATTCTTGCTCAATATAATGTGAAGAAGCCATGTAAAATTCATTTAAAATATAAAAATAAAACATATAAGGCAACAGTTAGGAAAGATGGCACTATTCTATATGGCGGCAAAGTATTTAATTCACCATCAATGGCTGCTAGGGCTATTAAACATCGTGCCAGCAATGGTTGGAAAAATTGGAAATACGAGCGTGCGCCTGGCGATTGGGTGCTTCTGGATACATTGCGTAAGAAATAGAAAATAAATAATCCTGACTTAAACCCGTCAAATTCGATGGTTTTAAGAAATGATAGTTCTATTTAATTGTTCTAGTTTAAAAAAACCGGTGACTGGTGGATGGTGAAACAGACAACTGTGAAATGTGAATGGTGAAAGGTGAAGAAAACTCCACCCGATCGCTGCGCTCCGGCTGATTATTTCCTGAAAGAGACCTAGTCTTTCCCCTACACCCAAATCTCTCCTGCTGGGGCAGTTTTATTGGAACAAAACTTGAGGAAGGTCTTTTGAATGTTTGGTTTATCTGCGCCGGTACAATGACTCTACCTTATCGCGCATACGCAATGAATATGTTACGCCCCTAGTGAAACGTGAAATCGCATTTATTGCTTGGCTAAAGTAACGAAAAGTGTTACTTTAGCCAAGCAAATGATACTGGCGGGACGATATGCATGGACAAAAATTCATATCCGGATTGACGGCAAGCGGACGATACAGCTTTGCTACGGAAGAAGCGATCAAGAAAATGGGGGTGTCGCCCGTGGCGGCACGCGCGGTACTGCGCCGTTTACGGCAAAAAGGGGAACTGGCCATGCCGTATAAGGGATTTTACGTCATTGTGCCATCGGAGTTCAGAAATATCGGTTGTTTGCCGGCAAGTCATTTCATTCCCGACCTGATGAATCATTTGCGTGAAAGATATTATGCTGGCTTGCTCAGTGCCGCCGAATTTGCAGGCGCCGCGCATCAACGCCCCCAGGTTTTTCAAGTGATCACCGCTAAAAACAAGCCGCAAATTATTTGCGGAAAGGTTCGGGTGGAATTTATCGCTCGAAAAAATATGGAAAAGATTCCCACGACGGATTTTAAAACGCCCCGGGGCTACCTCAAAATATCCACGCCTGTGGCCACCGCTTTTGATCTTGTGGGTTACCCCAATCACGCGGCGGGATTGGACAACGTCGTAACTGTCCTGGCGGAGTTGGTTGAACTGATAGACGGCAATGATTTACGACGTATTGCCGAGCTTTCGCCTATCGCCTGGGCGCAACGGTTGGGTTATCTTCTCGATCTGGTGGGAGCGCAGAATAAAACGAAAGCATTGGCCGCGTATATTGCACAAAAGAAACCGGTTGTCGTTGCGCTTGTCCCCTCTATGCCCCGCAAGGGAATTACCCGTCTGGAACGCTGGAAGCTCCTGGTCAACACAAAATTGGAGGCGGACATTTGATACCCGAAGATTTCATATCGGAGTGGCAAAAGTTCGCACCCTGGCGAGAAACGTATCAGGTGGAACAGGATTTGATTATTTCCCGCGCCCTCTTGGAAATCTTCCGGCATCCCGCTGTCACAGAAAAGCTGGCTTTTCGTGGCGGCACGGCGCTTTATAAATTGTATCTGCCGCCGGTGCGCTATTCCGAAGACATTGACTTGGTTCAGGTGCATCCCGGTCCGATCGGTTCCCTGATGGATGCGATCAGCGAAGCTCTAAATCCTTGGTTGGGCGTTCCAAAACGCAAACAGTCCGAAGGGCGGATTACGCTAATTTACCGGATGACTGCGGAAAGCGGGCTGCCGCTGAGGCTGAAGGTGGAAATCAATTCCCGTGAGCATTTTACGGTGCTGGGCTTGGAAAAACGCAACTTGGAAATCCAATGCCGCTGGTTTTCCGGCAGCGCTGCCATTTTGACCTATCGGCTGGATGAATTGCTAGGCACCAAGATGCGGGCGCTGTATCAACGCAAAAAGGGACGGGATCTTTTTGACCTGTGGCAGGCGATGACCATTGCTTCCGTCAATTGTCAATCTATCGTGAAATGCTTTCTGCATTATATGGAAAAAGAAGGACATAAGGTATCGCGGGCAGAATTTGAGAAAAATTTATCTGAAAAACTTGACGATCACAATTTTATCAGAGACATTGAACCATTGATCATTTCGGATACGGGATACGATTTCACAAAAGCAGTTGCGCTTGTGATGAATAAGTTAGTCCCGCTGATTCCCGGCGAGCCCTGGCAGAAAAGCAAGAGGAATTTGTCGAGACGTTGAAGCAATCGGTCACATTGATCTATAGATTGGAATCGGAGGGGCATCCTCAAAATTATAAGGCGGATCCGGCAGCGAGGGAAGTTCAGTGGTAACTATTCAATAAATGATCGGGACGCAATGATGTCTTTATTTCAACGCTATATCGGAATCGATTATTCCGGCGCACAAACACCGACTTCGAGCCTTAAGGGGCTACGGGTTTATAGGGCTGATTCCGCAATACTGCCGATAGAGGTGCAACCGCCGCCGAGCCCCCGAAAATATTGGACAAGAAAGGGAATTGCCCTGTGGCTGGTTGAACAATTCCAAAAGGATAACGCCACCATTGTCGGTATTGATCACGGTTTCTCTTTTCCGTTACGTTACTTTGAGGTTCACCATCTGCTGCCTGACTGGCAAACATTTCTTGACGATTTCCAGAGTCACTGGCCGACAGATGATGATCATACCTATGTTGATTTCATAAGGGATGGTCTTCACGGAGACGGCGCCAATCGCACGGGTGATGCCCGGTGGCGCCGCTTGACAGAGAAAAGAGCCGGGTCTGCAAAATCCGTCTTTCACTTTGACGTGCAAGGCTCGGTGGCCAAATCAACCCATTCCGGAATACCCTGGCTGCGATATCTCCGCCAGAAGTTGACGGGTAAGATCCACTTCTGGCCTTTCGATGGTTGGCAACTTCCGCCAGGCCGTTCTGCAATCGTGGAGGTTTATCCGTCTCTATGGAGCCGGAGCTTTCCTCGCGAAGATCGCAATCAAGATCAACATGACGCCTATTCAGTGGCGAGGTGGCTGCGGCAAGCTGATATCGATGGCAGCCTGTCAACATTCTTGTCACCGTCGCTGACTCCCGCAGAACGCACACTTGCCCAAGTGGAGGGCTGGATACTTGGGGTGATGTGAATATTTGAAAAGTAATCTATACATAATAAATGCCTTAGAAATGAAAATGGCCGCTGAAACAATTTTTCTAAAGCGTGAGGAGTTATACAAGATGGTCTGGTCTGAGCCTGTATCCAAACTTGCACGCGGGTATGGACTGTCTGATCGTGGGTTGGGAAAGATCTGCAAGAGGCTGGAAATTCCTGTGCCCGGCAGGGGATATTGGCAGATGAAGAAGAAAGGGTTGAAGATGCCTGTGCCCCCTTTACGACCGACAAAGAAATTAAATGCCACGGGCACATATATACACAAAACGTCGAAGCCCCAGAGAGACAGCGAAGACAACGAAACATGCGACTTAATCATTGCAGAAAAGATGCCGGAGAACAAAATAACAGTTCCGCCGTCATTGGATGCCCCTCATTCCTTGATCGCGATGACCCAAAGGAGTTTGATCAGAGCGAAGGTCGATGCCAGGGGCTTGAAACAACCGAGGGCACGAGGATGCCTTGATATACATGTGGGGCGGGATAGTATCGATCGAGCCATGCTCATTATGGACACGCTTGTTAAAGCCTTGGAGACCAGAGGGTTCGATATATCTGTTGACAAAGTGCCACCGTTTTCCACTACTGTATCGGTCATGGATGAAGTTATAAAAATTGCGCTCATTGAAGACCTCGATCGCACCGAGAGAAAATTGACAGCTGCCCAAATAAAAGAAAAGGGAAAACACCCTTGGATGTATAGCAGACAGGTGTATGACTATTCACCGAATGGGATATTAGCCCTGATCATTAGAAACGATAATTCATTAAATACTCGCAAGACATGGTCCGATGGAAAGAGGCAGCGCCTGGAGGAGTGTCTGAATTCGTTTGTCGGAGGTCTAGCTAATGCAGCCATAGCAATAAAGCATCTGCGAACAGAAAGAGAACAGCGAGAGCTTAGGTGGCAGGAGGAAAGGCGGAAGAGGGAAGAGGAGGAGAGGATTAGGCGGGAGAACGAAGAAAAACTGAAAGACTTGGATAGGGAGATTGCATCTTGGCATCGAAGCCAAAAGATCCGTTCATACATTGAGGCCGTAAAGAAATGGGGGATTCAGAAATACGGAGAAATAAATATCAGAGGAAAAGCAAGAGAGGAAAAGATATGGGGGTATATTTGGGGGTATGCTAAAAAACACGAACTGAGTTAAACAAATTATATCTAATAATTAGTGAGATTGTTCGACTCCCGCCGCCCCAGAAGGTAATCCAATAGAACCCAAAGAAGCACAAAAACCCGTTTGAAATAGCGGGTTTTTTGTTGCTAATTGACCCTTCATCAATCAACTATATTATTTGCCAGATCAATCTAGTAAAAATAGTAGACATATCTAGCAAAATATGTATAATGCGTTTATGGCCAAATTATATGAACGATCATTTGTGACTCAATTGGAGCAGCGTATTTCAGTGGGCCAGCCACTGATTCAGGTACTGGTTGGTCCGCGCCAGGTCGGGAAAACAACCGGGGTTCAGCAACTTTTAGCCCGTTATCCCAACGCCACCCACTATGCCAATGCCGATGATATTTTGACGACGGATCGCACCTGGCTTCTGGAGCAGTGGCAAAAAGCGTCGCTCTCCGGAAAAAAGACATTGCTGGTGATTGATGAAATTCAAAAAGTTGCGAACTGGTCGGAAACCATAAAATCCTTATGGGACAGAGCACCCAAAACATTGCGTGTGATTCTTTTGGGGTCCAGTTCATTGCAATTACAGAAAGGGCTTTCGGAAAGCCTTGCCGGACGTTTTGAATTAATCAAAACCTATCAGTGGACATATGAAGAAATGAAGCGCGCTTTCAAATACACACTGGATCGTTATTTAACCTATGGCGGTTATCCGGGCGCTGTCGCCTTTGAAGATGATTTTGACCGATGGTATGCCTACTTGAAAGACTCCATCATTGAAGCAGTCGTGGGCAAGGATATTCTGCATAACCATAAGGTTGGCAATCCTGCTCTGTTTCGTCAGGCATTCGAGATATTGTGTCACTATCCGGCGCAGGAAATTAGTTATACCAAGCTGCTGGGACAACTTCAGGACAAGGGGAATACTGATCTGGTTAAATATTATATTGAACTTTATTCAGGAGCATTTCTTATTCATCCGCTGGAAAAATATTCAACGAAGAGTCATCTTACGCGGGGATCAAGTCCCAAAATACTGATTTCCTGCCCCGCCTTATATACGATGAATGAAGGGCCGCATGTTCTTAATGATCCGGAAAAAAGGGGACGAATCTTCGAGGCTGCGGTAGGCGCCCAGCTTCTTCAGCTGCCCGGCAATCTTTATTATTGGCGCGAGAAGCAGGAAGAAGTTGATTTTGTATACACCTATCAGGGACAACTTTATGCCGTGGAGGTCAAATCCGGCAGGCGTAGATTATCCCGGGGCTTCAATGTCTTTATGAAAAAGTATCCGAAAGCGTATCCCGTCATCATCACGCCGGACAATTTTGCCGACTTTTCAGAAAACCCACGGAATTTCCTCAACGCTGTGATCAATCAAAAATAAACCCGAACATACCTTTCATCATAATTCCCAATAGCCAAAGGCTATTGGATAATTCGGATCATTACCTATCCCTCAAT
>CAZIJZ010000058.1:0-13344 GCA_964539765.1 uncultured Smithella sp.
AAAATATCTGCCGGAAATCAGAAAAAAGGCCGCCGAAAACGGTCTGGTCGGCTCGTGGATTCCGGAACAATACGGAGGGCCCGGCGCCGGAATCCTGGGCAACACCATCATCACTGACGAAATATCCAAAATAGACATGGGCATCGGCCTGAACATTGTCGCGTCCGGTTTCGGTTGCGAATCCATTTTGAATTACGGAACGGAAGAACAGAAGAATACGTATCTGCCGCCGATCTGCCAGGGGGTTAAAGTATGCGCCGGCGCCTACACGGAACCCAATGCCGGCACGGATGTTTCCGGTTACAAAACCCGCGCGGTCAAAGACGGGAAAGACTATGTGATTAACGGCAACAAAATGTTCATTACCAACGGCACCGTTTGCGATTTCATGGTCGCACAGTGCATCACCAATCCGGAAGAAAAAAAACACAACAGCTTCAGTCTGATTATTGTTCCGGCAGACGCCAAGGGCATTACCCGCAACAAAATTCATGGGAAAATGGGCATCCGCGCCAGTGATACGGCGGAAATTGCGTTCGAAGATGTGCGCGTTCCGCAAACCAATCTGGTCGGCAAAGAAGGACAGGGGTTCCGTCAACTCATGCATTTTTTCGACATCACCCGCGTCATGGTTTCCGGCCAGGCGCTCGGCATCTCGGAGGCCTGCTTGGAAACCAGCATCAAATACGTCAAGGAAAGGACCGCTTTCGGCGCGCCGCTGGGTTCGTATCAGATGACACAGATGAAACTTACAGAAATGGCGATAAGGATTGAAGCTCTGCGCGGGCTGGTATATAAAGCCGCGTGGCTGATCGATCAGGGCAAGCCCGATTACACGCTGGCCGCGATGGCCAAATTCTACGGCGGACAGACGGCAGTGTTTTGCGCCAATTATGCAGTGGAACTGCACGGCGGCTATGGGTACATCGAGGAATATCCCGTGCAGAAATGGTATCGTGACGCGAAAATTCTGGAACTTTACGAAGGCACCAAGGAAGCGGAAATCATGACGATCGGCCGGGCGCTGCAGGCGAGGTAACCGGATCAGACCTCGTGGGCTTTTTTGCCGTAAACTCTTTCGTAAGCGGCACAGTTCGGGCACAGGCCGTCTTCGACATTCTTGACAAACCAGTAGGCGAATCCGCGCTGTTGTTTTCTTGCCTTTTTACACACGGGGCATTCAACACAGCGTTGCGCCATCTTTCGGTCTTTTTCGGTTATTGCAACGTCACTCATATCTTCCTCCCAAGAAAAAGAGATTGGATTCATTGTTGACATGA
Organism: uncultured Smithella sp.; assembly: GCA_964539765.1. Taxonomy (GTDB): domain Bacteria; phylum Desulfobacterota; class Syntrophia; order Syntrophales; family Smithellaceae; genus Smithella. The sequence goes on from CAZIJZ010000058.1 coordinate 1,281, forward strand.
CAATGAAGCAAGGATGATCTGATCTGTTTTATGGGCCGTCAGCGCATTGTGTTTGTTAAGGTGCGACAGTCTGATCATCCGACGCTCCCTGATTATTTTCCTGCCGATCGGCAGATTCACTCTCTTCGGTTTCTTGATTTTCCGCAGCCGAGTCTTCTTCATCCGCATGGTTTAAAACGCAGTTTTCCATCCCATCCTGCGGGTGGTCTGTAACGATGGCGTTGCCGCTTTGGTCAACACATCGATACAATTCTTCTGCGTTGGCGGAGGTTAAAAAAGCCACGAAGAAACACAGAATTAAAATGAATACTCTCATGACATGCTCCTTCAGGATGAAGGCAACCGTTACGTGCCCTTTTACCGTCTGAATTTCTCCGTAAGATCCTTTTGGGGGGATCAACGCCTCTGATGATGTTTTATTCTTAATTCTTATCAAGAATAAAAACAAGCCCGATTATTGGTATCGTGTATGATCAGATCCGTCTGGTTGTTGCTCAGGGAATAAATCCCCTGTCCCGGAGAAGGCCGTACCAGACCCGGCCGCGGATCTTGTCGAATACCAGCCAGTGTCCGCCGGTTCGGTAATGACAGCGGAACAAGCCCCATTTTTCTCTCAGCTGATCCACCGGATCGGCGGGACAAATCCGGTCGCCGCGCGACGCCACCACCAGTATTTTTTCAACCGGGATCTTCGGATAAAAATTAAGCGGCGAATGAAAATCGGCGGCGCAATAAACCTGTTTGCGCCACTCCGGACCGAACGGCGCCTGCTTATAAAACAGGGCCGGAGAAATGGGTCGCAGAAACGTCACCGCCGGCACCATCAGGGCTGCGAATTCCGGCAGACCGCTCAGACAGACATATAATCCCGTGACATACCCGCCAAGACTGGCGCCGACCAGGCCGATTTTCTCAACACCCAGCTTATGCAGAATTAAAAAAGAATTATGCAGATCATAAATGCTGTGCGCAATGCATTCATTGGTAAAAGCGGCATCGCCCAGCGTCAGGTAAATGCGGCGCGACGCACGCGGTCCCGCGACTCTCTTCCAGTGAAAAGGATGAATGAAAAGCGCAACATCCAGACCCAGGGAAAATAATTTGCGAACCTTAAACATGCGTTCCGCTTCCCGCGGATCGCCCATCATAAAACCATGGACGCACAACACCGTCTTGCGGGGTTTGTCGCCGTGTATCCAGCGAATCAGATAGCCGGTGCGGTTTTCGGGATAATTGAGATAGCGTTCCCGCAAAAAAGGATTTCGGGGTTCGTACAAACTGGGAAAGGTAATGACCTGATAAAAACCGTTCTGATAAGGCATTTGCTTTTCAACGACAAACGACGGAGCCTGATCAGGCAATACAAAGAAAGAGGAAGGATTTTTGATGAAGTCCTGCTCGTGATAAAAAGCAATCTCCCGGGCGAAAACCGGCCAGTCCGTTTTCCGGTGTGCCTGCAGCCAGGCAATCCATCGGCCCGGTGTCAGAAACATCTCATCAACAATACTGCCTAAGAAATCCAGTCCGTTCATTCGCATGCGCGAATATATAAACAAGCATTTCTCCTGTCAATGAAATATCAATCATTGTGTTGTGTGTCGACGGAAATACGATGAAAAAAAGAGGCCGTTGTTTAAAATCGATTATTTTTTATCACGCTGTTTTTTGTTGCATGACTATTCTTCCATATAAAGTTTAACGAGCAGATTCCATTCCTTTTCCGTTTTGCATTTTTTGTCCAAAACATTGCACATAATCGTTTTACTGTCCGGTTTGACAAGGAGGGAGCCGTATATTTTATTTTCGCTGATACTCTTCAAGCTCTTCATCCGCGATGTTGAATAGGTTACCAGCATAAAACATTTATTTAATCTCTGATTGTAATAATTTTCATAGGTCAATTTGTCGCTGGGATATTTTTGTTGATAAGATTTTGACCATGCCTCGCACTGTTTTTCACATTTCTCCTGTAATGGAGATTGTTTTTTCGTGAGATTGAGAAAATTACATCCCGCCAGGGATACTGCGAAAGAAATGATGAGTACAGATATCAGCCATTTTTTCATGATGTGCCTCCCGATTGAACCGTGACCGGCATGGAATTTTAGATATTTCAGCATTCAGGCGATTCTGAAAGCACTGTTTTCAAAATCTTCCATGAACGAAAAATATGGATTAATACTATTTTCTCATATCCAAAAGTTCAAGCATTTTTTGCGGATCGCTTGTCGGCAGATTGCAGGTGTAGTTGGTGCAGACAAAAGCGGTTGCTTTTCCGTTGAGGAGGAAATGACTCTTCACAAACGGCGCAATGTGTTCAATATCCGGTTGCGCCGATTTTTCCGGCCGGAAAATGACGACTTTATTCGGGGCAAATTGTTTTCTTAAAACCCGCAACATTTCGAGGGTATCCGGCTTTTCCAAATCTCCGGCAATGATGACTTCACTGGAAGGACCAAGTGCAAAATCCAGGCCGCAGAGAAATTGCGTGAAGGCCGTCGGCATCGCGTCCGCCGGTGCTTCAAACGCTTTATAAATTTCCTTCGCCTTTGTATCCATGTCGGCATCACCGGTCATGCGGGAAATTTTCAGCGCATTAACATATGCCACGGAATTGCCGGAGGGAATGGCGCCGTCATAAAGTTCCTTCGGCCGGGTTAAAAGCTTTTCCGCCTCCACGGACGTAAAAAACAGGCCGCCGTTTTTTTTATCAAGAAAGTTACGGAACAGGTCTTTATTATAATCGATAGCTTTTTTCAGATATTTTGTCTGAAACGTCGCCGCATAAAGCTCCAGCAGCGCCCAGATGACGAAAGCGTAGTCGTCTATATGGGCATCCATCGCGGCCTCGCCGCTGTGGTAGCGGTGCAGAAGTTTTCCCTCCCCGGTCTGCATGGATTCCAGAACGAAATTCATCGCGCGGCAGGCGGCTTCGGCGTAAACAGGTTCGTTAAAGACCTGGGCGCCGCGCGCCAGCGCCGCAATCATCAGGCCGTTCCAGTCGGCTAAAATTTTGTCATCCTTGTGCGGGTGAATACGTTTGTCCCGCGCGGCAAAAACTTTTTTGCGAATGTGCTCCGATGAAGAAAGCATGTCCAATACATCGTTTTTATTTCCGGCAGACGGCGTCAGATGGGGGATGAAACAACCGGCGGGAATTTCATGCATGCCCGGCAAGTCACCATCTTCAGGATGCCGGTAGAGCGACAGGAAGAGGTCGGCTTCTTTTTCGTTGAGGATGCGGCGGATCTCCTCTTCCGTCCACAGATAAAATTTCCCTTCCACGCCTTCGCTGTCGGCGTCCTCGGCGCAGTAAAACCCGCCCTGTTCATCCGTTAACTCACGCAAGACGTAGGTAAAAATCTCGCGGGCCGTGGCTTCATATTCCGTTTTTCCCGTCACCTGAGACAGTTCGATGAAAGCCATGGCCAGTAGCGCCTGATCGTAGAGCATCTTTTCAAAATGCGGCACCACCCAGCGTTCGTCGGTCGAATAGCGATGAAAGCCGAACCCGACGTGATCGTAAATTCCGCCGTACCGCATGTTTCGGAGCGTGTGCTCGGCCATATGCAGCGCCTCCGCGTCGCCGGTGCGCTTCCAGTAACGCAGCAGAAAAAAGAAATAATGCGGCGAGGGAAATTTCGGAGCGCCGCCGAAGCCGCCGAATGTCCTGTCAAAACGGATGGACAGAGACCCGAAAGCCCGCCGCAGCGTTTCTTCCGACAGGTGATTGCCCTTGTCGATGGTTGGCTGATTCAGGGCGCCGGCAATTTCCGACGCGGCGGAAAGAACGTCGGCGCGTTTTGTTTTCCAGATCCCTTTTATTCTGGGAATGATCTCCAGCAGTCCGGCGCGTCCGTATCTGGTTGTTCTGGGAATGTAGGTTGCGGCAAAGAACGGCTCTTGATCCGGCGTCATCATGATCGTCAGGGGCCAGCCGCCGCTTTGCGTCATCAGATGGCAAACCTTCATATAAACCGCGTCTATGTCGGGGCGCTCTTCCCGGTCAACCTTGACGCTCACAAACGTATCGTTCAGCAGTCGGGCGACGTCTTCATTTTCAAAGGATTCACGCTCCATGACATGACACCAGTGGCAGGTGGAATAGCCGATGGAAAGAAAGACGGGCTTGTCTTCGCGGCGGGCTTTTTCAAATGCTTCTTTCCCCCACGGATACCAGTCCACCGGATTTTTTGCGTGCTGCAGCAGATAAGGGCTTTTTTCGTTGATCAGGCGGTTTGTCTTCATTTCTCGGCCAAAAACATGCTTCGGTTTATTTCAGCGCCGCGGCAAATGCTTTCTTAATCGCTTCTTTTGTGGGAACACCTTCCATCATTTTCACCTCGCCGGTATAAAATGTCGGAACGTAGTCGTAATCATATTGATCAGCGATTTCCGGGTTGATGCTTTCGTCAATCATGGTAAAGGGCACCTTCGCATATTCCGGATGCCTGGAAAATATCTCCGTAATCATTTCCCGGGCTTTTCGGCAATGCGGACAGCTTTCGAACATAAACATCTTGACTTCTTTCATGAATTCTCTTGCTCCTTCAAGGCCATCTTATATGAAATCTGGCCACCCGACCATCGATTTATTTGCGCATTAAATGATTTACGATGACTTGTATTTTCCGTTTTTAAACCGGCCGAAATCGGCATGTTCCCATTTCAGACCCGCCAGGGCCGGACAATCCAGCGTCACGGAAGGATCATTATCACGGGTATAACGGTACTCGCTTTTTAGAGAGTACGCGCAATAGGCGGACAGCCACATACGATAATTGCCCAGGGTTGCCTGCACACAGTTGGTGGCCACCCAACCGGACGCTTTGCTGCCCGCTTTGCCCATGGCGGCAATGGTCATGACCAGCCCGACGCGATATCCCTTCTGTTTCCAGAAATTATTATTCAGCCATTCCCGATCATCCTCCGACATGAAATATTTCTTATCTTTACGGACTTCCTGGGTGGTTTTAAAAGGGTGAGAATGGAAATCTCCGAGATAAATAAGATGCGGCCAGAACGACGTAATCACATCGGCTTTCAGAGATATCGCCTCCTTGTTTTCATCCACGGAGCTTCTTCGCTGTTCGGCGGTCGTGTCGGTGTGCGCCATTTCCACCTGATAAAGGATTTCCCTGTTTTTCATCAGGATTTCATGGCCGAAAAGACTTCCGTAAACTTCAATCCGCGATTTAGGACGGCCTTTTTCCTTAATATCCTTTTTCTTCACCGAATAGGCTTCCAGGGAGCTCAAAACCAGTGATATCAATGCATTTTCGGAGATACGGACAACGTATCGGTTATATATTCTCGGCGTCATCTTTTCCTCCATTCACATTACAGACAGAACCGGTTTTGAAATTTCAGGTCGCTCTTGACAAAAAATTTTGCGCTATTAAATTAAAAATAACGAGGTACTGCTGTGTTCGAAACGAGTCATGTCACTGGAGCTGAATTTTGCATAAAACCGCAGGATCTTAGTGGTGATGATCACCCTGAAAAGATCAAGTTTTAAAAAGTCGTGACTCCAGCATGAAGACAAAACGGCACAAGCGGTTCTCGTCAGATTCGCCCTTCATCGGACCGGTAAGGTCTGTGAAGGGTTTTTTATGGAATCCTTGAACAGAATCTGCATCTGCAGGCAGCTTTCCCAGTCAATCATCGATATCCGATTATATTTTCTCTATTTTCGACATCAGATGATCGAATTTTTCCACGTCGACAACCGGCGATGTGGAAAAAGAGATTCCGGTCAGCATATTCAACGCCGCCGAAGCGGAAAGCGCCTTATCCAAGTCCGGAAAATCCAGAGTAAAAACAAGATCATGTTCGCCCATCACCGCGTACATGGCAATGACCTTTCCGCCATTTTTTTCAATGATTTTGACAGCTTTTTTTGTCCGCTGAGCAGAAACATTCTTCAGGGAATTCCCTGTATATTTACCGAACATCATAAATATCGGCATAAAATTTCCCTCCTTTGATCACCAGCCATGATTCCCGGCTTGGGTGAACAATGACCGCACGAAAGAAATAGCCCGGTTTTTATTTGAGTTTAATCTTTTTAAGAACGGCTTTGAGTCTGGCTTTTACCATTTTGCTTTTACGGCTAATGAATTGACTTCTGGGGATTTTAAGAATGATGTTTTTCTTCTCTCTTCTTGTTTCCATAAAGATACCTCCTTTATACAAAATCTGAAGAGATGCCCGATGCCGGAAACAGGTTATCCGGATATTACTGTGTTTGAAATTAATTTAACTACATTCGATTGATTGTCAAATACAAAAGATCGCAGGCGGCAGAAGCTACAGGAAAGATGCGGAAAGATATTGTATCATCGGAGCAAGCCCTTTAAAATACGAACAAATTTCCCCGTGATCGTTTTCTGATCTGTCAAAAAAGTCCTGCATTATTTACTCTGACAGACAAAGGATGCCCCCGTTGCTGCCAGTGATTGAAGGTAAGTGATCAGATTGGTTTTCTGGTTCGTAATCCGTAACTTCCGGCGGATATGTTCCCGGTGTCTGTTGATCGTTGCTTCGGAAACACCCCGCAGCTGAGCGATTTCTTTCGTTCGTAATCCATTTCGGATCATGTTACAGATATTCACCTCTGTGGGAGTCAACGAGCGCAACAGATTGACATTCCCGCTAACAAACGGCGATGTTATTTCTTCAAGGTTCGTGCTTAATATTTCGATATATTTCCGGTTGTTCTCTGATATCGCAGGCATGAGAGCGTGAATAATGGGCATAATGACCTTGTCAATATTTAAACGAATATTTTCATAAATGCGTTTTTTCTCATCTTCAATATTGGAAAGAACAACTCTCAGGGCTGCATTCGTTTCCTGCAGGGCTTTTCTTTCGAGAAGAAGTTGCCGATTATTTTCCTTCAATTCCTGTTGCGCATTGATTCGGACAAAAATCTCACCGATACGTTGCGCAATGGCTTGCAGTAATTTTCTTTCTTCCTTAAGGAACGGCCCTTCATCCGCCGAAGGTCTCTCCTCAAGGTAGACGATTGAAATGTTGCCCATCGGCATTTCGTTTATTTTGATCGGACACGATTGTGTCCATTGAGTCCATTGAAAATGATGACTTTTGAAAGTCTCATTCTGAAAATCAATACACGCGCAGGCAATTTCCGCATACCGCCAGGAAAGAGGTATAAAATCAGCCAGATTTTTCAAAAAGTTCCCCATGGAATCATGGTAACGTTCCGCCATGCGGGACATTTCGTACAGACAATTCAACTCTTTTATTCTTTCTTGTAAATCAATTTCAATACCGGATTTATCTTCCAGCATTTCTCATCCTCCGTATTTTATAATCAAATATGCCAATATTTTATAGGCAATTCTAGTGCATTCTATAAGCATTTACAAGATGAATCTTGTTCATTAAAATTCACACAGATGAAAATTATCAGACATTATTCCAGGTATTGAAAGTTTCCCTGTTTGTTTCATAATTTCATGAATCCGATCCCTGGAATATACGAGGAAGGAATTTAATTTTTCATGAAAATAAATTTAAAATTGAAAAAAGTTCATGCATTGGTTCCCACGGATATTCTATTTCAAACATCATACTGGGGTCGGGTAAAATCGAGTCTCGGCTGGCACCCCATGGCTTTTGATTTTCAATCTTCAAACGGCCAGTATTGCGACATCCTGATCCTTATCCGGCCTCTCGGGCACAACTACGCGGCGGCTTATGTCCCACAGGGGCCTGAAACAGAACCCGATCCAGAACAATATGGTCTCTTTTTAGAAACATTGTCGCAGGAATTGATCAAATACATGCCTTCATCGATTTTATTTATTCGTTACGACCTGCCCTGGCGGGCGCCGTATGCGTACGACATCACGGACGGGCAACAATGGTGCGGACATCCATTGCCGCAACTCAGAGAATTACGCATGAACATTGGCACAAGAAACTGGAATCTTCGAAAATCAACCATAGATCACACGGTGGCCGATACGCTGTTTATTGATCTCGTAAAAACAGAGGGGGAGCTTTTTGCCGATATGAAATCAAAGACACGTTACAATATCCGCCTTGCTCACAAAAAGGATGTCCATGTGTTGAATGCATCCGAAGAAAAACTGCCTGTATTTTATGATCTTTATTTACAAACTGCAAAACGTAACGGTTTTCATCCCTGTTCCTACAGACATTTCCACGCATTATTTTTAAAACCTTTCAATCTTACCGAGTCCCTCGACATTATTTTCTTTCTGGCAACAAAAGGGCAAGACGTTCTTGCCGGTGCAATAATCGCTGTTTCCAGACAACGTGCCTTATATCTATTCGGGGCATCAGCAGATGAACAGCGCAACCTGATGGGCTCTTACGCATTGCAATGGGAAATTATTAAAGCGTTAAAAAACAAGCGATGTCTTACCTACGATATGGGTGCAGTGTCTCCGACTGCCGATCGGAATCATCCTTTTTACGGCATGTACCGATTCAAAACCGGTTTCGGCGGCAAAGTCATTCACCGCAACGGCTCATGGGATTATCCTGTTCAGATCAAGGAATATAAAGCCTTTCGTCATTATGAATCTTTATCGGACGCAACCAATCCTTTTTTGACCAGACGAGAGGGATTATAAACGCTAAAAGAAGGTAATAAGGTGAGTCGATTATCTATTATTAAATTGGTTTATAACACAGGCCGACACAGGCGTTTGTTGGATGCCTCCTCTACACACGAAAGGAAACGGGCTTTTTCATCAGGCAAAGCGTCCACCAGAAAATCGGCGCCTCGATGTCACACTTTTTTAAAAACAGAAAAACCGGGATCAACGGATCGATAAAATTTTCTACAAGCGTGCCGATTGCCCTGTCGTCTTGTCACAGAAAAAATGAATAAGGTCGGGATAGCATCGTTTTGTCTTTGTTGCGTACATTTTTACGGGAAAAACGCAATAAAAATTGTGAAAAATTCCCAACTTCAGAAAATCATATATGTATCCCGGAGTCTTCCAGAGTGACTTACGATTAATGAATTTCCCGTCAACACAGGATTTTATTTTTACGATCCGTTTGCAACTTTTGTATGTCTACAATTTATTTCCGGGAAGGCTGACCATTGATTAAAAATATTTTAGCCATATTGCTATTAGAAAAGGAGGATTCTAGAACATGGTTAAATCCCTGGAGGAAATTCCTGTCGGCATGTTCATCATGTCAAAAGGGATTAAAGAAAAAAAACAATTAGACGGATGGATAAAACATTTTAATGAAAAAGGCATAAGCACAAAAATCATAAAGGACTCGAACGGCATGTATTATTTATGCAGAGAAGGTTTGGAAAGCCGCGGTTGTCAGTGATGCATCAGTATTCCGCAGAAATATATTATTCTATAACGTTTTCGATAGTCATGCATCCATGATTATCAAACGGCATCGAAATTATTTTACACAAGGAGATGACAGCAATGACTCCCGAAGAATTCAAAAATAAAATGGAAACGATCAAGGAACACTGGGCAAATCACACAAGCGAGATACTGCACTGCAAAGCCGACAAAATGGTCGCCAATATGTTGACGGAACTGGGATACGGAGAAGGTGCGAAAATTTACAGCGACCTGCCAAAAAGGTACGGATGGAGAAGAAGCTTATGGGAAAAACCCGACTGTAATTCGGAATAGACCGGAATAATCAAGTGATCTCTTTTATCATTCCAATATCGCGATCACCAAATAACGATTCTTTCAGGAATAAAAAATTTCAAATATAAACCGGACTTTCAGGTGTTTTCTTTAAGATATCGTTCGTTTAATCAGCGCGAACAACCAGGCAAGCTCGGCCTCATCCAAACCTCGGGCAAATTCAACCTCCACATTGTCGCTGCGGGCAATGATACCGCGGGAATCAACCATCTTCATTAATGTCAGCAAAAATCGCGGCATCGGGCGCCCGTCGGGCGTCCGGGCAGTGCCTGTTTCCCCCACATTATCCACGCCGGGATAAGTGACCGCATCCATGATGTCCTGTCTGGCCGGAGCCACCAGATCTTCCAGTTCGGCAACAGGAATTTCCACCGTTGTCTGTTTTCCATGTTTTAGCGTCTCCACCCGAAAAAATGTTTTCGTAACGGTAATCATCTCAAAAGGCTTTTTCTTTTTCATGCCGATAATTTTCCCCAGAACTGCCATGGCGGGCACGGCAATAAAAAACCCCATAAATGTCAGGAAAATATAACGAAAGATACCCGGCATGGAATGAATATCCGCCCGCGGCAGAAAAAGCCAGATCACCATTCCGGCAAAAACAAGAGGCGCCAGAGCGGAAAGATAATGAATCCATCCCGGAGACGGTTCGGCAATCGAGATGGTCATGCCTTCCGAAGTGTGTTCAATGCGCGAACGCTTATGCACAGGTTCCGGCGGCAGGGTATTTATTGTTTCGCTTTTTCTTCTTATCCGGTCTCGGTATGATTCGTTCAGATGATCGAAATCACGGATGATTTTTTCACCGGTGGAAGAATCCATCAACGGCTTTCGCAAAAAACGGGACAGCTCTTCGGCTACTTTCCTCGCCTCGGCAAAACTTGCGGGCTGCACAATGGACAGGGACTTTGCAATACTCCGACCGGATAGTCTGATCGGCCAAGTCGTGGGCGAGTCGCTATCGCCGGGGGAGAAGTTCATTTCCACCTGATCCACCGAATCCAGCAGATATTCGTTGCGTTTCATCGGTACGAGCAAACCATACCACTGGATAACGCGGCCTCTGGCGCGATCCAGAATGATTCCGCTGCGTCCGAAAACAAGCAGGGCCCCCACCAGGGCAAACACTGCGCCGAACGGTAAGAAAAACAGAGAAGACGGAACGCCCGGTGATCCGTTCACGGGAATCATTCCCAGCGGAATCTGCATGATGAAGAGGCCGGCCAGAAGAAAGGGAAATCCGAAGACGGCGATGCAACCGCCCCCGTTGCGAATTTCCAAAGTAGCCTGATCCCTGTAGGTCAAGGGACTCTGTTTCGTACCGATCGCCGGTCGATTAAAAATATTCATATTGAATTTTTGCATGACTCCCCTGCATCATGGCCCGGCCTGAAAGCAACGTATCGCTCCGTCACGTCTGTCAGGCTAGATCCACTTGAGAATGCCCGCAAACACAATCAACGCCATTGCATTGACAACAAAAAGCGAACCGATGAAAAGTTTCTGCGCGCGCGGCTCCCAGTCATGCACGTAACAGGCGGCTGCGAAGAACGGGATGTAAACCGTCACAAAAACGGGAAAGGCACCCCACCAGTTGTATACCCAGACAAAGGTCGGCGTGCGCACCAGAAATATTTCCAGAATCGAGGCGAAAGCAGCGTTGGCAATGGAGAAGACCAGGCGGTTGTTGATGCCCAGAATTTTTACCGTTGGATCTTTGGGCATCAGCTTGCAGACAACCAGTCCGGCAATGGAAAACATCAGACTGATTTCAATGCCGACCCCCACCATGATGACAAAGGCCGATCCGGCGGGAACGGTCCACAGCGCATGGCCGGAGAAATACTGAATCAGGGCGTTGACGATCTCCACGAACCAGTGCACCATGTAAAGAGCCAGTCCGCCGGCAATGGTACGGTAATTGCCTTTTTCATATTCATTGGCATAAATATATAAGACGATCACGAGCAGGGGAATAACATACCACTGAAAAGGATCGCCGCTTCTCAAAAGGCTCAATGCCTGCTGGGTTGCTTCAGGATTGTTCAAATTCATTGCTGTTCCTCCTTTTTGTATTCAATTTTTTGTCGGATTCCATGTGATTTTTGTCGTTTATTCTACATGGAAACAGAAAAAAATAACAGTCCGGACTTTTGGAAACCCGGCCGTAGATCAAGCCGGTTTGACAAAGCACCGCAGCGGGTGTAGATTGTAGGGAAACGGATCAAGGAGGTTTTTATGAAAATATCTTTGATTGAACTTTATCATGTACAGGTCCCGTTAAAACAGACTTTCTGGCCCACCTGGATTCCGGGTTACCCGCAGACACACAACGGCTTTACGCTGATCAAACTGGTGACCGATGACGGTAT
>CAZIJZ010000059.1:0-11743 GCA_964539765.1 uncultured Smithella sp.
TTTTCGGATCATGTAAAGTCATCGACTTAACAACCTCCGCACCCAGGAAAAATGATTAGGTTTGAATAATCGGTTCAAGGCTTTGCCTAAAACTTCTTCGTCACCGTCATTTTGTGCATTTAATAAAACGCTTTTCAGATAACCTGTTGACGTGAATTCCATTGTCACTAAAATTTTAGCCGATGATTTATTTTCGTTCATTGCAATTCCCTCAAAGTATCATTGACGATCTTATCAACCTGCGAATCTTTTGCCGTGAATGATTCCAAGTATTCATCAATCCAAGCATACTTAATCAAGATAGTGCCGGAAGGTAAGCGGCTGTGCTTCAAACCTTCTTTTAGCCAGTCACGCATTGTGCGCTCTTTAATGCCTGCGTATTCTGCGGCTGTTTTTATTTTTGCCCATCCTGACATCGAATCATCCTGTAAATTGCACAAAAAAAACCAGCATCCCATTTATAGGTTTGTGCTGGCTTTCGGCTTCGCAAAAAATAAATATTTAATTTTTATAACAATCAGGCCCCGATCATTTGAAGGCCATTCTTAATAGTTCTTTTTATTGTGTAGCGCTTCGCGCTTGATTCATCTTCAATGTTAATTCCCTGGACACGCCGCTTGACAATTACTTTTGTAACTGATTCGTCAATCTCAATGACCTTGCAGGTTTTTTTTATAGTGTTGGATTTGATAATCTTAGCACTTTTCATTTTTTCACCTGCTTAAAAGGATTTTCTTTTATCCATGCTTGCGCGGCTTCATCGCCTTGCTCGTTGCCGATCTTCACAACTTGAGAAACCCATTTAAAATAATCTGGATTTTTATAGTTCTCATCTTCTGGTAGCATTGAACAGGCCAACACTCGAAAAACTCTGCCGTGTAACATTGTGATTGATCCACTGTTCGCTTCATCGTCTCTCTTGCCAAAGATAACTTCCCGCCCATCGGTATATGTAATTATGGCAAAATTATTGACGTGATCTAATGTAAAGGATTTCACAAAATCAGCTTTTCCCGCAGGATCAGACAAGATGTCTGCAAGTGAAGCTTTCAAGTCGTCAGGCAACTTTTTTACTGCGTCCGGGCAATCTTTTGCACTTTCACCACTCATAGCGGCCAAAATAATTAGAGCGGCTTCTTGTGCTTCGATTTTTGCTGCCGATAAACCACGGCCCCCTTTGTTTAGCATTCCAGCTTCCCTAAGTTTATTTGCCCGATTCATCAAGTCACTTAAAGTAAAGTGCGAGTATTTGGCTAATTCCCTTAAATATTCAGATTGAGTAATCATGTTTATCACCTCTTTGAATCTTTATTTGGCATTAATATAAACAATTAATGCCATTATGTCAAGATAATAATGAATGCATAAGTAACTAATATTATTGACAATGATAAAATAGTTTATTTTTGTTGAATTTTTATACGGAAAAATAATGACATCTTTTTAAATTTCTTAATTCGCATATAATGTTTTATTGGTAATATTAACTATTTATTATAGTATTTATGGGTAAAAAATATATGAACAGTAATTAAATCTTGAAAAGACGGGGAGGGTGATGATGGGCAAAACAGTAATGGAGAATGTTAGTGCTTTTAAAGATTTTGTGCATACACGTACTTTAATTCTTAAAAGCATGTCTGAATGGTTCGAGAAAATAAAAAAGGAAACTATAAACGCAGCGGGTAACTCTGATGTTTGCGGCGAGATTAAGCAAGCAGACAACTCAATTGAGTTTAGGTTAATGGACTTTAATATTTACATTAGAGTAGATATTTGTACTTCAAGAGATGTCGGGCTCATAAAATGGTTTTATTTGAGACCAGAATCCGATGAAAAAATAACCAAGCAATTAATTATTAAAGATGCTTTTGACTTATCGGGTGGAATTAAAGCGACCGTAAAATCAAAGATGGGATATACTTTTGATAACATAATGATTTATTGTTTTGATACGTTTTGTCAGTATATTGAAAAAGTTGATGAAATAAAATATCAAGAAATCGTTAAGTAGTCTCGATAAGAAAATGAAAAATAAAAAACAACGCGCAAAAAATATGAGCGCCTTTTTCCCGATCTCAATTATTGACTCTACTTTTACACTACGACGTTAGACCTCTGCAAAATACGGCAAATAGGTTGCGTATAGGTTGCATTTTGCGGCAAAATATGAGCAACTTATTTTTAGCAAGTATATGAATTTATTATATCTGAAAATGCCGTTATCAACTGTCACGCCGGAGGGCGTGGGTTCAAGTCCCATCGGCCCCGCCAGAAAATCTAAAAAGGAGCCCGTTTCCATTCAGGCTCCTTTTTTTATGAGACAGAAGTGGTGTGTGCGGTGCTCAGGACATCGATGATGACAAGAGCATGCGATCAAATCTGTTTCACAAAATTGATATTTACTTTTAGTATTTATTTTATTATATAGACGAAAAGAATTTAAGGAATATCAATAATATTTGGCTGGGAAGGAGGATTTCCTAATGAAAAGATCTTCTTTGTATTATCTTTGGTTTGTTTCCGCGGCATTTTTTCTTTTAATTTTTTCATCATATTCAGTAGCAGAACCTATCCATGCTACGAAAGAGCCGGTAGAAATTTATCATCCTTTTTATGGGGGGCTGTCTGGCGGATTCATTGTCCCCGACGATCTTAAAGTGGACGACGGCCCGGATTTTCAGCTTGATAACAGCTGGGCTGCTGGCGCGAAAGCTGGGTATATTTTTCCCTTCAGATGGCTGGCTGCCGAGTTGGAGTATACGCATCTTGGAAACCACGATATTGATGAACCGGGAACCGGAAAATTCAGTGCAGACAATCTGATGGCAAATGTTTTGCTCAGATATCCGTTAGGAATGATTCGTCCGTATATTGGCGGCGGCATTGGCTTGTCCAGGGGTGAACTGGAATCAGGCGTAGTGGATGACAATGCCAACGATTTCGGATGGCAGGCAATTGCAGGGATAAATCTGGAAATTATCCCCCAATTGTCAGTCGATTTTGGATATCGTTATTTCAGCAGCGATTACGGACTAGGTCATTTGGATACGACAATCCGGGACCACATTATTTCTGTCGGCCTGAATTATCATTTTGGGGGTAAACAACCCGAACCTCCTCCTCCGCCACCTGAGCCGGTACCGGTCGTTGCGGAAAAGAAGTGCCCCAATACACCCCAATGTTGCACTGTCGACAGTGACGGATGCCCCAGTGATTCCGACAAAGATGGCGTGTGCGACGGTTGTGACCAGTGTCCTGATACGCCGTCGTGCTGTGTAGTAGATGAGAATGGCTGTCCAAAAGATTCCGACAAAGATGGTGTATGCGACGGTTGCGATCAGTGTCCAGATACGCCTGCCGGAGTGAAGGTTGATCAAGATGGTTGTCCTATCCCGGAGATTGTGGAGAAGGGAAGAACGACCCTCGAAGTATTGTTTGATTTCGACAAATCTGCCATCAAGGGAAACTATTCCAAGGATATTGATGCGCTGGCTGATGTTATGAAGAAATATGAGGATTTAAACGTAACAATTGAAGGACATACCGATAACCTTAACAGATCCGGGAACCCGAACTACAATAAAAAACTTTCCCAAAGACGCGCTGATGCTGTAAAGAAATACTTGGTAGAAAAATCAGGTATTAATACCAATCGCCTGACCGCAATTGGCTTCGGTGCGGAAAAACCAATTACCTCCAATGACACAGAAGAAGGGCGTCAGAAAAACCGGCGAGTAGAAGCGGCAGTGGATTACATTATCAAGAAGTAAGTATTAGTTGTTCGAATAATAAAAACCCGTGGCGATTCCGTCACGGGTTTTTTATTTGCAGGGCATGCGATAGCTTCCTGAAAGAAACAAGCTCTCACCCTAGACAAAAAAGCAAGCTTCCGACCCGTTATCAATAAAGCTATTTACCTCTTTTAAAAATAATGGATAGTGTTATTATGATATTTAACTAATCAGGAAGAGCGCTAATCGTAGATGCCATGTCTAGAAAAAGTTTTATAATGATTGCGATGGTGGGAGGGTATGTGCCTGGGTTGCTCGGTGCTGATTCTTTTTTCGCTTCATTGGCAGGAAGTGCCATTGGTGGACTCCTTGGCATATGGGGCGCCTTCAAACTCCATGAATAATACAAATAGAGGTGATTTTTGAACTTTTCAGAGAATATTGAGAAACGAAATAAATCTTTTATAATAGCAATAGGATTTATACTCATCGGTGTATTAGGTATTATTGACACCCTGACCGGTAAAGAATTAGATTTTTCTCTATTCTATGTGATACCTATACTCATAGTTATTTGGCACACAGGTCTTGGTCCTGGGATAGTATTTTCTCTCATAAGTGCCTTAGTTTGGCTTCTTTCGGATGTATTATCTGGAAATGTAACATTGCTTTCCATTTATGCATGGAATACTCTCATCACATTAGGCTTTTTCTTAACAATAGCGTTTTTATTGTCAAGGTTATTAACCGTACTGGATAATCAAAGAGAAATAGCCCATGCAGACTATTTGACAGGAGCACTTAATTCACTCTTCTTTTATAATGTTTTGCAGATGGAAATTAACCGTTCTCTGAGATATAAAAATCCTTTTACTATAGCTTATATTGACCTGGATAATTTAAAAACGGTGAATTACGAGTTCGGGTATGCTACAGGTGACAAAGTATTATGTTTTGTTGTCAATCAAATCAAGAATAGTCTGCGAAAAGTAGACGTGGTTGCAAGGCTTGGAGGTGATGAATTTGCGTTGCTTATGCCAGAAACAAATCAGAAATCTGCACAAGTTGTTCTTTCTAAACTTCAACACAATATTTTAGCCGGGATGCAAAAAAATAATTGGCCCGTAACACTTAGCATCGGTGTCTTAACATGCATTGATACGCCGCCAACAGCAAATGAAGCAATAAAAAAAGTGGATGATTTAATGTACTCAGTAAAAAAAAGTAGTAAGAATAATATTAAATATGCCACTTATGAAAACTGAAACGGTCTTTAGCCAATATATGTTTTGCTCTCTTTCCATCCGTAATCCTTAATTCTGAGAACTGATCACGACCGCACCTTAGTAGGTATAACAATTTTTAAGGCACATCTTTATTGAACACTATCAGTCAAGTTAAGAATAGGGCAGAACAACCCGTATAAACGGAATACAAAATTCTGTGTGCTGCGAAATATCTCCAAAGCCAGCGTTAAGTTTCATACCCGACACAAAGAAACTTAAACTTTTGTAATCGGCTTCGAACTATTGATAAGATATCCTTGGACAGCATCAACATTCAGTTCTTTTAACAGCTGCCATTGATTATCTGTTTCGACGCCTTCGGCAATAACAGCAATATCTATGCTATGGGCGACGCTGCAAATGGAACTGATGAAGAAACGGCTGTCGCTGTCTTCATCTTTCAGTTCTCCGGTGTATGCCCGGTCGATTTTTACATAATCGGGACGCAGTGACTGAAGGTGTCTTAAATTTCCGCAACTCTGACCATAATGATCCAGTCCCATTTCATGACCGCATTCACGAATAACTGCCATAAATGACCTGACCAGATTTTCATTCTGTACGGCTCCGAATTCTGCAAATTCAAAAATGATCCTGGGCGCGTTTTCCGGTAAATGCAGCAAAGTATCTTTTATCCACTGAATAAAAGATGCGTCCTGCAGAGAAGAAGGCGACAAATTGACGGCGATAGTGTCCGCGCCGAGCTTCTTACGATCAAGTTTCGAGACTTCTTCTATAATCAAACGATCCAAAGAAGAGATAAGCTTCAAACGTTCGGCAATCGGAATAAATACCCCGGCATTGATGATTTCACCTGTGTCAAGAACAATACGGGAAAAAATTTCCAGGTGAAGGATACTGTTTTTGTCTCCGGCTTTGACCACCGGCTGTGAATACAGGGCAATGCGACGGTTCTGGAGAACTTTTTCAAGAGCGTCTTTCCACTGCTGCTGGCCAAATGGAACCTTGGCGGTACTCTCCATGATTGTACGAACATGCCATGTATTTGCTCCGGTCTGAGTGGCAGCCGCTAAAGCCAAATCAGCTTCTGCCAGAAGTTGGCCTAGAGTCACGGAACGGTCAAAAGCACACGTGCCCACATTGGAAACATTTTCTGAAGCCGTTATCCCCGTGGCTTCCAACCCGCTCAATTTTTTAGCGACTTCACCGGAAAGCCGATCTGACTCTGATGATGGATAATCGGGCAGGAATAGGACAAAGTCGCTTCCGGAAAGTCTGGACAGAACCGAACCGGCAAGATTTACAGAAATTTCCTGCAATGACGCGGCAACTTTCTTTAATAATTCGTCGGCAACCTGGAATCCTCTCTGCTCATTGAGTATTTCCAACCCGTGAATACGTATCAGCATTAAGATTCCCTTGAAGTCGTTTTCTTTGTTGTCAAGATAAGCGGTGACCTGGCTTTCGAAATAGCGGCGATTGCCGATACCCGTTAAGGTGTCGTTATAAGCCCTTTCCCGGAGTCCTTCAGCCTGGATGACCTGTTCGGAAAACATTTCTTTTACTTTTTCCGTCATGCGGTTCATCACATGAACAACACGCCGGAGTTCTCTTGTTCTCGGTATTTTCGTCTGTATTTCATATTCTTTTCTGCACAAAGCCTCGGCCTGCTGTTCAACAAGAACCAGCGGACGCAGTAACATACGCAATCCCAAGCCGCCGGCGATTAATATGAAAATTCCGCAAAAGAGAAAAAGCAAGGTTGTATGTTTAATATCCTGCCAGAGACTGTTGTAAGCATATCCCGCATGACTTTTGACATAAATTGTTCCGGCTTGGTTCCAGCCGGACGTGACGTAGGCATTGGCTTCCGGTACTTTTAAAGGAACGAGATTGATAAACCATGAAGGAACACCTTCTATAACGACTTTCAGATTTCGCTCCAGTAGGATTTTTCCGTTGGGATCAATAAAACGGATGGTTTCATAATAGCCTCTGTCGAAAATGGCGTTAACGATGGTTTCCACACTGACCATGTCGTCAGGGTATTGTGAAATGGCCAATCCGAGAGAACTTGCCGTATCCTGCGCATGGGATTCAAGCTGATCGGTCAGGAAGGATCGAGTGCTCTCGAACTTGGCGAACCATGTCCCCACGAAAAGAATTAGAAATAGTGAAACTGTAAATATAACAAGTTGCCTGTAAAGAGTCATTGAACTCCTCCTGTAATTTTAAATTTCAGTTCCTGCCATTCTTTGCAGAAGATCATTCCAGGCAGTCAAGCGGCTGCTTTTACCGGCCAGTTTGCCCCGACCGCGGTCTTGAGCCAGCCAAAGTCCGGCGCCGTTAAACGTAAAGATCGGCAGCAGATCCCGTCTCTCTGATGCCGGTCTGATGGAATCGACAAGATTATCGAGAATCAGAGGTTCCGCTGCGGGGTCACTGTAATATAACATCACCATGTGAAAAATGTTTTGTTGTAAGGCTTTGACATAGGCGATTCTGAGTTTTTCTTCAGATACTCCCATAATTTTAAGGCTGAAGTATTTGGCAATGGCAAAATCTTCACAATCTCCAGCGCCTCTCGAGAGAAATTCAACCGGTGTTGCCCAATAATCTTTTACTCCATAAATATCTGTATCATTTACGAAAACTATTTTTTTATTGAAAAAGGAATTTATTCTTTCAAGTTTTTCTTTATCCGTTCCACCATCATGCTTTAAAAGGTTTTCCCATGAAACCAGGCGCATCATAGCTTCCTGCCCGTATTTTGCCTGTGCTTTTTGAAGAACTTTCTCGTCGATATGAAATTTTTCTTTTGTAAGAACAGACCCTGTAACAACCAGTCCTGTTAGAATAACGACCAATAACAATATGGCCTTGATTTTATTTGATTTTTTGGTGGATTCCAGAGGCGCCAAGATTTGTGATCCCTTTTAAAAAAATAACGAGAGCAGCGTATTGACTCCATTAACCGAGAAAAACAAAATCATGAATTTATAAATATTTTTAACCACAGAATGTATATCCTGTCAAGATAATTGATTTTTAAGCTAAAATTCATATGGAAAAGAAGGATGAAATAGTGACAAATTTTTAAAATAAATAGTCGGATGCTTAGTTATCTAAAATATTTGAAAATTGTACCAAGGTACAATAGACCGGGCGCAAAAAAAGTATAAGTTAAAATTGATTTAATAGATAAAATCACCATTATTATTATCAAACATTCAAGGAGAAAAGTTATGGCCGAGATCAAAAATAAAGGTTCAATGCCTTCAATAGATGAAAAGGGGCATCAGATAACAGGAAAAGTCGTCATCCTGTACGGGACCGTAAAAGCGATATCCCCTGATGGTACCGTTCGGCTGTTGAAGATAAACAGTCCTGTTTTTGCAGATGACCGTATCATTACCGGAGATGATGGGAGTGTCTCCATTGTTTTCGATACCTTTCCCCCCACACAATTGGATCTCGGCCGGGTGTCCAATGTCGTGATCGATGAAGATGTGTACGGGGCTGTTTCTCCAGATGTGGTCGCAGAGGCATCCGCGGAGCAGAAATCTATTCAGGAAGCGCTGCTGGCCGGTGATCAACCTATAGAGCTGGATGCGACAGCCGCCGGGGTGGAACAAAATGCAGGCGGAGGTCATCCAATATTTGTTGTCAATCCTGACTGGGTACATGTTACGCCGGAAAGCGGGGCTGAAACACGGGGAATCTCATGGGGCTTGCCGTCGACAGAAAAATATATAGCTGCTCAGGAGGATAATTCTCCTCCGACCATCACCGTTTATACAGGGAATGACGACGGCAATGGCGGGTCCGGAGACGGTTCAGGTGGCGGAGCGCCGGGGAACGTGATCGGCAGCAATGATGTGGTATACGAATCCGGTCTTTCTACCGGCTCCAATGCGACGGCCAATACGGAATTTGCCGCCGGTTCTTTTATCATATCGGATCCGGACGGACTGGACGATATTCAAAGTGTAACGATCAACGGGACGGAAATTGCCATTAATAATCTTTCGGGTACGGTCATAACCGGTACGAATGGTCAATTAACGATAACAGACTATAACAGTTCGACGGGCGTTGGTACTTACACATATGAGCTCACCACGCCGACAACGGATGCCCCTGGCGTGGAGACCGACGTCTTCACCTTGACGACATCGGACGGGAAAAGCACGTCCGGTGAAGCGAAAATTACCATAGAGATCAACGACGACGTTCCGCATGCCATCGCCGACACAAACAGCATCATGGAAGACGCTTCCGAGGCCATTACAGGCAATGTGCTTACCAACGACCAGTCAGGGGCAGACACGCCGGCGACATTTGTAAATTGGAATAGCACGAATGCCGTCTACGGTACCTTCACCGATACGGGCAATGGCACCTACAGCTACACATTAAACAACGCCAGCACGGTGGTTCAAGGGCTCGATGACGGGGAAACTCTGGTCGAGACATTTTCTTATACGATGCGTGACGCAGACGGCGATACCGATACGGCAACTCTGACGATTACCATCAACGGAACGAATGATAACCCGATTATCACCATCTATACGGGCAATGACGGCGGTGATGGCGGTTCCGGTGGCGGTGACGGAGGTAACGGTGATGGTGGAGATCCGGGAGATGGAAGCACCGGTAACGTCATCGGCAGTAATGATATCGTATACGAGTCCGGTCTGGCAACAGGGTCCCAGGCGGCGGCCAATACCGAGTTTGCTTATGGTACGTTTAAGCTATCGGATCCCGACGGACTGGATGATATCCGGAGCGTAACGGTCAACGGTACGGAAATTGCCATCGGCAACCTGGGCAATAACAACATTATCAACAGCAGCATCGGAACACTGACCATCACCGGTTACGACAGTATTACCGGCACAGGCAGTTATCAGTACGAACTTAAGAACTCGATAACCGACCTCGCGGGAACAGAAACAGACGTATTCACTTTGACTGTTTCCGATGGAACAGCCGTATCGGCGCCGGCGGCAATCACTATAGAAATCGCCGACGATGTTCCGCATGCCATAGCTGACACAAACAGCATTGCTGAAGATACAACCACGGCGATCACAGGCAATGTTCTCGCGAACGACCAATCAGGAGCGGATACGCCGGCGACATTTGTAAATTGGAACAGCACCAATGCCGTCTACGGTAGCTTCACTGATACGGGCAACGGTACCTACAGCTACACGCTCAATAATGCAAATGCGGCGGTTCAGGCTTTGACGGAAGGCCAGACCGTTAAGGAAAGTTTTACTTATAGTATGAAAGATGCCGACGGTGACATATCCAGCAGCAATTTGACGATCACCATTACGGGGACGAACGATACGCCGCGCATTACCAATGATCCGGGTAATATAGAAGGTGGGAACGATGTGGTCTATGAATCCGGCCTGCCTGTCATTGGTTCCGATGCCGCAGCAGACACGGAATTTGCGCATGGTACGTTTAAATTATTTGATGCGGATGGTCTGGATGATATTGCCAGCGTTACCATCAACGGACAAGTCATACCGATTGACGACTTGGTTGGCACGGTCATTCATGGCAGTAAGCTGACGATTACGGCTTATGATCCTTCGACGGGAGTGGCCAGTTACCAGTATGAGCTGAAGAGTCCGATAACGGATGTGCCTGATGTGCCCGAGACGGAAAACTACATTCTCACCACAACAGATAAGTCGGGTGCAACTTCGGCCCCATCCACCATTACCATAGAGATTATAGACGATGTCCCGACCGTGAAAATTAATTTTACTCAGAGCGGCTCGGTAGGCAGCGACGAGTCCACGGATATCGGGAAAACGATTACGGCAAGCGGCGCCGTGCTGAACATTGACAAAGTCATCGGCGCCGATCAGGTCGGCGCGACGACGGACGTGAGCCTGGACATCACGACAGCGGATTCGGGTTTGACGACGACAGACGGTCATCCGATTACGCTGATTGCAGGCGCGACGAACAACGATGTGCTGGGTAAGTACGACAGCAATGGCGACGGCATTTTGGATGCCAGCGCCTTCAAGGTGACGATCAGTGAGACAGGTGTATTGAGCGTGACGCAATACGAATCAATCCGTCATCCGGATGCGACTAATCCTAATGACAGTCTGGATCTGACCGGCAAGATTGATGCTGTGGTTACGGTAATAGACGGCGACGGAGATGTTGCGACAGACCAACTGGCCATTGGGCAGTTGGTATCCTTTACGGATGACGGACCGAGCATCAGTTTGAGTGCGAGTGGCGAGACGGGAGTTTTACTGACGACGCAGGATGCGGACACGGTTGGCGCAGCGTCCGACACGGCGGTATCGACGGCGAACTTCAGCAACGTGTTTGCGGTGGGGAGTTCCTCGTACGGTGCGGACGGAGCGGGGAGCCAGAATATCAGTTACAGTTTGGATCTGCTGGGACCGAGCGGGAGCGATTCGGGATTGAACAGCCACGGCGCGGACATCTTACTGACGAAGAATGCGAGCGGCGAGATCGAAGGCAAGGCGGGTTCCACGGTAGTCTTCAAGCTGAGCGTGGCGAGTGACGGCGTGGTGACGTTGACGCAGAACGAAGTGATCGACCATGCGGTGGGTTCCGATCTGTCGAGTTTGGCGAACGGGCTGGTGAAACTGACGGGTACGGCGACGATCACCGACTATGACGGGGACACGGCGACGGACAGCAAGTACATTGATCTGGGTGGGAACATCCAGTTTGCGGACATTGGACCGA
>CAZIJZ010000060.1:0-11206 GCA_964539765.1 uncultured Smithella sp.
AAAATCTCGGTAAAGGCGCGGCTATTCTAACGGGATTTACAGCGGCTTCCACGGTTGCCGACTGGGCAGTCACGATTGATGCCGACGCCCAGCACTATCCGGAAGACGCACGGCATCTCATCAACGCTATTCCTGCAAAATCACGGCCAATCGTTGTTGGAGCCAGAAGCGGCATGACAGGCGAGCATGTCCCCTGGACGAGCAGTTTCGGGAGAAAATTTTCGAACTGCTGGGTACGGATATCCGGCGGCCCGAATATTTCCGATTCACAAAGCGGTTTTCGCCTTTATCCCCTTCCCGAAGCACTGAACTTGAAAACCAAGGCAAGGCGCTTCCAGTTTGAAGTGGAAATTCTGGTGCTGGCCCAAAGAAAAGGAATGCCGGTTATTGAAGCGCCGGTACGCGTCCACTATAATCCGGAAGGAGGAAGAATTTCTCACTTCCGCCCGTTTGTGGATTTTGTGCGCAACGCCTCAATCTTTACCCGTCTGATTTTTACACGGATATTTCCATCACGAAAATAAAATGTATGCTTACAATCTCACTCCGCTGCGCTTCGGGGATAATTCAACTAACGCTTCGAACATCGCTTTGCTCGTTCTACCACGGCACTATGCGCCTGGTATAATTCGTCCAGCAAGCTTCAGTGCACTACGTTTCTGAAGCTTGGGGCTCACTATCAGCGAGTCTCATTAAATATTTACCCGGATCGGCAGGATAACCGTGGTAATGCCTTCCCACTGCAGGCGTCGCTGAATGGCAAAGGCGGTTTCGTTGTGAAGAATTCTCTGAAAGGCATTTTCCTGACGGAAAACCAGCTTGCCCGTAAAGACAGATGACTTGGGAAATTCCCGAAAAATCTCCTGACACAGCTGAGTGGCTGTCTCGACGACATCCGTTCCCAGATCCATACGGTAATCAGCGGCATACCCGTAGGAGCGCGCTATTTTAACGTACTGGGCGAGTTGCTCTTTGATCGATGATCTCAACGCTTCAATTTCCGAAGCGCCTTTAAACGCTCCGGAATCGATCTCCGCCACGGATACAAAAATAAAATTGCGATAGAGTTTCGGAAATTCTCTGAATACCGACAACCATGAGTGTAAACCGAATCCGTTATAACCGCTGACCAGAAGAATGGCTGTTCGTTCATTCGGATCAAGTGGTTCGTGATTGGGAATCTTGCCGGACGGAATGGACGAAAGGATTTCTTCCAGTTGACGCACCCCTTTGCGCACTTTCAGGTAATGGCTCCGGATCAGATAACATAACCCCACCAGCGTTAACGTAATCAATAATGTAATCCATCCGCCTTCACCGAATTTTTCATAAATCGTCACGAGCAGAATCGTGAAACATAAAATAAAGCCTATCACATGAATAAAAATACGGCGCAGCCAGGATTGATCCTGATGACGATTCTGGAAAAAGAGTTTCGCCATGCCGAACTGGGAAAGTGTAAAATCCAGAAACACATTGATCGAATACATGACCACCAGCGCAGTGACCGAACCCTTCGTATAGAAAAGCACCGCAATGGACGTAACCCCCATCAACAGAACACCGTTTTGCATGGTCAGTCGTTCCGAGAGAGCCGCAAAACGACGGGGCAGCCAGGAGTCCTTCGCCATGTTGGCCATGATGCTGGGACCGCCGGCAAAACCGGATTGAGCGCCAACCATAAGCAGAGCTCCTTCGGACAGGATGGTGATAAAAGCCACGGCGCCCCCCAAATACCAGCCGCTGAACGTCTGATTGGCCAGCGTGGCGTTCAGCGTTTGTCCGACCATTGGTTTGATATCGAATAGAGCGTAACATAAAAGTAACCCGGAAGCCGTCAAGGCCAGAGAGACAGCCAGATAGAGCATGGTGCGTTTGCCTGTTTGCACCTTGGGTTCCCGCATGACGTGCATGGACGTGGAAACCGCCTCAATTCCCGTATAGGTACCGCCGCCCATAGAAAAAGCCCGTAAAAAAATCGCCAGGATCCCCAGAAATCCGATGGTCGAAAGATCCGCGCCGATCGCACCTTGATACCTTTCCATCACCGGCCCGAATGCACTGATGTGCGTGTACAGTCCGTAACTGATCAGAAGAATATGCGTCACGACAAAAGTTATAAAAATCGGCGCCAGGAAAGTAACCGATTCTTTCATGCCCCGGAGATTGAGAAAAACAAGCAGAATGATCAACCCCATGACGAAGGGCAGTTTGTAAGGCAAAAAGGTCATGGGAAGGTAACTGAAAATCGCGTCTCCGCAGGCCGCTAGAGAAACAGTAATGGTCAGGATATAATCGACCAGCAGCGCGGAGCCGGAGATTACACCGGCGCCGCTGCTGATCGTGTGAGTTGACACCATGTAGCCGCCGCCGCCGTGGGGAAAGCGCTCGATAATCCGGGAGTAGGCGAAGGCAATGATGAAGATGGTGAAGGCGGTGGCGATAGCAATAAAGACGGCCAGATAAGTATGCGGTCCCAGAGCTTTGAAGGCTTCTTCCGGACCATAGGAGGACGATGAAAGTCCGTCAGCGCCCAGACCAATCCACGCCAGAATCGGAATCAAAGAAATTTTATGAAAGAGAGACGGTTCGTTGATGTTCCGCGGCGCGCCGATAAATTTGCGTTTCAAGCGCTCAAAAAAGGATTGTTGAGAGTTGTTGTTTGGAATATTCATTCAATCTGTTCGTCTATATCGATACCATCGGCAAATCATCCGTAGAAGGTAAAACTTCCCGTGATGTTAAATACTTTTTCCCATTTTTTTGCCGGAAGCAACATATTGAGCCACCATTTCAATTGAATAAAATCCTGCAATCATCGTTCCAATAAAATTAAAAAACGATTTTGCAGTTTCTCTTTTTCGTCAATACAATCCTTCAACACTTTGGGGATACTTTGACACGGGCTTCTACTCTTCTTTCAGGACAATTGCAAGCAATTTAAAACGGCTTTTTTCTTGCCAGCATCAAGAAACTATGATTTATAAAATCACAATCAGATATGGGTAAATAAACGAATTTAAAGGTTTTCATGTCTTTCCTGCATAAATATAAAATCAGATGGTCCATTGTTTTCATGGCTACGCTGATTGTAGCCATGCTTTCTTTCTGGGAATCCAGAAATCTAAAAATCGAAACCGATATTCTGGAGTCGATGCCGCACGATGATCCGGTGCTGGCTGACGCGCGCCTGATTATCAAACATTTGCCCGTTCAGGATAAGGTGTTCATTAATCTTGAACAGACGTCTCCGGATCGCGACCAACTGATCAGCACGACGGCAAAGATTTCATCAAAGTTCAGCCGAAGCGGACTTTTCACCAAAGTCGGCATTGGCGATGATGCGCGGAATTTCCCCGAGCTGATGGCGCACGTCAACGATAACCTACCGGCGCTCTTAAGCGCTGATGATCTGGAAAAAAAGATTGCGCCATTGCTGACACCGGACAAAATAAAAGAGGCCATGGCGCAAAACCGGGAAGCGCTGACTCAACTTGAAGGAATCGGCCGAGGTGAGATGATCGCTCAAGACCCGCTGGGATTTTCCGGCGTAATTTTTAAACAGATGTCCGCCCTGCTTCCCGCCAATAAGGCGCAGTTTTATCAGGGGCAGTTGATTTCCGCGGACGGCAAAAACGCGCTGATCATTGCCAAAGTCAAAGGCTCCGGCACGGACACGGAAACCGCCGCAAAGATCGAAAAACTTCTGGAAGATTGCCAGAAAGAAAACGGCAATCAGTATAAACTGACAGCCACAGGCGCTTACCGCGTGGCCCTGGATAACGAAACCACCGCCAAGAGCGACATGCAGATGGCCGTTACCCTGACAACACTGGGTATCGCGCTTTTGCTTATCGTCGCTTTTCCCCGTCCGCTCATCGGCCTGCTGGCGCTTCTCCCTTCAACCGTGGGCGCGATAGCCGCCCTGTTTGTCTGCTCTTTTTTCTTCAAATCCATGTCGATCATCGCTGTCGGTTTCGGCAGCGCCATCATGGCCTTTACCGTTGATCTGGGTATCGCCTACCTGCTTTTTCTGGATCAGCCCCATGCCACCCGCGGAAAAGACGTCGCGCGGGAGGTCTGGTCGGCGGAGTTTTTGGCCGTCCTGACAACGGTCGGCTCTTTTCTGCTGCTGCTCATCAGCGATTTTAAAATTCTGGCGCAAATCGGCGTCTTTTCCGCTCTGGGAGTCGCCTTCGCTTTGCTGTTTGTCCATCTTGTTTTTCCGAAAATATTCCCGGCCATGCCGCCCGCGACAAAGCCCGGCAACCCCTTGCTGCTCAATGCCGTCAAAAAATTTGCCGCTCCGGCCAAATGGAAATTGATTGCCGCGATTATCTTCGGCCTCGCGATGCTCTTTTTTGCCAAACCGGTTTTCAATGTGGATATGAACACCATGAATTCCATGAGCGAAGCAACCAGGAGCGCCGACAGGAAAATGCAGGAGATATGGGGCAATCTCTCCGGACGATGCTATGTTTTTCTGGAGGCCTCCGATATGAATCAACTCCGGAAAAAAAACGATCAACTCGCAAGCTGGCTGGCCGGAGATGTCCAAGATGAAAAACTATCTTCTCCTTTTCTGCCGACGGCTCTATTTCCCTCACAAGAAACTGCTGTCAAGAATATCGAAGCCTGGCGCGCCTTCTGGCATAAAGACCGCCTGGCGGCCTTCAAGCGTGATCTGGACACGGCGGCCCGTGAAAACGGCTTTGCCCCAAACGCTTTTGACCCCTTCTGGAAAATCATTCATCAGGAAAATCCCGGCACCTTCGAAATCCCGGAAAAATATTTTGATATGCTGGGCATTGCCAGGGGCGTCGCTGGTTACACACAATTGAGTCTCCTTGCCGCCGGGAAAAATTACAACGCGGAAGATTTTTTCGGAAGGATTTCCCGAAGCGGTCTGGCTAAAATATTCGACGCCGATTTGTTCAACAAACGGCTGGGTGATTTTCTGAAAAATCTTTTTCTGGAAATCGCCATTATAATCAGCACCGGGCTGGTGCTGATTACCTTTTTATATTTTCTAGATTGGCAATTATCACTTGCGGTGCTGACGCCGATTGCCTTTGCGCTTTTTGCCACCCTGGGCACGATGAAGATTATCGGCCATCCGCTGGATATTCCCGGCATCATGCTCTGGATTGTCATCATGGGCATGGGGGATGATTATGCTGTTTATTATATTTGCCATTACCAGCGTCATTTCGATGAAAAACGTCCGGCCATGGACACCATCAAACTGGCCATATTCCTGGCCGCGCTGACCACCTTGATCGGCTTTGGCGTCCTGGCGCTGGCCGACCACGCGCTTTTGCGCAGTATCGGAATTGTTTCTTTCCTCGGAATCATTTACTCCCTGATCGGCGTCTTCTTCATCCTGCCGGTGCTGATGGGAAAAATATTTGCGCCGGTTCAGTATCCCACGGGTGAATTTACGATTGGTTCAAAAGAACATCTGCGCCGGACGGTTTTACGCTACCGGCATCTGCCTGCGTATCCGCGCATCTTTGCCCGCATGAAAATGATGATTGACCCGATGTTCAGGGAACTGGACAAGTATGTAAAAAATCCGCGCCGGATTATTGATATCGGCTGCGGTTTTGGCGTTCCCGCCACATGGCTTCTGGAAATTTATCCGCAGGCCCAAGTGTATGGCATTGAACCTGATGAAGAGCGCGTGCTGATCGCTTCGCGCGTCATCGGCCATCGCGGCAGCGTGGAAGTCGGCCGCGCCCCCGATCTGCCGAAAGTTGAAGGAGAGGTTGATTACGGGGTTATGCTGGACATGCTGCATTTGATTAATGATCATGAAGTCCGGCTTGCGTTTCAGCGGCTTTACGATAAACTAACCGCGGATGGAACATTGGTTGTCCGGGCAACCATTCCTTCGGATAAGCCAAATCCCTGGAAGCGCTGGATAGAAGCAACACGATTAAAAATTTCAGGCAGGCCCAACCGATTCCGCTCCGAAAATGAAATTACTGATTTTATGACAAAGGCGGGTTTTAGCGTGAACGTCTTCGCTTCAGACACCGCAGGAATCGAAGAAAAATGGTTTATGGGAAAGAAAAGATAATGAAAACAATTTCTTATAAAATATTGCTCTTATTTACCCGCAAATTTGGGTTGTGGTTTTTCCACATCTTCTCCTGGTTTGTCGCCACGGGATATTTTTTTCTTTTCCCGGTGCGTGTGGCCAACAGCTTCGAATTCTATCGCACCTTGTTTCCCCAGCATTGGTTTTTCTATCATCTCTGGTGTGCGTGGCGTCAGTATCACAAATTTACCGACGTCTATATTCATCGCTTTATCCGCCTTGATGAGAAGGATATCGAATACGTCAAGGAAGGCTGGGAAGATCTGGAAGAGGCGGTGCAAAACAAAACCGGCGCGATTTTGCTGATGTCGCACATCGGTAACTGGGAACTGGCCGCGCAGACGCTTCACAAAAAAGGCCTGCCGATCATGCTTTACTTGGGCGCCAAACACAAAGAGCAGATTGAGCAGATTCAGAAACAGCTTCTGGCCAAAGGCGGCATTCGCGTTGTCGTGACAACGGAAGATGAAAAATCACCATTTGCGTTAATTGAAGGCATCAATTTCCTGCGCGATGGCGGCATTGTCTCGATGACGGGCGACCGTCTCTGGGGTGAGCAGACTTTTATCACTGTAAATTTTCTGGGGCATGAAGTCAGATTACCGGAAACACCGCATTTGTTCGCCTTGATGACCGGCGCGCCGCTGATGACTTTCTTCGTGTATCAGGAAGCGGTTGGAAAATATCATATCAAGGTTTCACCGGGACGAAAAGTAGTTGCCGCCTCACGTGCAGACAGAAAAAAAGCAGTGCAGGAATCGGCACAGGCCTATGCGAATGACCTTGCGGATTTCGCCCGTCAGCATCCCTTCGAGTGGCATCATTTCGAGCCGTTTTTGGGGGAAAAAATCAGTTAATTCTGATTGTCACAACAAAACATTTTTTCTCTTTGAGCTTTATCAAAATTAGTATAATGAACATAATCATCGAGAAGAAATCATTTTAATTGGCAGAATGTTTCCATGAAAGTAAAAGACGTCCCCCAGGATAACACGGTTGAATATTACGAAGGTGTGAGGCGTGCCTGTTATGCGATTGATGACGACGGGAAATATGTCATTGTGCCCAGTAACGGATGGGAGGCAGAAGAGCTCGTCAATGGTCTGGCTGTAAAGGAACTGGCTGTAAATCTGGAGAAAACCAGAAAAGCCGTACTGGCCGGAGAAAAAAGCCCACTCGCCTATCACATGGAGCGGCGGCAGATGATACCGGATATTCTTGGCAAAACGGCGGGCATTGCCGTGTTTCGTGTCAAGCGGCATTTGCGTCCGGAAATTTTTACCAGACTCAAAGATTCGTTGCTGGAGCGTTACGCCAAAGCTCTTGCAATCACGATGGAAGAATTAAAAACCGTGCCTCAAAAATAATACAAGGAAGGCTCTCTTATTGACCAATACAGAACTGACATCCGGCGGGAAACCTTTTGTTCATCTTCATGCCGCTCACTGCGAAACCGGTGTTACGGCGGCTTTATTCAGGGATAAGGGATTGGAAATCAGCGAACCGATGATTTTCGGCGTCGGCAGCGGTGTTTTTTTCGGTCATTTCTCTTTTGTCAAGTTTGTCGGCCTGCCCATCAGCACCTATCGTACACAACCGGCGGCAATCTTTCGTAAAGCGGCCAAAAGACTGGGGGCGAAATTCGTGACACAGCATTTTCGCAACGCGCAGAAGGGCATGGATGAACTTCGTCGTGTGCTCAAATCGGGACAAATTGTCGGCGTGACGACCAACATTTACTGGCTTTCTTATTTCCCCAATCGTTTCCGGTTTCAATTCAACGGCCACAACATTGTTATACTGCGCGAAATCGAGAACGGTTTCCGTGTGAGCGATCCCGTCCTTGAACAGCCGGTAGATTGCCTCACGGAAGACCTGATCCGGGCGCGGTTTGCTCGCGGTCCGCTGGAACCTCACGGATTCATGTATTACCCGGACTTTATCAATCTCCGCCCTAATCTTCGCAGCGCCTGTATCAAGGGAATGCTGGACACCTGTAATTTGATGCTTAGAATTCCTATTCCGATTATCGGGATCCGCGGCATCCGCTTTCTGGCCGGAAGAATCATCAAATTCGAAAAGACTCAGGGATTTGATGAAGCCTGCCGGCAGTTGGGCATGATCGTCCGCATGCAGGAGGAAGTCGGCACGGGCGGCGCGGGATTCCGCTATATGTACGCGGCTTTTCTGCAGGAAGCCGCCGGTCTGTTCGGTTCTGCGGAACTGAACGATCTGTCTCAGGAGATGACGGCCATCGGCGATACGTGGCGCGAATTTGCCGTTACCGCCGCGCGCATCATCAAAAAGAGAGGCAGTAAGGAAGAAACGTTTGCCAAGGCAGGCGGATTAATGCTCATTTGCGCCGGTCGCGAAGAAAATCTTTTTAAAAAACTGCACGAGGTTGCCGGAAAACTTAAATCATGAAAGCTCTGGAAATTTCACACGTAACTTTTTCCTATAACCCCCGGGAGGATAAAGCAAAAACCGCCGGGACGGAATATGCTCTGCGCGATTTTTCCATGTCGGTGGAAAGCGGACAGATGCACGCGCTTCTGGGACCGAACGGCGCGGGCAAAACGACACTGATGCGTCTGATTACCGGACAGCTGCGGCGATTTCAGGGCAGCATATCGATTTACGGCAGCAGAAACGATCACTCAAAAGCGCTGACCTCCGTCGGCTACGCGCCTCAGCCGATCTCGGTATATGCGTCGCTGACCGCCATGGAAAATCTGCGCGTTTTCGGTGTCATGGCCGGACTGTCGCACAAACGACTGCAAGAAAGAGCAGCGGCGGTTCTGGAAGAAACCGGCCTTTTACCATACGCGCAAAAACGGGCGTCAACTTATTCCGGCGGCATGCTGCGCCGTCTGAATCTGGCAGTTGCTCTCCTGCACTCGCCGCGCCTGCTGCTTCTGGATGAACCGACCGTGGGCGTTGACCCGCAGAGCCGTAATCATATTTATGAAACGTTGAAAAAAATGAATGCCGACGGCATAGCGATTGTCTTGTGCACACATATCATGGACGAAGCGCAGCGGATGTGTTCCAGTGTAACGATGCTGGACCGGGGTTCGATGATTTTCTCCGGCGGCATGAACGAAATTGATAATCTGGAAAAATTTTTCCTGGAACGAACCGGACACGGTTTGCGCGATGATGATTGACGGGGGCAGATAAAGTGGATTTTGGGAAACTGACTGCATTGATTCGCAAGGAAATGCTGGTTTTACTGCGTGAACGCCAGACCCTTCCTCTTTTATTCATCATGCCCATGGCGCTGATTTTTTTTCTATCGCTGGCGCTGCAGGGCGTTTATATGGATAAGCTGACGGGAAGGCAGATGCTGCTGATCATTGAAAACGAATCGCACCAGCCGACGGCAAACCTGCTTGAACGAAGAATAAGCGCCAATAAAATGATTCAGCGCGTCCGGAGACCGCCGGGATTCGGCAACGACAAGCTTTTCGAAACCGGCAGGGCGCACGCGGTGATTTTCATACCGAAGGGGTTTGATGAAGGATTAAAACCGGTGGAAATGGAATTTGATCCCGTTCTCGACGCAGGCTACAAATCCGCCGTACGCGTGCTGGTCACCGGCTTGACCGTGGAGGTGGTCATGGGCATCGACGACATTGAAGGCTTGTCGTCCGATTTTATTGTTGAAAAAACAAAAAAGGACCGGACACTGCCCGGCCCGCTGCAAAACAGCGTTCCCGGCTGGTCGATTTTCGCGATGTTCTTCATTGCAATTCCCATGTCCATCGGTTTCCTGCAGGAAAAGCACGACGGTACCCTGCAGCGGATTTTTACTTATCCGGTCAGCCCCAGTATTGTTATTCTCGGCAAGCTTATTCCTTATTATTTGATTAATCTGATGCAATTTGCTTTAATGCTGATTGTCGGTATTTACATCATGCCGCTGATCATCGCATTCCCTTTTACGCTGGGAGCGCACCCCTGGCATTTAATACCGGTCACGCTGGTCGTCGCGGCCGCGTCCACCGGATTCGGCGTCATGGTCGCGGCGCTGGCGCGGGCGCCGGAACAGTCTTCGGCGCTGGCGGCCACCGGGGCGGTTCTGATGGCCGTATTCGGCGGTATTATGGTGCCGTATGCGGTTATGCCGCTCATCATGAAAAAACTGGCGATGCTCTCACCGATGTACTGGGCGCATCAGGCTTATTTGGATATTTTTTCGCGCGACGCCGGATTCAGTTCCTTGTGGCCTAAACTGACGGTGTTAATGTTATTCGCGTTGCTTTGCTTTTACATAGCGGGGAGGAAGGTTAAATGGATGTAAATCAGAAATTAAAGGAATTAAAAGTATCATCAAGGGAAGAACTGATTTTCAAGCTCAAGGAACTGGTCATCCGGGCTTGTGAAATTACGGATGTGCATCCGGAAGACGTGCCCACCGACGCTCCCTTCATTGGCGGTCCCGGACCGCTGCTGCTGGACAGTCTCGACGCCATGGAAATTGCCATGGAAATAAGATTTCAGTTCGGCGTGGAATTAAAAAACGCCTCCACGGCGGCCAAGGCGATGCAGAATTTCGACACACTGGCCGATTTTATCATCGAAGCGCCAAAGGTAAAAAGATGACCCAAACAGAGATTTATGTGCGCGGCTGGGGCGCAGTGACAACGCTGGGATGGAGCGCTGCCGAGTCGGCACGTCATTTGATCTCGGGAAGGGCTCCGCAGGCGACGGCAGGCCGCTCTTCACACTTAACCAACCGCGCATTGAATGTTTTCGAAGTGCCTTATCCGGGAAATCCTCTGGATAAATCCATGATGATGCTGGATAGCGTGATTGCCGAAGCTTTTCAACGCGCGGACCTGTCCTTGGAAGAAATAGCCGAATCCAGCGTGCTGGTCGGCACGACAGGCGGTTTATTTATACGCAACGAATACGAATTTACTGAAGCCGTGCGCAAAAATCCTGACAAGGAATCCCCGGTTATTTCCTGCCGCAACCGCGGCCCCGGTGAAGTGGCCGATTTAATCGTCCAAAAATACGGAATCCGGGGTGTGGCACTGACATTTAGCATGGCCTGCGTTTCCAGCTCGCACGCCCTGGTAGTCGCCGCTGATTTGATCG
>CAZIJZ010000061.1:0-11146 GCA_964539765.1 uncultured Smithella sp.
CGTTTGAGATATCGTCGTTCCAGAACGGTTAAAGCGTTCTGCGTCAATTCCGGGGTAATGGGGGCGAGATGTTTCTGTTCCATAAAGCTGATTCCTCATAAATACTTAAAGAGATTAAAGAAAAAGACACTATATATTGTATGAATTTGATTTATTAACCACAATATATAGATAAAGTCAAGAGACGGGAGAAAATTTTCAATGAAGAAATCCAAGAGGTTGGGAATAAAAATAAATAACCGGACAAAGCCTCTTGAACAGGCAATCAGCATGGCCGTTACACTATAAATGTTCATCCGTCCGGTGAAGGCCTGAGGGGATCAAGCTTTTGCTTTGTTCAGATTTACGGTTTTCCGACGTCCTGATAATTTGCTTGACGATCTGATCGGGCAATTTTCAAGACGCATACCCGTCCATAAATTTGCTTCCGTGGTCCCTGCCGCTTTGATACGCGGCACGAAGACGTTTGATATCGGTGGTCATCCTTCCGACATTGATATCCGGCGGCGGTGCTATTTCAAAAACACGCACACCTGTGGGCGGTTCTCTGATCAAATGCACCGATTCCATATAATTCTCGGGTCTTTTTTTCATCGCTTGTGCAAACAGCGGATAATCCCTGCAGATAAAAGGATAGCACAAGGAAAACATGCTCTCTTTCTTGACGTATTGCGACGGCCTGGTTCTGATAACCGTTATCTCGGTTGCTGTGCGCCGGATGGCTTCTTTCACCGGCAGAGAATCCGCCACACCGCCGTCCGTCATTTTTTCGGAATTGACTTCCAGAAACTTTCTGTAAAAAATCGGCAGCGAACTGGACACTTTCAGATAATGTTCCAGCGTGTCCTCATCCGGTTCAAGATATACAGCCTTTCCCGCCGTTACGGATGTGGCCGAAATGATGTATTCTTTTCTTTGTTCTTTTAATCGCCTGAATATTTTCTTCAGGTCCAGACGATATTCGCTGATGGTGATGTCCCACAGCCAGTCCAGATCCATCAAATGTCCACCGCGCAGAAATCTTCCTGGATTGATGAACCGGCCGTCTAGGGAATAGCGTTCTATGATATCAAAATTTCTGTCGTTCTGGCCGGCCAGATGCGAGGCAAGATTGCAGGCGCCGGCGGAAACGCCCAGATACATATCGAACGGATCGAATCCCCCGCTGCCGAAGGCGTTAAGAACTCCCGCAGCGAAAACACCCCGCATGCCGCCGCCTTCGACAACCAGCGCTTTCCTGCCTTCTCTAAGATTTTCCATCATGATGCTTGTAACTCATCTTGATTCCGGTCATTAGTGCATATTGATCTATCTGGATTTTTTCTCTTTCTGGATTAATTCCTTCGCTTCTTCAACGGCTTTTTCAACTGCGCTGATGACATCGGGTTTGATATCAAAATAGAACCCGGTATCCTTGCAAAGTTTTTTGATCTTCTTGATTTCAGCCATCAGCGGCGCCGGTATACTGACCCTCAACAATACGTTTTTTGATTTTTCTTTCTGCTCTTTTCTTATAATAGCCATCATGCCTCCTTGACCCCACGTTCTGAATTTTTGCTATTGCTATAATACAATACGGAACCATTGTCAATAATAATAGCAATATTTTGTAGATATTTTTATTGCTCTTGTTTTTGCTTTTTTATATTGACAATTATAATTGCTTTGTGTATATTGCATTTGCCGGTCGGGAAAATTGTTTTATATCGGCGAACCACGTGCGCTGATACCGGCCAGCAGTTGATGATTTTTTAAAGGAGGGCTTATGAAAGAGAAACATGCTATAATCAAATTGGTTTTCGGATGCATTGATGAGGTGGTTTCCACTACGGAAAACATTCACAGAAGCATTGTTGAAAGGCGGACGGGCGCCGCGCAAAGCGGCTTTCAGGATGGAGGAAAACGTAAACACGTATATGACACCATTAAGACCGTCAACGGGAAAGTCGAGGAACTGGTCTCGGGATTGACGAAATAAGGATTTTCTCGGACACGGATCGCAGGCATGACTTTGATGCATGTCTGACAACAGTCGCAAAAACATTAGGAGAGGAGATTTGTATGACAAGCAGAAGAGCAAAAATCGGGTTCGGTTACCATTTAACGGCGTATCTGGCCATCAACGCCGTGTTGATCTGGATTAACCTTGATACATCCCCGCAATATTTCTGGGCGAAATGGCCTCTGGCAGGATGGACTGTCGCGCTTTTATATCACGGGTTCAGCATTTTTTCTTCTTCCATAAAAACGCACAAAGGATTCTATTATCATCTGTTTTCATTTCTGATCGTCAATGCTTTATTGATTTTCATTAACTATGATTTATACCCGCAATACCTTTGGTTCAAATTTCCATTAATCGCGTGGTCTTTTATAATCATCTTCCATGCGTGGAGAGTCTTTTCAAAAAAAACGACCTCTTGAAATGCCGGCGCCATAAGTCAATACTTTTTTTATGATTATTGCTTGAAACTCCGTACAATTTCGTTTAAACCATTTTGTATCATATTTTAGGATAAAAGGAGCCGTCATGATCAAGATGAAAGAAATCAAAGCAAAAAACATGAACGTCAATAAATTTATAGACGATAAAGTACGGGAGATCCGGCAGGCGGTCGGCGACGGATTCGCCATCAACGCTCTGTCGGGCGGCGTTGATTCCGCGGTCGTCACCGCTTTGGGACACAAGGCACTGGGCAAACGTTTAAAAACCTATATCATTGATAACGGCATTATGCGGGAGAATGAACCGGCCAGGGTAGCTGCAGCCTTTAAAAAGCTTGGAATTCAGGTCGAAGTTTTCGACGCCTCCAAAGCTTTCTTCTTCGCGCTGAAGAGACTGACCGATCCCGAAGAAAAAAGAGAAGCCATCACCCAGACTTTCTATAAAAATGTTTTTGGAAAACTGGTCGTTAAAAGCAAGGCCAAATACCTTCTGCAGGGCACCATTCTGACCGATGTAGATGAAACCGTCGCAGGCATCAAAAGACAGCATAATGTTTTCGAGCAACTGGGTATTGATCCGCAGAAGGCTTTCGGTTACAAGATTCTGGAGCCGCTCATCGAACTGCGCAAGGACGGCGTGCGTAAAGTCGGTCGCGGTCTGGGACTGCCGGAAAGCATGTTCAACCGGATCCCGTTCCCGGGACCGGCGCTGGTTGCCCGTGTCATCGGCGAAGTCAATCCTGCAAAAATTGCCCTGGTCAGAAAGGCAACCGCCATCACGGAAGCAGCGCTGAAGGACGTCAAAGCTTTTCAGTATCTGGCGATTCTGCATGAAGATCGCGTGACCGGCATGCGTAACAATAAACGGGTCTTCGGCAATCAGATTGAAATCCGCTGCTGGAACAGCACGGATGCGCGCACGGCCCGGCCGACAAGACTCTCTTTTAATATTCTCGAGGGCATCGCCGCGAAAATTACCAAAGAGATACCGGAAGTGGTCAGCGTCACGTACAACATTACCTCCAAACCGACATCCACCATCGAAGCGATTTAATCCGAAGAAAAATACTCATAAAAAAGGCAGACTCAAGTTGAGCCTGCCTTTTTACTGTTTCGGTGTTCCGAATCAGGTTTTTCATTATCGAAACGCATAATCATTTTTTTATAAATCCAAAAGTAAGCGGCAGCCACCAGGTGATGCCGAATACGATTGTTTTAATCATGATCGTTTTCAGGGGAATCCCTTTTGATTTCCCGATGGGAATGGAAATGGCCAGTTCAAAAATATGCCCGACGCCCCAGAGGAAGGCAACCGCCACCCACACCATTCTCAGGTTCTCATCCTGAATCGGGAACAATAATCCGTACACAATAAAAATCCATCCGGCCACGGCGCCGGGCATCATGAATAAATACCAGAACTTTTCATTTTTAAGCATAAAGGATCTCCTGTTTTATTTTTAGCATTCGTTCTATTCTTTAAGATGCAGATGCATGATGCGACGGATTTCAATGATGGCTTCCGGTTTCTCCTGAACGCTATGAGCGGACAATATTACTTTTTCCGAATCGGCGCCTTCGAGATGCGAACTGGAATACGGCACCACACCGTCACTGGAATCGGCCAGGGATTTCTTCGGCGTGTAATTACCGATAATCGAATGGTAACGCACCCGGGATGAAATCGGCAGAGTTGAGGTCAGCTGAATAAAGGAATCCCGGTTGCTGAGATTATCAATGCTGTTGAAAGAGCGAGTCAGGGAGACGGGATTGGCGGAGCCGGGATCGACAAGCAGTTGGGCCACTTCCTTGAATCTGCCCAGCACGGAAAAAGGAACGGTTATAAAGTCGGCTAACCAGCGCACGACAGCCCATGCCGCCACGGGAGTGCCCTGGTGCGGCGCTGCGATAAAGATCGCCCGGCTGACCTGCGGCAACGGTTCGAATTTCATGTAGGGTCCCAGTTCTTTGCTCACTCTTTCCAGACGCCTTCCTTCCAGCGGATACATTTTGAGAAACGCCTCCCATAGTCGATCGCCGGAGGAAGATACCATCAGCCGCGACAAAATTCCGCCCATACTGTGTCCGACAAGCAGAATCTTCCGGGAAGCCCGCGCCTTTCCCGAAGGATCAAAATATTCCAATGTCTGCCGGATCGCCTTATAAATTTCGTAATGATTAAAAGCGATGGGCGCGTTGGTGGGATAATAAACCTGCCAAATCTGGAAATTCTGACGCAGTGTTTCGTCGCCCAATACTTCATTGGCCAGATTGATCCATGCTTCGGGACTGCTGGCCAGCCCGTGCAGCATGATGACAATATGGCGTTGGGGATTATAAGGCTGCATCAGATAGACGCGCGGCATTTCCAGCACATCACCCCGGCCGATAAGTGTCAGCAGCGACTGCGCGGCAAAACCCGATCGCGCCAGCCAAAGTCCGTAACCGGAAGTAAAATTGGCCGCCAGCGGAACTTCGGTTTCGGCCAGTTCGACACTTTCCCGCCCGTATGGATCGTAACCGGTAATGACAACGTCACTGGTTCCCAGCACTTCTCCGGGACTGTTCCCCGGAAAGCTCATCACGGCTGTTATCGCGGGAAAAGGTGTTTCACTGAAGGGCACTTCCGCGCTTTGCCTGTCGACCACACGACGAGAAGTTACCGCCACCAGTTCGGCGCCCAAGCCATCACGACGGTATTGATTGCGCAGGCCGGCAAACGACAAAGCTGACGCCGGCAACAAGTCCTCAGGCATGATACGCTGAGCGGGAAGTCGCACATCTTCATTCCTGACGGTAATGTGCCATTTCCCGAATCGCACAACCGTATCCCGTTTGCTTTCCATTTCCGCCGGCGGGTATTTGCGATAATATTCAAATAAGGTGGTCAGAGTTTTCTGCACGGCATAGTTATAATAATCCCGAACCTGTGTCTGGCGATCCTCCAGGGCTCTCTTATTGAATGCGCGCTTGGTTAGAAAAAGATAAACGTATGCATATCGCGCCGTTTCCAGATAGGCATTCAGCACGTCTTCGATATGTCCGCCTTCCACAATATTCTTGTCCAGCTTCATGGCTTCCTTCAGCCAGAGCTCGGCCAGAGCGGACATACGATTCTCGCTGTGCAGCCCAATGGTTTCCATCAGAGCTTGACGGCAGAAGGCGCTCTGCTTATCGCATTGTTTTTTTTCGATGCCGACAACCTGCAGCGCGGCGCCGGTGTAGGCGCTCAGTTCGCCGGTTGTCAAAATGTCTCCGCGACGCAGTGACATATAATCACTGCTGCTGACGAAGGAAACCTTGACACCGGCACAGCCGGCAAGGGCAATGCAGACCCAAAAAAGAAACAGGGGAATAATTCGTTTCATGTGTGGACACCGCATTAAAAAGTCGTTAGGGTTTATTGTCGGAATATATAAATGAATTTTGTACGGGTCAAGAAAATCTTGGGGGTTACAATCGGCAAAACAAACCGTACCAAACGGTCAATGACGTTTTCTTTTATTCATCAGGTGACGCATCCGGGAATTACGGTTTATCATCCGGAACACCTTTCGGGTGCCGATTCTTTTTTTTCACTGTCATCGCTGCTTCAGACCGTCAATCAACCTTGTTTTCAATTTCCCTGGCTACGCTCATGTAGTGGAGACCGCGGAAAGTCAGTTCGATCGTGACGGGCATGGAAAGCAATCCGAATCGCAATGATTTGATGATAAAAACCAATCCATAAATGCCGAAAGGCTTGAATACAAGCTTCATAATTTCAAAGACCATCTTTGCCTTATTCGGATGAATGGTCATTTTGGACATATATAATTTTTTTAACCACGGTTCCGCGTCGTTCAGTTTTGATATTCTCATATCCGGAAATTTTTTCAAAAGCGTTGTCGCGCGGGCAAAATAATTACGGGGCGCGTAGGTTTCTTTGATGACTCTTCTGTAGCCCTCAATAAGCTGCTTCACCGGCATTTTAGGAATGAAGTTGAGGTCGGTGTCAACATTATTGCCGCTATGCCCGAGCCCGAACACCAGCCGTCCTTCCCGTTCCAATCTGTTGTACAAATCGGTGTGCGGCATGGCAGCGAGAAGACCTACCATACTCTGAACAATGCCGTTTTGCCGGATAAATTCCAGCTGGCGGTCGAATACGTCTTCCGTATCGGTGTCGAATCCCAGGATAAATCCTCCCATAACTTCTATGCCTGCTTTCTGAACCTTTTCTATGGCCGCATTCATATCGCAGGTCACGTTTTGATTCTTATTGGTGGCACGAAGGGTGGCAACATCCGGAGATTCAATACCAATGAAAACGGAGGTAAAGCCTGATCTTCGCATCAGCGCCAGCAGTTCATCATCCTTCGCAAGATCGATACTGGCTTCGGTAAACAGCAGAAAGGGATATCCGCGCTCCTCCTGCCACGCAGCCAGTAATCTGAGCATTTCCTTGACTTTCTTTCTGTTGGCAATGAAGTTATCATCCACAATAAAAAGACGCCCGCGATATCCGGTTGAATAAAGCGCTTCAACTTCGCTCATAAATTGCTCCGGCGTCTTGGTCCGGGGAATGTGGCCGAACATCTGGACGATATCACAGAATTCGCAATTAAAAGGGCACCCCCTGGAAAACTGAAGGGCCATGGAGGCATAATCTCCAGGATGTATCAAATCAAATCGGGGAATCGGGGTCTGTGTCAGGGAAGGTTTTTCTTTGTTATCATAAACTTTTTTCGCTTTGCCCTGCGCGAGATCCTCCAAAAACTGCGGAAGATTGTTTTCAGCTTCATATAAAATCAGGTGCTCAATCTTGCTTACTTCCAGGGTATCGAGCGCTTTCGTTCCGTAAATTGACTGCACAAAGGGCCCGCCGGCAACAACGGTCTTGCCTTTTTCCTGGCTTATATTGACCAGTTCTATAAAAGACTCTCTGTTGACGATCATGCCGGTTAGAAAAACCATGTCACTCTTCTCCACATCCTGCATATCCAGATCTTCAACATTGAGATCGACTAATTTAATGTTGAAGTTTTGGGGAAGCATGGCGGCTACGGTGAGTAATCCCAGCGGTGGCATGGTGGTTTTGAATCCAAGGGCCTTAATCGTATGGTCATGACTCCAAAACGTTTGCGGAGTCTTTGGTTGTATCATCAGCACATTGATAATTTTCATTGTTTTCCTGTTTTGCGGGGATAAGTATAAAAAACATTATCCCTGTTGTTTTTCGATTATAAGACATCCGCAGAAAAATTAAAGGGTATAGGATGAAGAAGAATACTGCATTAACTTCCCAAACTGCTCGTTTTCAGAAATTATCGAATATTTAAAAGGGAACATCATCCAGCGGCGCGCTGCCGTCATTAGCATTTGCGGTATCAGCATCAAAAGAAGTTTCTCCGGATTTGGCTTGTCCCTTTGAGTCAAGCATTTGCATGTTGGACGCGATGATTTCCGTGGTATAACGTTTAACGCCTTCTTTATCTTCCCATGAACGCGTTTGAATTCGCCCTTCCACAAAAACCAGCTTGCCTTTGACAAGATAATTACCGCATATCTCGGCCAATTTCCCCCAGGTTACTATTTTATGCCATTCCGTTCTCTGGATTTTTTCACCGTTTTTATCTTTTCTCTGCTCATCCGTGGCCATATTGAAGTTGGTAACCATCGTCCCATCAGGCGTATAGCGGACCTCTGGATCTTTGCCCAATCTTCCAATCAAGATAACCTTATTTACCATCTTCCTTCCTCCTTGTGATCTGCCCTCGTGGGGAATACATAACATTACATGGGTCTTGTGGCAAACTAATTTTATAAGTGTTGATTCTTCCGTATTAATTTACGGTAATCTTAAAAAATATATCTATATTTTTCACGAAAACATGTTAATATTCACAAAAAATTATGCGGGATTAATGATGATTTCTTACATGAAAGATCATGAAAATTACGTAAAAGAGGTTCTTGAAAAAAATCCCGATACTGAAAAATTAAGGGAGCTTCTCGCCTATCACGACAAGCAGATTAAATGGATGCAGCATGAACGGCTGGTGCATTTAATGGTGATGCTTTTCGTTTGTTTCTTCACTTTGATGATTTTCGGATTTGCGGTTATCAGACCGTCTCTTTCTGCTATTCTTCTTTTTGTTACCCTGCTCATTCTATCTCTTGCCTACATTCTTCATTATTTCCGGCTCGAAAATGGCGTGCAGAAGTGGTATCTGATTGCCGGGGAAATCAGACGGCGGTTTTGCCAATAAAGATCTTTTCCATCTGTTCCCGAAAGAGGTTCAGAAAGAAGACAGGCTCTTCTACCGCTTACCTTTCCGCTAACGAAGAAATTTGCCAAAAGGCACGTCGAACTTGCTGGTATGATTAACAAGCCAGTCAACGATCAGCACCTGAACAAGGAAAAGAATAAAAATCCTGTTTGTTTCAAAATTTCTTTTTATTTCAATTTTCAGTACGTCGAAGTACGTCGAAAAACGTCGGTGCTGGTCGATTTGCATTTGCAGAAAAGGATATTTCATTTCCGTCATCAGACTTTCCTCGGTCCGGAAATGAACTTTAATGTATTCATCCATAAATTCAAGGACACGATGGATTTATGCGGAGAGCGCCTGCTTGATTGAGAAACGCGATTCTTTTTCTTGAGGCCTGCAATGGACATTCGGATTATCCGGGAATACGCAATCGATTTAGCAAGGCCGATGTTATTTAATATTTTCTTATCGTATCGATTTTAAAAAATGTTTCTGACGCGCTCAATATCGGCTTTGGCCTCGGCTACCAGTCTTTCCAGAAGCTCCTTGCATGTGGGAAGATCCCTGACCAATCCGACCGATTGTCCCATCATCATGGGAGCGCTGTCCACCTCACCGAATTCCCAGGCTTTCTTGACCCGCTCTCCGGCAATCAGCGGAATAAGTTTTTCCAGTCCACCGCCTGTCGATTCCACGGCTAAAACTTCTTCCACAAGTTTATTTCTAATCGCCCGACCCTGCAGACCAATGGATTTACAAATCAGCGCCGTTTCAAATTCCTGACGTTTGATGATTTCCTGTTTGATATTGTCGTGCACTTCGCACTCCCGGGTGGCCACAAAACGGGTTGCCAT
This sequence comes from uncultured Smithella sp., assembly GCA_964539765.1. GTDB lineage: Bacteria > Desulfobacterota > Syntrophia > Syntrophales > Smithellaceae > Smithella. Next base: position 9,554 of record CAZIJZ010000061.1, read on the forward strand.
CATCACACCCTGGGCGCCGAGAGCAAGTGCCGCCGCCAGGGTTCGTCCATCAGCGACACCCCCAACCGTCACCACCGGAATTTTCACGGTCTCGACAATGCGCGGCGTAAGCACCATCGTCGTCACATCATCATTGAGCGGATGGCCGCCTTCTTCAATGCCCGCGGCGTATATTCCGTCATAACCGGTTTTCTCGGCGTGCACGGCGTGACGCACCGATCCGACCTTGTGAAATAATTTCACGCCGGCTTTTTTCAGAATGTCTATGAATTCCTTGCCCACCGCCTTGTCCAGCGGCGTACCGGATATTTCCAGACCCGCAACTTTTTCCTCGGCGCAGATCGTCAGATACATTTTGTGATGCTCGGCCGTGATATGCACCGATGGCAGAATCGTGACGTTGACCATAAAGGGTTTGTCAGTCAATTTTCTGGTTTCCCGGATGGCTTCCCGGAATTCATCACCCGTGGGATAGTTCCCGGCAGTGAGATTACCCAGCCCTCCGGCATTGGAGATGGCCGCGCAGAGCTTTGGTTTACAAAGCCACATCATGGCGCCGCAGATAATGGGATATTTCACGCCGAACATTTCGGTAATCGCTGTTTTCATTTTTCGTACCTCTTTAAATGGTCACAACTTTTGTTCAATGCTAATCCATCATCACCAGAGAAGTAATCTTGGAAGTCGGAGGCATAAAGTCATCATCCAGAACTTTGATGATATCAGCGTACAGTCTTCTTTTCAGTTCACCGAAAATGGTCCGTTTTTTCTGGAAAGTCTTGGCAAAAGCTATCGCGGAGGACATTAATTCTTCCTGGCTGGCGCAGGCCTTTACAATGATGTTGTGCTTTTCCAGTTCCGGCGCGGTGAAACGATTGCCGGTCAGCTGCATCTGCGACAGTAAGTGGATGGGAATGGCTTTTTTAACAAAAGCGTTCATCCCCCAGCGGAAGGGAATGCTGATGTTGACTTCGGGGAAGCAGAAGAATCCTTTGTCCGAGCGCATGAAACGGAAATCGCAGGCACAGGCAACAATTGAACCGTTGCCGAAGGCATGGCCATTAATGGCCGCAATGACCGGTATCGGATAAAGAAGCAGCTTTTTAAAAACCACATCCATTTCGTTGATGAAATCCGTTACCGGCTGATGTTCATCTTTCTGCATCTGTCCCATAATCCATTCAACGTCTATACCCTGCGAAAAATTCTTCGGGTCATTGGAAGTAATAATCAGGGCGGTTATGGTTTTATCCGCGATTATTTCGTCAAGCATCGCATTCAATGTCTTGGCAAATGTCAGATTTTGTCTGTTTTCACCATTGGTCATGGTTATAATGGCGACGGTTTCATCTTTGGTCCAGTTCATGATAGACATATGTTTTACCTCTCTTTTTCAAAATGTATAAATTATGGCCGCAAAGGCTATAATATTCAACTATTTCAACAGCATAACGCTATCCCGCAACTGGAATAACTCAATCGCGAGTCGCTGGAGTATAAGAAGTCCCCCCTCGTATGTCAAGGATATAATACGCATCTGTCCAGCCAATTTAGAAATGTCCTATTTTTACCAAAATAGAAATGTCCTATTAG
>CAZIJZ010000062.1:0-11064 GCA_964539765.1 uncultured Smithella sp.
ATTTTCGTAAATACATTTCCTATGCTTTGGCTGATTAGAAAGCAAGTTTGGGCGTCCCCGGATGGGAATACTACTCCAACATTGTATCCTGCATTGCAAATCTTCCTTTTCTGATAAAAACAATTCATGATATCCGTGTGCGACTTTTGAGACGCTCCGAATTCGAAAATCTTTATCTCTTGACTGGTGTAGGATTTTGGATATTGCTTCCATCGATATCTTCCTCTGAAGGTAACAAATTCTATGTCGACTCCCTTCTTTTTGAAAAAGGATCGATATTTTTCGACTTCTCTTAAAAAGTTCGGATAAGCAACCGCCTGTGCCTTTATGTTGAATCCTTTTTCTTCGAGGAGTGTGAAATTCTCAATATATCTTTCTAATAGATGAAGTCTTTCTAATTCTTTGACATGCAGAGACCCGCAAATCTCCAATACTTTTCGAGGATCTACTGTTTCGCTGAAGTTCTTAATTTCAGATGATGTTAAATTGCTGAAAATAGTGATGTAGTTTTCTTTTGTTATTGCTTTGCAGGCTTCGATAAAATTCGGAACGAGAAAAGGTTCTCCCCCCGTAAAGGTGATTTTGAAAACCTTTTTCGACGCATCAAGGGTCCTCATCAAAGCAGAGATATCTATCTCTGCGCTTATTGTATGTGTCAATTTTGCTTTTGTTTCCTTGAATGCACTAAGCGGACCTTGTTTAACCATCTGTCCAATGAACTTGCCCAGATTAACACCTATAATCTTTGTCGAATTTAAAAATCCCAAATCATAGAATTTTTTAATGATCCTTCCCGGATCGCTGGCATTGCAATACGTGCAATTTAAATTGCATGTATTTGTGATCGTCCAAATAAGCCAAACGTCATATATTATTTTTCGTTGCTGGTGATCATCCATAAACTTTAATTGATAAGAATTTCCTGTAGATTGAACCATAAGAAACGCGATCCTGCCTGTCAAGAGAAACTTGGCTAAAAAGTATAGGGTGCGTCAATCAGCTTTCCATTGACAAACACGATTACATTGCTTTATGTCTTTAACATTAATAAAAAAAGAATCTTAACTATGAATAAATGCGCAATAATTATCGGTGCCGGTCCCGCGGGGTTAACTGCCGCGTATGAACTGGTCACCCAAACAGACATTAAACCAATCATTATTGAAAAAACGAACGATATCGGCGGAATATCAAAAACGGCGGTGCACAACGGCAATCGGATGGATATCGGAGGACATCGCTTCTTTTCAAAATCGGACACGGTCATGAAGTGGTGGCAGGCGATGCTGCCGATCCAGGGTTTCAATATAAAAGATGAACAAAGGAAAAAATCATTTGCGCATTTATCTCCGGGACCTGATCCTGAAAACACGGACAGCGTAATGCTTGTCCGAGGCAGGTTGTCTCGCATTTTTTACCTGGGAAAGTTTTTTGATTATCCGATTAAACTGAACTGGAAAACAATATCCAATCTGGGAATGATCCGCATCCTGAAAATAGGATGGGGATATTTTGTTATTAAGATATTTCCCGTAAATAGAATCAATTCTCTGGAAGATTTTTTCATCAACCGGTTTGGTAAAGAACTTTATGAAACATTTTTCAAGGATTACACCCAGAAGATATGGGGCGTTTCCTGTCGTGATATTGCTGCCGATTGGGGAGCACAGAGAATTAAGGAATTGTCGATTTCCAGGACTTTGCTTCACGCAGTCAAAACTATTTTTGTAAAAGACAAATCCATTGAGCAGAAAAATACAGATACCAGTCTGATTAATCAGTTTTTGTATCCGAAACTGGGTCCCGGGCAAATGTGGGAAACGGTTGCTCGTCTTGTTGTAGAAAAAGGCGGTGTAATTATTAGAAACGCTGAGGCTACCGAAGTAAGTATTTCAGAGCACAGGATTTATGAATTGACTTACCACAACCATTCAACCAATACGAAATCTGTCATAAAAGGCGATTATTTTTTTTCTACAATGCCTGTGAAAGATTTGATATCGGCCATGGGCAGCGCTGTCCCTGCGGAAGTAAAAAAAGTCAGCGATGGCTTGCCTTACCGGGATTCCATTACGGTTGGATTGCTTTTAAATGAATTGAAGATAAAAAATGAAACAACAATTCCCACGTTCAATAATCGGGTAGCGGATAACTGGATCTATATTCAGGATTGCGATGTGAAGGTCGCCAGAATGCAAATATTCAATAATTGGTCGCCCTATCTCGTGGCCGATCCAGAAAAGGTCTGGATCGGATTGGAGTACTGTTGTAACAAGGGTGATGAATTGTGGGCAAAGCCGGATTCGGATTTTGTTCAGTTTGCGATCGACGAATTGCATAAAATTGCCATTATTGACAAAAACGAAGTTATTGATAGCATGATCATTCGAACGCCCAAGACGTATCCTGCCTACTTCGGCACTTATTCGCGGTTTGGAGTGATCAGGCATTTCACCGATAGTATAGAGAATTTATTTTTAATCGGCAGAAATGGCATGCATAAATATTATAATCAGGATCACGCCATGCTTACGGCAATGACAGCCGTCAACAACATCATTTCAGGGGAAAAATCGAAAGACAATATCTGGGGTATTAATGTGGGCGAGGAATATATTGAAACGGAAAATGATTAATCTGAAAATGTCCAATGTTAAAGATAACAAAAATATTATTAATATTTTCGTTATCTTTGTTAGTCTTTTTATTCTTACCATAATACCGATAAGCAAAGTTCCTGTTCATTATCAGAATGCTGATATTTACAACGGAGAGCTTACGGCTTATTCGCTAATCTTCGTCAACAACTGGCTGAAAGATGGAATCATTAATGATAAATTTATGACGTATTGCGATTACGCTTCGGTGGAATTTGAAAATAATGACCGATGTGTATATCTTTCTTATCCCCCGGGAGCATTCCTTCCTTTATATTTAATCGCCAAAGGAATCGGAGCCAGCGACGTATCGACAGGTTTTATTAAATACTTCATCCAGCTTGAATATTATCTTTCCATCCTGTTGTTAGGACTGCTTTTCTATGTCTGTTTGAAAATTCTTCAAGTCAGATCCCGATTATTCCTGATTGTTCTGCCGGTAATATTTTCTTCATTATGGGCGTTTCTTCCCTATAACTTATACTACATGAAAAATATCTATTTTACGGACCAGGCGGTCATCTTATTATCAATCGTTTTTTTTCTCATAGAGTTTGCCTTGTATAATAAGCCATTAGAAGCATGGAAGCATTTCCTGCAAATTCTTTCCTGCGTTGTATTGTTTGCAGGCATTTTAACCGATTACTATTTCTATTGCATCGCATTCGTCGCAATTATCTTTCGTATATGGATTACTTTCCAGGATTATCCGGGAAAATCACTTTTATATAAATTGTTTTCCAATACATGGACACTGATCATGAGTGCAATCGTTGCGTCGGCTTTATTTCTTGTTCAGCTCTTGTTGATTCCGAACGGCTTGAAATTGTTATTGTTAACTTTTTTTATTAGAGCCGACAGTGGAGCGGATTTCGGTGGTGTAAACGGACTGATCAATCATTTTAATATCGGCTTTTCTGTTTTTTCCATCCCTATTTTAATGACCACTTTAATTTATTGTTTCATATTTCCTCTGATACGGAATAAATATGGTCAAGATAAGCAAATGCTTGTCCGCTGGTTGAGTATCATTGTTTTATCGACCGTCTTACACACGGTTATCCTTCGTGAACATTCCATTATTCATGAATTCTCCATGCTAAAATATAACCTTGTTTTTGTATTTATAATATTTGCGTTTGTTTGCTGGATATATCTGAGCTATATGACCAGAGAAGCCGGTGGCGTCAGGAAGTTTTTAGGCATCTCATTGTTTTTCATCATTTGTTTACTTTTTTTCAGTTTTAAAATTTTAAATGGATATGGACAGTTTTTCTATGCAAAAAGAGTGTTTACGGATAATCATTCAATTGCTCATTTTATAAAAGACAATACAAACTATTTTGATGTTGTGTATTCTCCTGATTATGAAATTTACTGGAATCAGCCCCAGGACTTGTCCATATCTCAAAAGAGAGTTTATAAAATTTCAAGCCTTGAAGAAATTCTTCCTAATAATTTGCCGGATGCAGCGGTTATTAATATTCTTATTTCCGGAGATTCATTGAAAAAGGAAAACTGGAATAAATTAATGGAACAAAAAAATATCCTGTTCAAAACCAGCGATTTTTATTTGTATAAAATCCCGAAAAATTCATTGCCCTCTATCATTCATTAAATTATCAAAATAATGTTTAATGTAAGAAAGAATTACCCTTCATTCTTTTGTTGGTTTTTCTTCTTATGTGTTTTATGCGGCGGTTGCGGTTTCGATTGTTTTTTGACACGACGGACACCCTTCCCTGCATTCAATTTCGTTACATACTCTTTGGAAGCAAGATATTTATCCGCAAAGGAAACGACAAAAGACTCTTTGAATTTTGGCGGCACCAGTGTCAGCGGCCACATGTGCTTAACGACAATATCCTTTTCGATTTCATTTAATGCAAAATGTTTTGTCGCATTTTGCAGGGCTATTTTCGGATGTTCAATGCCGTGGAATTTATCTTCGGCAAGATCGGGAACGTCATGATTTCGCCAGTCGTACAAAAAGAAATCATGAAGCAGAGCGCCGCGGGCCGTTGATTGATAATCAAGCTTCAGAAACTTGCTTGCCCTGTAGGAGAAATAAGAAACAGACATGACATGTTCGTAAATCGAAGAAGTATGATGATGGTGCTCTTTAAGCTTCAGAAATTCTTCGTGTTCGTAAATATCTTTAATGATCTCATAAAATTCATCTTCAAAAGGTTTACGTCCTTCGATATTCTGCCTGATTTGGCTCATAATGGACTTTAAAAATGTATTAATCCTGCCTTTGATTTCTTTGTCAATGTTGCTGTCAATGTACTGGCTCAAATGAGGGAAGGCGGTACGCAGTCGTCTTAAAGAATTAAATATCTTTTCAATTTCAGCGTTGCTCAAATTGAAATATTCGTCATAAAGATACACAATCTTCTTTCTGAACTCGGTAATCGAAATCACGGAGAATACGAAATCGGTCAAGCCGTAAATTAAAAGGATTCCGGAAAAAATATTTAAAAATGATTTTTCCAGAAGCTGCACATACCGTAAAATCAGCGGATGAAGGAAGGTGACAAAGGCCAGTGCCATGACCGTCCAGAATGCTGAAAAAAGAAGACAAACTCTGCCGTGAAGGTTAAATTTGTTGTTTGAATAATCCCACAATTTCAGTTGGAATATTTTTTCGAACAGAAATCCGGTGCTATATTCAATGGCCGTCAAAATGATGCCATAGACGACCAGTTTTACGGGTAACGGCCAGTTGTGGATGATGAAATCCAGCAAAATAATAAAGGCGGCGCCGAATCCGTATATGGGGATAAAAGGACCGAATAAAAAGCCGGCGTTAATGAGTTGACGCTGTGTAAATGAACGGTAAACAACTTCTATCGTCCAACCGATAAACGCGTAGGCGGCAAAAAGTATAATGATCTGGGGTATGGTTATATTATCGAATATCATCAGATATCTTCATCACATTGTCGGATTTTTGTTAGAGAATTGTAAAAATTTATAATATTAATAACCCGTTGTCAATGAATCTCTGCTGTCGCGATTCTTCAAAACAAAAAACGGCGCGTGGTTGGACGTGAAATATTCCGGTGTGCGTTTGACGATGGGTGCGATTGCCGGATGCCTTTTAAACGTCTTTTCCAGGAAATTGCGCACGGCAGGTCTTTGCCAGCCGAGGGGATGTTTGAAATTACGGTAGAGAGACAAATCTCCCTCATAAAAATCGCGTGTGGTCAGTGCTTTGGCTTCAATACTTCGTGCCGGCAAATTAAAAATCGCCAAGTTTAAAAAATCGATATCGTCGCAGTGCTGGATAACAAAGTCCATAGTCTTTAATGCGCTGTTTTCATTTTCCGGCGGCGTGCCGAACAGGAAATAGCAGTACGTGGCAATCCCGGCTTGCGACAAATTTTTTAAAATTCGGGATACGATCAACAAATTAATGCCCTTGTTGAGTTGATCAAGAACGTTCTGGTCGCCGGATTCCAATCCCAGTTTCAGCATAATGCAGCCGCTGCGTTTCAGGAGGAAACAAAAATCTTCATCGGCCAAAATCGGAGTTGCCCGCGCGAAGCCATACCAGGGCGCCCCGGGCGGATTTTGCGCCAGCGCTTTCAGTAACGACGGAGCCATGGAACTGTCCAGAAGATGAATCAAAACGGGCTTAATCTGTGCGGTCATTTTCTGCAAATTATTCGCGACTTGAGAGACGTCCGAAGGCAGATAGGCGTTGCCCTCCGCCTTTTCCGGGCAAAAGGCGCATTGATGCCAGTAACAGCCGCGCGCGCTGCTGTAGGGGAGGACCCTGCCGGGTGAAAGGTATTCATCCCAGGGGAAAGCATCATAATCCGGCGTCGAACAATCCTGTCCGCTTTTGATATTGAAAATTTCCAGCAATCTCCGTTCACCGGCGCCTTCGACGATTTCATCAATGAGAGAGCCGAAGATCTCTTTGTTCACCCCGATTTTCATCCAGGAGGTGATCAATGAACCGCCCGCAATTATTTTCTGTCGCGGATTTATTTGTCTGATAAAACCGATCATGGCAAAAGCGCACAATGCCTGACTCAGGAAGTTGATGGAAAAACCGATATAATCAGGATTGTGCCTCAACGCCTTTGTGAGGCGGTTTTGAAAATAAGGATAAAAAGGATTGTGTTGAGGATTTTCCGCCGCTGCCAGTAAATCGGCGCTTTTTACCGGAGAAAGATTATGATCCTGATAATCAGCCAGCGATAAATTCACCTTCGAGATGCGGCCTGCCGCATTCAAAAGGCGGTTGATATCCTTTATCGCCCTCTGATAGCGGCTTTTGCTTTGATAGGTGGCGATGGTTTTTACAGCGAGCAGGTTTTGTTCCAGATTTTTTTCAGCGCGTTTTGTCCAGGTGTCGGTTGAAGTTTTTCCCCGGGATGCGTTCTTGAGTAAAAAAAGAATCCCCTCCAGATTGGCGTCAATGACTTCGTTCGGAACGTGGTTTTTGGTTAGGCACGCGGATAGTCTGGCAAGTCCGGCCGGCGGTTCCGAACTTTTGGCAACCGGCGGATGGATTAAAATGATGCTTGTGGGCATGCTGCTGTCCGTTCTTACCAAAAGGAATTTTATGGTTTCCTTAATATTTAATCTTCCCTTAAGCAAGGCTGATTTTGTGGCATCCCTTTGAGCTTGACAGTCATGACGCTTTACGCAATAGTGCGCTTGAATTTCAAAAATAAATTGTTATGTTTCGAATGTGTATTTTTAAATTTCAGGATTGCAGCGATTAACCGGTAATTTGTGAAAATAAAGTTGAATTGTCTATTAAAAAGAGCATTGGTTCCGGCTGTTGCGCTGCTTATGCTGTTAACAGCGGCAGCGGCATTTACGGCAGAAAAATATCCAGCGCATCGTGGAACCGCGGTCAATGATTTTGCCAACGTCATTGATGCGGAAAATGCGGCGAAAATGGAAGCGCTGGCACAGGAACTATTGCAGAAGACAGGCACGGCCGTGGTGGTGGCAACCGTGCCTTCCATCGGCGAAAATGAAGATTACAACATGTACGCCAACGGACTTTATCAGGCATGGGGGATCGGCAAAAAGGGCGAAGATAAAGGCGTATTGATTTTTCTGACGGTCAAAGAAAGAAAAATACGCATCGAAACCGGATACGGTGTGGAAGGAATCCTTCCGGACGGACGGGTAGGCCAGATCCTTGATCAATATGTTGTCCCGTTTCTCAAAGAAGGTAATTACGGTAAGGGCTTGTACAATGCGATGTACGCATGCAGCGCCTATATCGCCAAAGATGCTAATGTTCAAATCACCGGCTCGTCCACGCCCTACAGCACGCCAGCGAATTTGAACAAAAGAAAAATCGGCCTGCTGGAAATAATCATTTTTTTCATCTTCGCCGCAATCCTTTTGGGAACCAGAACAGGACGCGAAACTCTGTTACCCCTCTTGATTTATATGTTATTGAGCGGAGGACGCGGTGGCGGTGGCGGAGGAGGATTCGGCGGCGGTTTCGGAGGTTTCGGTGGAGGCATGAGCGGCGGTGGCGGCGCCGGCCGAAGTTTTTAAACCAATATATTAAAGGTGTGTGAAATGGCAAAAATACCGGATAAACCACAGGACATTTTTATTCCTTTAACGGAGGACTATAAGAAAGTATTTGGCAATGATTTGGTCTCCCTTATTATTTACGGGAGCGCTGCCGGTGGTTATTACGTCAAAGGCAAATCGGATATTAACCTCCTTATTATCCTGACGCCTGAAGGCATAAACAGGCTGGAAGATGCTCTGGGTACTGTCCAAAATTGGCGGAAAAGGAATGTGGCCGTTCCGTGGGTGATGACGAGGAAATTTATTGAAAGTTCACTGGATGCCTACCCCATAGAATTTCTGAACCTCAAATACAACCATATTATGATCCACGGTGAAGATATTTTGCAACGGCTGGACTTCACGCCGGAAGATCTACGGTTGCAAATTGAAAAAGAACTCAAGGGCAAACTCATCTTACTGCGTGAAGGATATCTGGAGATCGGGGGCAACTCCAAACAATTAAAACAGCTTATTGCACGCTCCATTACGGCGTTTATTTCGATTTTCAAGGCGTTGCTATACTTAAGGCAGGGATCCATCCCGGCGAGTCGAAAAGAAACCATAAAGGAACTCGCCAAGATTTTCACGTTTGACTTCAATATATTTCTTACGTGCGTGGATATTAAAGAAGAAATAGATTCACTTTCCAAGGAGGAAGTTGCGGACGTTTTTAAAAAATATCTGCGGGAAGTGGAAAATATTTGCGATCTTGTTGATACAATGTAATGGTAAAATTCAAATATGCAGGAGGTAAAAAATGGATTCCAAAAAGAAAACTTTAATCGTAGTTCTTGTAGTCATTGCTCTTCTGGCAATAAGCGCTTATTCCTTTTTCGCTGGCAACTATAACAAATTTGTTAGATTGGATCAGACAGTGAAGAGCGCCTGGGCGCAGGTGGAGAATCAGTTGCAGCGTCGTTTTGATTTGATTCCCAATCTGGTGGAAACCGTCAAGGGTTATGCCAGACACGAAAAAGATGTCCTGATAGAAGTCACCAACGCCCGTGCCAAAGTAGGCGGTGCCGGAACCGTTCCCGATAAAATCGCGGCTAATAACGAATTGTCCGGCGCATTGAGCAGATTGCTGCTGGTTGTTGAAAGATATCCCGATTTGAAGGCGAATCAGAATTTTCTGCATCTGCAGGATGAACTGGCCGGCACGGAAAACAGAATCGCCGTGGAGAGAATGAGATACAACGAAGCGGTCAAAGTTTACAATCAGACCATAAAATCATTTCCGGCCAACTTGATAGCCGGTATGTTCGGTTTCAAAGAAGGGGCGTTCTTTGACGCGCCAAAAGAAGCCAAGACAGCCCCCAAAGTTCAGTTCTAGAAGTTGACTTAAATATATATTGCAGCCCCTGAACAGGACGAATGTTCAGGGGCTACAAATTGAATTCCGAAATATCTTTATTCTAATCATCAGGCAGAAGGCTTCAAAACCAATTTATATTCTTCTGCCGTTGTCTCCTGAACACTGACGGAATATTTTTTCGATTCCGCCAGTCTGGTGACATTTTCCTTGGCGACGTTGCTATCCACCAGGACCGTAATGTCATCCGTGGGATTGCTTTCCATGGCCCGCTTTGTTTTTACAACAGGAATCGGACAACTCAATCCTCTTGCATCTATTTCTGTCATATCTATCAACCTTTCATTCTTTTGTTATATCTGTATTAGGAGTGCGTCATGTTACTTTGCCTTTTCTATCATGCTGAATCCGACAATCAGACAAAAGACGATTCCGAAAATAACCGCGATCGGCCCGAAAGCGGCAACACCCTTGGGAGAACTGGCCATGGCAAAATTATGCGCAATACCAGCGCCGACAATCATCCCCAGAACAAAAATACCGGCATCGGCATCCCCTTCTCCGGAAAGGAACAATTGCCTTCCGGGGCAACCGCCGGCCAACGCGAAGGCTAGACCGGAAAGAGACATGCCCAAAAAATTCCACAAATGATTTGTATGCGCTATGGGCTGGCCTTCAAACCCAGCCTTGAATTGTCCCAGGATAACATTTGTAGCAAAAGCAAAAACAACTAAAGCAATCACACCGCCCAGTAAATGAAAGTCTCTGGTCAGCATGACATCCCGAATAGCTCCCATGGTGCAGAACCGGCTGCGCTGGGCGAGCGCGCCGATGATAAGGCCTGCCGCAATACTGATGAGAAGTGGCGCGTGCATGGAGCCGGGACCTTTGGCGCTGAAAAATATCGGTCCGCCCGGAGCGAAAGATACCTGAAATGCCAGCAAAAATAGAAGTCCCAGCATCAAAGCGGGCATAATCCAGCCGCTGCCTGTTGCCTGTGAATAGGAACGTCCAAGGTTGAACCCTTTTTTCATAAATAAAATGCCGACAAAAATTCCCGTTGTTAATCCCAGTAAACCCAGAATGGCGTTCCCGTCACCACCGGCCAATCGCAGCAGCGCCCGCCACGGACAGCCCAGGAAAACAAGAGCGCCGATCATGGCAAACAATCCCAGAAAGAAGCGGATTAAAGGTGATGACCCGCCGCGCGGTCTGAATTCGCCGGCAAAAGCCGCCATGAGAAACGCGCCCAGAACAAATCCTATTATTTCCGGACGCAGATATTGGACGACATCCGCCCGGTGCAAACCCAAAGCTCCGGCAATGTCGCGTTCAAAACAGGCCACGCAAATACCCATATTCGGCGGATTGCCGAAATATTGCAGAAGCGCGGCACCGATGCCGATGATGGCGCCGACAAAGATAATTCCCATACGAGAGAACAAAAAGTTTTTCACTAACAAAACCTCCTTGAAAATTTTGTCAGTTTCTAACAGCCGGGAATTGTAAAAGCAAATTCATAAAAGAAATATG
>CAZIJZ010000063.1:0-10883 GCA_964539765.1 uncultured Smithella sp.
GACATTGATAATATTGAAAAACTTGCTGAAATCGGTATCGCGCTGCTGCTTTTCGCGCTGGGTCTGGAATTTTCTTTACGGCAGCTAAATCCGGTCAGAGCCATTGCCCTCTTCGGCACGCCCGTGCAGATTATTTTAACAATGATCTATGGTTTCGGCATTGGACATTTGCTCGGCTGGTCTTGGACGTCATCGGTATGGTTTGGTGCCCTGATTTCTTTATCGAGCACAATGGTCATCATCAAAACCCTGGAGAAGCAGGCGATGATGGGCACGTTGTCCAGCCGGGTGATGATTGGCGTACTGATTATTCAGGATTTGGCTGTCGTGCCGATGCTGATCATTTTGCCGCAGTTAAATAATATTGAAGCAGGTGTTTCCATTCTCTTCTGGGCTGCGGTCAAAGCGGCCATATTTCTTTTGGCCATCATATTTGTTGGAACGAAAATCGTTCCCGGTCTGATGAGGCAGATTGCCAACTGGAATTCACGGGAACTTTTTCTGATTGCCACAACCGCCATTGGACTGGGTATCGGGTACGGAACTTACATTTTCGGCCTTTCCTTCGCGTTCGGCGCTTTTGTGGCCGGCATGCTTTTAAGCGAATCGGATTACGGTTATCAGGCTCTTAGCGATATCATTCCGTTGCGTGACGTTTTCAGCCTTTTGTTTTTTACGTCCATAGGCATGTTGCTGGATATCCATTTTCTGCTGGCCAACTGGGAGACGGTCATGCTCCTGGTCGTTTTTGTCATGTTGGGAAAGGCTCTGATTTTTATGGGGCTCAGCAGAGCGTTCGGCTATCATAACGTCATCCCGTTGGCGATGGGTTTGGGTCTTTCTCAGGTTGGTGAATTTTCGTTTATTCTCGGCAGAGTCGGTCTGAGCACCAAATCCATTACGTCGGAATTCTACACCCTGGTGCTGACGATGACCATTGTGACCATGCTGTTGACGCCTTTCTTTTCCGGACTGACCGCTCCGCTTTACACCTGGGCGCGCCGCTGGATGAAGCCGCTGAAACTGGAGCCGATTCATTTTCCCAAAAAAGGATTGAAAAATCATATTATCATTGCGGGCGGCGGGCGCGTCGGCATTTCCGTGGCTAATGTTTTACAGAAGATGGGCATTCCTTATGTTATTCTGGAATATAATTCCCGTCGTGTCGAAGAGATAAAGGGTTGTGGTTTCCCGATTATTTTCGGAGACGCCGGCCGGGGAATAATCCTCGATGCCGCTGAATTGAAAAAAGCCAAGCTTCTGCTGATTACGACGCCTGTTGCCGTAATTGCACTGGGAATTATTGATCACGCCAAGAGAATTAAGCCCGATATTATTATTATTGCCCGCGCTGAAGGTGTGGAGCAGATGAAGGTCCTTTACTCAAAAGGGGTGACCTACGTCGTGCAACCGGAATTTGAGGCAAGCATCGAAATTGTCAGCCAGACCCTGTTGAATCTGGGCGTTCCGGCGGACCAGTTAAAAACGCTTACGGAAGATGCCCGCCAGGAGCTGAATAAAACCTTATGCGTTTGATTTGATCCGGCAAAAATTTTTCTTTTCGCGAAAGGAGTCAAGGGGAAATAATGAATCTTAAGAAGCTTATACGGAATTATCTCGGTTTTGTGAATTTCAGCTCCATGATCAAGCTCATCATGCATTGGCTTTGGTTTCGGCGAAACAGGGTTTTCTTCATTTTTGAAGACCGTGAATACACCTATAAAGAAGTCTATGAACAGTCTCAACGTTACGCCAAATTTTTCTTGAGTCAGAGAAAAAAGCTGGTGGATAGCGGCGCGCTGAATAAAAATCAGCGGCTTGCTTTCGGTGTTTATATGGAAAACAATCCCGAATTTCTTTTTGCTTCTTTCGGGGCGGGCTTGAGCAATTCCATCCTGTTTGCCATCAATTCCGGATTCCGCGGTGACACGTTGGCCAAGGTTATGGATCAGGCGGAAATTTCCTTTCTGATTATCAACGAGAGCACGCTGAAGGAAGTCGAATCCATTATAAGCAGTGTTCAGGTGATGGGTCCGGAAAATGTCTATTTTACCGGGGATAAAAAGGTCTTTGCCGCGACAGGATTTCACTCTCTGGCGGAGGCGATTGATCAAGCCCAGCATCTTGATGTTTCCGGAAACTACCGGGTGAAGGTGGATAATTTCAGTCCGGTGATTGTCATTTACACTTCCGGCACGTCGGGTCTTCCCAAGGGCGTTCCCTGCACACATATTAAATTAGTGGGTGCCGGATTTGTTGTCCAGTCCGCCGTCCATCTTAATAAAAATGATCGGGGATACATTTCCATGCCTCTGTTTCATTCTAATGCCTGGTATATCGGCATTCTTCCGCAGATGATTGTTGGTGGAAGTTTCGTTTTGAAGCGACGTTTTTCCGCCAGCGCCTTCGAAGAAGATATGCTCAAATATGGCGTGAGTTTCCTGAACTACGTCGGGCAACCGCTGCATTACATTCTTGACGCGCTCGAGCGCAAATACGGCAGCGGTGACGCCGTCGAGGCCGCTTTGGCCAGGCATCCGCAAAATAAATTCCGTAAGGCCTACGGCAACGGTGCAACGGTTACCGATCGTGTCAAGCTCAAACGCTATCTGGGTATGGAACATATTTATGAAATATACGGATCAACGGAGGCCGTGATTACCACCGCCAATCGTCCCGGCGATCCGGTGGATTCGGTGGGGCAAGTCGATTCTTCCATCCGTATATTGAATGAAGAAGGTGGGGAATGCGAGGCGGGTATATTAGATGCCAACGGTGCGTTGGTTAATTATGACAAAGCGGTGGGTGAAATCTGCCGCAAAATCGGCGAAAACAATCTCCGATTTGAAGGATATTTCGGCAATGCGGGGGCGACCAATCAGAAATTCCGCAACGGCTGGTATCACTCCGGCGATTTGGGGCACGTCAGAATCGTCAACGGCAATCGTTATATGTTTTTCAATGGACGCACCGATGACTGGATCCGCAAGGACGGGGAAAATTTCTCCGCGGAAAATGTTCTGAATTTTGCGCAGAATGTACCCTGTGTGGATTGCGCCATCGCCTATGGCGCGCCCTGCGAGGTCTCCGATGAAAAAGTGATGATAACCGTTCAACTGAAGGATGGAACCGATTTCAATCCCGATGACGTTTATCAATGGTTTATTCAGCAACAGAAAGAGGGCGGAATGGATCCCAAATGGATGCCGGACTATATACGCGTCGTGGACAAGTTTCCCGTTACCGATACACAGAAAATTATTGTTCGGCCGTTCAAACGCGAACACTTTAATATTGAAAACAATTCCGGCATGCAGATATACTTCAGGCAACGTGGCGACAATACTTATCGCAGGCTGACCCCTGATGCGTTCAATAAAATCAGAGAAGATTTTAAGACAAACGGACGCGAGACCATTTTGCTTTCCTGATGAGGCCGGTTCCGGCGGCGTTACGGTTGACGGATATGTGATGAAGAAGAATTTTATAAATTTTTTTGAAAGGAGGATAAAATGATTAAAAAAATATTCACCATCCTGGTAATTTTATTTTTTTCCTTTTCCCTGAGCATGGCGGCTGAATTCATCAAACTCCCGACTCCTCAAATCGATGGCGGCAAATCGCTGATGCAGGCGTTGAAGGAAAGAAGATCCGAGCGTTCATTCGATACTAAAAAAGTGCCGGTCAACGTTTTGTCCAATATGCTGTGGGCGGCCTGTGGCATCAATCGTCCGGCGGCGGGAAAGCGCACTGCCCCCTCGGCGATGAATCGACAGCAGATCGATGTGTATGTCGCGACAGCCGACGGGCTCTATTTGTACGACGCGAAGGGACACGTGTTAAAGCCCATTCTCAGTCAGGATATACGCGCTCTGACCGGCAAACAGTCCTTTGTCGTTCAGGCCCCGGTGACGCTGATTTACGTGGCCGATTTCAAAAAGATGGGTAATATTCCGGATGATGAGAAAAGTTTTTATGCCGCAACCGACACGGGCTTCATCAGTCAGAATGTCTATTTGTTTTGCGCTTCGGAAGGTTTGGGTACCGTTGTGCGGGGTTCTATCGACAAGGTGGCGCTGGCCAAGGCGATGAAAATCGGCGGCCATCAAAAAATTATTTTAGCGCAGACGGTCGGATATCCCAAAGAATGATTGTGAGGGGCGGCAATGTCCTCCGTTACCGGCGGCTTTTTCTAAAGGACCTGCCGGAGCGTCTCGAAGGCGTCCTGTCATAAAAATGCAAGATGGAGGGGACAATGCCTGCTGTCGTCGGGCGATTTATAAGATGATTTTTATCGCCCGATGAGATCGAAACGATTCGTAAATGACCTGACGGTGCGATTCGCTTTCCACCGTAACTTCCACATTCAGACAATGGTATTTGGCGGTTTCGCTGCTGTGGGAGAGCGTGATCGAGCAGGAACGATCGGTGATGATTTCATGAACGGCACGTCTCATGGCTTCCTGATCGGTGCCGATGATTTTGTAAATCCAGGGACAGGGGTATTCAAGGTTGAGGGTGCTGCTTCTCTTGTTCATGATGTAATGATTTATTGCAGTCTTTCGAAATTTTTGCAAGCTATCCGGAAAAATTGAATTTAGTCAAGCTGTTTTAAAACGAAGGCTTTTTTAACCGGGGTCGGGGCAGAAGACCGGATGTTGATCGGCATCCTCAAAGATTATTGCCTGGTTTTTTCATTTTCTCTTGACAGAATCCATGCGCCCCTTTATCGTTTCTCCTGTGATTTTTCCAAGCAAGAAAACGGATTGTCACTCATCATGGCGGGTTCAGGTGAAGAAAGGCATAAAAATGCGCGATAGAAAAACCGGGAATGTTTGGGAGAATGCTGCGGCAGATCATCGTTCCAGCGACAGAAAAATTTCAGGCCGAAGCGGCAGATTTTATTTCCAGCGATTTCTTCTGGTTCTGCTGCTGATCCTTTTTTTGCCTGTTTCATCGTCAGTCGCTGAGAATATCAAGTGCAGCCGTTTACCTCTGCTCATGAGAAGTTTTCTGGCCCATCATTACGCGATCAAGGACATGAACACGGAAGTTAACGACCATTCCGTCGATCAGATGATCAAGCGCCTTGATCCTTCCAAAACATTGTTTTACGAGTCCGACGTGCAAAGCTTAAAACGGGTTCTGCAAAACGCATTTTCCAGCATGCAGGCAGGCGATTGCGCTTTGCTTAAACCGGTTTACGACCTGCTGGTGATCAGGGCTCGCGAAAACGAAACAATGGTCAAAAAGATTCTGGGATCGAATTACCGTATTGATGAAAACATTGAACTGAACATCGATATAAAAAAACGTCCTTATGTGAAGACAGCGGCGGAAAAGCATGAGCTCCTGAAAAAAGTCGTGCAGTTTCAGATCGAAAATGATTTGCTGTCGGGCATCAAACTGGCGGAAGCCAAAAAGCAGCAGATTCACCGTTATGAACTACAGACATCCAGAATCATGGAACGTAATCCCGAAAAACTCATCGAGTATGCCGCCGAATCTTTTGCGCAGTCGCTGGATCCGCATACCAATTATCTCTCTCCCGAAAATCTGGAAGATCTCAAAATTCACATGCAGCTTTCCCTGGAGGGGATCGGGGCGCTGCTCAGCAGCGACAATGGCTTCACGGTCATCGAAGAGTTGATTCCCGGCGGCAGTGCGGAGCGGTCGGGACTTTTGAAACCCAAAGACAAGATTATCGCCGTGGCACAGAAAAGACAGCGACCCGTCAATGTTATCGATATGGATCTGCGCGATGTTGTAAAAATGATTCGCGGCAAGAAAGGAACGCAGGTCATTCTGACAATCCTCCGGCAGTCGGACCGAACCTATCGTTTCAATATCACCCTGACGCGTGACAAGGTTTACATCAAGGATCAGGAAGCGAAAATCGATTATCAAACACGAACGGTGAGCGGGAAACCCTATACCTTTGCGGTGATTGATCTGCCTTCTTTCTATGGCGACGAGAAAGAAAATAAATCAAGCTATGAAGATGTCAGAAAACTGATCACCGAAGCCCGCAAGCACCGGGTTGACGGAATCGTTCTGGATTTGTCCCGTAACGGGGGAGGACTGATCAGCGAAGCGGTGCAGATCACCGGTTTGTTTATCGGCAAGGGGGCTGTCGTGGCAACACGGGACAATAGCGAAAAAGTGACAATTTTCGTCAACGGGCCGGCGGAGGTGCCGAATGACGGGAAATACAAAATTATCAGTTTCCCGGTTGATGACCGCACGGTGTACACCGGACCGCTTGTGGTATTGACAACCCGCCTGAGTGCGTCCGCCAGTGAAATCGTGGCCGGTGCCCTTCAAGACTATCGTCGCGCGGTTATCATCGGATCAGATCATACTTTCGGCAAGGGGTCGGTTCAGACGCTTTCTCCGCTGCCCCGAGATCTCGGCGGGATGAAAGTGACCACGGGACTTTATTTCTTGCCCGGCGGTAAATCAACCCAGAAGAGCGGTGTCTCAGCAGATATACGGTTGCCTGGTTTTTTTGTTCTTGAAGATGTGGGGGAAGTGGAACTCGAATATCCTCTCCCGGCTCAATCCATAAATTCCTTTATGGACACGTCGCAAAATTCCAGGCCTCTTTGGAGACCGGTCGAACGTTCAATGATGTCTGTACTGACGGCCAGATCTCAAGCCCGGATTGCCAAAGATGCAAAGTTTACCGAAATCATAAAAAACAACAAAGAGGCCGCCGCCAAGAAAGGGGTTATCCGTCTGGTCGATTTGCGTGAGGAAATGAAAAAAGATGGCGGGGCCAATAAGAAGGAAACACCGGCCGAGTTGAAACAGAAAGTTCGTGATCAATATGCGCCCCTGCTGAATGAGAGTATTAACATTATTTCCGATATGATCACGCTGGAAGCCGTTCATCCGGTCAAGAAAGCTCTGTAGGGCGAAGCAACTGGTATGTTCAGACCGGGTCCCCGATATTCCGTTTTCCGATCACGGGCATGGATATCTGATGCGTGATCGAACGCAGTCAACAAGAATCTCTTTTTGAAATTTGATGCGGATGTAAGATCGTTGTTCCGAATTCAATGTTGTCCATTGCCGACAAACCAAGCCTCTTTTGCTCTTTGCATAAAATGATTCATTTTATTGAAAATGAGCGGAAAAGACGCTAAAGAAAAATCCGGTTGCGCTGTGCATTCCTGCAAAGCAGCTTCCCTTGAGTATAAATTTAAAAAAAGATAACAAGAAACCGGCTTACGGGTCGATCATTCTGCAACCGGCAGGTTTCCAGAATGATCCGTGATAATGCATTTCCGGAAGGAGAAAACATGAAACAGGTTTGCTCAACGATTGGTAAAGATCAAAGAGCATCTTTTGTCCCGCCGGGACTTTGTGCTCTGCCGGTTTCGTGTCATGATTTCTGGATCATTGAGAGCAGGGGTATAAATTACTATGTCATTGACCTCAGGAAAACAGAGACTCGTAGCATCGGGAAAATAATTGACGAATGTGCCGCTGTGGAAAAAGAATGCTGGAATGCGCAGAAGGATTTCTATGATTACATCCGGAAAGGTGATTTGCTGAGTTTTGCGGTGATTGACAACCGGATAATCGGTTTCGATGTCGTATCGGTTTTTCACGATGGCAAAATTTGCTTGTACCGTAACGATGAAACCATGGTGCTCAAAGCATTTTGCAATCGCAATGTTGCCGGGAATCTGGTTTTTGCCACGATGCACTGGTTCTTAATCGATGCGGACGTAAAAGATGTGAAGCACTTCGTTTTTATGTCGATTTCAGGCAATCCCCGCATTATCAACGGATATTATCAGCATCGCTATATTCAAAAATTATTTGACAGCTCCTTTAATGCTTCGGATAAACTCATTGAATTGCTGGTCGCTTATCGTTAAAGATACAGCATTGATCTCGCGCACGAGGATTATCCCTTCAGCCTGAAAAAAATCTTTCCCGGATCGAACACCTTTGATCCTGCGGAAAAACGATATCAGTTTCTGGATGAAGTGAAAAAGCACATGCCTGAAGATTTCGATCACATGAAGCGCGGGGATGCCTTTGCTTTTCTGGTGAAAACATCGAGCCTTGCCGCTCGTATATTGGTTTTCTGTCTGATGACCAAAGGCTTTGGTAAAAATTTTCTCTCGCGTTGGGACATCGGATTATTTCATGTTAACAACGTTCAGACCCGGCCACGACAGGAATTATAAACAGCCGATTTCAACGTACGGAATCCTTCCATCCATTTCGGATGAAATTTCAAAACCATCCAGCGACATGACATAAATGCAGGTGCGTGTTGCAATATGCAGATAATTTTGCAGTGTACGCATCAGAGGATCTCCCGTCATCAGGCCGACGACCAAAAATGTTTTTCCGGCATTATACTCGTGGTGCAGAACGGTATTCAGCAGCAGATCAAATATCTGCGGGTTGTTGTCTTCAATAGCGATGCAGGCGGCGCTTGCGTTACACAGAGGTTCGCCGGGGCGGGGAATCGGCGCCATGTGTAATATTTTCGCTAAAGGAAAACTCACACGTTTGAGCCATTGCAGATACCAGGGGTAATGAACAATCATGATGCGGCGAAAAGGAAACTGATTCCAGCAGGCGGTGATCCCCGTTATTTTTTCGTCCTTTAAGGCGACATAGAAATCGTCGAGGCACAAACCTCGAAGAATGCCCTTCGCGGCCAGAATATCATCCGCAGAATAAACGGGGAAAAACTGTTTTTCTCTGCCGACACGGTTGAGAAAATCTGCAATATTGTTTGCTCCCACTTCGGTGCCGCGAACAATTCTGATTCGATCCGGCAGACGGGGAAGCGACCGCTTGAACAGAAGAATAGCGGCATTATAAAGAATGCCCGTGTTATGGAAGACAGGCATGCCGGCCAGGCCTCGGGCAACAGCACCCCTGGCGATCATGTTATCCTGAGAAATGGCGGACAGATAGAAGCGGACGCCAAAATCTTCTTTATGCCATTTTTTCAGGATATTAAAAAAACGGGTAAGAATGCTTGTGTTGCGGAAAGACGAATCAATACGCAGGCTGCCGAGATATCCGCAATCCTCAGGCTCTCCGTTGAAAAAAATTCTGCGCTTCGCCATCGATGCAACGCCAACAATCTCATGGTCGGACTGGGCGACGGCTATCCGACGTGCGTACCCCTCCACGTCGATGGCGGAAAAGAAACTCGGCTCGCAATCAGTGGTCAGAGAGATTCGCCCGGACATGAAATTTCTTCTTATCAGAGCGCATATATGAGCGTCATCGTCCGCTTGCGCCTCCCGCACCACAGTCCCCGCTGGAAATCTGCGCAAAGGATTTTTATTCTTATCGGTCATCTTTCAATATAAATATTTTCACCAGATAGGAGATGAGAAATTAAGTAATTTATACCCCGCCTGTGTGACCTATAAAAAGTTATGTTTTACATGTCAAGCAAATAAGCGCGATAAAAGGAGGGAATAAAATCATTGGCGTGAAAAACGCGGAGCCTGTCTATGATCGGCAAGCCTGTCTGGAATAATTTTCAAAAAAACAGAGCCGTCCCTTAAGGAAGAGGCGGCTCTGTCATGATAACCAAGCTGTGGATCTACTTGACAGCGTCTTTCAAACCTTTTCCGGCTTTGAATACGGGTACTTTCTTGGCGGCTATTTTAATGGCCTTGCCTGTCTGGGGATTTCTGCCTGTGCGGGCTTTTCTTTTCTTAACGTCGAAGGTTCCAAATCCTACAAGGGTAACGGCATTGCCTTTTTTAAGCGCTTTCTGGATGGCTGCCAGTGTTGCGTCTACCGCTGCTGCCGCCTCTTTTTTACTGCATGTCACTTTTGCCACTTCTTCGATCAAATCAGCCTTGTTCATTAACTACCTCCTCATTTATTTTTTAATACTATACCTTTTTGTGAACGGCAAATCAATCCGAATAAAATCCATTCCTGCGGAATGACATATCCGGGTGATGTTCAGACGACCTCGTTTTTTCTTGCCTTGAATCTTTTCGAAGAGTGCTTCCAATAATGATTCCCATGGAGAGGAAAGCCTGTTCTTCGTTCATTAAAGTCTGGTAATTTTGAATCCTTCCAATTTCACGGCGACTGAGCGATGTAAAAGGTCAATAGAGATGACGAACATTTCCTTGTCGAGGTCGCTTTTGACAACGATGCCTTCAATTCCGGCGAAAGCACCGCTGGTGATTCTTGCCCCTTCTCCTTTTTGCGGATACTGCAATGAGAAGACCTCTGTCTTTTTATTTAAAAATTTCTTGATGGCCTGAATCGATTCATCGGGAACAGGCACAGGTTCGGAATTTTCTTTCTTGCCCAGTATGCGGACCACGCCGGGCGTTTTTAGAATGTCCAGCTTTGTTTCATTGCTTTCCAACGAGGTATCCACAAAGAGATAGCTGGAAAAAAGAGGAAGCTTAATCTTCTTTTTGCGGTCTTTTCTCTTACTCCAGACCTCCACTTCAGGCAAAAAAGTGGTCATGTTCTTTTTGGCAAGACCGTCGTTGACCTTGTGTTCATGACGGCTTTTTGTATGTATGACGTACCAGGACATTCTCAGTCATCAAGCGTTTTTTGCTTTGAAATTATATTATTACTTTGCGTTTTGCAACGGATTAATAGGTAAGATATTTAAAAAAATGACAGAACAAAATCAAATTCAGAAAAAAGTGAGTCGTCTGCCGGGAATGTTAATCCGGAAAGTCTTCGGTCTGCTATCGAAATGATTGACGGTCTCCACCGGCCAATTATCACAATTTTATCACACTTACAAAAAAACAGGGTCCGTCAGTCTTCGTTAAGACTTGCAAACCCTTGATTTAAATGGTGCCGGAGCTCGGAATCGAACCGAGATGCCCTTGCGAGCGGGGGATTTTGAG
>CAZIJZ010000064.1:0-6376 GCA_964539765.1 uncultured Smithella sp.
TTTCGATTGGTCGTCGCGATGATCCGCACATCGACTTTGACGGTCTGGGACGAACCCAGGCGCTCAAACTCGCTATGCTGAATAACCCTCAGCAGCTTTGCCTGCAACTCCAGCGGCAGCTCTCCAATCTCGTCCAGACAAAGGGTGGAACCATTGGCAATTTCGAATCGGCCCATCCGCCGGACATCGGCGCCGGTAAATGCCCCCTTCTCCCGGCCAAACAATTCACTCTCTATTAAATTACCCGGCAGAGCCGCACAGTTGACGGTGATCAATGCCTTATCCTTGCGGGGGCTCATGTTATGGACGGCGGCGGCGATCAGCTCTTTTCCCGTGCCGGTTTCCCCGAGAATGAGGATGTTTGTGTTCGCGGGAGCAACCTGCTCGGCCCGATAGAGAACATACTTCAGACCATCACTTTGCCCGATAATATTCTCAAATTGATGCTTTGTTTTGTGCTCTTGACGGAAGTAAACATTCTCGGCCTCGAGTTTTTCTTTCATTGTTTTGATTTCAGAAAGAGCCGTCCGGAGCTTAACCGTTCGCTCTTCCACCTGCTGTTCAAGCTTGTCATGGGCTTTTTGCAGTGACTTCTCCTCTATCCGCATCTCTTCATTGTACTTACTCTCCGTCAGGTCGGTAACGACCATGCACAATACTCCGGGAATATCCGTGTGTTGAAGGTTGTTCATGGAAAGTAAGACAGGCACGGATTTTTCACATCCGTTTTGTAAGTTCATTTCCGCCTTACTTTTCCCTTTCATGCCCCGTTCAATCAATGTCTTAAATAATGGAGTATCTGTTGACGAAAGGTATTGATAAATTGAAGATCCCACTACTTTTTCCAGAGGTCTTTTGACCATATTTGCAAAACGTTGATTACAGAATAGGATCATGCCGTCGGATCCCATGGTAACGGCCCCTTCGTTCATAGTTTCGACCATGATCCGGTAAGGATGATCGGCTCCCGATAATGTAAAGACCCGATCGCCCTCCCCCGTCTGGACAATCAGACCATCCACTTCACCGCTCAGAATGGCGCGCAGATTCTCCTCGGATTCCTTGATCCGCTCTTTGAGTTCCTGCAACTCGTCTAAAAGTTGCTGGCGCGTTTTTTGTGAATTGTTCATGATTTTGCTCTCATTCCAGTAGAAGATAGAATCCAGAATATAGAATTCAGAAGATTTTTCATTCTGTCTCCTGACTTCTGTCTTCTGTCTTTCGCTCTCATTCCAGTAGAATCCAGAATGTAGAATCCAGAAGATTATTTATTCTGTCTCCTGACTTCTGACTTCTGTCTTTCGCTCTCATTCCAGTAGAAGATAGAATCCAGAATATAGAATTCAGAAGATTTTTCATTCTGTCTCCTGACTCCTGAATTCTGTCTTCTGTATTCTGTCTTCTGTCTTCTGTCTTAAATCAATTCCGACAAGAAATCTTTTCGCATCCGACATATCGCCAATGAGCTTTCTCAGCGGCAGCGGGAGTTTCTTGATGAGCGTCGGCGTGGCAATAATCTGCTCACCCTTGGCCAGCTTAGGCTGCTGGTAGATGTCGATCACCTCTAATTCATAGCGACCCTGCAGATATTTTTCACAGAGTTTCCGAACATTGGCAATGGCCGTGGTTGACTTTGGGGTCATTCCGGTAACGTACAGGCGAAGAACATGATTTGTCCCGTCTTGATTCTTTGCCGCTTTTTCGAATTCCTCAGTACTTGTTCTCACGTTCTTTTTCTTCACGTCTGTTTCTCCAAAAGAATAATCAAGAAGACAGAATCCCGTCTTCTATCTTCCGACTTCTGCATTCTATATTCTGTCTTCTGTCTTCTCTTTGCTCCCCGCTCTAATATCCAGTCCCACCAGTACGCGCTCAGTGTTAGCTAAATCCCCGATAATCTTTTTAATCGGCGTGGGAAGTTTCCTGACCAGCGTCGGTATGGCGATAATCTGGTCGCCTTTGGCAAGTTGCGGATTCTTTAAAAGGTCAACGACTTCAATTTGATATTTCCCCGCAAGGTGCTCGTTGCAAATCTTCTTTAAATTAGCAAAGGCCGTAATCGATTTTGGGGTCTGACCGGCTACATATAACCGCAGATTCCAGATTTCTTCTGTCGCATCGGTCTTTGCTTTCTTCTCTTTTACTGTTGTGACCATTTTCAGTTTACTCTCCTTTCCCTCTTCTTTTCGAGCGCTTCGCCTGCGCAGATGAAGGTTTCCCCTTGCGCAGATGAGCCATTTCTAAACGGTCTTTTTCCAGGACAGCTTTTCTTTTTTGTTCTTCTTCCGTCATCAAATGCATCTCTTGTGTTTCCAAATCAAACTCGGCGCGAAGCGCGGCAATTTTTGTTTCCAGGGCCTTCCTCTTGCTATCCTGCATGCGGAACCTGCGCTCCGCCTCACTCCGATATGCCGACTCAGAGGCCTGTTCCCTGGCTTCCTGTGCTGCGCGGGCGCTTCCGGTTAATACTTCGCCGGAACCGGTATAGATGTCGATCAGGTCGATGCCGTGGTTCGTGAGCATAAACTCTTGAATCTGGTTGGAGTGGGCCATGCCGCGGGACTTCAAAATATAGAGGCCCCGGTTGCGTTCTCCGTTGAGTTCGATATCCCGAAGCAGAAGCCACGTATCAATCAAGGAAGATATTTCTTCACTCGTGTGTTCAAGACTGCCGGTAAAATGGGTAAGGTCCGTGAGAAAAGTGGAGATCTTTTTCATCTTTAAATGATCGATCAGGCGCGTTAAGATGGATTTGACCTCTGATAATGTTCCCGCAGCGCTCAGGTTGCTGATCGGGTCCACAACAAAAACCTGTGGCTTGAATTCATCAATCACTTTGTGGAAGGTGACCAGATGCATCTCCAGACCGTAAAGCGAAGGCCGGGCTGAATGAAATTTGAGCAGGCCCTTCTTCACCCATTTCGCGAGATCCATGCCGATGGAGCCCATGTTCCGGATGATCTGGCTGGGCGATTCCTCGAAGGCAAAATACAGGCAGCGTTCACCCCGCCTGCAGGCAGCGTCGGCAAAGGTGGCCGCCATACTTGTTTTGCCGGTGCCCGCTGTTCCGGAGACCAAAATGGTGCTGCCCCGGTAAAATCCCTTTCCTTCGAACATAGCATCCAACTTGGGGATGCCCGTAGGAATGCGTTCGTTGGAAACAGGATAGTCGAGTCCCAGAGACGTAATGGGTAGAATCGAGAGGCCGCTTTCGTCGATCAGGAAAGGATACTCGTCGGCGCCGTGAGATGAACCGCGATACTTGACAATACGCAGGCGACGCGTGGAAATCTGCTGCTCGATACGAAAATCCAGTAAGATCACACAATCGGCAACGTATTCTTCAAGTCCATAGCGTGTCAGAGTCTTGTCGCCGCTTTCCCCCGTAACGATGGCCGTCACGCCGCGTTCTTTTAACCAGTGGAAAAGCCTTCTGAGCTCTGCTCGAATGATAGCAGCATTAGACAGTCCGGAGAAAAGCGCTTCGATGGTATCCAGGACAACCCTTTTTGCTCCGACGGAATCAATGGCAGTCCCCAGGCGAATGAACAATCCTTCCAGGTCGTATTCACCCGTCTCCTCAATTTCGCTTCGGTCGATGTAGACATGATCCGTGGCAATGAGACCGCGTCTCACCATGGCATTAAGATCGAATCCCAGCGACATGAAGTTTTTCGCGAGATCATCCGGCGTCTCCTCGAAAGTCATAAAGACACCGGGCTCTTTGTAATCCATGGCGCCCCGCATGAGAAATTCCATGGAGAAAAGTGTTTTGCCGCATCCCGCAGAGCCGCAGATCAGCGTTGGCCTTCCTTTCGGGAGCCCTCCTTTTGTGATTTCATCGAGACCTTTTATTCCCGTCGGGCATTTTTCAAGAACTTTAACAGTATGTTTCGCCTTAGCCATCGTTATCTCCCCAAATCTTTACTCCATTAAAAAGTGGAAATCTTTTCAACTGGTTTATAATAATTTAAAGTTAATTAATTCCTGTCAGATTAAAACACTATGAAGACCGATTAAGACTATTAGAGGCTCTCTCGGCGATAAAAATGAACACGATCAATAATATATTCACAATAAAAACAAATAACACCCAGACGGGCCTTTCCAATGGGTTCATCATCCTCCCCCGATTTGATTTAAGGGCATCTCTTGTTTAGATTTAAAGGTCCCTTTTTTCTCTTGAACCGATACCGGATAAAAGAAATAGTCCGGTTCCTTCTCTTCTTTCTTATAGGTATCAGGCATAACGAAAACCTTGCTAATGGGTATCAGGCACTTGCTTAAATTGTTGAACATTGCCGTGACTCCTGCACATCATGAGCACTGCACAAGCTCCGGAGTCAGGCAGCGCTGTCTGGATTAATATGGTTTGCCTTTTCCTTTATCTTTTCTTTTAGACGCATCACCCTCCTGGTTTTAGCCTCCAGATTTTGACGTTGCTCCTCTTCTGTCTTTAAGATCAACTGGGGCAACGTCATCGGTCGACCGCTTTTGTCCATGGCTACGAAGGTCAGATAGGCGGTGGATGTATGATGTGTATTTCCCGTCATGAGATTTTCAGTCTCTACCCGAACCCCGATTTCCATGGATGTTTTTCCGACGAAGTTCAAACTCGCTTGTGCCGTCAGGAGATCCCCGACAAAGACCGGATAATGAAAATCCAGCCGGTGAATGGAAGCCGTCACTGCGTTGGCTCTTGCGTGACGAACCGCAACAGCATGGGCTGCGGTATCGATGAATTTCATGATAACCCCGCTATGCACGTTTCCCGCAAGATTTGCATCTTCAGGATGCATCTGCTGAATCATGATAATGCTGCTGTGTTTACTTCTTTTTCCTTCCATGCACACTCTCATATTCCTGTTTCTCACGTTACACGATGCATTTTCCACGATGCATAAAAAGAGATGATTAATCAAAGCATCGTCCCTTATTCCTCATAGACAGTATATTCATCTTCGATTTGCCGGACGCTGTGTCACAAGGAAAAAGTGCGTGCTGAGTTTATCTACGAGTTTTCAGATTACGATATCTATAATATTCTACACCAGCCGATATCACCGCCGATGACACCATAGGATACATTCCCCAAGACCGTTGCTGGCAAATCGCTCCTTCCCTGGGAGCCCATAACAATAAGATCTACCTGGGAACTCTTAGCCTCTTTCACAATCTCGGCGACAGGATGCCCTGTCTTTGTAAATATTCTGGATGCGACACCGTTTTTATCGCATAGTCTCTTTATTGCTCCAGAATATCTTTCGGCAGCCTCGTTGAGATAATCCTCAATAGGCACCAGAGTGGCGCTTGCTGTACCCGATGCGGGAACTGTCTGTGCTGTCAGAAAACGCTGATCAATAACGTTCAGAGCAATGATAGAGGCTTTCAAATGTTTGGCGAGGTCAACCGCATACGCGACGGCTCGTTTAGCTGTTTTTGATCCGTCGGACAGCACAAGAATTTTGGAAATCGTGCCGATCAGCTTAGGGTATTTTTTCATATAATTTTTCCTTAGTGAAGATATTTATTAACAAGAACTTACTCACAGTGATTTTCATTACTGTCCCGCAACACCGTTCGTACCTGAGTTTCACAATCAAAAATGGCTGATCCCTAACTCAATCATGGTACGCGTATTGGAGGCAGGTTATCAGTGGAAACAAGACAGCGTGCTCATTTGCTAGCGCCAGCATTGCGATCTGCGCGCACAAATATTGAATCATTAATCGCTAATCTTTTTCTATTAGACACAATAATATCCCGCTTGTCACCCCTTGTCGGGGCCACTCCTACCTTTACCCATTCTGTGTTACGTTTGAATTTAACAATCTGTTTCGAATTAATCAGGCTATCCAGCATAGCATCATTGACGTAATCATAATGGTTGTCCTTACGAACCACTAACATATTCTCACCTCCTGTTGTTTTGCAGAAAGGACCTTCCTTCTTGCTGTGACCAACATCACAACGATAGTAATTGCAAGTAGCCTGCCAACAACCGGAAATAATAAGATGCTTATATTTATCCTTTAATAGCAGGTGGTTAGATTAATAAGAGGGAATTATTGAGTTATCTGAAATAATTAGTTTACCCTCCGTATTTAGTGAAGCCTCAATATATTGAGGGATAAGGGCATAAAAAAATCGGACATTCACAAAGGGAATGTCCGATTTTTTGTTCTACTGTTTTAGTCGAGCCCCACCGACAGGAGCGTCCCATTAACAACGCGTCCTACGGCGCAATCCTCCTTGCAGCAGAGGGATTGCCAGTCGCGGGATTGAATGCAATTACTCTGTATCTTTTTTTACGGCCTCTTTTACATCAGTGGCAGCTTCCTTTGTAGCATCTTTTACGTCAGTGGCCGCTTCCTTT
>CAZIJZ010000064.1:6476-10612 GCA_964539765.1 uncultured Smithella sp.
TCAGTGGCCGCTTCCTTTACAGCTTCACCTACAGGAACCGCTTGCTCTTCTTCAGCCTTCTTGCAACCTACGACTGCAAGAGATAAAGAAGCAACGAAAAGCATAGCAATAAAAATGGCAAATATTCTTTTCATCAACCGAGAACCTCCTTTCAAAAATTTATGAATTTGGTTTTGTTTTCCAAGCCCTTATATTGTAAGCAAAATATACACTATCAGGGGATCTGTCAAGAGCAAAAAAACGGAATCCTGTTCCATCTCTTAACGAGACGATTGTAACTGTTGGTTTTAATAGTATTGTGATGTGCCATTTAATGATCACCTTTTTTTTTGCGAAGCCGCGGGATCTTCTTAGACATTTTTTTTGTATGGTCTATCAGTCTTCTTCAGCGGACTGTTTTCTTCCTTATGGCGATCGGCGGAGATCTCGACGGCAATGGCGGCAGCATTTTCGGCTGTCATGCCTTCGGCCCGGCGTTCATATTCTTCTTCACCGCGGTCGTCGCGTTCCCTAACCACCACATCTTCCGTCTGCTCCTGCTGCCCCGGCAGTTCAACGCGCAGTTCCTCGATAAGCATCAGCATCGCTGCCGCTACCGGAAGAGCGAGAAGCGCCCCGGTGATGCCATATAAAACGCCTCCCGCCAAAAGCGACAAAAGGATCACGGACGAAGGGAGGCGCAACGCGCGTCCGTAGATCCGGGGAATGATCACTCGGCTCTCGAATTCCTCGTAAACAAGCATCAGCACGAGCACAATGAAAATGACGGTGGGACCTCGAGAGATAGCGGCTGTCACTGCGGCACCCACCGAAAACAGGGGACCGATATAAGGAAGAACATCTGCCGTGCCGGCAAACACGGCGATGACCAGAGCATTAGAAACCCCGCAGGCCGTCAGGAGAATGAACACGAAAGCGCCCATTAAAGCACAGGTGATTAATTGCCCGCGTATGTAGGCGCCAACGATGGTTTCCAGGTTCAGCATGATCCGGGAAAGCCTCATGTGGTGGGACCTGGGAACTATCGAAAACAATCCTCCGCGCAGACGATCCCGGTCGATCATGATGTATAGCGCGAGAAATACGGAACTCAGGATATACGCGAAGATCTCGATGACCCGGGTGGAATACTCGATGGCATTCGCAGTGACCATTTTTACAAGATCGCTGGAGTGCATTTTGCGAAGGAGTACCGCCAAGGGGTTGGTCAGTGGGTAGCCTTCCAACCAATTCGCCAAGCTTATCCGCAATGCGGGTTCCTGATCCAGAAGGCTCCTCACCTGCGCTATAAGTGATGGAATCGTCAATGTGATGAAGAGAACGGTGACGATCAAGAGGGTGGTGAAAACGACCGCTATGCCCACACCCCGGCGAATGCGCCGCTTTTCAAACCACTCGACCGTGGGACTTATGGTGCCAACGATGATGAGCGCCGCCACGACTATCATAACGACGGGAAGCAATCGGTTCAACACCCATAACCCGGCTACGAGTACCAGCAAAACGATAATCGTGCCGGGAGAAGGTTCGATGCGAATAACGCGGGGACGGTGTTTCATTGGTGGGGATTCAGTGCATCCCTGACTCGGTATCATATCTACTCCGCTCCGTCATCTTTGATAAGACATTGCTTCTCATAAAAGAATATTAAAGGAAGAAGAGCAGTCCATTGCCGGATCACAACAGCAGAGATATGTGTACGGTATCGGCTTTTCCCTTAACATAGTGGGTTTTGAAGCCGCGTTTCTGCGCGAATTTGAGCATCTTGTCGTTGCCCGGAAGTACGATGCCCTCCATCGTCTTGAACCCGCACTCGCGTGCCGTATCTTCCAGGGAAGTCATCAGCAAGCCTGCCACACCGCTGCCATGCCAGGCATCATCCACCGTTATACCAAACTCGCAGCAATCAGGAATTTCGGTAAACACATAACGCGCAACGCCGATTTCCACTTCGTCATCATCACGCATGATCGTAGCAACAAAGGCCATGTGCCGGTTGTAATCTATTTCGGTGAAATACTTTAACTTCTTCGGCGTCAGTTCCCGCAGCGACATCATGAAGCGGAAATAGCGGGATTCTTTCGACAGGTGCCTTATAAAATCCTGCTCCATACCGGTGTCACCGGTGCGGATCGGCCGGATGGACACCGTCGTATCCTTTAACAATACGCGTTTGATAATGTCTTGCTTCTTCATCGTTGAACCATAAGAAATTCAGCCTTGAATGTACACCACTGAATAACCTAAACATTTTCAAATGTTTAGGTTATTCAGGCTGAAATATTATCAATTTCTTCAGTGTGTCAAATCCTTCATATCGTTCGCTATTTTTTAGGATTTGGTTTTTTCGGAGTCGTTTTATAAATTATTCTCTTGCCCGGTTTTTTGTGACCCATCAGCAGGCACTGCTTTTGCATGCTCTTAAATTGTTCGTCCGTCAAAATATCCCGCATCTCTTTCATGGCCTTTAACATTTCCAACTGTTGATCTGTTTTTATATCTCTCATTTTCTTCACTGCTGATTTTGCATCACCCAGATCAAAATCTTTCACGTCCATGATTTCCATAAATTTGATTTCTGCAAGTTTCAGATCAGCACTGGATTTGATCTGCTTCTTTTGCATTTCCCTCTGCATGGATTTCATCTCCGCCAGCTGGTCATTGGTAAGCCCCAGTTTATCGGTATATTTCAGGCACATCATACCGCCGCCCATCATGTCCATATGACCCCTTTCCATCATCTGCCCATAGCCTCCCCAATAACCGCCCCCATAACCTCGCATGGGCATATCCCTCATCTGTGAAAAAGCGGGCACTGCAAAAACAACCGTCAACAATAACGAAAACAATATTTTTTTCATAATTTTCTCCTAATGAGACCCAAGCTTTAATGAGACTCAGATATTACAAACAAAGTGCGGTAATATCTGTAAGTCGAATTATCCCACATGCAAAGTCATGTGGGACAGAAACAATATTTGCTGGTCGAATTATCCCCGCAGCGAAAGGGATATCCCGCCAAAACTCGACCGGGACAAATGCTATTCAGGTTTATACTTAAATGATACTCTTAATTTCGCCCGATACTCCACAACTTTTCCGCCTTCAACTCTCATATCGAGGTCTTTTACTTCAGCAATCCGTAAATCACTTAAGGTTTTTGCTGCGGTTTCAACAGCATTTTTAGCAGCATCTTCCCATGATTTATCACTGCTTCCGATAATTTCGATAACTTTATAAATGTTGCTCATCATCCTATCCTTTCTTTTAATTTTGTTAATCACGGTTATAATACCCTCCGCTTTGCGGGATTGTTTGAACTGCAATCTTCAGTTCACGATGTTATAGTCCCGCGTCGCTTCGCTCCTGGGATAAATGGTTAATCGGGATATTTTCACAAATTAATAAATGGTCTATGTGAAACGTACCCGAACTTATGCGTTTTCTTGCTAACGCCCCCAAACCTTCTTGACATGACCAACCTTTTCCTGAACCCGGCCGGTGATCTTTTCAACGGCACCTTCAGCTTCTAACTCCGGATCGTCGCTTACTTTCCCGGCAACCTCCTTCACCTTACCTTTCACTTTGTGAAACATGGCTTCTGCTTTGTCTTGTGTGCTCGATTTCATAATGTTCTCCTTTAGGTTTTTGATTTATTTGCTGAACAGGCATGCCTTCTACATCGCTGTGGAACCGGACAGTAAAATAAGGCTCTGTGACAATTCCATGCACTTGCAAGTAAAGACACTCTTCTAATGATCAACATCATGCGGAGAATAATTGCAAGGAACCTGCCAACAACCTGGAATAATCAGAAGACTTAATTCATCCATTAATAGCAGGTGGTTAGATTAACAATGTGGAATGATGAATTGTATGAAATGATTCGTTTAGCCTCAACATTCGGTGGAACATCAGCATGTTGAGGGACTCACGACGACTTACAAATTTCAGTGCACTTTGTTTCTGAAACTTGAGTTTCATTAAAATTTGAGTCTCACAATAAAGAGCCCCGCAATAAGCTGCGGGGCTCTTTATTGTTGTTAATTTATTAGAACCGGCAATTTTACTTGTCGATTACATAATCGACAGCCGCTTCTACGCGACGGTTCTGCAAACGCCCTTCTTCCGTATCA
>CAZIJZ010000065.1:0-10332 GCA_964539765.1 uncultured Smithella sp.
AGGTCACCCGCTACACAACCAGCGCCTTTATGCGCGTCAAACTGGGCGATTTGCTAGCGGAACGTTCAGTCGCGCCGCACGTCTTCGAAAAAGGCAAATAGCAACACATATGCGCATTGGACTTACAGCGGCAACTAAAAGGTGATTATAGATTTCAACGTACATTCGCTATCAGAGAGAAAGAATATTGATCAGAAAACTTTTCTGTCCGGAACGGCGGCAAGGCAATCAGTTTTTTTCCATGGTTTTGTGGAATTGAACTTTCGGCCATTCTTCCATGGTATGCGACAGGCGCCACTCACTCAGCGCCAGATAGACAAGATTCCCCTCGGTATCCAGAGCCAGGTTGGTCTGGTTTTTCTTTTGAAAGTCTTCCATGATTCTGGCGTCGTCGCAGGTCACCCAGCGGGCGGCGGCGTAATCCGTTTTTTCATAGTCGGCGTAAACGCTGTATTCGTCTTTGAGGCGCGACATGGTGACGTCAAACTGCAGAGCGCCAACTGCGCCTAGAATATTATCCGAACCCCACAGAGGCTTGAATACCTGAATCGCGCCTTCCTCGGAGAGTTGAGTCAATCCTTTTTGCAGATGCTTCATGCGCAGAGGGTCTTTAAGCCGCACACGGCAGAAATGCTCCGGTGCAAAGTGCGGGATGCCGGTAAACTTGAGCGGTTCTTTCTGGGTGAAGGTATCGCCTATTTTAATCGTGCCGTGATTGTGAAGACCGATGATGTCGCCCGGATAGGCTTCTTCAACGTTGGTACGGTCCTGCGCCATAAAAATTGTGGCATTGGCCAGAGACACTTCTTTCCCGATGCGGTGATGAATAACTTTCATGCCGCGTTGAAATTGTCCCGAGCAAACCCGCATAAAAGCGATGCGGTCGCGGTGTGCCGGGTCCATATTGGCTTGAATTTTAAAAACAAAACCGGAAAAGTCATCTTCATCAGGATCAACATTCCTTGTTGTTGTCGGACGGGCAACAGGCGGCGGAGCTATTTCCACGAAAGCGTCCAGCAGTTCCTTGACGCCGAAATTATTGATGGCGCTGCCGAAGAAAACCGGCGTCTGGCTGGCCTTCAGGTATTCTTTCAAATCA
Organism: uncultured Smithella sp.; assembly: GCA_964539765.1. GTDB lineage: Bacteria > Desulfobacterota > Syntrophia > Syntrophales > Smithellaceae > Smithella. The sequence continues at coordinate 1,100 of CAZIJZ010000065.1, forward strand.
AAAGGATTGGCTGCGCCTTCCAAAAGCGCGACTTCTTCGCGCAGTTCGTCGGCCTGACTCTCCAGCAGATCATCGAGCAGCGGATCGGACAAGTCCTCAATAACCACTCCTTCTTCCGAACGTCTCGCTTTTCCCGGTGTATATAAATGCAGTTTTTTGTCATAAATACTGTAAACGCCTTTAAAACGTTTGCCCATGCCGATGGGCCAGGAAAGCGGCGAGCATTCGATCTGAAGTTTGTCTTCGATATCCGAAAGAATTTCCAGCGGCGGAAGACAATCCCGGTCGAGTTTATTGATGAAGGTGATAATCGGCGTATTGCGCAGACGGCAGACTTCCATCAGCTTCTGGGTTTGTGTCTCCACACCTTTGGCACCGTCGATCACCATCAGCGCGCTGTCCACGGCGGTCAGCACGCGGTAAGTATCTTCCGAAAAATCCTGATGGCCTGGCGTATCCAGCAGATTGATCTCGCAGTCCGCGTATTCGAATTTCATGACCGACGAGGTGACGGAAATGCCGCGGTCCTTCTCAATGGCCATCCAGTCGCTCAGGGCGTGCTTGGACGCTTTGCGCGCCTTAACCGCGCCGGCCATTTGAATGGCTCCGCCGAAAAGCAAAAGTTTTTCCGTCAGAGTGGTTTTTCCCGCGTCGGGATGGCTGATAATGCCGAAGGTACGGCGGCGTTCAATCTCTTTTTGTAACTGCTTGCTCAAAAGTAGCCTCTTTTATTTATATAATCAGGGGGCGTATATTCATCATTATTATCCATCTGTCAACTAATATCCTGAAGACCTGGAGTAGACCAGAACGTCGTTGATGCTGTCTTCCTTTATCGCGCCTTCATCGGTCAATGCCTTTAAATAGGCGATGGTTTCATTCAGCGCCAGAAATTTATCAAAATCCGCAAGGTTGGGACTAACCATCTTCCGGGAAATCTCATCGGTTGTTTTCGGTTGTTCGTTCACATGATCAAAAACGGTTTTTTTTCTCCTGGAATGATGTTCGCGTAAATCGGTCAGTCTTTCCTTTAAATCCGTAAAAGCCAGGCCATGACCGGGATAGACAGCAGACACAGACAGGTTTTCCAAAGCGTTGAGTGAATCCAGATAAGTGGCCAGCGGCCGGAACGCCTCATCGAAGATGTCGGGACTTAAAACCGGAGCAATGTACGGCAGCACGTGATCACCGGACAGCAGGAAATTTCTTTCTCTGCAGAAAAAACAGACATGTCCGGCGGCATGTCCGGGCGTAGAAATCACTTCGAATTTCCAGTTGCCGAATTCGCGGACGTCTCTATCGCGCAGAAAATCGGCGGCATCAAAGTCGGAGATGACCCCGCGAATGTCTTCATATTCTTCAATAACCAGATCGATTTGCTCTTTGGACATGCCCTGACGCGCATAGAATTTTCTCAGTTGTTTTGTAGTCGGATCGGTCTGGCGAAAATGCCTGTATTCCTCAAAAGCCGCCTTGGAGAGATGAATTTCCGCTCCTGACTCTTTTTGCAGAAGTCCCGCCATGCTGCAGTGATCTGTGTGCACATGGGTCAGATAGATATGTTGAATGTCTGTAATAGTAAAACCGATACCGGACAGATCGTTGCGTAAAGTTTCATAAGCCTGCGGCGTATTCAGCCCGGTGTCGACAAGAGCCAGTTTCCTGCCCTGAGCGAATAGATAAGCATTCACGTGCCTTAAACGATAGGGCATGCGCAATGTGATCCGGTAAAAATCTTTTTCAATTTCACTGATCATATCGGGTATCGATATCGATTGACATCATTCTTCGCGGCGGCTTTTCATCTGGCGTTTGGTCGCATCCAGTTCCATTTTTCTTAAACGAACGCTTTTGGGCGTCACTTCCACCAGTTCATCTTCGGCGATGAATTCGATCGCCTGATCGAGCGATAAAACCCGCGGCGGCCGTAAAATGACCGTGGCGTCGGATGTGGATGCCCGCATATTCGTCAGCTTCTTCTCCTTGATAATGTTCACATTGAGATCGGAGCTGCGGTTGCGCTCGCCCACGATCATGCCCGCGTAAACATCTGTGCCGATTTCCACAATCATTTCACCCCGGTCTTCCATCGCGTAACTGGCATAAGGCGTAACGCGGCCCAAGCGGTCGGCAACCAGAACACCTGTCGTTCGCTGCGGGATGGAGCCGAACCACGGCGCGTAGTCTTCCAGGAGCGAATTCATCACCCCGCCGCCTTTGGTATCCGTCAAAAACTGATTGCGAAAGCCGATCAGTCCGCGGGAAGGAATCAGGAACTCCATGCTGACCCGGCCCGACCCTTTGTTGACCAGACTTTCCATGCGTCCTTTTCTGATGGATAACTTTTCGGTAATTTTCCCCACGAATTCTTCCGGGATATCCAGAAAGAGTCTTTCCACCGGCTCGCACGTTTTGCCGTTTATCTGTCGCGTGATGACCTGCGGACGCGAAACCATCAGTTCATAACCTTCACGGCGCATGGTTTCAATCAATACCGCCATTTGCAACTCGCCGCGTCCGCATACTTCAAAGGCGTCAGTCCGCTCCAGTTTTTTGATTTTAATGGCGACATTTCTCAGTTGCTCTTTTTCCAGCCGCTCCAGCAGGTGGCGCGACGTAAGATATTTTCCTTCCTTCCCGCCAAAAGGGCTGTCGTTGACATAAAACATCATGGAAACCGTCGGTTCATCCACCAGTAAACGGGGCAGCGGCCGCGGGTCGACCAAAGATGATATGGTGTCGCCGATTTTGACATTTTCCACTCCCGATAAAGCGATAATATCGCCGGACTCAACGGACTGGGCTGGTTTTTTTGCCAGACCGAAAAAAGTATAAAGCGCAGTCAGTTTGACGCCGGGAATGATTTTATATTCGGTGCAAAGACTGTAATTGGTATTCATCTCTAACTTGCCGCTCTGTAGACGGCCGACGGCAATTTGTCCGACATAAGGATCGTAATCCAGATTGGTAACCAGAAACTGCGTAATAGCTTCATCGTCTCCCTGCGGCGGAGGGATACATTCCATAATTGTCTGCAGCAGCGGCTGCAAATCGGCGCTGTCATCGCCTATTTTTTTATGGCTGATACCGGCTTTGGCGTTGGTATAGAGAATGGGGAACTCGATTTGATTTTCCTCCGCACCCAGATCGATGAAAAGGTCGTACGTTTCGCTGATGACTTCCTCGATGCGGGCGTCGCCGCGGTCGATTTTATTAATGACCAGAATGATGGGCAGGTGCAGCGCCAGAGCTTTTTTTAAAACAAAACGTGTTTGCGGCAGGGGACCTTCGCTGGCATCCACCAGCAGGATCGCGCCATCCACCATGTTGAGGCTTCGTTCCACTTCTCCGCCGAAATCGGCGTGGCCGGGCGTATCGACAATATTAATTTTCACCCCGTTGTATTCTACAGCGGTATTTTTCGCCGTAATGGTGATGCCGCGCTCTTTTTCCAGATCCATCGAATCCATGACGCGGTCTTCGACGGCCTGATTTATCCGAAAAACTCCGGTCTGCTTCAGCATGGCATTCAGCAGCGTGGTTTTGCCGTGATCGACATGAGAAATGATGGCAATATTGCGTAAGTGAAGCTTTTTCATTCTGTAAAAATCCTTTCAGGTCATGATTGTTAATTGAAATAACTGAGTGACAGCCGTTTTGAGCACAACCGGTTTTCACTTGAAGGCAAAAACCGTGATTTGAGGGGGTTATGCTATAATTTTCTTGACTTGTAAATCTCTTTTTCCTATGCTCGCAAAACTTAGCTGAAATATAATACTTTCCCAGGAATATTATCATGTTGAATTTTTTGCCGTCAAAAGTTGTTGGTGCGATCGCCGGATTGCTGCTGGTTTTAAATGTCATATTCTGGATTTCTATTTTGTTTGTATTTTCTATTCCCAAAATTCTGATCCCCTGGCCGCCCCTGCTGAAAGTCATCAATAAAATTCTGCAATGGATTGGCGAAAACTGGATTGCCTGCAACAGCGGGTGGATGTGGGTGACTCAGAAAACCCGGTGGGATGTTCAGGGAGCGGAGAACCTGAATCATGACGGCTGGTACATGGTGGTCAGCAATCATCAGTCCTGGGTCGATATTCTGGTGATGCAGCATTTGTTAAATCGCAAGATTCCTATTTTGAAATTCTTTATAAAACGGGAACTGATCAAAGTGCCTTTGATGGGTTTTGCCTGGTGGGCGCTTGATTATCCTTTTCTTTATCGCCACAGCGCCGAATATCTAAAACAACATCCGGAACAGGCGGGCAAGGATTTTGAAGCAACCCGCAAGGCCTGTGAAAAATTCGCCACGATTCCCACCAGCGTGATGAACTTCCTGGAAGGAACACGTTTTACGCCGGCGAAACACGAAAAACAAAAAAGCGAATACAAATATCTTTTGCGTCCCAAATCCGGCGGACTGGCGCTGGCCTTAAACGTTTTGGGCGAAAAATTCAGTTCCATGCTGGATATCACCATTGTTTATCCCGACGGAATCCCGGAATTCAGTGATTTTCTCTGCGGCAAAGTCAAACGCATCACCGTGCGCATGAGGACCATAGAAATCCCCAAGACCCTTTTGCAGGGTGATTATGAGAATGATCAGGCCTTTCGGGATGCGATGCATCAATGGGTGCAGAAACTCTGGCGCGAAAAGGACGAGCAGATACAGACGTTAACGAAGAAAATGCAGTCATCGTGATCTGCGGTTTTGACGTCAGGCAATTTTTTGTGATTAACATCGTATTTTTCAGACAGGCAAGGTTCTCTTGAATTTCCGGGAAAAATGGAGATTAGTTTCCGTAATTGACGAATGCTGAAAATTGTGTAATATTCGAACATTCAAAATATTGTAGCACCGTTTTAATAAATAACTCGTCTCAGGTGTAAAATAAATTAATAGAGGAGGAGTTAATCACTCATGAGCAGAACATTGGGGAAAATATTAACCATTCTGGCAGCTGTTGTCTTAACGGGCTCTTTCGTCATTCTTCCGCATTCCATCGCCGCAAATGAGGAAGCCAGAGACGGCCGCTTTATTGCTTATGACGATGGCACCGTGTGGGATTCTCAATCAAACCTGTTATGGGCCTCCAGAGATAATGGCAGCAACATTAACTGGTCTGATGCCGAATCTTACTGCAAGACCTATGATGGCGGAGGATATCAGCAATGGCGACTGCCGACGAAAGATGAGTTAGTGACTTTATACAACAGGTCCATCTTTGGCAATAACGGTTATCATTTGACCAAACTGATCACGTTGAGCGGATCCTATCCCTGGACGTCTGATGTACAGGGATCCCAAGCCCTGGTTGTCGGCTTTGTGACTGATCGTGAAATGTGGTTTCCGGAATCCCTGACACACAAAAGCAGAAACAGGGTACTGCCTGTACGGTTTGGCAAGGAAGGAAAGATTGCATCAGTAGAACCCAAGCAGGAAGAAGTGGTTCCGCCTCCGCCTCCTCCGCCGCCATCGCCTGAAGTTATCGAGCCCCCACCGCCGCCTCCAGTGAAAGAGAAAGTTATCATTTCTCTTAATCTGGAATTTGATACTGCAAAATCTTTTATTAAGGCAAAATATTACAATAACATAAAGAAAGTTGCAGATTTCATGCAACAATATCCGGATACTAATGTCGTCATTGAAGGTCACACAGATAATGTTGACTTTGTTAAAAATACGGGAAACAATTTGAAGCTGTCTCAGGCCCGGGCTGACAGCGTCCGCCAATATCTGATCGACAAATTCGGTCTTGATGAATCCCGCATTACTGCGGTTGGTTATGGACCGGACAGGCCGATTGCCGACAATAAAACTAAAGAAGGACGGCAAAAGAATCGCCGGGTCGAAGCGGTAATAGAAAAAATGATCACAAAATAATTTTCGGATTTTCGGAATTATAAAATGCCCCGTGAATGCGCAAGTTCACGGGGCATTTTATTTTCATGCAACGAAATATCTTGACAAAAACCGGTTTTTTATTCTAGTTTAAACAAAAAGTTAAAATAACCGTTTAGTTTAAAACATAAGTTAAGATTTTGTTTTTTATAGTTTTTTAAACTTCAAAGAAAATGGATCGCAATCGTAAAGACAAATCGGATAAAACCGCAGAACGTATTTTAGCCGCCGCCAGAACGGTGTTTGCCCAAAAGGGATACAACGGAGCGCGTATTGATGCAATTGCCGCGCGTGCCGGAGTCAATAAAGCGACTATCTATTATCAGATCGGCGACAAAGACACTCTCTATGCCGGCGTTATCCATCAAGTGATCGCCAATATCGCCCGGGGAATCGCCGAGGCGGTTTTCCGAGAAACAGATCCGGAAGAAAAACTCAAAGCCTATATCACTTTTATCGCCGGCGCCGTGGAGGCGAATCCTGACCTGCCTTCGATTATGATGCGCGAAGTCGCTTCCGGCGGCGCGAATCTGCCGCGGGTTGTCATCGAGGATATTGCTTCGGTTCTGAGCATACTGGTCGGCATTCTGGACGTCGGGAAAGAACAGGGACTGTTTATCCAGACTTCCCCTTTTCTGATTCACATGATGATCATGGGAACGATTCTTTTTTTTAAAAAAGGCTCGCCCATCAAAGACAAACAATCCTGGCTGCCGGAAACGCTCCTGGCTTATGATAAAAAAACAAGCTTAAGTCTCGGGGAGGAAGTGGCGTCTTTGGTGCTCAAAGCTATAAAAAAATAACCATGAATTCAAAACGGAGGATCGGCTTTGAAAAAAAGAATCATTATTGCTGTTTTTATCATTCTCTTTCTGATTGTCGGAGCGCTGGTTTATTTCGGCCAGAAAAATAACCAAGGGAAAGAGCTCTTTTATTCCGGCACAATAGAAACAACGCAGGCCAATCTGTCTTTTCAGGTGGCCGGTCGTATTGCACAGATTCTTGTTCAGGAAGGTCAGACCGTCAAGCAAAACCAGATGATCGCCGAGCTTGACCGTTCGGAATTTGAATCCCGTTTCGCGCAGGCCCGGGCTAATCTGGAGCGGGCGCAAAAAGCCAAAAAACAACTGGAGACGGTATTGGAAATCAGCAGGAAAACGCTGCCTGCGGAAGTGGCCCGCGCAAAAGCCGGGGTACAGAGCGCGAAAGACACCCTGAAAAACACTGAAAAAAATTACAGGCGTTTTGAAGAATTGTTCAGCAAGGACGTGGTTTCGGAAAAAGAACGGGACACCTTAAAACTACAGCACGAAATCGCTCAATCACGCCTGGCTGAAGGGGAATCCGTTTTGAAACTGGCGCAGGGAAATCTGACCAGAATCGATGCCGTCAAGCAGGATATTGAAGTGGCCGCCGCGCAGATCAACGCGGTTAACGCCTCGTTAAATCAGGCGGAAATTCAACTGAACTATACGCAATTAAAAGCGCCGATGAACGGCGTCATCACCAGCCGCAATATCGAGCCGGGAGAAACGGTGACGCCCGGCAGGGAAGTCATCACCCTGGCCGATCTTTCCCGTGTTGATTTAAAAATCTTCGTTGATGAAACGGAAATCGGCAAGGTCAAACAGGGTCAGAAAGTCGATGTAAAGATTGATACCTTCCCGGATAAAACCTACACAGGCTATGTTTCGTTTATTTCTCCGGAAGGAGAATTTACACCGAAAGTTATTCAGACAAAAAAGGAAAGGGTAAAACTCGTTTATCTGATCAAGGTTTCCATAGACAATCCCAACTTTGAGTTGAAAGCAGGCATGCCGGCTGATGCCTGGCTCAAGTAGCGGAGTGTGTTCATGGCCGCTGCATTAGAAAACTCCCCGCCTATGGTGGAAGTGAAAAACGTTTCCATGCGCTTTAAAAGCGTTGAGGCCGTAAAGGGTATTTCCTTTAATATTTCCAAAGGAGATGTGCTGGGTTTGGTCGGCTCCGACGGCGCCGGCAAATCAACACTCCTGCGTCTCATCGCGACCATGATACAACCCACCGGCGGAGAAATTTACATTGACGGTCTCCCTGTGGTGAACGAAAAACAAAAAATAAAAAATCTCATCGGTTACATGCCGCAACAGTTCGGGCTGTATCAGGATTTGACCGTCGAAGAGAATATGGATTTCTTCATGGATATCTTTGATGTGCCGCGCGGCCGGAGAAAAGTCCGCAAAGATAAATATCTGGGGTTTTCCAATCTGCTGCCGTTTACGGACCGAATGGCGGGCAACCTTTCCGGCGGAATGAAACAGAAACTGGGACTGGCCTGCGTGCTGGTGCACGAGCCGCAGTTGCTGATCCTGGATGAACCGACCAACGGCGTTGATCCGGTATCGCGCAGTGAGTTCTGGGAGATTCTGGAAAACATGCAAAAAGAAGGCATGACCATTATGGTATCCACGGCCTACCTCGACGAGGGAGAAAAGTGTAATAGGCTGGGGTTGATGCATAATGCGATTCTTCTGGACCTGGCGCCTCCCGCTGTTATTCGCGGCGGCTTTCCCACGCTGGAGGAGGCGATTGTTGAACGAATCAAACAAGCGGACGGAGCGCTGGCTCATGATACCTTCCAACTCTGATTCCATCTCCGTCACCAATCTGGAGAAAAGATTCGGCAATTTTGTTGCGGTCAACAAAATTTCTTTTGCCGTCAAAAAAGGCGAGATATTCGGATTCCTCGGCTCGAACGGCTCCGGCAAGTCCACGACCATCCGTATGCTCTGCGGCATCATCACGCCGACATCCGGCGGCGGCACCGTCGCCGGCCATGACATCATCACCGAAGCGGAAGACATCAAACAGTCCATCGGTTATATGTCGCAGAAATTCTCCCTTTATGAAGATTTGACGCCTTTTGAAAATCTGCGCTTTTATCTGGGCGTTTACAATGTTCCTCCGTCGCAATGGCGTGAGCGCATTGACTGGGTATTGAACATGACCCGCCTGCAGGACGCGCGCGACCGGAAAACCAGAGAATTGCCGCCGGGCTGGCGTCAGCGGCTGGCGCTGGGCTGCTCGCTTTTGCACAAACCGGATATTCTGTTTCTGGACGAACCGACGTCGGGCGTTGATCCCGTTACCCGAAGACATTTCTGGAGTTTCATCAGGAAACTTGCCGAAGGCGGCATGACCATCTTTGTCACCACGCATTACATGGATGAAGCGCGTTTTTGCGAAAGAATCGTGATGATCAATGAGGGCATTATTGTGGCGGAGGGAACACCGGCTGAAATTATTGCCGGAGCCTGTCCGGGCATGAAGGACGCCGATCTGACCGACGCAT
>CAZIJZ010000066.1:0-10021 GCA_964539765.1 uncultured Smithella sp.
TGTTCGAGCAGTGTCTTCATCTCTCGAAACACACGGTTGTCTATAACGGCGACATAGATTCTTTTGAGAAATATGAGATGCTCTCTCATCGGTTCGGATCAATTAAGCGGTGGATGATCGGCAGGAGCCTGATTGGAAACCCCTTCCTTGCGGAAAAAATTAAATTCCATACGGAAAAGCCTTATGCTGAAAAAATAAAAATCATCAGAGCTTTCCATGATCATTTATTTGATGAATATTTGAAAGTTTTGTCCGGCCCCTCACATATTACCAACAAGATGAAAGAAATCTGGACCTTCATGAGCGGCTTTTTTGAAAACGGAGACAAAATCCGAAAGAAAATAAATAAAACCCATCACCGGGATAATTATATTGATGTTGTAAGGAAGGTGTTCGATGAAACTTGTTAGTCGAATTAATGACACTCGCTAAGAACGAGCGTAGCGAAGTTCGAAGCGTAAGTGGAATTATCCTGTATGTAAAGCATACAGCGGTATCCCCGCAACGCAGTGGATGGGGATAGTGACAACCTTTTTCCCAAGCGAAGCAAAAATCTTAGTCTCACTTATCCCCGAAGCGCAGCGGAGCGGGATCAATGACACCGCTATCAGAAACGTAGTGCGCTGAAATTTGATGGACGAATTATCCCAGGAGCGTAGCGACATGGGATAATGACGCTCGCTAAGTCAATTTAGTGTTATGTCCCTAGAATTCCCCCCGCATGCAAACCGCCGCGGGATGGCCCTCCGGCAGCGCCCTTAAAAAAATAATTGAACAAAATGAAAGAAATTGATATTTACATTCCCTCATCACCAAAATATCAAAGCAGACAAAAAACACGGGGAAGGGGAAGGAAAATGCCGGATGTAACTTTTGTAGCGCATAAAGGAGTAAAAATATTGTATGAGGATTTTGAAAACGGTAAACCTGAAGAAATAATTCCCACGATTGAAAAAGCCAAAGCGGTGATCCGCAGTCAACCTCCCAAATCGGTACTGGGCCTGGTCAATGTCAAGGACGCAAAGTTTGACATGTCGGTCACGGCCGCCTTGAAGGAATTCGTGAAAGGGAACGAACCTTATATGAAATGCGCGGCTGTTTACGGTGTGGAAGGTTTAAAGGAAGTCATATTCAGGAGCATCCTGACCTTCACCGGCCGGAAAAATCTTGTTCTCTGCAAAACCATCGAAGAGGGAAAAGACTTCCTGGCGAGCCAGTCTGAAAATTAGACCCGGGGAAATCTTGTTGCTGACCCATCATGGCGGCGGCTCTCCAAGCATGTGTTGTTGTTTTTTTATAACCGCTCTTTATAATCTTTGCAAAACTTATTTGGGCAACAGCCCGATGCTGATTGCTCCAGCAAAAAAATATTATGGCGCATTATCCTAGTAGGGATTGGCAGGGGTGACGTGGGATATGTATGGTGTCCCTGGACGCTTTAGCCATTATCCAAACATGAGCCAAGAGGAGACTTGACGCCTTGCTCGCTTTTTTTCACACTTCACTTTTCACTTGCTGCTATTTAATAGGGCGCTGTCCGTAATATCCTTGTTGTCGGCGGCGGGGTTGTTCATTTTTCTTTATTTTTCACCTTAATCCTTTTTGTCTTTCGGCTTTTTGCAGGTTTCGGCAAGCCATTCGTTGACACTCTTTTTTTCCTGCCTGGCGGCTAAGGCCAGCACGCTATACAGTGCCGGACTGACGCGTACAACGTCGCGGGCAGGTGCAGGCTTTTCCGGTTCCTCGTTTCTTTCGGCGCAATCAGAAAGATAAAAGTCAACGGCTTCCTCAAAGGCTTGTCTGATTTTCTCCACCGAATCACCTTGAAAAGTTATACTGCGGCGAATGTCGGAAACACGGCCCATCAGACATCCATGTTCGTCGCTGTATTCAATCTTTGCACAATAGCCTTTATAGGTCATTGGCTTTTTCATGGTTTAATCTCCGGTTGATGAACGTCAACTATTGAACTCTTGATATCACTGAAGTATAAATTGAAGCAAGCTTTAATGAAACTCAGGTATTTCAATCGTAACACGGTAATATCTGCACAGAAAATAAATCTGTCCCCTTTACGTGAAGATAATTAAGTGGTATGTCCCCCCGAATTCTGTTGGTCAAATGCGCCCAGTTTATTCTCAAATTTTTCGTATTGTTCGAAAGAAGTGTCGATAGTTTTATTTAGATTCTTTTCTACTTCAGATATTTCTTCATATACGTTATCTATTTCTTTAATACCTTGTGCAGAAGAAGCCCCTCGTATGAAGCTGATTTTACTTTGTAACCGTTTTTTCTTAATCGCAATATCTTTCTTGGCCGCAACAATCACATTAGTTCGATTAGCTAGTGAAGATCGAATTGATTTAATGATTGTTACATCAGATTCGTCCCATTGTGATAAAGATGGATCAAGATACTTTAATAATATAGAAATTTCTGATGTCTGATTTTGATACTCTTGCTGTAATTTCCTTAAGGCACTTAGGACACTACTAATTTCTAATTGAAGCGCTTCACTAAGCGTCATTCCATTGAGAATAATATCCACCTGCTTAGTGGCTATCTCATGATCTATTTGTCCTAATGATAATTTTTTGTAAATATCTTTGAGTTGAATTAGGAGAGAGGATTCCTGTTTTGACCTTGTCATTATTAGCAACAATGTTGAAATTGCAAATACAAGGAAAGCAATTTTGTATTCGGATATTGATGATAGAACTTGTTTGCTATTAAGATAAGTAATTGAACTGATGAAAGTTACAACACCTAGGATTGGCAAACCATATCCAATAATTATAGCTAATAAATTATTATTTGATTTTGGTTCTTTTGGAAATGGAATGTGGAAAAAAGAAAATATGAGAACTATAAAAATCGAGGTCGAACATGTAAATAAATACGCATAACCAATTTTTTTAATAAAATTCAAATCCGTCAATTGGCTTTCAAAAAATATATATATTAATATTATTGACCAAAGGAATATCCATATTAAAAACAGGCGTGATTGGGACATTATAGAATCAAAGTGATCGAATCGCGCAACGTTACTATAAAGATTTTTGCTATCTATTTTATTAAGCTTAATAGTTAATATATATAGTGACGAACATAGAATAGAGAGTAAAAGAAATATTAAACAGATGTTAGCCAACGACAAAGGAGAACTTGTTTCGATTACTGATAGTGTCAACCATATCGCTGATGCTATTGCTCCTAAAATTGCCCATATAGTCCAACCTGGTTTCTTTACATCTAAAATGCGATTATTGATCTCATATTCAAGAAAATGAATTAATCGCGCTATTTGATTGTCTTGATTTGTTAAGGCCTTGTTGACAATTTCAATTTCTTCATTGTTTTTAGTATTCATTGAACAATCCGTTTTCAATATTTAAAATATTATCAAATAAAGCTAGTATATCTAGATATTGCACAGAAAATAAATCTGTCCCCTTTACTTGCTACTCGCAAAGATAATTAAGTATACTGTCCCCCGAATTCTCTAATCTGTCCATTATTTGACATTCCACCACCAATTTGAACGGTACACTGTTATTTGCCGCGCCGTCCAGCTTCTTTTCTCCCACATGGGTTTTTTATCCTGGCCGTAGAATTTTGCCTCATCGTTTAGCTTGTTGTATACATCATCAGTAATGTATATATTGTAATCACCTTCGCTTAAAGTTGACAGCTTTGCGGCGTAGTTGGCAGCACGTCCAACCCAGACTAAATCATTTGCATTCCGTATACCAGTTCTCGCAACAAACATATCGCCTGTGTCAATGCCAACACTATGGCGCAATGTATAGGCAGTTGTCGGATAAGCTCCTCGCAGCGCCTCGTTAGTTTTCTTAACTAAATAATTGATATTAAGGGCCGCCTTGGCAGCGTTTGTATTCTTGTAATCCCCCAAGAAAACCGCCATGACCCTGTCTCCGTCAAACGCAGTGATTTCGCCCCCATGACTGCGAATCACTCGACATGCGCCGAGCAGATACGCTTTATATACTTCGGCAGCAAACCAATTGCGGAATCCATTAACGAGCCCTGTTGAATCATCCATGTCTGCATATAAGACTGTCCCAGATATCGTTACGGCTTCGTTTCCGAGAGCAACATCCTTTGCTTCTGGAACTTTAAGACCTTTTCGCGTAATCCATTTTTTACCAAATATAGATTTGATTTCTTTTATTATGTCGTCAGATATCATATATCATCCTTTCATATAGGGCCATGTTGTTTGATAAGACTCATAAGTTTACGAGTCACGGGACTAATAGCTCGGCCAATCGACTGTCCACGTTTCTTTTTGTACTTCATCAAAGTTACGCCTAGAAGATCAGTTGGTATTTTGATATCAAGAGTACTTGGTGCAACAACGTACGTCCTATCACGTGATAATGTGCCCATAAACAATCCTAATTCAAAGATTGTATTATCACGGGGGGCCGCTGCCTGTCTGCCTCTACTGATCGTGATGTCATCAGCCGCCAGAACAAGTACGGCAAAGTCAGTCTGATTAGCTGCACACACGAGATCTTCAATTGCTGCGCGGGAACACCTAAATACACCATCGGACCACATGCGTGTCTCAACTTTTTGCCGCATAAGACTCTTTTGGATAGCTGTAGCGATTGGCAAGTTCTCCAATGAAGATCCTATGAATACTGCCGGGATAGAACGCGGAGCTGGATGAAAACGATTTCTTTCGCGAAGTCTTTGCGCGATTGTTCCTGCTAATTTTCTCCAAATCATTGGATAACGATTGGCAATCCGAGTGAAATCACGCTCGGTAATCATCGCTACAACAGAACGCTCAGCAGTAATCAACGTGGCACTACGAACAGCCGTTCGATCAACAAGGGCCATTTCACCAATGTGCTCTCCGGCTCGTCTGCTCGCTAATTCTCTGCCATTTACCAAGACACGAACGCTGCCACTTAGTATGAAGTAGAGATCATTGTCTTGACCGCCTTGGGTTAAGAGTTCGTATCCGAGAGGCAACTCAGAAAGCTTCGCAACTTTTGAGAACGCAGTCGCGGCTGTCAGGCTTGCAGAAAGAAGTGGTTGTTCAAGCAGTGTTTCTGTCAGTTGCTGTTTGCCTGATTTACCTTTAAAACGTTTTACTATGCTAGGATTCGATTTATTTGCCATTGAATCTCAGTAACCTAATATTCGTAGTGTCAGGTCTTGAAAAATAACTTTTCAGCCTACAACTAACATTACAAATCTTTTTTAGTGAAACATGCAGAAAAATGTGGGACGGAGTTTTATAAACGCCTTTCTTGAGGAGATTGCAAGAAAAAATATTTAAAAAATGTGAAACGTAAAACGTGAATGGTGAATAGATGAAAAGAAAAGACAGCTCTATGTTCTATGTTAAAGATAACTGAGATGGTGAATAGTGAATAGTGAATGGTGAAGAGAAAAAAAGTTCTACGTTCTATGTTCAATGTTCTATGTTAAAAATAACGAAATAGTGGATAGTGACTAGTGGATGTTGTCCCGCTGCGCATCGCTTTCGGGTACAATTTTTAAAGGTAATCACTATCCCGCGTCGCTGCGCTCCTGGGATAGTTCGCCTTACGCTTCGAACTTCGCATAGCTCGTTCTCAGCTTGGCTCACTATTAAGCGTCCTTTAGTTCAAACTGATAACAAATATCACTATCACCCGATGATATACTCCTGACTATTTTGGGGACACTTTTCATCCCGAATATTTTGAGGGCTTTTTGTATGAAACCCATAATCAGGTACTCGAAGTAACGATGCTTGAATTTAAGTCCGGTGACTTTGAAAAGAGCAATGTTGTTCTCGAGCTTTGCTGTAACGATGCCTTCGTCAAAATAGGTCGACCAGAGCTTAGGCACGATTGACTCGATGATCTGCTTTTTATCCTTGATGAGCAGATATGCTTTATACATTCCATCCGGTGACAGGACGAATTGAGCGGCTACCTTACCAAATGTCACGTACTGCATCATGTCGTTGTTGAAAAATTCTTTAACAAGCTCGTCAAGAAAAAGGAGGAATTTATCCAACGGAACGGGAGTAATTGACATAATCGGATTACTGAAATATTTGTCCTTTGCTGTCAGTTTAACCATAAAGGCATTCCATTGTTCCTGGCCAAAAACTTCAACGATAGCATTCTTTCCTGTCATATAAATGATGCCTTTAACGTTCATATCGAATCCTCCTGCAAATGAATATGTGGGTTAGATGTTTTATTGAATATACATTTTGCGATGATGAATATGCAAGCGTAATTTATATTTTTACCGCGATAAAAACTCGGAGACACCATATCCCACGTCGCTTAGTTCTTAGGATAATTCCAAAACTCGGGGACATCATACTGGTTTTAATCTTTAACTTTCTTGTAATTAAGTATACTGTCCTCCGAACTCCTGCGAAATTTGTAGATCGAACTATCCTGCATGGGCATGGGTATAATACCCCCCTTTGGGCGGAATCAGGGTCCAAGGCTTGACTCCGGATTTACCCCGTGATTTTCTTGAAAAACAACTTTTAAAAGCTAGTATTTTATGCTACGCGTCAAACACTACTCATCTTATCATTTCCATTTTTTTGAAGGCCGCTTTTGGGGCGTGTGTGTTAGTGTAAAAATTGTTCACCTGCAATGAGACAAGGAGGGATCATGAAACACCGGAATGTTCGTGTTTTGTCGGCCCGAGGTGACAGATTCAACATGCGCGGGTATATTTCCAGAGCCGCGTGTCTGTTGTTTCTGTTGTTATTTGGAGTTATCGTCAGTGCCGGTCCGGCCAAGGCGGCTGTCTGGGATGACTCCCTGAAGACTCAGGTGCAGGAAGCCCTCGTGAAGCTGGGCGTCGACGATGTCAAGGTCGATTTCAACATTGCCATTCCCATGACAAAAGCCGAAAATCCTGCCGGCTATGACTGCAACATCTATGCTTCGGCTTTTTATCATACCTCTCCTTACAACGGGATGAGCAGTTCAAAACGCCCGACGATTTTGCTGGCGACGGGCTATCACCGGGACATCATCGGTCTTTTGTTTGCCGTTCTTTCGTTTGTCCCAAAAGATTACAATGTTGTCTTGCTGGATATGAGGGGCACCGGCTCCGGTGAGGGCATCTGGAGTCCTCTCGATCCCATCGAGGCCTATGATGTCGCCTACATGATTGATAAATGGATACCCGCACAGCCCTGGTCTGACGGCACGGTGGGCATGGTGGGCGGTTCCTACATGGGTATTATTCAGTATCTTGCCGCCGGTCTTGTCGAACAGGTGGACGGCACGCCCACACATCTCAAAGCGATTGCCCCGATATCCTCATACAACGACGTGTTTAAAGATATTGTCATGCATGGCGGTAATTTCGATCTGGAATTTATGGCGATCTGGATCGTCTTGACGGATATGATCAGCGTCTTCCCTCCCGACCTGATCCTCGGCGGCGTCACAGAACCGGGTTTCAATAAAACCGACTTCATGAATGCTTTAGCGATCTGGGGCCAGCATTTTAATCAATTGGGTGTACCCCTGGGATGGATTTCAAATCCGGAACTGGAAACGAGAAACGCCTGGTTCGATAAGAGATCGCCCATGCTTTACTGGCCGGATAAACCGGCAGGCGGATGGAATCTCGGTCCCGAATTCGAATCCCTGCCGGAAGTCGGCGGAAACGTCATTCCTAAAAACCTTCCCGTCTTTAATGCCACCGGCTGGTTCGATATTTTCGAACGCGGTGATTTACTGCAATATGAGTACGGTTTGAAAAATACCGCGGCTTCCAACAAGTCCATGATTGTCGGACCCTGGTATCACATTGACGCCGCCTTCATGATGACGGGCGTGAACGGTATGGGTCTGGTCGGCAAAAATGGAAATGGCCTCTTCACCTGGGATGTTCTTGTGCGCTGGATGGACTGGAGACTGAAAGGCAAAAATGATCCTTTCATGCAGCAGTTCCCGGTACAGCTTTACGTTCTGGGAGAGGAAAAATGGCGGGCGGAGAAATCCTGGCCGCTGGACGCTTCCCGGCTGTCAGCGAAAACGTATTATCTTTCCAAGGCCAGGCCGTCTCTTATTTTCGGCGACTGGTTCGGTGTTGTCAATGCTGATGATAATTACAGGTTGGTTCCCAGTGTAGCAACAACCGATTACAATAATGTGTTCCTCGGCATCAAAAAGCCCAAGCCCAACCCGGTTCTCTATCACAGTCCAACGGCGCTTCACGGTCTTGCGTCCAGATCCACCCAGCGGTGGCTCGGCTTCTCACCTCTGACGATGATTAGCCAGATATCCAAGTACACGCTGGGCATAAATCTGGATTCTACACTTTTCTGGGAGGATGAACGAAATGATGAAACAGGCGTTCTGACCTTCACGACAGAACCCCTGGCCAGCGATATGGAGATTTCCGGCCCGCTGAAACTCACCTTCTGGGCAAAAACCAAATTCACCAGTCCTTTAACCCAGGCCGGGATTGGTCTTTTCATCGACCAGATCAAGGAGAAATTCAATATTGGCGACGATAAAGATATGATTTTACGCATGGCCGACAGAAAAGATGTCCAGTGGGTCATTGAAGTCAACGATGTGTTCCCGAACGGACGGGCAAGAAATATCACGTCCGGCTGGCTTGGCGCCATGTTTCGACCTTACAACCCGGCCAATCCGACCCAGGTTGATCCGGCCTACAAAGCTTTCGATCCCTTCTATTTCAAGGCGGAAAAGAATCCCAGCCCGATTGCTGATGACACGTTATATCAGTATGTCATCGAAATCTGGCCGGCAACCAATGTCTTCAAGAAAGGGCATCGTGTCCGCCTGAGCATCTCCGCTTCCGATTTCCCGCACCTGTTCCCCATTCTGCGTCCCTCGAAGAACACCATTGTGATTGACGAGACGCACCAGGCCAAACTCGATTTCAAAGTGGCTAACAAAACCGGAGAAGGAACACAGTGGAAATGGATTGACGGCAATATCGGTGATTACCTCATGACCCATAAAAACTAAACTTCCAGGGTGTGGCGCTCTTCGGGAGCGTCACACCTTTTCTCTCGGTTAAAAAAGATAGTTTTAAGTTTTACGTTAAAAGTGGTATTATTAAAAAAAAGTTCCACACAGATATTCTTTATTCCCCCTCCTGCTGCAAAAATGCCATCCTGCTCCCTTGAAAGGCTAGTCTCCGGAAGCATTTAACCCGTCAACACGCTTTAAAGGAGGTCGCTTATGCCGGCAAGAAAATTGAAAGAGTTTTTGGACAGCCAGGCGGTGAAGTATGTGAAGCTTTCGCATTCCACGGCCTATACAGCCCACGAAATTGCCCAGTCTTTGCACATCAGTGGCAGGAAGATAGCAAAGACCGTCATTGTTATGATTGATGGAAAGATGGCCATGGCAGTCCTGCCCGCCAACCGTTCCGTCAATTTCGATCATTTCCATCAAGCCATCGGCGCGAAAAAGATTGAACTGGCGACCGAGGGACAATTTAAGGATAAGTTTCCGGATTGCGAGCTCGGCGCCATGCCGCCTTTCGGTAACTTGTACGGGATGGAGGTCTATGTGGACGAGCATTTGAAGGATGATGATGAGATCTTTTTTAATGCCTGCACGCACTCGGAACTCATCGAGATGGCGTACGTGGATTTTGAAAAGCTCGTGAAGCCCGAAGTGGTCAAGCTGACGTGATATTAGTGAATGGTGAATAGTGTCCCACGGCACTACGTGCCTGGGATATTAATGGCCTCCACATTGGTCATGCCGGCGAAGGCCGGCATCCAGGAAAGATTTAAACTGGTTCCCGGCCTTCGCCGGGAAGACAATTCATTTTTTGAAAATAATCGTCCCGACGTGTTTGCCGTTGAGGGCTTTGGTCAGGTTTCCTTTTTCCAGTCCGTTGATGATCTGAATCTTGTCAATGACTTCGCTGTTGAGCAGGATGTCCAGACAGGGTCTTTCAATGATTAGATCGTCAAGGTCTTTTTTCAGAAGATCCTGAACGCTGATTTCAGGAATGAACT
>CAZIJZ010000067.1:0-9900 GCA_964539765.1 uncultured Smithella sp.
ACGGCGTAAATCCCGGGATTTGCGCCGTTCGATGTTGTTTACTTTGAATCAGGACGGTCGATTTTATGCACGGCCAGATAGCGTTCCACGGCCTGTTCAATCGTCGGGAAGAAATTCCCGGCACCCAATCGGGTAAACATTCCGTAACACTTGAGCAAATCCTTTACCGGATCCTTCATCTCGGCAAAAAACAGGTCCATGCCGGCTTCGTGCAGGGTCTTATCAAGATCGGCCAGCATGTCCGCCGCCGTCGTGTCCACATCGGTTATCGGCTCGGCAGTGACAACCACCCATCGGGTCGGCGTTGGAGTGTCGGCCACGGCGCGCAGGACGTGTTCACGGAAGGTTTCCGCGTTCGCAAAAAACAGCGGTGCGTCCCAGCGGAAAAGCACCAGCCCGGGAATCAGCGTGGCTTCGGGATAACGGGAAATATCATGATAGCTGTCGAGTCCCTCTACGTGACCCAGCACGGCGTGATACGGATGCCAGGCCCGCCAGATAAAAGCGAACAACGCCAGGCCGATGGCAATAAAAATGCCCTTGATCACTCCCAGCGAAATAACGCCGAGGAAACACACAATGGAAAAGACGAATTCCATCCGCCGCATTTTATATAAACGAAGGACGGTACGAATTTCGACGATACTGATGCAGGCGCAGATGACGACGGCGCCCAGCACAGCCCGTGGAAGATTCCTGAGTAATGTGGGAGCAAAAATCAGCAGAAGCGCGATGCAGACCGCGCCGACAATGCCGCTGATTTGCGTTTTTGCTCCCGCCGATTCGGCCACCGGCGTGCGCGAAGCACTGCTGGTCACCGGAAACCCCTGAAAAAAACCGGTGGCGATATTGGCGGCGCCGAGGGCGATGATCTCCTGATCGCTGTCCACTTCCCGTCCGGCACGCAGGGCGAAGGTGCGGGAAAGCGCGCTCATATCGGCAAACGATACCAGTGCAATGGCCACCGCTGCAGCGCACAAGATACCGAATTCCTCAAAAGAAACGAAGGGAACCCGGAATTGCGGCAGACCCTGCGGAAGCGGTCCGACAACCGCGATACCGGTCCGAACCGACAAATCCAGGACAGACGCAACAATTGTCGCACCGGCAACGGCGATCAGTATGCCGGGCATTCGGGAAGCCCAGCGCCTGAAACCCAGAATCACCCCAAGACAGGAAAAGCCAATAAGACATGAGGTCCAGTTTATTTGCCCGTTGACTATGCCCTGAATCAGGCCGTTTGTTTCCTGTAAAAAATTACTGCCGCTGACCGGAAAACCGAAAATCTTCGGTAACTGACCGATTAAAACCGTGAGCGCGATTCCATTCAGATAACCTACACGAATCGGTTTGGCCAGAAGATCGGTGATAAACCCGAATTTAGCCAGACCGGCAACGACACAAAAAATTCCCGTGAGGATGGCCAGCATTCCGGCCATCGCTATCGCTTTATCGGCATTCCCTGCGGCCAGGGGCAATACCGAGGCCGCAATGAGACCGGCTAAAGCCGAATCAGGCCCTAAAATCAAAATCCGACTGGGTCCGAAAACAGCGTACGCGATCAGCGGAATGATCGTGGCGTAAAGGCCGTAGATGGTCGGCAATCCCGACGCCGACGCGTAAGCCATGCCGACCGGCACGAGAATCGCCGTCAACACCAGACCGGCAAAGATATCATGAATCAGCCATTCGCTTTTGTAGCCGCGTAACGTTTCCAGCAGTGGAATCCGGCGGGACAAACCACGAGGTCGCGCCTGAAAAGCAAAGGACCGGGCCGGTTGAATTTTCTTGTTTTCCAAAAGAACACCTCTTGAAGGACGCGCTGTATTGCTTTCACAACCGTCTTTTTGTCACTTGATTATTTAGCCGATGTGTTTTAAAAAATAAAGATATTTCATAAAACGCCGAGTGAATCGGCCAATAAAACACTGGTTAAAACCCGATGCAATGTAAAACCCTGGTGACGATTTTAATTTGCGACGTTATCTTTGTGTTTGTCTCCATTCCCCTGATTTTGCGCAAAGTGCCCCGGAATGTCCTCTATGGTTTCCGTACCCGGACCACATTGAAAAACGATTTTATCTGGTATGAAGCCAACGCCTGTTTCGGAAGACTTTTCTTAATCGGCAGTCTCCTTTCCGCCTTCATGATGCTGTTTATCTATTTTTCGGATATCGTTCCCGCGCAGCATTTCATCAATGCTGGTATCGCCGTTTTGATCATCCTCGCGATCGCTGCCACGGTGTTAACTTTTCTTTATATACAATCCATTAAATAAATCGAGGTTGCCTTATGATAGAAATGGCCGAAGAAAACAAAAAACAAAATCGTCTAGACATGATTCGGGAAGCGTTGATGGAAAAAGCGCCTCTGACTTATGCGGACCTGGAAACATCAGGACAGTTGGACTCGTTTCTGGAAAACCGAGAAGCGGAAATGATGGCCTATTTCATCGAGGCGCAAAACAGGGCATGGGAGGAGACGTTGTCCACGTTTCTGGATTTCTACGATCCTTCTTATGACGAAACCAATTCACCCATGTAGCGGTCGTTGAAACGATCAGCAACATAACGTTTCAGATTTAAGCATCCACCGGTTAATTCTTTTTGGCGGAGGTGTATTGCTGTCCGCCGGGAGCGGATACAGCCGAGAGCAATGCCGTCTGCAGATAATGATTTTTTCTTTCCGAGTCTTTGGTGTCATAAAAAACAGCCAGGGCGAAAATTTGACCCATGGAAGCCACCAGCTTTTTGAAATCGGCAATTTGCGTTGACGGAACAGGATCAGCGGCGACATTTTTCGCCTTGACCGGATTCATGGGAGTGCCGCCCTGCCTCATTTCAAAATGCAGGTGTGGTCCCGTCGCGAGACCGGTTGCTCCCACGTGACCGATTAAATCGCCCTGCAGAATTTTTCTGCCTTTCCGAATTTCGCTGCTAATGCGGGAAAGATGACCGTAATAGGTTCGATAGCCGTTGCGGTGTGAAATGATGACAATTTTGCCGTAACCGGATTGATAACCGGCAAAGGTTACCGTGCCGTCAGCGACCGTGCTGACCGGCGTGCCCTTCGCGGCAACATAATCAATCCCGTGGTGAGGCCGGCGAACTTTCAGGATGGGGTGCAGGCGACTGCCACTGAAATGAGAGCTTATCCGCCGGAAGCTCAGCGGCGCTTTCAGAAAAGCTTTGCGCAAAGACTGACCCTGAGCATTATAATAAAGAGCTTTACCGTCACGTTCGTAAAGATAAGCGTTGTACGTCTCATTGTTGTTGACAAACTCAATTGATAATATTTTCCCAAACTTCTTAAATTCCCCGTCCAGGTACAATCCT
Source organism: uncultured Smithella sp. (assembly GCA_964539765.1). Taxonomy (GTDB): domain Bacteria; phylum Desulfobacterota; class Syntrophia; order Syntrophales; family Smithellaceae; genus Smithella. The sequence continues at coordinate 3,336 of CAZIJZ010000067.1, forward strand.
TCCGCGATAATTCTGAACGTGTCCCCTTTGCGCAAATCGGTGTTGAAGTCGATATCCCAGGCCAGAATATCCGCCGCCTGCAGCGCGAGCAGATAATCTTCCCGCTCCGGACCGAATGACGCAATAAGACTTTCCTGAATCGTACCGCCGATGGTCAGAATACGGGTCTGATAGGGTATGTCATACTTACACGCTTGAAAACATCCGTGAACGCGATCGATTTTCAAAACCGTATGATCATCAATCCCATAGGTAAAGGAATTGATGTAGTTTTGTTTATCCAGAACAAAACTATAGGATTTTCCCGGTTGCAATTCCCGCAACGGATGAATATTGGCGGATGCGTTTTTCATCTCGAACAGATCTTCCGTGCGCAAACCATATTTTGAAAAAATGGAAAAAAGGGTTTCGCCCTTTTCAATTTTATTATTGATTGATTTTAAGCGTTCAGTTTCCTGAAGTCTCTTTGTTTCTTCCGATACGACAGCTTCTTCTCCGGTGAAATAATGAATCAACGGTTGATGCAGAGAGAAAAATCCGATCAGAACAAATATAATAACAGGCAAAAATAAATTTTTTCTCTTCAAAAACTCGCTCCTTATTTTGCAAATTCCGGTTAGGAATTACTTATTGTCAAAAATATGTCAAGGGAAAAAGACCGTTTCCACCGGAAGTATTCGAAATAATTAATTTTATACAATGTGGTATCTGTTGACAGTCCAGGCGGCGGTCCTGGCTGAAGGTGGCGGAGAGACTCAAAAGTCAGGAGTAATTCGATTCCACGCCAAAATAATCTTTTCCCTCTTCCGGGGAATTAAAAAAGAGGGAAAAGATTATACGGCACATCTTTTAACCAAGCATTTTCGTCTGCACGCTTTGGAGAATATTTTCCGCCTCTTTCATCGTACCCTGCACCATGTCGTTGACTGTGGGCATGTCATTGATTCGTTGCGCCGCTTCACCGGCAGCCAGAAGCGCCTTCTCCTTGTTACCATCATAGGCGGCCTGCATGGACTCCATTTCAAACTCAATCAATTTGAAGTCGATCGACGCCATATCATCCGGCATTCCCAGATAACATCCGGGAGATTTCTGCAGCGTGTTTTTGGCGTGCTCTTCACTACGCGGATTTTTAATCCAGCGCGCCGGCCCGACAAAGCCGCGGGCAACAAGAGTGCCCCGGTCGCCTGCATCGACAACGGCCTGCCTCCAAATCTGGGGAAAATCACTTTCCTGTGTTGCCAGGAAGCGCGTGCCCATCTGGACACCGTCAGCGCCCATCACCAGAGCCGCGGCCAGCGTTTTACCATCGCAGAAACCGCCGGCTCCGCATACCAGGGTCTTTTCATCGGAAACCGCTTCCACAACTGCGGGCAGCAGAATCATCGAGTGTACCGGTTCCCAGGATGTGTGAAAGCCTCCTTCATGTCCGGACGCCACAATAACATCGACGCCTGCTTTCTTACAGCGGAGCGCGCCCTTGACGGAAGGCACCACGTGCATCCAAGTGAAACCCGCACCTTTGATTCTTTCTTTCCAGGGCACCGGATCGCCCGCGGAGGTGAAGATCACCTTGAAGTGTTTTTCCATACCCGGGTTCGCTGCACGTACCTGAATGGCCGTATTGATAATAAGCTCCGCCTGAAACAGCAACTCGGCGGACACCATCACGTTGATGCCGAACACACCGTTTGTCTCTTTGGTCAACCGATAGGCTCGTTTGAGCAATTTCTCCATCGCCGCCGGAATGTCATCCTCCGGATTGGCCTCGGCGCTCTTGATCCAATCATTGTAAATAAACGGCAGAAAATCCTTATTGCAGAGACCGCTTGTGGAAAACAACCCTAAAACACCGGCGTTCGCCGCGGCGACGCCAAGATTGTTGTTGCTGAAGGGTCCCATGCCCGCCTGTATGATGGGATATTTGATTCCGGTCATGTCGCAAAGTCTTGATTTAATCATAACGATCTCCTTTCATTTCTGACCATTGTTTACTTTTATGGGTTTCAATTTTAATTCATTTTTACTGGAACTATAAAATCAACCGATATTATCTTTCATTGGATCCTTTAATTCTGTTCGCGTATGTCAAACCCACAAAGAACAAAATACCCCATAAACCTGTTATGGTCATCTTCTCTTCTTAAGGTCTGTCAAGGAATGATGAACCTCTGCGTTACTTATCTGCGTGTCAGCTGGCGATATTTGATACGGTGCGGCTGACTGGCGGCCGAGCCCAGTCTCTTTTTGCGGTCTTCTTCGTATTCAGAATAATTGCCGTCAAAGAAAAGCACTTTGCTTTCGCCTTCAAACGCCAGAATATGCGTGCAGATTCTGTCCAAGAACCAGCGGTCGTGGCTGATGACGACGACGCACCCGGCAAAATTTTCCAGCGCGTCTTCCAGCGCGCGCAGTGTGTTGACGTCCAGATCATTGGTCGGCTCGTCCAGCAAAAGAACATTGCCGCCTTCCTTGAGCATGCGCGCCAGATGAACGCGGTTGCGTTCGCCGCCGGAAAGTGTTCCGACTTTCTTCTGCTGATCGGTGCCGGAGAAATTGAAACGCGACACATAAGCGCGGGAGTTAATTTGCCGGTTGCCGATAGGGATGATATCCTGGCCGTCGGAAATCATTTCCCAGATATTTTTATTGGGATCGAGCGAATCGCGGCTCTGGTCAACATAAGCCAGCTTGACCGTATCGCCGATGCGAATGGCGCCGGAATCCGGGTTTTCCTGTCCGGTAATCATTCTGAAAAGAGTCGTTTTCCCCGCGCCGTTGGGGCCGATGACACCGATGATGCCGCCGGGCGGCAATGAAAACGTCATGCCCTCCACCAGAAGATTTTCGCCATAACCTTTGTTCACGTCTTTGGTCTCAATCACCAGATCTCCCAATCGCGGACCCGGCGCGATAAAAATTTCGCGGGTGCCGGATTCTTTATCCATCGTTTTTCCCAGCAGTTCTTCGTAAGCATTGATACGCGCCTTGGATTTGGCATGCCGTCCTTTGGGCGACATCCGAATCCATTCCAGTTCGCGCTCGAGAGTCTTGATCCGGTCGCTTTCCGCCTTTTCTTCATTTTTCAGGCGGTTTTGTTTCTGTTCCAGCCAGGAAGAATAATTGCCCTGCCACGGAATGCCCTGTCCGCGGTCAAGTTCCAGAATCCAACCGGCGACGTTATCCAGAAAATAGCGGTCATGCGTGACAGCAATGATGGTGCCTTCATATTTCTGCAGATGATGTTCCAGCCAGGCAACGGATTCGGCGTCCAGATGGTTGGTTGGTTCATCCAGTAAAAGAATATCCGGTTTCTGCAAAAGCAGGCGGCACAAGGCCACGCGACGTTTTTCCCCGCCGGAAAGCACTTTGACCGGCGTTTCGCCGGGCGGACAGCGCAGCGCATCCATCGCCATTTCCAGACGCGAATCAATATCCCAGGCATCCAGGGCGTCAAGTTTTTCCTGCACGGCGCCCTGTCTTTCGCAGAGCTTGGCCATCTCGTCGTCCGACATCGGCTCGGCAAACTTTTCGTTTATTTCATTGTATTCCTGAATCAGATCCATCGTGCTTTGCACGCCCTGTTCCACAATTTGCCGTACGGTTTTATTTTCATCCAGATGGGGTTCCTGTTCCAGATAACCAACGGTATAGCCGGGAGAAAGAATGGTTTTGCCCAGGAACTCCGTATCCACACCGGCCAGGATTTTCAGAAGAGAGCTTTTTCCGGAGCCGTTCAAACCGATAACGCCGATTTTAGCGCCGTAAAAATAGGAAAGATAAATGTCTTTGAGGACCGGTTTTTTCTCGTAAATTTTACTTACTCCGATCATGGAGTAAATGACTTTGTTTCCTTCATTGGCCATAATAAATTTGTTCTCCGCGAATTAAATATTATGCCATCGCGCTTTCTTCGGCTAACGTTGTTGGCTTCGTCGTCAGCTTCCTCAACGTATTAAAAATACGCCTGCGGGGCCTCCTCCTTGAATGCCTCGTTATCCTTTGACCGGATGCGCAACCAAAGGGCGCGCGATAACAATAAACCTTTTTACCCTACCGGGAAGTGACGCCGAACAGGCGGCAGCTTCCAATCGAAGTGGCATTTAAATATAAGGGAACATGCCCTGAATGATCAAATTGAAATTATTCTGAATGCTGCTTTTTCCATGCAGGGTGCCCATGTGACCGGGCAGAAGCCATTCCAGATCCAGCTTGGAGAAGGCGAGAATGCTTTTTTTCAAAAGGGCGCCGCTACCGCCGGGAAAATCGGTGCGTCCGACGCTTTGATCGAAAATAACGTCGCCGCAAAACAGCGCTTTTTGCTCCGGCCAGTAAAGTCCGATGGAACCCGGAGAATGTCCGGGAGCAAGAATAATCTTAAAGATATGTTCTCCCAAAACCACGTCGCCTTCCTCCAGCGGAAAGTTTACGTTCATCCGCGGAGCGCTGATTCCGAAGAGGTTGTAAAGATCACCGCCGTCGCCCTTTAAAAATTCGATTTCTTTCGTATGCAGGCCTACCTTGACTTTTTCCTGATCAAATACTTCCGAGCCCTGAAAATGATCGGGATGTGAATGAGTGTTGATGACATAGCGGATATCTTCTTTTTTGATGCCGTCGGCGGCCATCCGGTCCAGCAAATCGGGCACAAAACCGGTTAGCCCGGGATCAATCAACGCATTGACATCTCCGCCGATGAAGTAACTGTTGCAGTTGTTTTCAAAAGGGTTGGTCCATTCGTAAAGATATATGTCGTTTTTTAATCTCATGCTTACTCCTGTATATTTGATTTGGCGGGAATGAAAATCCAGAGCAGGATATATAACAGAATGCCCGTGCCGAAACACAAGACCAGTGTAACGAACAACAGACGCCATGCCCAGGCAGGAATGGGAGAGCTCTCACCCAGACCACCGCATACACCGCCGATCCATTTATCGGAATTTGACTTTGTCAGGTTTCGCAGCCAGTTGTTTTCAGTCATGGTATTTTCCTCCCGATGTTGATCTGATCATTTTTTCGCCGAAAAAAGTGCGTCAACCGGCAAATCCGCAATGCGATGTCCGACGCTGACAATGCTGCCTGCCTTATCCAGCAGAACTAAGGTCGGCACGCCAATAATATTATAGTCGCTTGCGACACTGCCGTCTCCATCCACCAGGACGAGATAAGGAAAGGAGTTCTGTTTGGCAAAGCGCGCGACTCTTTCCGCTGATTCGTTGATGTCAATGTAAATAAACTTCATTCCCCGTTGAGCGTATTTATCGTAAAGCTCCCGGTAGAAGGGCATTTCCGTGCGACAGGCGGGACACCACGTCGTACCAAAAAACATAATCGCCGGATTTCCCCGATGGGAACTCAGCCGGAACGTCTTCCCCTGTATGTCTCTCAGGGAAAAATCAGGAGCCTGAACTTTATCTCTCTTGGAAAAAACACTGGGCTTGAATGTTTCAAATGAAAACGCGACAAAAGTAAAAACAAGCAGGAAACCCAACGCCAACAAAAACTTTTTATTCATGATCACCTCTGCTAATTTGCTAATTTATATGGACAATCTGCCGGCAATATACAGGAAATATTCCGCTGCGCCAATCAATAACATTCCGGATATAAATTTAATTTTTGTCATCCATGCTCCCGATTGGGGCAAGGCGGCAATCACACCGGCAAACGTTCCGACGATAATCAGCAAGGTACCCATACCGAAAGCAAAAACAAAAAGCAATCCCATGCCCAGGAAGACATTCGTTTTGACGGCCACATAACCAAGCAGGACCCCCAGAGCGGGAGCGGTGCAGGGACCGATAACAACTCCGGAAACAACTCCGATTAGAAAACTGTTCAAAAATCCTTTCTTCCCGTTTCCACCGGTCAGTTTCATAAGTTTTTGCGGAACAGGAATGGATATATTAAAAACATCGAGCATGGACAATCCCATCACGAGACATAAATTAGCCATGATGAAATACGTCCAGAAATTCGTCTGCATCTGCCCGAAAATTTTGCCCGACAATGCCGCCGCCGCACCCAGAACGGCATAGGTGGCAGCCATACCGGCAACGTAAAAAAGCGAAAGAAGAAAACCGCGACCCCGCGATGAGGAGCCCTGTGTCCCGATAAATCCGACGGTTACAGGAATCAGGGGATAGGTGCAGGGCGTAAAGCTGATGAGAATACCGCCCAGATAAGCGGCGACAAAAGCAAGGGCTACCGAACTTTCGAGATAAAAGGACAAATTACTAACCAGGTTTTCGATCATCAGTCATTACCGTTATTTTACCGCTTCTTAACGGGATAAAATGTTGCAAAAGTCAACAGACAGAGATTAGTTCAGAATAAGATAATTTGCGAAATTAAAATGTTAATCACGGGTATGAACCCCAAAGCAAGCTTTGGAAACTATTCCGCTGCAAGCTGCGGGGTATTAAACCCTCCGCTGCGCGGGATTGTTCAACCTACCAATTCCGTTACGCTACGCTTTCGGAATTGGAGTTTCAACAATAAAAAAAATGGTGCCGAAGAATGGACTTGAACCATCACGGGTGTACACCCACTAGACCCTGAA
>CAZIJZ010000068.1:0-9787 GCA_964539765.1 uncultured Smithella sp.
CTTAGGACATTTCTACTTTGGTGCTTTAGGACATTATCACTTTGGCGGAACAGACAATCTTAACCGCTAAACATTTTTTAGGGAGTGTCCTGACTGCGAATTGAATATCCGGATAAGCGGATCGGGAAAATACTGATGCGGAAGGCTGATCCTTTTTTCTTGATTCTCCTGCGGTCTTTCACTACTCATCGAAAGACATCAAACCGACGATTGGACGCGCCATCGCCTCGTGCCATTTGATCTTCTTTACAGAAAGCTTGTTTTAAACCGTTTTTGAAATCAGGTTTTAATTTTATTTTCCGATTTTTTTTTCAGGCTGTCCAGTTTTGATTGAGCTTTTTGATCGCCCTGCCCGGCCGCCTTGCTATACCATTTTTCAGCTTCGGCATCGTCCTGAGGGACAAAGATACCATCCTGATATATATCGCCAAGCCAGATTTGCGCCTCAATGTATCCCTGATCGGCCGCCTTGCGATACCACTTAATCGATTCCATAGCATCCTGTGCGACGCCTTCTCCGTAAAAGTATTTCAAACCCAGATTGAACTGAGCATCGGGATTACCCTGCTGCGCCGACTTTTGATACCATTTGACGGCTTCGGCATCGGTTCGCGTGATCCCTTCACCTTCCTGATACATCCAGCCCAGATAAAATTGCGCAACCGGATCATTTTTTTCGGCGGCTTTTTGAAACCACTCAAAAGCTCTGGTATCATCCTGTGGAACGCCCCTGCCTTCTTTATACATCTTGCCCATGACGGTCTGGGCTTCCACCTCATCCTGTTTGGCCGCCTGCATATACCACATGACGGCTTCGGCATCGTTTTGCGCGATGCCCCGGCCTGCAAGATACATCATGCCCAGATTGCTTTGCGCAATCAGATCTCCCCGCGGAGCTGCTTTCAGAAACCATTGCGCCGCCTGATGATCATCCTTCGGAACGCCTTCACCGGTTAAGTACATGACTCCCAGTGTGCTCTGAGCAACCGCGTCTCCCTGATCAGCCGCTTTTCGATACCATTTTACCGCTTCAGCATAATCCTGGGGCACGCCCCGTCCCTCGTGATAGATACAACCCAGCTTGGATTGAGCATTGACGTCTCCTCCGTCCGCTTTTTTATGGTACCACCGGACCGCGTCGGCTTCGTTCTCCGGAACAACATCATCCCGCTGCGTGGTGATCTCAACTTCCGGTTCAGGCTCATACCCGGTCGGAGCATTTATTTCTTCTTTTATTTCCGGCGCCGTATCTTGCTGAACAATTTCCTCCCGCGGCTCAAACGTTTCGCGGGTAGGTTCCCTGTATGCCTCTTCAGCAACCGATTCCACCATCGCGGCTTCTTCCTGTCCGGTTATTTCGTTTTCCTGAACAGAAATATCCGTCTCAATCGATAGCTCCTGCTTCTGATCGACGTACGCATCGGGCGGATTCTCTGCCTGCGGGGCTTCCGGCGCCGTAACGCCCTCATCTCCGGAAATTATTTCCAGAACGCTTTTGGCCTCAGCGTGTCCCTGCTCGGCCGCTTTGCGATACCATTTGGCCGCCTCCTCATAATCCTGCGGGACACCCCTGCCTTCCACATACATCATGCCAAGCAAATTCTGGGCTTCGGCGTCACCGTTTTCCGCCGCTTTACGATACCATTTTACGGCTTCGGCATCATTCTGTTCACCAAATATTCCTTCCCGATACACCGAAGCGAGCCAGTTCTGGGCTTCCATGTGTCCCTGTTCAGCCGCCAAACGATACCACTTGACCGCTTCTTCATCGTCCTGCTCGACACCTTCCCCGTTCTGATACATCAACCCCAGATTAAACTGCGCTTGCGCATTGCCCTGCTCGGCCGCTTTCAAATACCATCCGGCGGCCTCTTCATCGCTCTGCGGAACGCCTTTGCCCTCCTGATACATCCAGCCGAGATTGAACTGCGCTTTCGCTTCTTCCTGCTCCGATGCCTTTAGAAATAATTTAGCGGCCTTTGCATAGTCCTGGTTGACACCCTGACCATCTCTATACATGATGCCCATGACCGTTTGCGCATCTACTTGTCCTTGCTTCGCCGCCAGCCGGAACCACTTCAGTGCTTTTTCATAATCCCGGGCAACGCCTAAACCTTCCTGATACATCACCCCGATATTAAACTGCGCCGTCGCGATGCCCTGATCAGCCGCTTCGAGATACCATCTGGCCGCCTCTTCATCGTTCCGATCAACCCCTTCCCCTTCCTGATACATGATGCCGAGATTAAACTGCGCGCGCGCGTTGCCCTGCTCGGCCGCTTTCAGATACCATCCGGCGGCCTGGGCATCGTTTTGCAGCACGCCTTTGCCTTCCTGATACATCCAGCCGAGATTAAACTGCGCTTTCGCGTCTCCCAGCTCGGCCGCCTTGTGAAACCACTTCACCGCTTCGCCATAATCCGCAGGAACGCCTTTCCCCGTCAGGTATATGACGCCGAGGTTGTTACAGGCGTCTATGTTGCCCTGCTCGGCCGCGTTACGAATATCTGCCAGAGATGATTCTTTCATTTCCCAATTAACGCTTCCCGAAAAAAAGTTGATGATTCAAAAATTTTATCCAATGCCAGCTTCTTATCAAATTTCGCAAACCTTTGCGACGGCTGAAAAAAACGCCGATCACCGACTAATTATTGATCTTTCATTTTACCCAGTCTCAGCTTAGCTGTTGCGTGTCCCTGCTCGGCCGCTTTACGATACCATCCGGCGGCTTCTTCATCATCCTGCGTCACGCCTTCGCCGTCCTGATACATGCCCCCCAGGTTAAACTGAGCAACGGCAATGCCTCTTTCACTCATGATCATCAATCGACTGAGAGCATCTTCGTCTTCCTGTTCGGCTGCCCTGCGATACCATTTGGCGGCCTCGTTGTCGTCCTGCGGGACACCTTCACCTTCTTCGTACATCAGACCGAGGTTGAATTGAGCGGTAGAATTTCCCCTGTTACACATTGCGATCAGATTATTCATCGCTTCTTCATCCCCCTGCCGGGCGGCCTGACGATACCAGTTCACCGCCTCCGTGGTATCCTGTTTGACACCCTTTCCCTCTTCATACATCAAGCCGAGAATGCTCTGGGCGCTTGCTTCCTCCCGAAGAGCGGCCTTTAGAAACCATTTGAGCGCTGCGGCATCGTCCCGCGAAACCCCCTCACCGTTTCGATACATCAATCCGAGATTGTACTGGGCCTGCGCATTGCCCTGTTCGGCTGCTTTACGAAACCACTGGACCGCCTCATCATAGTCTCTGGGAACACCCTTGCCGTTTAAATACATGACGCCCAGATTATTCTGAGCATGGGCATTTTCCTGTTCGGCCGCTTTACGAAACCACTTCGCCGTTTCGACGTCATCACGCGAAACACCCCGCTCGTTTAAATACATTACACCCAGATGATTCTGGGCAATCGGATTGCCCAGATCAGCCGCCCGGCGAAACCATTTTACCGCTGCTTCATCGTCCTGCGCAACGCCTTCCCCATTGCGGCACATCAAACCAAGGTTGATTTGAGCCGGCACATGTCCCTGCTCGGCGGCCTGAAGAAACCATTTGGCGGCTGCAGCATCATCCCGGGGAACGCCCGCACCTTTGCGGTAAATCACGCCGAGATTATTTAGAACAGTTATGTTTTTTTGTTCGGCCGCTTTCAGGAACCACTGCAGCGCTTCGGCATCATCTTTCGGGACTCCCTTGCCGTTCGTATATTTCACGCCCAAGTTACATTGAGCGCCGGCGTGATTCTGTTCGGCCGCCTGACGATACCATTTGACCGCCTCTTCATCGTCCTGCGCAACGCCCATACCTTCATCATATTTTATCCCCAGTTTGAACTGGGCTTCCGCATGTCCGTGCCCGGCCGCCTGAAGATAATATTTTAAGGCCTCGGCATCATCCCGGGAAACCCCTTCACCGTTCTGATACATTTCGCCCAAATTGAATTGCGCGACGGCGTTTCCACGATCACTCATTTCTTTCAGATTATTCAAAGCGGGAATGTGTCCCTGCCGGGCAGATCCGCGATACAATCTGACGGCTTCCGCTTCGTCCTGCACAATCCCTTTCCCCTTTTCGTACATCCCTCCCAGATGGTATTGAGCCAGCGTATTACCCTTTTCAGCTGCCCGGGCAAACCATTTGACCGTTTCGGCATCGTTTTGTTTGGTGCCTTTGCCACTTAAATAAATTAAGGCAAGATTGACCTGTGCTTCAGCATGGCCCTGTCCGGCCGCCTTGAGAAACCATTTGACGGCTTCTTTTTCATCCCGGTCGACGCCCCGGCCGGTTTGATGCATGACACCCAGCACGTTCTGAGCGTTCGCGCTTCCCTGTCCGGCGGCCTGAAGATACCACGTTACGGCTTCTTTTTCATCCTGTTCAACGCCCCGGCCGCTCAGATACATTGACGCAATATGAATCTGCGCTGTCACGTCTCCCTGCTGAGCGGCTTTGAGATACCATTTCGCGGCTTCGGCATCGTCCCGCGCAACCCCCCGGCCGCTTGTGTACATTTCACCCAAATTGATCTGAGCCTCGGTGCTGCCCTGAGCGGCCGCTTTGAGATACCACTGTACGGCTTCCTTGTTGTCACGGGAAACGCCTTCACCTTTCTGATACATAAAAGCCAGATTAATCTGTGCGCGAACGTTACCCTGTCCGGCGGCCATCCGCAGCCATTTCACGGCTTCGGCATAATCCTGAGAAACGCCTTCGCCTCTCAGATACTTCACCCCCAGCCGGAGCTGAGCTTCGGCGTCACCCCGCTGAGCGGCCAGAAGAAAACATTGTATCGCCTGATCTTCGTCCTGACCCACGCCACAACCATCCTCATACATCTCTCCAAGACTGAACAGAGCGGCTGCGTTGCCTTTTTCGCTCATCCATTTCAGATTATTCAATGCCGTTGTACTGCCCTGCCGGATCGCTTTTAAAAACCAGGTGACGGCCTCGCTCTCGTTTCCGGCAACGTCCGTGCCATTAAGCAGCATCACCCCCAGATTATTCTGCGCATCGACGTGACCCTGATCGGCCGCCTTGCGGTACCATTTAACGGCCTCGCTCTCGTCCCGGTCAACACCCTTGCCCGTTCCATATATGACCCCCAGATTGAACCGAGCATCCGAGTTGCCCTCCTCTGCCTGTTTATAGAGCCACTTCAAAGCATCGGTATCACTCTGTGAAATTTCTTTATCTTTGTCCGAGCGGGATATCATTTCCAGCAGCTTCTTTGCTTTTGCAATGCCCTGTTCAGCCGCTTTACTCAGCCATTTCAAAGCTTCCGCGAAATCCTGTTCTACTCCCTGACCGCTCACGTACAACATGCCGAGATTATGTTGGGCACCGGCATCGCCCTGACGGGCGGCCTGAAGATACCAATTCGCCGCTTCAGAATAATCCTGTCCGACATCTTTCCCGATCCGGTACATAAATCCCAGACAACACTGCGCGTAAGCATTGCCTTGCTGAGCTGCTTCACGATACCATTTCAAGGCCTCGGTCGCATCAGGGGGAACGCCTTCTCCTTTTTGATACATCAAGGCCAGGTTGATCTGAGCACGGACATGGCCCTGTTCGGCCGCTTTCAGAAACCACTCGGCCGCTTTTGCATCGTCGGCAGGAACTCCCCTTCCGCTTCGATACAGCAGACCGAGATTGAACTGCGCATCGCATTCTCCCTGACGGGCGGCTTTATCGAACCATTGAGCCGCTTCGACATCATTCTGAGGAAGACCTTCTCCCAGGATACACATCATCCCCAGATTAAACTGGGCATCGGCATTGTCCTTTTCGGCTGCTTTCAAAAACCACTTGGCCGCTTCGGCATCATCCCGAAAAACGCCTTCTCCAAAACGATACATCAATCCCAGATGAAGTTGAGCTTCGGCAAATCCCTGCACAGCCGCCTTGCGAAACCATTTTACCGCTTCGGCGTCATCGACCGGGAAACCGTCGCCTTTTATATACATCAGCCCTAGATTTAATTGAGCTTGCGCGAATTCCTGTCCGGCCGCCCTGCTGTACCACTTTACCGCCTCGGCATAATCAAGGGGAACGCCTTTGCCTTCTTCATACATCAGCCCCATGTTCAACTGCGCGGCGGGAACGCCCTTACCGCACATTGCCTTGAGATTATTAAGGGCTTCGGCATTCCCCTGCTGGGCTGCCTCACGATACCATTTCGCGGCTTCGGCAATGTCCTCTTTAACCCCGTTGCCCTTGTGGTACATCACCCCCAGATGGCATTGGGCCTTGGCGCTGCCCTGTTTCGCCGCCTTACGATACCACTTGACCGCTTCCACATAATTCTGCGGGACACCGTTGCCGTTGTGATACATCACCCCCAGATGGCACTGCGCTTCCGCATCACCCTGCTGGGCCGCTTTGCGATATAATTTAACAGCCTCGGCGTAATCCTGAGGAACGCCTTCGCCATTCTCATACTTCACGGCAAGATTGCTCTGGGCGCCGGCATTACCGCGCTCGACCGCTTTGCGGTACCATTTTACCGCTTCGGCATTGTCACGCGGGACCCCTTTGCCTTCATCATACATCAACCCTAAATGAAACTGCGCTTCCGCGTTTTCCTGTCCGGCCGCCTTGCGAAACCAAGAAATCGCCTCGGCATAATCCTGATCAACGCCTTCGCCGGAATAAAACATCATGCCCAGGCTGAACTGCGCCTCGGCAAGTCCCTGCTCGGCCGCTTTACCCAGCCATTTCGCGGCCTCAACATCATCCCGCTCAATGCCTTCACCACTACGGTATCTTAATCCCAGTGTGTATTGTGAACAGGCATCACCCTGTTCCGCCTCATTACTGTACCATTTGGCCGCTTCAATACTGCTTTGCGGAACACCTTTTCCATTCTCATACATCCATCCCAGAGTATTTTGTGCCACGGCGTGTCCCTGATCGGCCGCCTTGCGATACCATTTGACCGCTTCGATGTAATCCTGCGTAACGCCGTCGCCGTTATGATACATCACCCCCAGATAAAACTGAGCCGCGCCGAAGCCCTGGTCAGCCGATTTGAGCAGCCAGTTGATCGCTTCGTTTTCATCCTGGGGAATCCCTTCGCCGGACCGGTACATCAAACCCAGGTTGAACTGAGCCTCCGCGTCTCCCTGCTGGGCCGCCTTGCGAATATCTTCCGGAGATGATGTTTTCTTGCTCATTTAAATTATGCTCTGGATAATTCTTGCTTCCGTTGATTTGATCATCCGTGAATCAGTTTTCTTCTATATGCATTTTGGCTGTTTTCAGCGCCAGTTCTATATCTCTCGTCCACAACCACCACTGCGGTTTCGTTGTATGCGGCCCTTTTTCTTTGTCGCGCCCGCGGCAATAAAACCAGTTGCCGTAGCGCTCGACCGTGGCAAAGGGATGATTGCCGGTGCAAAGAATCGTGCAGGGACGGATATCTTTGAAATATACGGTTTGATGCGGCGCTTCTTCATCCAGCATCTCTTCGGGCACTTGAATATGCGCAACATCAATGCCTTCCGCTTCTTTTTTATCTAACCATCTTGAAATACCCATTTCGCTTTCTCCTCTTTATTCGTGAATCGGAGTTATGATATATCGCGTTCCTTCTGACGGATAATCGTCAAACCGATCAGCCGCGAAACCACCACGGCAAGGTAGGCAACACCGGCAAACTGCTCCAGCATAACCAGCACCCGCGACGCCGAAGAAACCGGGATGATATCGCTCAGGCCCGTTGCCGAAAGATTGGCAAAACTCAGGAAAAGCAGTTCAATGAACGCCAGCGGCTCCCCCGGATGCGTTCCATAGGAGAAAGCGCCCGGACTCCACGCCTGGCAGACCTGATACAGATAAGCAAAGCCCCAGGCAATTAGCGTAAAGGTGGCGCCGGCGGCAAACAAATCGTCGGTTGTCACATGTTCATCACCCATCATATATCTTATCAAACCGCCCGCTCCGTAAAAATACAGTACGGCTTCCAGCAATGCCGCCCAGATCAACAGTCCCGCATCGCCCAAGAACCATGACAAAATGGAAAGTAAAATGATGATGCCCGCTATGATCCAGGCAATCCAGTTGATTGCGGGGCTGTGAATGACGACCCAGACCACCAGCAGGAGAACCAGTATTCCGAACAGGCCGAGAATGAAAGGCCCGCTCTTCACACCTTCCAATGCCACATACAGAGACAGACTCACCAACTGAGCAGCCAGAAGAAACGCCGATGGATGGTGGCAGGCAATATTACCCCAATCTATCAATGGACTGTTATTATTCATATCTATGTTTTTTTGTTAAATCTCCATCAGAAAGTATGATAATATTGTTTATGTTATCAATCTCCTACGCTTCTCTTCGAGGATAATTTCCAATCCCGATATATCAGCTTCGCTCCAGGGATATCACGGATATTTTCGATATCCTCCGCCTCTTGCGGGATAATTCAACTAGCAAATATTTCTGCGCTACGCTTGTAATATTCGAGTTTCATTAGTTCAACTTACAAATTCCGATGCTCTTCGCTTTCTATCCTACGTCGCTTCGCTCCTAGGATAATTCGTCCAGCAAATTTCAGTGCGCTACGCTTCTGAAATTTGGGACTCATTAAAACACAGGCTGATGGGCTTTCTTGCCGTAAACACGTTCGTAGGCTTTGCAAAAAGGACAGAGATTCCCTTCAATCTTCTGGACAAACTGAAACGCCAGCCCCTTTTGCTGCTTACGGGCATGTTTGCATACCGGGCAGGTTAAACAGAACTTGGCCATTTTTCGATCCTTGTCTGAAACCTTCGTTTTACCGGGCTTAACAGTCGCTTTTTTCTTCGCCATTTATGGTCTCCCTCGAATTATTCGGGCTGTTTATTGAAAAGGTATTTTAACTTTGAAAGTATATCAATATGAATTTTATGTGTCAAAGCTCTTTTCATAATAAAATTATGAGGTAGGGTTTTGAATTTTTCATGCATTTGAGAAGATTTTTAACAAAAAAAGGCAGGAGGAAAATCTCCTGCCTTTCGTCCGCAGCCTTGCGTTGATTAACGGCAGCAGGGCGGAGGAGGGGCGTAACCGTCATCTTCCCAAATCCGGTTGTAGGATTGTTGATAAGTCCGGCCACAATGAATAATATTCATCTTGCAGAGTGTCTTGCGCCATTCGTATTTTATCAGGATGGATTCGACAGCTTTTCTTTCGGGCTCAAACTCGACGCGGTACGAAGGAGAATACTCCTCATGACCGTATCCGGTACCCGCGCTTTCCATCGCCTGAGATTTACCGAGAGCGGAGGGCGCCGCCATATCCCGTGATGCTTCGTTTCTTTTTTTATCTTTGGTCCAGTGAGGGGCATACGAGGGCTGCGGGCAAGGCCGGATTTCCGGATAAGCGGCAACCGCAATCACGCCCATGGCGGATTCGTCGCCGAAAGCCGCCGCGTAAGAATCGGGAACATCGGTAAAATAAAAGCGGTTGATTTTATCCTGCCCGGTGCGCCAGCCCGAATATTCATTGGTGGAGTAAGGGTCAACAATGTACATTCTTTCCGTGTTCTTCAGCCATGATTTTTCACCGGAAATAATATTCCTGCCGTCAACCGCAATGACCACGCCCACCCGGCGTTTCAGTTTGTTGCGTACCACAATCCGGTAATAATCACCCCTGACGGCTTCGGCATAAACCTTCTTCAGATTATGGCGGCTTTTGACCTGATAGAAAGGCAGCATCCTGCCATTATCAGTAATAACACTGACCTCAACCGCATTACCAATAGTTGACGCCGCGGAAATACTTG
>CAZIJZ010000069.1:0-9770 GCA_964539765.1 uncultured Smithella sp.
AGCACGCCGCTTTCGGCCAGCGCCACGGCGGTGTTGAGGCCCGTCTGTCCGCCCAGCGTGGGCAGCAGAGCATCCGGTCGCTCGCGGGCAATAATTTTTTCAACCGCCTCGGGTGTAATCGGTTCAACATAGGTCCGGTCAGCCATTTCCGGATCGGTCATGATGGTCGCGGGATTGCTGTTGATTAAAACAACTTCATAGCCCTCTTCGCGCAGGGCTTTGCAGGCCTGGGTTCCGGAATAATCAAATTCGCAGGCCTGACTGATGATGATCGGTCCGGAACCGATAAGCAGAATTTTCTTGATGTCGTTTCGTTTCGGCACTTCTTTTAACTTCTCAGATTTGTGTTGTTATACCGGTAAAAACCGGTGTCGTTTGATTCCCGGATTCCGGATCTCACTGCGCCTGCCCGGAATAACAGAAAAATGTTTACTCCCATTCGATGGTGCCGGGCGGCTTGGAACTAACGTCATAAACAACGCGATTGACGCCGCGCACTTCATTAATAATCCGGTTGGAAATCCGCGCCAGCACGTCATAAGGCAGATGCGCCCAGTCGGCCGTCATGGCATCGTCGCTGGTGACGGCACGGATAGCCAGAATGTTTTCATACGTTCGCTGATCCCCCATAATACCGACACTTTTAATCGGCAGAAGTACCGCAAAGGACTGCCAGAGTTTATAGTAAAGCTTTTGGGCGCGTATTTCTTCCCAGAGGATGGTATCGGCTTTGCGCAACACGGACAGACGCTGCGGCGTCACCTCGCCGATTATCCGAATGGCCAGACCGGGACCGGGAAAAGGCTGGCGCCAGACAACATCGTCGGCCAGACCCAATTCTTTCCCCAAAAGCCTTACTTCATCCTTGAACAAATGCTTCAGCGGCTCTATCAGTTGCAGACTCATTGTTTTGGGAAGGCCGCCAACATTATGATGCGACTTGATGACCGCGCTGGGTCCTCCGAAAGCTGAACGCGACTCGATTAAATCCGGATACAAGGTCCCCTGCGCCAGAAATTTCACCCCTTTGATTTTTTGAGCTTCTTTGTCGAATATTTCAATAAATGTGCGGCCGATGATTTTGCGCTTCTTTTCCGGATTGGTCACACCTTTTAATTTTTTCAGAAAAATATTCCCGGCGCGGGCAAACCGCAGATTGATTTCCAGATGCTTTTTAAACATCTGAATCACCCGCCCGGCCTCTCCCGCTCTCAACACGCCATTATCTACGAAAACACAGGTCAATTGTTTCCCGATTGCTTTGTGCAGCAGAACCGCGGCGACAGAAGAATCAACGCCGCCCGAAAGCCCCAGCATGACTTTTTCATTACCCACCTGCTGACGGACTTCTTCCACGGCCCGAGTGACAAAAGATTTCATCGACCATGATTTCTTACAGCGGCAAATTCCAAAAAGGAAATTGGCCAGCATTTTTTTACCTTCTTTGGTATGAACAACTTCCGGATGAAATTGCAGGCCGTAAAAATCGCGTTTAACATTTTCTGTTGCCGCCACCGGCGTATTCGCCGTGGAGGCCGTAATAACAAACCCGGAAGGCAGTGACCCGATGGAATCGCCGTGGCTCATCCAGCATTGAGTTTTTTTTGTCACGCCGCTGAAAATCCCTTTTTGCTTTTTAACAATCAGTTCGGCAAATCCGTATTCACGCTTTTGTGAACCGATAACCTTTCCTCCCAGCGAATCCACCATATACTGCAGACCGTAACAGATCCCCAGAACAGGGATGCCCAGATCAAAGATTTTCTTGTCTACACGCGGAGCGTTTTTGCCGTAAATGCTGGCCGGACCGCCGGATAGAATAATCCCTTCCGGATTAAGCGCTTTGATGGCCGCCATCGAAATATCAGGCGGCTCAATCTGGCAGTAAACATTATTTTCTCTTACCCGTCGGGCGATAAGCTGATTATATTGAGAACCGAAGTCAATAATTAAAATCACTTTGTTTTCCCCTTTTCTTTTTTCATGATTTTTACAAACTGATCAAACAAATACTCCGTGTCACGAGGCCCGGGAGCCGCTTCCGGATGATACTGCACGCTGAACGCCCGCTCCATTTTCATTCCCTCGGATGTCTGATCATTCAGATTGTAATAGGTGTTCTGCGCTTTTTTCTCCACGGATTCGGGAACCACGACAAAGCCGTGGTTCTGGGAGGTGATTTCGATCCGGCCGTTTTCGGCATTTTTCACCGGCTGATTGATGCCGTGATGGCCGAATTTTAGTTTTTCCGTGTAACCGCCGATGGCCTGACCGATAATCTGATGTCCCAGGCATATTCCAAACACCGGAACTTTGCCGATGACCGCGCGCGCAGCTTCAACAATATAAGGAAGGGCTGACGGATCGCCGGGACCGTTGGAAAGCAAAACGCCATCCGGTTTTGCACCCAGAATATCAGCGCCCGTGGAAGTTGCGGGCAGCACCAGCACTTCACAGCCGTTTTTCTCCAGAAGCCGCAATATATTGTATTTGACGCCGCAATCCAGAACTGCCACGCGGAACTTCTCAGAAGATTTCCCGGGAGGTAAACCATCATGACAAACCGCGCCGTTTTTCCAGAGATAGGGTTTCTTGCAGCTTACCTCCTGCACCAGATCGCGCCCGACCAGACCCGGATATTTTCGAACTTTGGCCAGCAGGGATTTTATGTTTTTACTATTTGTGGCAATGATTCCCTTCATCGCGCCGGAAAGCCTCAGACGCCTTGTCAGGGCGCGTGTGTCGATTCCTTCAATGCCGATTTTCCCGTAATCTTCCAGAAAAGATTTGAGGCTCCGCGTCATTCGCCAGTTGCTGGCGTTGGGCTGATATTCTTTAACGATAAAACCTTCCAGATGAATACCCGCTGATTCCATATCTTCATCGTTGATGCCGTAATTGCCGATCAGCGGATACGTCATGGTGACAATCTGACCTTTGTAAGAAGGATCGGTAATGACTTCTTGATAACCGGTCATGCCCGTGTTGAAAACGACTTCCCCCATGGTTTCACCTTCACCGGCGAATACATTTCCTTCAAAAACACAACCGTCTTCCAGAACCAGCAAGGCCTTTTTCTTTTGCTTCAAAAACGACATTTAAATTTTATCTCCCGGCAAAATAATAATCAGAAGAGAAAAATGATAACGAAACGGGGAATGGTTTTTTGTCCATTCCCCGTCCGGTGAGTTTCTTTAACTAATGAACAACATCTCCCAGAACTTCGGCAGTGGCCATACATCATCATCAACAATGCTTTCCAGAGCATCCACGTATTCACGAAGTTCCTCCATCTTCGGTTTCACTTTGGAACTTAACATTTCCGCCTTCTTTTGTTCATCGTGCAGGGCGTTGGCCGCTTCGACCTTTTGTTGAATGTCCTTGTTGGTCGCATAAATACTGTTGATCAGGTCGATAATTTTCTTGAGCAGTTCAATCTCCGCAGTCACAACGGCCGCGTTGCCGAGCGCTTCCTTCGTGCCGTTAATCGCGTCGGCCAGCTTCTTTTGATAAAACACGGTTGCCGGTATGATCTGGCTCAAACAAATTGCATTGAGGCATTTCACTTCAATTTCCAGATCCTTGATATAGCGTTCGAGGTGAATCAACTGTCGCGATTTCACTTCCAGATTGGAGAGCACCTGATATTTTTCAAAAATATCCAATCCTTTTTTCGTAATCATAGCTTTTAAGGCTGTGGGAGTGGTTTTTTCATTCGGCAGGCCTCTTCTTGCCGCTTCCGCTTCCCATTCCTTGCTGTAGTTGTCGCCATTAAAGATCACCGGCTTGATATAAGTGATTTCATCTTTGAGGACTTCCAGAACCGCCTGATGAATGTTTTTGGTGCCTTTGGCTTTTATTTTTTCCGCCAGTTCATCAATGCTTTCTGCCACAATCGTATTGATGACCAAAGCGGGAGATGCGATATTTTGCGCTGAGCCCACGGCGCGGAATTCAAACTTATTGCCGGTAAAAGCAAAGGGTGACGTCCGGTTGCGATCGGTATTGTCTTTGCTCAGCGTGGGCAGAGCGGAAATTCCCAAATCAATAATTTCCGCGTTGGTTGCTTTGGTCACGGTTCCCCGTTGAATGTTTTCCAGAATCTGCGTCAGTTGGTCGCCTAAAAAGACTGAAATAATCGCGGGCGGCGCTTCGTTGGCACCCAGCCGGTGGTCGTTGCCGTAAGACGCGACGGCGGCACGCAGAATATCCGCGTGCTTGTAAACCGCGCGGATGGTGGCAATCAAAAACACCAGAAACTGAATGTTGTCATGCGGTGTTTTGCCGGGATTGAGCAGGTTATTCCCGTTATTATCGGAGAGCGACCAGTTGACGTGCTTGCCGGAACCGTTGATGCCGGCAAACGGTTTTTCGTGCATGAGAGCGGCCAGCCGGTGCTTTTTGGCGACGGATTTGAGCGTGTCCATCACCAGTTGATTGTGATCAACGGCCAGGTTGGCTTCTTCATAGACCGGCGCGATTTCAAACTGGCTGGGCGCCACTTCGTTGTGTCTGGTCTTCGCCGGAACGCCCAGTTTGAAAAGTTCTTCTTCGACATCGTGCATATAGGAAGATATTCTTTCTTTAATGCTGCCGAAATACTGATCTTCCAGTTCCTGTCCCTTGGCGGGAGGAGCGCCGACAACGGTTCTGCCGCCGAGCACCAGATCCTGACGTTTGAAAAAATAATCCATATCAATCAAAAAGTATTCCTGTTCGGGACCGAGATTGGGATGTACTTTTTTGACATTTTTGACGCTCAGCACCTTCAGCATATTGACGGCGCTGTTGCTCAATGCGCGGATGGAACGCAACAGCGGTGTCTTTTTGTCCAGCGCCTGTCCGTTATAGGAAATAAAGACGCTCGGAATGCAAAGGGTGGTGGAAATACCGTTTCGTTTGATGAACGCCGGTGAGGACATATCCCACGCTGTATAACCGCGGGCTTCAAAGGTGGCACGGATGCCGCCGGAAGGAAAACTGGACGCATCGGGTTCTCCCTGAACGAGCTGCTTGCCGGAAAACTTTTCCATCACCTGTCCGTCGCCGATGGGATCGACAAACGCATCATGCTTTTCCGCGGTGATTCCCGTCATCGGCTGGAACCAGTGAGCAAAGTGCGTGGCGCCCTTTTCCAGCGCCCACTTTTTCATGGCCTCGGCCACGACATCGGCGGTTTTCGCATCGATTGTTTTACCTTCATCGATGGCGTCCAGCAATTTTTTGAAGGTCTCTTTCGGCAGTTTTTCCTTCATCGCCTTCCGGTTGAAAGTATCCTCACCGAAGTACTGCGAGACCGGGACAAATTTTTCCTTTTCGATCAGGTATTGTCTTTCTGCTGCGGTAGTTTGTTTCGTCTTTTTCATGATTTTATTTCCCTCACTCTTTTGTATTTCTCTAATCTAAAGGTTTATTTTCCACGATTTCCCAGACACCGGTGGGACAAACGCCTGCACAGAAACCGCAACCAATGCATATATTTTCATCAACAACATATTCGTAATTTTCTTCGTTTAGCGCCCTGCGCGAAATCGCGTTTTGCGGACAGATGGTTTCGCACATGCCGCAATCACGGCAGGCAGCGCAGGAAGCGCAATTCGTTGCACAGGACAGCGTATCAGAAAAACTTTTGATGCGTGCATCGAAATATTCCGTTTTTACCCGGTGAACATCGATCTGCGGAAGTTGGTCGTAAGTTTCGCCAAAGCCTTTTAACAGATTATCGATTGTCCGGGCGGCAATTCGTCCCGCACCGATTGCTTCAGTCAGCAGTCCCGGTCTGACGGCATCGCCGATGGCGAAGATCTGTCCGTCGCTCGTCCGGAATTGCTCATCCACAAGCGCAAAACCGTTTTTCGTCACAATGTCTTCCGGCAGGAAAGATAAATCCGGCACATCACCGACCGCTACAATCACCGTATCCGCGGGCAGCATTTCACCGTCCGTCAGATCCACACCTTTGGCCGTAATGCCTTTGGTGAAACGGGGCCACAGAAACTTCGCCCCGGCCGCTTCGGCATGACGTCTTTCCACACCGAAAGATGCGGGTTGCTGAACGTCAATCAGTGTGACACTTTTGGCGCCCAGGCGGAATGCTTCCGTCGCCGCGTCACAGCCGACATTGCCGGCGCCGATAATCACTACCTTTTTACCAACCTTTACGCAATTTAATTTGCTTTGTTTGAGAAAGTCAAGCGCGGGAATAGCCCTGTCCATTCCGGGAAGATTTATTTTCCGGGGTTGAACGGCTCCGGCGGCAACGACAGTAAAGTCAAATTCGCTTTTCAGCTTCTTAAACTTCTCTTTCGTCAAGGATGTGCTGAAATGAATGTGACGCACATTTTTCGCAAATCGCTTGATTTCGTGATCCACGACTTCATCGGGAATGCGGCTCTGCGGAATGGTTTCAGTAATCTTGCCGCCCAATTGTTTCCTGCCTTCAAAGATGACCGCGTCATGGCCCTTCATCCACAACTGCCACGCCACGGAGAGCCCCGCCGCACCACCACCGATGACGGCAATTTTTTTGCCGGTAGCGGCAAAAGGCTTGGGTTCTTTCGCTTCCAGTGATGCTTTTCCCAGTAAGGTTATATCCACCGACGGCAGGCTGACTGCTTTTCGGGAACAATTCTGCATGCACAGATTCGGACAAAGATAACCGCATACCGTTGCCGGAAAAGGTGTATATTCCAGCGCAAGATTTACCGCCTCCTGCATTTTTCCTTTCCGGATGAGTTCCCATCTTTTCTGAACGGGAATGCCCGTGGGGCAATGCGCCTGACAGGGCGGCAAATATTTTTCATTGGCCCAGACCGGTACAAAACGGCGTAATTCACCGGTCGTAATCAGGCCGATGGGGGAACGGTCCGCACTCGTCAGATCGCCGATCAGGCCTCCCCTGCCCAGTTCTTTATCCCATGATTCCTGATGAAAGACATTCATTTTACGAAGGCTACGACCTTTCTTCTCGTGAGGTTTCAAGGCGATCAGCAGCTGCCAGTCATCGCGCTTTGCTGTCAGTTCTTCACACAAGTATTGTTTGCCAATCGCTTGCAGGAATATTTTCAGATTCTTTTTCAGCCAGCTCCATTCCTGGTCCGGAAGTTCGTTCACCAGCCGGGCATCGGACGAGCTGTAGGAACTTTGCCGGCCGCGGAAGAAAATCTTTCCACCCACCATGCCCACGCCGGGGCGGTAACCCAGAGCATCCTGTCCATTTTCCGCCCCGACACCACAGATCACCGCAATCCCGCCGGCCATGAATTCGGCAAAAGAATCACCCGCCTTGCCGAAGACCCAGAGTTCCGGCGGTTCGAAGCGCGGATTGTGTTTGGTCATGGTCATGCCGCGAGCGCCGATATCGCCGTCGATATAAATTTTGCCCTGGGCCATGGCGTTGGCGACACCATTGGTCGCGTTGCCATGCACGATAATCTGCGCGCCGGCATTGAGCCAGCCGACATCATCGGAAGCCGGACCAAAAACTTCAACGATCGTATTGGCAAAGCCCATCGATCCCAGACGCTGACCGGATGTGCCGGTGACATCGATTTTAATCTGTTTTTCTCCGGCCACCCGAAGACGTCCACCCAAACCATGCTGTCCGTAAGCGGTTATTTCAATATGATGATAACAGTCCGCAACAGCCCGCTGAATGCGTTCTTCCAGAACGCGCGATTCAACGCGGATTCCGTTTTCCTGTCCGGCGATTTTTATCGATTCTTTCCTGGTCATATGTTTTATGAATCCTGTCCTATAAAACGTATTTTATCTGCAATCTTTCCGCCGCGTCCGCATCGGCAATCCCCAGCGCGTCGGACATGCCGATGGGCAGCGAGGTCGAGCGTCCCAGCGGCGCGACGATTTTTTTTAATTCCGTGTCAAAACTTAAAAATACGTCCACGACACGTTCGGCAACTTTTTCCGGATCCAGCCGGCGATCCAGTCGTGAATCCTGCGACGTGATTCCCTTGGGACAAACACCGATATTGCAGACATTGCAGCGGTCGCCCTCCGATCCCAGGCAGCCCGCAGCCGCCTGCATAATATATTTTCCGGTCTGCACACCGCTTGCCCCGAGCATAATCAGGGCGGCAGCATTGGCCGCGAGGTTGCCGTTTTTCCCGATACCGCCGCCGGCAAAAAGAGGTATTTCGTTTTGCTTGCCGAGTTTGACCAGATTCAGATACGCATCGCGCAGGTTGCTGGCAATCGGATGTCCCATGTGATTCATCGAAACATTATAAGCAGCCCCCGTCCCTCCATCCTCGCCGTCCATGGCCAAACCGGCCGCGTAAGGATTGCGGGTCAGATTATTCAGCACGGCCAGCGATGTACTCGTGGCTGATATTTTCGGATAAACCGGAACGCGGAAGCCCCACGCCATATACATGGACTGAATCATCTTGGCCACGGCCTCTTCAATCGAATATTTGGTCTGATGCGTTGGCGGACTCGGCAGACTCACACCCTGCGGCACACCGCGAATGGCGGCAATCAGTTTATTGACCTTGTACCACATCAGCAATCCGCCGTCGCCGGGCTTGGCGCCCTGGCCGTATTTGATTTCAATCGCGCAGGGGTCTTCCTTCATGTGCGGCAGATTGTGGATAATTTCATCCCAACCGAAGTAACCGCTGGCAATCTGTAAAATGACATATTTCAGAAAACGGGATCTGAGCAGTCGCGGCGGACAGCCTCCTTCACCGGTGCACATGCGCACAGGCATTCCCAGTTCTTCATTCAGATAGGCAACGCCCATTTGCAGGCCTTCCCACATATTCGGTGAAAGCGCTCCGAAGGACATGCTGCCGATGACCAAAGGATAGATTTCGCGCACCGGCGGCATCCAGCCGTTTTCCCGGGTGACTCTTAACATTTCTTCCGGCGGTAAAATCCTGCCGAGCAGCGTCCTCAATTCAAATTCATGACGTCCCGCGTCCAGTGCCGGGTCGGTCAGCATGGAAATGCGGACGAATTTAATTTTATCCAGAACGCTATCGGGCGAATTGCGCCGGCCGCCGCGGCGTCGCGGTTCGCCGCCCTGATTGACATGAAAACGAAGTTTGTCTATTTCGTCACCGCGCATGGGAACGATCGCGCCGTTGGGACAAACCATCGTGCACATACCGCAGCCGACACACGCGTGCGCGGCATCGGTGCGCTGATTGATGCCGAAGTAAACAGACAGCAGATTGCCCGGTTTCTCCTCCAGGCCAATGGGAACCTGCAGGGCGCGTTTGCGATGGACGCCGAGTTCGATGGCGCGCACCGGACAAACGGTCGTGCACTGGCCGCAAAGCGTGCATTTATCCTTATTCCACATGATCTGCCAGGGCAGATCCTTGACGCTTAATGCGGATGGGGTAATGGTTCCAACTGATTCCATTTCTGTATCTCCTGACGTTCACGACTCACTAAAACCGTTTCATATTTCATGGGTTGATAATCGAGTTTGATATATCGGTCCGGAATGGCCGCATCCAGGCCGCACATTTCCGAGGAAAAGGCGAACAAGCCGGGACGCCCGCCAACAACGCCGGGGCGTAGTTTCTTCGAATCCTGCACCATGAACATGGATTTGTCCGGCAGACAGCCGATGACGCAATTCGGGCCGTCAATGATCAGGGGCCGGCAGGTCTGCTTTAAATTTCTCAACCACAAACCGTTGGGATGATGGTCCAGCTCACTATCTTTCAGCGGCGTGATGATATGCTTGTACATTTCCATGCCCATGCCCAGTTGATTTTGCATGTAATGCAGAATATGCG
>CAZIJZ010000070.1:0-9090 GCA_964539765.1 uncultured Smithella sp.
GGTTTGAAGGAAATAATATTCAAAAGCGTCCTGACCTTCACCGGCAGGAAGAACCTTGTTCTTTGTAAGACCCTTGAAGAAGGCAAAGACTTCCTGGCGAGTAAAGGCTGATCGTGAAACGCGATGAGAGTGAATCCCGACAACGCGGGATGACGTTCGGAACGTTATTGCGGAATTCGGGGAACATAAAAACCTTCCCCGGTTCCCCTCTTTTCTTCCGATTGATCCCGGCGGGAATAAAGTTAACTTTCCTCTTGATTATTCAATGATACTAAAATAAGTAACTTATAAGGTTATTATTTAAAGGTACTAATCCCATTCGCTGATGCTCAGGGATAGTTCAACTAACAAATTTTAATTCACTGCGTTTTTAAAATTTGAGTTTCACTAAGGTACTAATCCCATTCGCTGATGCTCAGGGATAATTCGCTCTACGATTTTCACTATTCTCCGTTTGTGAAAATCCAGGACTCATTAGGACTCATTATGGACGACATGACTAACACCGATCAAAAAACGATTGAACCGGATGATGTGCTGCCGGAAATTTGTATAGAAGAGCTTACACCCGAAATGCGGGACGCCTGCGATCGAGCCGGATGGAAAACCCTGGTACCCGTGCAGGCCAAATCCATTCCTTATTTTTTAGCGGGCCGCGATATGATGGTGCAGTCCCGCACCGGCAGCGGCAAAACCGGCGCCTACATCCTGCCTATTTTGCAAAAAATAAACGCGCAGCAAAACGCTGCCCAGGCTCTGATTCTTGTGCCTACACGTGAACTCGCCCTTCAGGTTTCCCGGGAAGCAGAAATGCTGACAAAGGAAACCCGCGTCAGAATAGCCGTGGTTTACGGGGGCGTCGGCTACAACGCCCAGTTGGAGGCTTTCCGCGGCGGCGCTCAACTCGTTATCGGCACGCCGGGACGCATCCTTGATCATCTGCTGAAAAACACTCTTTCGCTGGATCATTTAAAAATTTTAATTTTCGATGAGGCGGATAGGATGCTGTCCATGGGTTTTTATCCCGATATGGTAAAAATCCGTAAATATATTCCGTCGAATAAAATTCTCAGCTCAATGTTTTCCGCAACGTTTCCGCCGCAGGTCATCCGTCTGGCCGATCAATTTCTCCATAACTCAAAATTATTGAGTCTGAGCGGCAATCAGGTGCACATTGCCGAAATAGAACACCTTTATTACGTCGTGCCCGGAATGCGCAAAGAAAGATCGCTGGTGCGCATCATTGAAATTGAAAACCCCTCTTCGGCCATCATTTTCTGCAACACAAAAGACACGGTGCATTATCTTTCGGTGGTGCTCAAGCGTTTCGGTTATGACGCCGACGAGCTCAGTTCCGATCTGTCTCAGACCCTGCGCGAAAAAGTCATGTCTCGTGTCCGGCGCGGTGCCTTGCGATTTCTGGTAGCCACTGACGTGGCCGCCCGCGGGATCGACATCCCCGAATTATCTCATGTCATTCAGTATGAACCTCCGGAAGATCCGGAAGCGTACATTCACCGCGCGGGTCGGACCGGGCGCATGGGTTCCAGCGGAGTGGCGATCTCCCTGGTCGCCGAAATGGAAAAATTCAAACTGCAGAGCATTGCCCGCTATTACAACATCAACATGGAAGAACGCCCCATGCCCTCGGAAGACGAGTTGGAAAGGGTTGTCGCTGAAAGAATAACGGCGCTTCTGGAAGCAAAACTTCGCGCCCGCGATAATCTGCAGATTGAAAGAATGCGGCGTTTTTTACCACTGGCGCGAACCCTGGCGCAGGCGGAGGACGAACTTTCATTAATTACCATGCTGCTGGATGATTATTATCAGCAATCTTTGCACGCCCCCCCGGCTCCGGTCGCCGAAATTGATCAGGCCAAGGGCCAGACACCAGCGGACAAAAGCAAGAAACCGCGTCCAAGAAATAAAAACAGGAAAAGCAGATCAGAAAGCCCTCAATAAAATCCGAAAGATCTGGTTCTCACCCCGATATTCCGGCCTCATTCCTTTTAGGGTTTCTTATTCCTAAATACATGAATAAATTAATATTTTCCAGAAAGCAAACTTATCCAGCCGGATTGTCTTTATTTTTGTACCAGCTCGGTTATTCTAAATATACTCATCGGCACAAGATGTCTTCCCCCCGTAAAAAATAAGCTAAATTTTCTTGAGTAAAGATTTCAATGCTGATATGAATGGCCAGGTTTTAAAATTTATTTTAAGGATGTTTAATTATGCAAAACCCAAACTTTAGTTCCGGTCCCTGCAGTAAGAGGCCAGCGTGGAGTATCGACGCGCTGAAGAGCGCGCCGGTCGGCCGCTCACACCGTTCCGCCCTGGGAAAAGAAAGAATCGTTAAAGCCATCAACGATACACGAAAAGTTCTCAACATTCCGGCAGATTACCTTGTGGGCATTCTTCCGGCTTCCGATACCGGCGCTTTTGAATGTGCGATGTGGTCACTTTTAGGCCCTAAACCGGTCACCGTGCTGGTCTGGGAAAGTTTTTCCAATGGATGGGCGACCGATGTCAATAAACAACTCAAACTCAATGCAACCGTTATCAAGGCAGACTATGGCAAGATTCCTGATCTGTCCAAAGTGGACTGGAAAACCGACGTGGTCTTCGTGGCCAACGGCACAACCAGCGGCGTCAGAATTCCCGACTGGAACTGGATTCCGGCCGATCGTGAAGGTCTGTCGATTTGCGACGCAACCAGTTATACCTTTGCCAATGAGGTTGACTGGAGCAAAATTGACGTTCTGACCTTCTCCTGGCAGAAATGCCTGGGCGGTGAAGCCGCTCACGGAATGATGATTCTGAGCCCCAAAGCCGTCGCCCGCATTGAATCCTACGATCCGCCCTGGCCGATGCCCAAGATCTTCCGCCTGAAAAAAGGCGACAAAATCAGCAAAGCGATCTTTGACGGCGATGTCATCAACACCCCGTCGATGCTGTGCGTGGAAGATTACCTGGACGCTCTTGATTGGGCGGGTAAATTCGGCATTGACGGTCTGATCAAGAAAAGCAAGGCCAATCTCAAAGTCGTCGAAGACTGGGTTGCCAAGACCGATTGGATTGAATTTCTGGCTGATGATCCAAAAGTCCGCTCCAACACGTCCGTTTGCCTGAATGTTATCCATCCCAAGGTCGCGGCAATGGGTCCCGACGAAAAGAGCAAGTTCCTGAAGAGTATCACATCCGATCTGAGCAAGAAAAACATCGCTCACGATATCAACTCCTATAAGGAAGCACCGGCTGGTTACCGCTTCTGGTGCGGCCCGACGATTGAGGAGGCTGATGTCAAGATGGCGCTTGCCGAGCTGGAAAAAGTTTTTAACGAAAAAGTTAAAAGCCTTTAATTAATTAACGGGATTTAAATACCCATACGGCAGCGGAAAGCTATCGGATCAAGAAACTGCCCAAGCTGCCGTATGTTATTTCTATCTAACCCATGAGAGGCAGGAAATAAATCATGGCCAATGTTGCAATCGTAGGCACTCAGTGGGGTGATGAGGGCAAGGGTAAGATTGTTGATCTTTACACCGAGAAAGCCGATATTATCGCCCGGTTTCAAGGCGGCAATAATGCCGGCCATACCTTGGTGGTCAAGGGTAAAAAAACTATTCTGCATCTGATTCCCTCGGGAATTCTGCATGATAATAAAATATGCGTCATCGGCAACGGTGTGGTATTTGATCCGGTCGTGTTTCTCGAAGAGCTGGAACAATTGCAGCAGGGAAATCTTTTGCCGGCCAACACAAAACTGTTTATCAGTGAGAAAGCCCATCTCATCATGCCTTATCACCGGAGTATCGATCAGGCGCGCGAAGCCCGTCATTCCGGCAATAAAATAGGAACGACCGGCCGCGGTATCGGCCCTGCGTATGAGGACAAAGTTGCCCGCACGGGTATCCGCGTAGGCGACCTTTATGAAGAAGATTTGTTCCGCGAAAAACTGCGAAACAGTCTGGAAGAAAAGAATTTTCTACTGACTCATTTTTTTCAGGGCAAAGCGTTGGACGAAAAAGAAATTGCAGCCCAGTATCTGGCCTATGCTCAAAAACTCAAGCCTTATGTCGCGGATGCATCCCTGATTCTCGATTGTGAAATAAAGAAAGGGAAGAAAATTCTTTTTGAGGGAGCTCAAGGCTGTCATCTCGATATCGATCATGGAACGTATCCTTACGTAACCTCGTCCAACACGGTTTCAGCCAATGCTTCATGCGGTACGGGGATCGGTCCGAATGCAATCAACAAAGTAGTCGGCATCTGTAAAGCCTACACCACCCGCGTCGGGGAAGGCCCCTTCCCCACGGAGTTGAATGATGAAATCGGCGAGCACCTGCAGCAGGTCGGACAGGAATTCGGCGCCACCACCGGCAGAAAACGCCGTTGCGGCTGGCTGGACATGGTACTGGTGCGGCAGGCGGTGCGTGTTTCCGGCATCAACGCGCTTGCTATCACCAAGCTTGATGTTCTAACCGGCCTGGATAAAATAAAAATATGCGTCGGTTACAAATCGTCGTCCGGCGAATATACTCACGCCGCACCGGCCAGTTTAAAAACTCTTTCCGAATGCCAGCCGGTTTATGAAGAATTTGACGGCTGGAAGGAAGACATCCTTTACGCCAAGGAAATGAATGAATTACCTGCCAATGCCCGAAAATATTTAAAGAGGCTGGAAGAACTGGCGGAAGCTGAAATTATACTCGTATCCGTAGGACCGGGCAGAGAAGAAACCATCGTCATGGAAGATCCTTTTCTGAACAGGATTTGACAGTTTTTTCTTGACACAGTGCCAACTAGTTGTTAAGAGGGCACGCTTTCAAAATTGCATACAGAGGGCTGTTAGCTCAGCGGTAGAGCAGTGGACTTTTAATCCATTGGCCGGGGGTTCAAATCCCCCACGGCCCACCAGTAAAAAAAAGGGTTCCCCCAAGGGAACCCTTTTTTACATCTATAAAGACTCATTTGATATATTAACATTCATATTTCCTTACCGTAAACAGACATCCCGCGGCGCTATGCGCCTGGAATAATTTCCATTAACCGGAGGTTATTGGATAATTCGACTAACAAATTTCAATGCGCTTCACTTTTAAAATTTGAGTCTCATTACGACCAACAAGCTTCCGTGCACTTCCACCGCTTTGCGGGATAGTTTCCGATAGCCAAAGGCTTTGGATAGTTCGACTTACGTTTCGATCTTCGCTTCGCTCGATCTCAACTGGTCTCACTACGTTTCTGAAATTTGGGTCTCATTAAGATTTCCTTGACACATAAAAGCACCCATTCTATACTCGCTCGTCAAAACAGAAGTTTTCGTATCCATGCGATAAAAACAATCTGTTTTGCATTATGGCGACAAAGCTCAGGAGTTTTTACTGTCAGAACTCCTTATTCACGGGTATGAACCCCGAAGCAAATTTTGAGGTTCATCATCGACACTGTTCGGGATAGCTCAATGTCCCGCCAAGCTTCGCCTCGGGAAAATTCGACCTACAAGTTTCAGTGTACTTCGTTTCTGAAATTTGGGTCTCATTAGAAAGGAATAGGAGGTATTTATGTATCGTATTGATCTGCTGAACAAGATTTCTGAAAAGGGGTTAAACCTTTTTTCGGATAAGTATGAGTATCGCACGGATATTCCCGACCCAGACGGCATCCTGGTAAGAAGCAAAGAAATGAAAGATATGACTCTGCCGTCATCATTGAAAGCAATTGCCCGCGCCGGCGCCGGCGTCAATAATATTCCCATCGACAAATGTTCAGAGAAAGGCATCGTTGTTTTTAACACACCGGGCGCAAACGCCAACGGCGTGAAGGAACTGGTCATCCTGGGCATGCTGATGGCCTGCCGCAATGTTGTTGGAGGAATCACCTGGGCTAAAGGTCTTGTCGGTGAAGGCGATAAAGTGCCTGATCTTATCGAAAAGGGTAAATCCAAGTTTGCCGGCACTGAACTTATGGGCAAGAAACTGGGCGTTGTTGGTTTGGGAGCCATCGGCACGATGGTGGCCAATACTGCCGAAAGCCTGGGCATGGAAGTCTGGGGATACGATCCGTTCTTGTCCATCGAAGCGGCCTGGAGGCTCTCCCGCAATACCAAGAAGGCGCCAAGTCTCGATAAGCTTCTGGCCGAATGCGATTTTGTCACGCTGCATG
Organism: uncultured Smithella sp.; assembly: GCA_964539765.1. Classification (GTDB taxonomy): domain Bacteria; phylum Desulfobacterota; class Syntrophia; order Syntrophales; family Smithellaceae; genus Smithella. Next base: position 6,169 of record CAZIJZ010000070.1, read on the forward strand.
TTCCCCAGAACAAGGACACCAAGGGGTTCATGAATAGCGAGAAATTCGCGGTCATGAAAAAAGGCACGGTGATCCTGAACTTCGCCAGAGGCGGACTTGTGGACACCCCCTCTCTGAAGAAAGCCATCGCCGATGGTATCGTGGCCTGCTACGTTACCGATTTCCCCGATGAAGAAGTTATCAAAACAGACAAGGTCATTCCTATTCCACATCTGGGCGCCTCTACTGAAGAATCAGAAGAAAACTGCGCTGTGATGGCGGCCATGCAGCTCATGGATTTTCTGGAGAACGGGAATATCAAGAACTCGGTTAATTTCCCGGAATGTTCCCTGGAAAGGTCCGATAAGACCAGACTTACCATTTCGAATAAAAACGAACCCGGCATGATCGAAAAGATCACGCGCATGCTGGCGGACAACAAACTCAATATTGCCGACATGATCAATAAAAGCAAAGGCAACATAGCCTACAACATCATCGATGTGGAAGGCGATACCAATGGCGACTTGGTAAAGAAAATGCAGTCGCTCGACGGCATTGTGGCTGTCAGGGTGATTTAATAATCTCTATAGCGTTTTTAAAAAAAGTGTCCGGTTTTGTATAGCCGGACACTTTTTTTATGTTCAAATACAGGGTTTAATATTCTGAGATGCCTGAACGACGCATACTGCAAGCCGGCAAAGGAAAGGCCGCGGATATCTTCGCCGCATTCATCATTGCACCCGGAAAGGCGCATTTCAATCGATTCTCATTGCTTGACAAATAGTAAGCCTTCATCAATAAATTTCATACCGATAAAAAATTGTGTCATTTTCACTGTTTTTAATTATCATATTTATTTCTTTTATTTCTGGAATTCTTTCAAACATTAAGGAAGACTTCAGAAATGCTTTGCGATGATGGCAGAATCGTCGTGCTGAAAAAAAGGCTTACAGAAACCCGATAAACTATTGACCACCTAATATTTGAATCTTAATTGATCAAAAATACATAAAGGGGTGGACCACTTATGATCCACCCCTTCAGTCTAGGGTTTGAAATTTGGTTAACCATTGCAACCGCTTCTTCCGGCGTTTGCTATTTTATCAAATTACGTTCTTTAATCTCCCGGATGACTCTTCAGCCACTTTCCATTAGAAGCGGTTCTTCGCCGGTAAACTAGCTTTGACCTTTTGACGCTTGTTAAACTAATTACAGCAACCATTGCCCGATGGGCTCATCTAAGTGAAACTTTGACTTCTCAACCAAAAGACATTTTTAAACTTGTTTCTTTTATACGCTTATTTCAGAATAAATCAAGAAAAAAATCAAGATATAGTGGTTTATTTTTTTCATGCCACAATAAGTGGTATATTAAATCTTGACGTTTTTGGGTATTGGTTCCCGGGTAATCCATCATAAATAAAAAGCATTTATTTTGACTACGTTCAACGCCGTAATGTATAAGAAACAAATTTTATATCTTTCTGAGGAGGACGATCATGGACGAAAAAGTCAGAAACGCCATATTCAGGCAATTTAAAAAAGAACCTTTCGGCAAAAAAATCGGATTGCAACTGGTGGATGTCCGGGAAGGTTGCGCCAAAATCGAAATGCGTTTTACGTCTGATTTGGAAAACATCTTCGGCATGGCGCACGGCGGGGCAATTTTTTCTCTGATCGACGCCGCCTTTGAGATTGCCTCCAATTCGCACGGAACAATGGCAGTGGCCTTGAGTATGAATATCAACTATTTTGCCTCACCGGGAAAAGGAGCCCTGCTTACCGCCGAAGCCAGGGAAATTAACCGAACGAAGAAAACGGCCGCCTACGATATTCGCGCGACGGATGACAACGGAACACTTCTGGCTTCCTGCCAAGCACTGGTGTATCGAATTGAAAAGCCCCTGCCTTTTTTATAAGTCGCGACTCATGATGAACTCCTTTTAAAAGGATATGATGCCTTATTCATCTAAGGTCGGGCCTGTTGCTCTCACCTGATTTTTCAGCGCAGTATTAAGAATCGTAATCTAAGTCGATGCTAAATTTTTCTGGAGTGTGCGGTGTTATTGTTTTATAAAAAGCCATAATTTTCTGCATGTCTTTTTTCATATCGCCGCTGGGATAAACCACTTTACCTACACCTGATTCCTTCTGCTTATAATCCAAATAGCCTAATGCTACGGGAACTCTTGCTAAAACAGCAATATGATAAAAACCGGTTTTCCATTTGGTACGCAAAGAACGTGTTCCCTCAGGTGTCACCAGCATGATTAAATTATCATAGTCTTTAAACAAATCGACCATCACCTGAACCATGCTGGGACGCTCTTCTCCTTCTTTTTTAGGACGACGATCAATGCCGATACAACCCAGAGCGCGGGCAAAAGGACCATACGGGAAACGCATATAACTTTTCTTAATAGTAATCTTTACAGGAATATCCATTAAAAGAAAGGCTGCACGGGTGTAAAGAAAATCCCAGTTAGTGGTATGGGGAGCGGCAATCATGACGCATTGCTTAATATCTGCCGGCATATTGTTTTTAAATTTCCAGCCCGTTAGGCTAAATATACTACGCGCAATGAGTTTAGTGAACATAAAAGACCATTACATTTTCAGGCAAAAAGTGATGCAACCCGATGTATTTTTAAATAGGATTGAACATTATTGAAACATACAGAGAATTGATATTCTTCATGACAAGAACTTCTTTTTTCTCGCAGCACCTATATGAGGAATGATGCCGTGTGTCAATCTTATTTTCAAAATGCATTTCATAACAACCAAGTTTATCGCCAATTCTGAATTGTGTTTGTTATGTTGAAAGCTTGCATATTTTTTAAAAGTTACTTCTTGGGGATGACAGGAAGAGGTGCTTAAATAAGAAGGCAGGAGCATTTCTGCTCCTGCCTTAAATTTATCGCCATTCTTTAAACGTTT
>CAZIJZ010000071.1:0-9068 GCA_964539765.1 uncultured Smithella sp.
TTCCCGGCGGCGTCGGTCCGATGACCATCGCCATGCTGATGAAAAACACCCTCGATGCGGCCAGGCGATCAAGCAACTCTTAAATTTAATCGATTCATAGCAGATGAATAAGACACGAGACGCTGTTAATTCGTATAATCAGATTCGGAATTGTCAAAAGCTACTCGTTTTAGATCTGGGCTTTTTAGGCGACGCCATCCATTTGATTCCCGCTCTCTGGATGATCAGGGAAGCAATGCCCGATGTCCGGCTGGATGTCATGATTGCCGAGCATATCAAGTCGATTTTTGATTTAACGCCCTGGCTTGATAATATTATCGGGTATCCACGATATCCTGTTGGACCGAAATGGCATGAAGATATTGGCCGGGTTCGCTCTCTGAGAAGAGAAAAATATGATGTTGTAATTAATTTGAATGGATCCGACAGGACGAGCATTCTCACCTATTTTTCAGGAGCAAAATTCCGATTGGGAAGGGTTCCTGACCGACCGCCGTTATTTGTAAAATATTGCTTCACGGACATGGTGGAAGTCGAATTTCTGACCAAACCGGTATTCCAGCAGAGATGCGAATGTCTGGGGAAAATGGGTTTTCCGAAAAGCGAGATAAAGTTTCCCATCACGATTCCTCAACAGGCGCAAAACAAAATAGACCTGGAGCTAAAAGATGTCGGTGCATTTGTGCATATCAGTCCGTTTACAACAGCGGATTTCAGGGAATTGCCTCTTGATGTACTGGCGGAAGCCGTCAACGCGCTGAAATTTGAGTTTATCATTTCCTGTGCTGCCAATGATCGGGAAAAAAATAAACTGGATCATCTGTTAAAACTTCTCCACAGAAAACCTGCCAGGGTCTTTGCCGGCAATTTGAATATTGTCGAGTTGACGGCGCTGATCTCGCGCAGCGGTCTTCATCTGGGAGGCGATTCCGGAGCCCTTCATATTGCGCTGATGACCAACACGCCATCCGTTTCCTGGTTCAGATATTATCGCACCAATAAAGAATGGATGCCGCAGGGAGAGATACATAAGCAATTGGTTGGTGAAGCCTCGCCTGATGGAATTCAGGGGATATCTTCAGATGACTTAGTCCAGGCGATTAGTAAAACAAAACTGCCGGTTTTAGCCAGCGGCCGTTTACTTAATCTATGATTTAATTAAATTTTCAATTCTATCATAACAGGGTTTTATCTTCTGTTTCAGGTTCGGCCAGTTGAACGGAATCTATCCCTATAAAGATCTTCTTTCTCGGGGACTTTCAATTGCCGTTACCAAAAAATTGCGCAATCATGGAATGTCAAAGCACTCGTTAATCTCATATAGAAATAAGGCTCTTTAAAATATTGTTCCAGCAAGGCCGGATTTTTATCAACGTGAATGATGTAATTAATCTTTCCGGTTTCCCATAAGGCCGTGTTCTTGAAGTTCAACGACTGATCGCTGGTAGGCGTCCCTGTCTTCCAGCGGCTGTTTTTCAACCCACGCAAGAAACTGACTCAGCCCTTCTTTGAATTTAACAGATGGATTGAAGTTCAGCACAGACTTGGCTTTGGTTATTGATGCAACATTGTGCCTGATATCGCCAATCCTGAATTTGCCGATAATCGAGACGTCGGAGAGACCGCCAAAATAATTGTTTATCTCATGGGCGATCGTATTGACAGTCACCGATTCGCCTGACCCAATATTAAGCGCTCCGATAAAATGACCGGTATGATTGACAGCCCGGCATGTTGCCGCCGCAACATCTTCTACAAAAATGAAATCCCGGGATTCCAAACCGTCTTCGTATATTTCAATAGATTGACCCTGTCTGGCCAGATTGGAAAAAATCGAAAGGATGCCGGTATAAGGATTTTTCAATGACTGCCCCGGGCCATAAACATTTTGATAGCGCAGTGCAAAGCCATTCATGCCTCTTGTTCTGGCAAACATCAGTACCGCTTGTTCCTGGACTTGTTTTGTAAGACCATATATCGACAACGGTTGAAACGGAGCCGACTCCTGGGTAGGCGCCATCCGAACTATTGCATTGCACAGCGGGCAGCGCAAATCGAAATCGCCCGACGACATCCTGCTTAATGCGCGTGACTCGGGAAACACAAACCCGTGATCAGAACATTGATAGCATCCTTCCCCGTAGATGGCCCGGCTGGATGCAACGATAAGCGTATCAAGCTTTTTACCCGCTTCATCATTCTGAAGAATGTCCAGCAGAACGGCTGTGCCTTGAACATTAACGCTGAAATAACGCTCGATCTCATACATCGATTGGCCGGTTCCGGTCTCCGCCGCCAGATGAATCACTGTATCAATGCCATTTAACGCCAGTCTGACCGCATCCTTATCGCGGATGTCTGCTTTAATCAGATGAACATGGGAACGGATATCGGACGGGAGTTCATTGTTGGTATGGTGAATCTGCGGGCTGAAATTATCCAGCACACTCACCTGATGACCTTTTTCCAGCACAGCCCTGCAGAGATTCACGCCAATAAACCCGGCGCCTCCCGTTATAAGGACTGATTTTGCCATTTAATATCCTTAAATCTTTTTTATATCTATTCCGGCCAGTGCCTTTAGTTCCCTCTATTATTAAGTCACGGCATCTCCGCCTGACCATGCCACCATTGATGCAAAACACTACGAACCCACAACATAAGGGTGTCTCTGCGTATAGCAGAAGGCCCCTTGATTCGCCTGGCCAGTACGTGGCGTGCATCGGAATAGCAACCGTTTCTGTATAAGCTTTTGACTATTTGTCGTCCTGTTGGCGAATGTATATAGTCATCATTAAACAGTTTGATGTATTTTTTAAGTTCTGTTCCTGACAGCATCCTGGGAAAATTATGGTCTCCGTGGAAACCAAATGTTGGTGTTCCCGGATCATGTTTTTCAAATGAGAATTTTTTAGCCAGCGCAAGTGGGGCAAAAACAATTCCATACTTGCTTTCCAGCTCTGCTCTGTGCCTCCGGCAAATATAAACATCACACGGATAAGTCATTTCATCATCAAGTTTTTTCAAGGCGTCAATTAACCGCCGCGATCTGATGGAGAATCCGCTATTGCCGACTACACCGTCGGGCCAGGGAGCGCCGATGTAATCCACGCTTAAAAAGTCGGGGGTCCAGCATTCGGGATGAATAATAAAACCATCCCATTGAACAATCAGTACATAATCGCCATGGATATAGTCTCCCAGGCGCCGGATCATAAAATCCGAATAATCTTTAATGCTGTTGATTGATCCGATATCTGCATGATTGATCCCGTCAGGTAAATCACTGGGGCGGGCCCCCAGAAGCAGGCATTCCTTGAAATCCGCCATTGCTCTGCATCTTTGCATTATAAATACGGCCAAATCCGGTGCGCGAGTTTCAATAGCAATCAAACTCACATTGCTCAGATCCATTTTATTTTTATGCAATCCGGTTGTTTTCCATTCCAATAAGTTTCCTGGCTTTGTCAAATTGACCAATTACATTATTTTAATGTCGTTTAACGCTTTTATACTATACTTTTAACAATATTTCTATACTGCACATCATGAAAACATTATTTATTTGACATGAGAAACCACCTTTCTTATACTTTGCCTGTAAAAAAGGAATCATGATTAATGAAACCGTTAAATATGAAATTTGTTGATTATGGAGATTGTCCAAGGACATCCATTTTGCACGCATTATCTTTTGATTATGATGTGCAGGAATCAGATTCGCCGTCTGTTGTTTTTTTCGGAGAAGATAAAAAAAATTCCGAGCATAAGCAATTTCAAAAATGCTTGAAAATATTTGTAACGATTGAGTATCATTATCCGAATTTTAATCAATGTGATTATGCTTTATCGTATTTGACGCTCCCTAATCACAAGAATCTGCGATTGCCTTACTATACGTGGGAAGATTGTGGTGAAGATTTGATAAAAAGCGGCGATGAATGGCAGAAACTTATTCACGAAAAGAATAAATTTTGTGCTTTTGTTGTTAAAAACGACAATCCCTGGAGAACCTGGAAGCGAATTTCTTTTTTTCATAAATTAAGCAGGTACAAGACTGTCGATTCCGGAGGATGGGCTTTAAATAATATCGGTTACAGAGTTGAGAACAAACTGGAGTTTTATAAACCATACAAGTTTGTAATAGCTTTTGAAAATAAGCTTTGCCGTGGATATACCACAGAAAAAATAGTCCATGCGATGCAGTCGCGATGCGTTCCTATTTACTGGGGGAATCCGGATATTGTGCAAGAATTTAATCCGAAAAGTTTTATTAATCTACACGATTTTAAAAATGACGAGGACGCCATCGATCATATCATTCAAGTTGATCAGAATCCGGCCTTGCTGGAACAATATTTAAAAGAACCTTTTTTCTATAATAACGAAATTAACGAGTGGTTTAATATTCAGCGATTACGCAATTTTCTGGTAAAGGCAATTGAAAGTCCAAGGGAAAGAAGATCGTTGTTCGGATATATTCCCTTCAAGTGGCTGGATATGAAACAGGAGATACAACCCTCTTATGAGAAAATTAAAAATTTGATTGTGTCATCAATAAAATAAGGACAATCCATATATGTCAGTCGCTTTGCTGCATGGATTAAGAATTAAAAATGGATGATGTTAATAAAATTGCCGTAGTAAGAAGTTCATATTCTCCTTACGGTGGTCTGGAGGTGCAGACCGCTGATTTTATCAGGAGCATTCTGGCGAAAAACATAAAAGTAAGTTTACTGACGTTGCCGCGTCAACGATGGCCTATTGTTCATCCGAATCTGGAAATAATTACTTTAGGCAGTCTGATTAAAAACAGATTGTGGCAATTATGGAGATTTGAGCGCTCCGTTGTTAATTTTCTTTCCGCTCATTCATTTCAAACGGTTTTCTCGCTGGACAGGGTTTCCGGTTTTACGCATTTCAGTGCGGGGGAGGGAAGTCATCAATCTTTTCTGCGCATAAAAAACAGGATCTCCAGTCCCCCGGCTCGCCTGTTCAGAAAATTCAGCTTGTTTCATGCCTATACGCTGCAGATTGAAAAAAAGGGATTTCATAATCCACAACTGAAAAAAATTCATTGTTGCTCCGAAATGGTGGCGAGAGACATCGGTAAGGATTACCTTGTTGATTCTGGAAAATTTCAGGTTATCTATAACGGTATAAACTGGAAGGATATTGGAAAGACATTCAGAAACAGAGCGTTTATCGGGGATGAGCTTTTGAAAGCTCACAACCTGAATCCCGCGAACAATCATCTTCTTTTTTTGGGAAGCGGCTTTGCCAGAAAAGGTCTGGATATTGCCATACGAGGTCTGGTTTTTTTGCCGGAATCATATCATTTGATTGTTGTGGGCAAAGACCATTGCCGCGCTTATGTCCGTCAATCGGAAAAACTGGGTTTGAAACGGAGAGTTCATTTTTTAGGGCCTCAGGTTCAGGGCTGGAGATATGCCGCCATCTGCAAAGCGATGATTCTGCCGTCAGCATATGAACCATTCGGATTGGCGGCGGCGGAAGCTCAGGCCATGGGACTTCCCGTTCTGGTCAGCGAGAACACTGGATATGCGGAACTCGTGTCGCCGGGAAGAAATGGCGTCGTTTTAAAAAATAATGGAAATATCAAAGACGCCTTCATCGAAATTCAGCATTTAATGGAAAGTCCTGTCCTGACTCCCGAACAGATTCGGGAGCATGTTTCTTGTCTGGATAATGACATCATCACCGAAAAAATCATCCGGGAATTTCTTGAATTATAGCGTTGGCAACGTTGGCGTTATTGTGATAAAAAATGAAAATAAAAATGCAAAATTCAGAGGCATTTCCCTGCGCAAAAATCAGTCCTCCGCGCGAATTGTTGTGAGAAAACGAGGAAAATAATTTGGAAAAAGTTCATATTTCCGTAGCCATCATTACAAAAGACGAAGAAGAAAATATTCGTCAGTGTCTGGAAAGCGTCTCTTTTGCCGCGCAGATCATCATTGTTGATTCCGGCAGTACCGATGCGACCTTGAGCATCGCCGGGGAATTCGGCTGTGAAATTTACAGTGAAGAATGGCGGGGCTTCGGTCCGCAAAAGCAGCTGGCGATTGAAAAATGTGTCTATCCCTGGATACTGGTTCTGGACGCGGATGAACGGGTGACGCCGAAATTAAGAAAAGAGATAATCAAAGCCATCGATAATCCCGGTCAGGATGTTGCTTTTGAAATGCCGAGACTATCGAGTTATTGCGGTCAATATATTCATCACAGCGGATGGCGGCCGGACTATGTTACCCGTCTCTGCCGCAGGGATAAGGCCCGCTTTGGTGAGGAAATCGTTCATGAGAGCATGATTGTTGACGGGAACGTTGGCCGTTTGTCCAATCCGATCATGCATGAATCTTATAAAGATCTGGAGGAGGTATTATCCAAGCTTAATCGCTATTCAACCGATGGTGCCTGCTCACTGCTGGAAGGCGGAGTAAAATCTTCATTATTCAAAGCCATCCTGCACGGGCTATGGAGCTTTGTGTATACCTATCTGGGCCGTGCCGGATTTCTTGACGGCCGCATGGGATTCATGCTGGCGGTTTATAATGCGGAAACCACTTACTACAAGTATTTAAAACTCATGATGTTGCATCAAAACAGGACAATCAAGATTGCCGTTATCCTGACCACGTATAACCGTGCAGACGCGTTACAGGCTGCCCTTGAAGGTTATTTATCTCAAAGCGACAAGGATTTCGAATTATTGATTGCCGATGACGGATCAACGGATGAAACACGTCAGTTGATCGCCTTTTATCAAAAAAAGGGGGTGCTTCAGATTAAGCATGTTTGGCAGGAAGATGAGGGGTTTCGTGCCGCAAAAATCCGGAATATGGCGTTGGCCCAGACCCGTGCGGATTACATTATATTCAGTGATGGAGATTGCATCCCTTTGCCGGATTTCATTGCGCAGCACAGATGCCTTGCCGAAAGGAAATGGTTTGTCGCGGGAAGCCGCATCCTGTTGAGTGAACAACTAACGAACCTTGTATTGAAAGAAAAGACGTCCGTGCTTCAATGGAAGATGCGCAACTGGTTTGTCGCCAGAGTAAAAAAAGACATCAATCGTTTGTCGCCCCTGCTTTCATTGCCTGTAGGAAATTTCCTCCGCAAGGTGGCATTTAATAATTGGAAGGGAGTTATGACATGCAATCTGGCTGCCTGGCGGCAGGACTTGATTAAGATCAATGGTTTTGATGAAACCTATTCCGGTTGGGGCTTGGAAGATTCCGATATCGTCATCCGGCTGATCCGTTCCGGAATCTCTCGAAAAAGCGGACGTTTTTTATTGCCGGTTCTTCATCTCTGGCATAAAGAAAACGATCGTTCCGGTCTGCGCGGCAACAGCGAACATTTCCGGAGCTTGATAAACTCTGATCGTGTGTATGCACCCCGCGGCGTGAATCAATACCTATGAACGCTCCTCAGAAAATTCTTGTCATTGCTACACGCAGAATAGGCGATGTCCTGCTGGCCACACCGCTGATACGGACAATCCATGAATCCTGGCCTGACGCGGAAATAGATGCCCTTGTTTTTAAGGGCACGGAAGGAATCATTGCCGACAATCCGGATATCAGAAAAATTATCACAGTCGAAGAATATTTCCGGACATGGTCACACCTCAAATTTCTGCTGGGATTAGTCCGGCGGTATGATTTCGCGTTTTCAACAATCAATGGCGACCGTCCCGTCTTTTATGCCTGGCTGGCCGGTAAATCTTCAGCCGGGTTTGTCCCCGGCAAGGGAATAAAACATTTCTGGAAGCGCTGTTTGCTTTCAAAATGGATTTATTCGGAAACCCATAATACGCACACTGTCATTAATAACTTGAGACTGGCGCAGTTACTGGGCCTGCCATTACATCCTAATGTGATTGTGTCATGGCAGAAAGCTGATGAGTTACGAGTTGCCTCGCTGATTAAATTTGATCTTGCGTCTGAACAATTTGCTGTAATTCACATGCATCCGAAGTATGCTTATAAAGAATGGACAAAACAAGGCTGGGTAGCGCTTGCCCGATGGTTATATGAACAAGGAATTTATATGGTTTTTACGGGCAGCAATTCCGGCAGGGAGATGGCCGGAATGGATGAGCTATTTCATGCTTTGCCGGGAAGGGGTTTTAATATGGTCGGCAGACTCAATTTAAGCGAGACAGCGTTTCTTCTAAGTAAGGCTAGTGTTTATATAGGACCGGATACAGTGATAACACACATGGCTGCGGCGGTCGGGGTTCCCGCCGTTGCCCTGTATGGACCGACGAATCCTGTTGTCTGGGGGCCGTGGCCACAGGATCATCCAGCCGGAGAAAATCCTTTTGTCATGAACGGCTCTCAACACGTCAAAAACGTTTTTCTCGTTCAGGGTGAAGGAGATTGCGTTCCCTGCCATGAAGAAGGCTGTGATCGACATATCGGGAGCTTGAGCAACTGCCTCCAGAACCTTTCATCTGACAGATTGATAACCGTAGTTCAACAGGCATTACAGCAGTCTTCGCAAACAAATCAGCAAAACAAAAACTCGAATTGATAATCCTTAAACCTTCTTCGGTAAAGTTTCTAAAAAAACAACCGTCCTCTGACCGTCTGCGGGAACTTAGCAATTGACATTATAATGCTAATTTGATTACATATTTAATCTTTTTCCGGATGTTAGATCGTGCCGTCGATGTAACTGAGAGGGCGGAGCTGTAAATAGCCTTAATATTGAACATTGAACTCACCGTGTCATTTCGAGGAGCGTAGCGACGAGAAATCTTAGTGAAGCCTTTGCATAATTAAGTCCATGCATCAAATTTGTCATACCGGCGCAGGCCGGCCATGGTGCCCTTCATGGTATATCCAGTAATTTCAAATACTTCCTGGATTCCGGTTTTCACCGGAATGACCAAAAAAGGAATTGTGCAAAGCTTTCTTAGTGCCTTTCAACATTGAACGTAGAACATTGAACGTTGAACTTCTTTTGCTATCCACCATCAACTATAAACCATTAACCAGTGTTTCACCATTCACCATTCACCTTTCACATTTTAAGGC
>CAZIJZ010000072.1:0-8847 GCA_964539765.1 uncultured Smithella sp.
GATGAAGAGCGAAGAAAGCGGCGACAAAGGCGCTCTTCCAGATTTCTCCGGTCATGCGATGAAAGAGCCAGAACAACAACAAGGCGCTGAGGATGTGAAAGATGAGGTTGGTGATATGGTACCCTCCGGCATTGAGACCGTAAAGCTGATAATCCGCCATAAACGAGAGCCAGACGAGCGGATTCCACAAATCGCCATATCGGTTGCTGAAGGCCCAGCGAATGCTCTCGAGGGTGATGCCTGACTTGATGTGATAGTTTTCTGTGACATAGATATTGTCGTCAATATTGACAAAATCAAATTGCTGCACCTGCCAATAAACAGCCAGTGTGACGACCGTCAAAAAAATATATATAAAAATCTTTTGTCTTTGAGAAATGACATTCATTTTATTTAACATTTTTGCCTGCTTTGTGCCCGTACTTGTACTACATGTTCAATTAGAATTCAGCAGTTTTTTGATGAATGATGCCTGGAATAGTGCGTAAATTTGAAAACAGAAAATGGAGGGGGGAATCAGACAATAATCAAAAACAATAAATATCCTTTATAAAAGCTTTTGATTTTCCCGTTCAATCAACGGCAGTCTCCTTTGCTTTTAGCAAGTTCCAGCAATTTGCACTCCCCCAGCGCACACGCTTTTTTGAAATCAAAGCATCCCTGTTCTTTTTCTCCTTGTAATAAATAAGCAATGCCTCTGTTTTTATAAGAATCGGGATGGTCCGGGTTAAGGCGGATGGATTCATTAAAATCTGCAACCGCATGTTGATAGTGGCCGAGTTCGCTGTAAGCCGTTCCCCGGTTGTGGTAGGCGTCAGCGAAATCCTGTTTCAGGTGAATAGCGTGATTGAAGTACCCTATTGCTATCTGATGCTGTCCACGCTTGAAATAAGTAACGCCTCTGTCGTGATAGTATTCGCTATGATGCTGCCGAAGTTCATTAATGTCACACTGCCCTTCAGCTTTTGAACTTTCCAGCAAACTACAGTTTCCCAGCTCGCAGGCTTTCCGGTAATCGAGGCACCCGAGTTCTTCGCTGCCCAGATGCGCATAAATATTTCCCCGGGTTAGATAAATGTCTGAATAGTCGGGCTTGATTCGAGCCGCTTCATTCAAGTCGTTAACGGCTTGTTGATACTGTCCCATGTACGTGCCGTACGTAAAGGCTCTGTTGTAATAGGCATCGGCATGATCCGGATTCAGAAGAATGGCTTGATTGTAGTCTTTGATGGCCAGTTGATACTGGCCAAGTTGCGTATAAAGAATGCCCCTGTTATTGTAGGCATCGACATAATCCGTTTTCAGAAGAATGGCTTGATTGCAGTCTTTGAGGGCCAGTTGATACTGGCCAAGTTGCGTATAAAGAATGCTCCTGTTATTGTAGGCATCGGCATAATCCGGATCCAGACGTACGGCTTCGTTATAATCCAAAAGAGCTTGTTGATGTTGACCTATTTGAACATAAGCAATCCCCCGGTTGTTATGGGCAATGGGTTGAACCGGTCTTATGCGGATAGATTCGTTGAAATCTTCAATAGCAAGCTGATATTGTCTTGATTTACTGTATAGCGTGCCTCTCTGATTATAAGCGATGTAATTGCCCTCTGTCACCATGATGGCATGATTAAAAAGTTCAAAATTGTTTTTCCAGTAACCACATTGCCGCCAGGAAAAAACGGACAGAATCACAATGACCGCGGCTCCTGCCGGCCATAAAACCTTTCTGCGCATATTCTTGTTGGGAAACAAAAATGGAATGCCCCACGCCAGCATGATGGAAATGCCGATAATGGGCAGATATGTATAGTTGTCGGACATGGCTCTTATCCCGGCTCGAAAGATATCCAGAACCGGCAGAATAGTTACTGCATACCAGAACCATCCGACAAACAAACAGGGTAAGCGTTTTATCATGATGATGACCGCTATGCTGATGATGACCATCAGCATAGCTGAACCTGCGACCTGCCAGACGGGCAGTTGATCGGAAAAAGGATAGATAATAGCCAGATGATGAGGCCAAAATGTTTTTTCCACATAAGTCATAAACGATACGGAGGCGTTGGCCAGCAGGTAAGAAAAATGTGCCTGAGCCTGTTTTATATGTTTGTCATACTGAGCATAAATCGTGATGATGGAAATCAGCGCGGATAAGATGAACAAAGGCAGTTTTTCTTTCAGTTGCCATAGAATCAAATGGGACAACCCTTTTTGATTATCAAATCGTTTCAGGGGCCAGTAATCCAGTAAGATCATAACCACAGGTAAAGTAACCACCATGGGCTTGCTCAGCAAAGCCAGCACAAAGGAGAAGAAAACAAGCAGGTATCTCTTGATAGATTGTTTTTCCGTATAGAAAACATAAAGGCATAAGGTCAGCATCCAGAAGAAAGCGCTTAAGACATCTTTACGTTTAGTAATCCAGACAACGGTTTCCGTATGTAACGGATGAAGAGCAAACAGTGCGGCAACGAAAGCGCTTTTCCAGATTTCGCCCGTCATGCGGTGGAAGAGCCAGAACAATAACAGGGTGCTGAGGATATGAAAGATGAGATTGGTGACATGGTATCCTCCGGCATGAAGACCATAAAGCTCATAATCGACCATGAAGGACAGCCAGGTCAGCGGAAACCAGAAAGCACCCTCTATCGTGCTGAAGGCCCAAAGAATGCCTTCCCGTGTCAATCCGAACCGGACATGATTGTTATCGGTGACATAGATGCTGTCATCAAAATTGATGAAATCAAATTGACCCACCTGCCAGTAGACAGCCAGTGTGACAATCGTCAAAAAAATATATATAAAAATTTTTTGTCTTTGAGGACGGACATTCATTTTATTTAACATATTTACCTGCTTTGTGCCCGTACTTGTACTACATGTTGCGTCAGAATTCAGCAGTTTTTTAACGAATGATGCCTGGAATAGTGCACGAATTTGAAAGCAGAAAACGGAAGGGTTCGGAATCGGACAATGATCAAAATCATTTCCATGTACGCTTGAAGGATGATCACCCGTGACATTCAGGCACATCTTCAGGAGATCTATGGTGTCGAGATATCGGCAGACCTGTTATAAAGAGTAACCGACACTGTTATCAACGACGTTAAGGAATGGCGGAACCGGTCATTGAATGAGGTCTGTCCGATTCTTTACCTGGATGCCGCGAGCGTTAAGGTACTCAGCGAAGACGATTGAATCTTTGAATAACAGTTTAAAGAAAATCATAAAAAACGGGCTTCATTTCCGAATGACGAGGCGGCTGTCACGTTGCTGTATTTGGCCTTGAAAAACATTCAGAAAAAGTGGACAATGCCCTCAACCAGTTTGCAATTCTCTATAAGGATCGGATGTCTTGCTGAATATGAAAAAAGTCATTTACACAGATTATCTGACACACGCCATAATATGAAAAATATTAATCCAAATAAAAAGATATTGGCAGTCTATGTCGTTTTGATCTTTGCCACACTTGCTGTTTTCTGGCAGGTGAATCAATATGATTTTATCAGTATTGATGATTCAACTTATGTTACGCAGAACAATCATATCCAGTCCGGAATCACACTGAAAGAATTACGCTGGGCGTTCAGCACGACTCATGGGGAATACTGGCATCCCGTAACGTGGCTTTCCTTAATGCTGGATTATCATCTGTTCGGTCTCAACGCCGGCGGTTATCACGTCATCAATGTAATCCTGCATATTTTGTCCACTCTGCTGCTGTTCTGGCTGTTTAAGCGCATGACAGGCGCAATCTGGCAAAGTGCTTTTATTGCCGCAGTCTTCGCAATGCATCCCCTTCATGTGGAATGCATTGCCTGGATTGCTAAACGGAGAGATTTGTTAAGTGCTTTTTGGGGGATAATGACTCTTTGCCTTTATGTTTATTATACGGAAAAACCGTTCATCAAAAGGTATTTGTTAATTTTTATTCCGTTTGTTCTTGCTTTGATGAGCAAACCTATGGTTGTTACCCTGCCTGTTATCATGATTCTTCTTGATTATGCGCCGCTGGGCCGTTTCCGATTCCGACACATTAATTTAATTTTATGGCGCGTGCTTGAAAAAGTGCCTTTTTTCATTCTTTCAGTACTTTTTTCTTTTATTACAATGTATGCCCGCGATGATGAATTGATGACACTTTTCCCCCTGTCATCCCGGATTTCAAACGCGATCGTTGCTTTTGTCACTTATATAGAAAAAACATTTTATCCTCACGATTTGATTATTGTACAATTATTCCCGGTACAAATTCCTGTTTGGCAGGTTTTGGTTTCCGCTATCCTGATTGTTGTTATCAGTGCCGCCGTAATTAAGGCTTTAAAATACTCGCCCTATCTTCTTGTCGGATGGTTATGGTATACCATAACCATCCTGCCGGTACTCGGAATCATTCAATACGGGCCCCTGTCCATGTCCGATCACCATACTTATTTGCCGTCCATCGGCATATCCATTATGCTTGCGTGGGGTATTCCACTTTTGTTTCCGCGCGAGAACATCCGAACAAAGGTTTTATTCCCCGCCGGAATAGCTGCCGTGGTCATCCTTGCTGTTTTAACATGGCGGCAATGCAGTTTCTGGGAAAATGGCATAACGCTCTTTAGCCACACTTTGCAGATAACCCCTAATAATTATTTTGTGCATCATCGTCTCGGCGTGGAACTGCTTAAAAATAAAGATTTCGAACGAGCCATTGCTCATTACAACGAAGCCATCCGTCTTAATCCCGATAGTCCGCATTATTATTGTGACCGGGCTGACGCTTATATTGAAACCGGCCAATTCAGTCGCGCCATGGATGACTACGGGCAGGCCATACGTTTGAGGCCTTATGAAGGACAATTTTACAGTAACCGGGGCAATGCCTATGCGAAACTTGGTCAGGACAAACTGGCGATGGACGATTATAACGAAGCCATCCGGATTAGTCCGGACTTGGCGGAATTATACTATAACAGAGGAACTGCATATGCTGAATTCGGACAGTATCTGCTCGCTATAGAAGATTTTGATAAAGCGATCAGCCTTGACCCGGATTTTGTTGATGCCTATTACAATAAAGGGA
This sequence comes from uncultured Smithella sp., assembly GCA_964539765.1. Classification (GTDB taxonomy): domain Bacteria; phylum Desulfobacterota; class Syntrophia; order Syntrophales; family Smithellaceae; genus Smithella. The sequence continues at coordinate 5,072 of CAZIJZ010000072.1, forward strand.
CCCTTTACGCTAAAATCGGTCAGTATCAGCCGGCCATTGAAGATTTTAATAAGGCCATTAAACTTAAACCTAATTATATCTTAGCCTATCACAGCCGGGCGGTTGCTTATCTCTTTCAGGGTAATAACCAAGATGGTTGCCATGACGCGCAAAGGCTTTGTGAATGGGGAGACTGCCGACTTTTAGAATTTACCAAGAGCAAAGGTTATTGCCGTTAATGTCTCTCTGACCTTGTGTCAAATAACTTCAAGCTATGTTAAAGGAACAAGGACCCAATCTGAACGTGGTACAATATTTTGGGGTAAGATCAAAAATACCAGAAAGAATTTATCGCCGATCTGAAAATGGTTTATTAAGCGCCCATCGAAGACACGGTTGCTTATGAACGGAATAAACTGCCAGCCAAATGAATAAATGGACAATTCCTTTAGCGAACCGGGCTTTGACAATTTTACGGCCGGCTGTTATGTACGAAAACCGTTTTGATTTGGCGGTGATATGAAAAAATCCATTCACACAGATTATTTTACAGAGATCGGATGTCGGGCTGATTATGAAAAAAGTCATTTGCACAGATTATCTGACACGCTCTGTTTTCGTTATCATCGACAATTTTTTTTTATAATGCGTTAGCTTTATTGTTTTTTGTCAAGAAGGGCATCTATGTTATGGCTGGGTGGTCATGAGAATAACATTCGTTCATCTGGGAAGAGAAAATCTGGGGATAGAGTATCTCTCGAGCGTGCTGAAAAAGGCGGGGCACGAAACTTTTTTAGCACACGATCCCGGCCTTTTCAGCCGTGAGGATAACGTATTCCACATTGCATCCCTGGAAAGGTTCTTTGACAGGAGAAAATCAGTTCTTGAAACCATAGAGCATACCCATCCGGATGTGGTGGCGTTTTCGGTTTATACGAGCACCTATCAATGGGCGAAACAGATAGCGGAGAGCGTCAAGGAAAAAACCGGTGCGAAAACGGTATTTGGCGGCGTGCACGCCACGCTTGTTCCGGAGGTGGTGATTCAAGACGAAGCGGTGGATTACGTCATCGAGGGAGAAGGGGAAGACGCTCTTTTGGATCTGGTCGAGGGGTTGTCTTCAAAAAAGGAATCCTGTGATGCGCCGAATGTCTGGTATCGGGAAAAAGGGGTTGTCGTCCGCAATCCGATCCGTTCACCCATCGAGAATCTCGACAGGCTTCCTTTGCCCGACAAGGCATTATTTGAAAACGAGGTGAATCACCGCGACGATTATATGATCATGACGAGCAGAGGCTGCAAGTTCAGCTGTAATTATTGCTGCGAATCTTATATGCACTCGCTTTATGGAAAAGATTACTACAGGCGACGAAGCATTGATTCCGTGATGCATGAATTAACCGAAATGAAGCGGAGATACGATTTTAAAAGAGTCATGTTTTTTGACAGCGTATTTTTTACAGATAAAAAATGGCTCAGAGACCTTTTGAAAGAATACAAACGAGAAATTTCCGTGCCCTTCCGTTGCGAGGGTCATGTGGCGTTTGCTGATGAAGACATTCTTAAATTGATGAAAGACGCCGGTTGTTACGGCATTGATTTTGGCGTTCAGACATTTAATGAGCACATCAGAAAAAATATTTTAAACCGTTTTGAAACCAATGACCAAATCAAGAAAGCCTTCAGCGCTTGTGATAACGCCCGTTTGCGGTACGACGTCGATCTTATTCTGGCGCTCCCTTTAATGCGGGAAGAAGATTATGTTCTTCCTTTTCAGATCATTAATCCGAAAGGTTATCTGAACCGGATCAAGTGTTTCTCCCTTTCCTACTTTCCCAAACTGCCGATCGTGCAAAAGGCAAAAGAAATGGGGATGATCAATGAAAGCGACATCGAAGGTTTTGCGCAAGGCGACGTGAGTGATTTTTTCCATACGGATTACATCAAGGCTCCGGCTGCCAAGATCATGAAGGATAATTTTGAAAAATTATATAAAATATATCCTCTGCTTCCGAATCCTTTGCTGAAGTTCATTTTGAAAAATAAGTATTACCGGTATTTCCGCTTTGTGCCGAAGCCGCTGATTGTCGTCGCCCAATTGATAACGGGCATTTTAAAAAGCGACCTTCGATTTTATACATACATCCATTACTATTTAAACCAGTTTTTAAAGAGACTCCGTCATCCCTAGCTATGGAAAAACATGTTTTGAGCGGGATTCCTGATCCCTTCCCGATTCGGAAAATATCCGGAAAGAAAAAACACATGAATCGTAACAATCAGGACCGGTTGGGCAATGCCAATGCCTCATCCCGCAGGATAATCCTGAGGTCACTATTATCCTGGCTGGTCATTATCGCCATATTCCTCGTCATCTTTTCTCAAATCAAGATGGTGGATGTCCTGGCTGTTCTAAAACAGACAGAGGCTAAATGGGTCTGCATCGCCATACTGTTCTCCCTGTCGGCCCATTTATTTTTTTCTTCCCTCCGCTATCAAAATACTTTAGCCATGATGGGATATAAACTTTCCTTTTATGAAGCGGTGATCATCAGAATGGGCTGCAATGCCATCAAGGGTGTTCTTCCTTTTAAGATGGGAGAACTGACGATTCTGGCTTATATGAAAAGGAAGCATGATCTTTCCTATTCCCTGGGAATATTTTCATTGCTGTTTGGCTTTTGCCTGAGTCTTATGGCGCTGGTGCTTTACTGTTCTTTCGGTGGAATCTTTTATTTTCAGCGTTTGTCTGTCATCATGATTTTTGCTTTGATCTCTGGTCTTCTGGTTTTTTTTATTTCTTTTTGGGGACTTCAGAAGATACCCGGTTTGCTGACCGCTTTTCTGGCCAGGTTTCAAAAACTGCCGGCAGAAAGCATGGGCGTCCAGGAGCCAATGAAGGCGCAGGGGATCAAAAGAATATTTTTTCATTCGCTGGTGATTGAAGGCTCCAAATTGCTCATTATTTTTACTGTGTTAAAATCCTTTCATGTGGAAATTCCTTTTGCCGCCCTTCTGTTTTTAGGTTCCGCAGCAATCATCGCTGCTTATCTTCCCATAACCCACTGGAGTCTGGGCATCAGGGAGTCGGCTGTTCTGTTTCTTTTTTCGGGTTACGCCACTCCTGAAAAATTGCTGGCCGGAGGCCTTTTGATCACCTTGATTGATGGCCTTCTTCCCGCGATACTTGGATTGTTTTTTATCAAACCTTTTTTAAACGTCCTTTGGGAAAGAAAAAAATAAGCCGAAAGAAATTTTGTTTGAATCGCTTGTTGATTACATAGACACATGTTATACGAGGAACCGGTTGGCAGAGAGAATATGAGATTTGCATGCGTTTTCAATCCATTTCAATATAAGCTTCATGAAGAGAATTTGAAAGTTGTCCAGAGATATTTCGGGCTCTTTCCTCCTCTCTCGCTGGCGTGGGTCTGCGCGATCGCTGAAAGAGCGGGGCACGACGCGCTGCTGATTGACGCCCGCACCCTGCGTTTGACTAAAGAGGATGTTCTGGACCGATTGAAACAGTGGAAGCCCGATGTTCTGGGCTTCATGATGACGACCTATATGTTTCGCGAAACGCTGGAATGGGTGAATTTTCTCAAAAAACATCTCAAGGTGCCAGTGATGATCGGCGGCTATAATCTGAGGGTTTACCCGAATGAATCTCTATCCGTGGATGGTCCTGATTTCGGTTGCTTCAACAGCGCCTTTTACACCCTGCCGCGATTGCTGGAGGAACTGGAAGGCGGGCGCCGGTTCGAGGATGTGCCGGGTCTGATTTACAAAGATAACGG
>CAZIJZ010000073.1:0-8583 GCA_964539765.1 uncultured Smithella sp.
CCCCGGAATTGACGCAGAACGCTTTAACCGTTCTGGAACGACGATATCTCAAACGCGACCAATCAGGAAAAATTCTCGAGACGCCCACAGAAATGTTTTATCGCGTGGCGGACACGATAGCCTCCGCTGACAAGAAATTTAACAAGAAGGCGGATACCCGGAAACGTGCCGAAGAATTTTACGCCATGATGGCCTCTCTGGAATTTCTGCCCAATTCGCCGACTTTAATGAATGCCGGACGCGAACTGGGACAATTGTCCGCCTGCTTTGTTCTGCCGGTGGGCGATTCCATGGAGGAAATTTTCGATGCTGTGAAGTTCACTGCGCTGATTCACAAGTCCGGCGGCGGTACCGGCTTTGCTTTTTCCCGCCTGCGGCCCGCCAAGGATGTCGTTTTAACGACAACCGGTATCTCCAGCGGTCCGATTTCGTTTATGCGTGTTTTTGACGTGGCGACGGAAACCATCAAGCAGGGCGGCACCAGGCGCGGCGCCAATATGGGCATTCTGCGGGTGGATCATCCGGATATCATGGATTTCATCATGTGCAAGGCCGATAAAAAACAATTGAATAACTTCAACATATCCGTCGGCCTAACCGAAGCCTTTATGACGGCCGTTGATAGAGACGAAAATTATGACCTGATCAATCCGCGGGATAAACAGGTTACCGGACACCTCAACGCGCGCAAGGTTTTTAACCGGATTATCAATCAGGCCTGGGAAAACGGTGAACCGGGTATCGTCTTTCTTGACCGGCTCAACCGCGATAATCCAACCCCGCAGGCGGGTGAAATCGAATCAACCAATCCCTGCGGTGAGCAGCCGCTTCTGCCCTATGAGTCCTGCAATCTGGGTTCCATCAATCTGGCTAAAATGGTGAAAGAGGGCAAGATCGACTGGGCAAGACTCAAGGAAATAGTGCACCTGGCCGTGCATTTTCTGGATAACGTTGTCGAAGTGAATAAATATCCTCTGCCGCAGATCGCCCAGATGACCATGGCCAACCGTAAAATCGGTTTGGGCGTAATGGGATGGGCGGATATGCTAATTAAACTGGGGATTCCTTACAATACGGATGAGGCCATTGAACTGGCTGAAAAAGTAATGAAGTTTATCAACGAGCAGGGACACGGCGCATCGCAGCAACTGGCCAGGAAGCGCGGTCCATTTCCCAATTTCAAAGGTTCCATTTATGATAAAAAAGGACAGCCGCCCCTGCGCAATGCCACCGTGACGACCATCGCACCCACCGGCACCATATCGATTATCGCCAATGCTTCTTCCGGTGTGGAACCGCTTTTTGCCGTTTCTTATGTCCGTCAGGTCATGGACAATGACATTCTGGTGGAAGTTCATCCCTACTTCGAAGCTCTGGCCAAAGAAAGAGGATTCTACTCGCCAGAATTAATGCAGCGTATTGCCGAACATGGGACTATTCATGATCTGGAAGAAATCCCTGAGGATATTCGCCAATATTTTGTCACGGCGCATGAAATATCGCCGGAAATACACATCAAGATGCAGGCCGCTTTTCAGAAGTACACCGATAACGCCGTCAGTAAAACCGTTAACTTTAAAAAAGAGGCGACCGTCCAGGATGTGGCCCGGGTTTATGAGCTGGCCTATAAACTGGATTGCAAGGGTGTGACCATTTATCGCGACGGATCCAGAGATCAGCAGGTTTTGTCCAGAGGGAAAAAAGAAGAAACAGTCGTGCAGGAAGATACCGACCGGGAACAACAGTTGACAAAGCGCGAACGTCCGAAAATCCTGAAAGGCTGGACCTATCAGATGCAGACCGGTTGCGGACCGCTTTACATAACCATCAACGAAGATGACCGAGGTTTGTTTGAACTTTTCACCACGATGGGGAAGTCAGGCGGATGCGCGGCATCACAAAGCGAAGCCATCGGACGCATGGTCTCCCTGGCCTGGCGCAGCGGCTTATCGTCCCGTCAGGTCATTAAGCAGTTGCAGGGCATTTCGTGTCATTCGCCCTCCGGTTTCGGTGAAAACAAGATTCTGTCCTGTGCCGACGCTGTGGCCAAGTCCATTCAATTTCACATCGAAGCCAACGGCGGAAAAGTGCAGCACGAAAAAATCGTATTCCGCAAAGGCGCCTGTCCGGACTGCGGCGGCATTGTCGAACATGAAGGCGGTTGCGCTGTTTGTCGCATGTGCGGTTACAGTGAATGCGCATAACCGATGCATCGGGACGATGCATCAACGACATGCCTAAACAATGCATTGCCGGGCTATTCTATTGTCACGTTCTTATTGGAAGAACGTGCGGCTATCGACAATCGAAACGCCCTTGCCCTGTTCGTGGACGATCACCGGGTTCAAATCGATTTCGGCGATGTCCTGAACCGCTGCCAGAAGATTGGACACACGGCAAATCACATCGGCAAAAGCGTCGATATCCGCTTTCATCTTTCCTCTGGCTCCTTGCAGAACCGGGTAGGCCTGTAAATTTTTCAACATATCCAGCGCTTCGCTTTTCGTGACCGGAGCGAGTCGGATGGACGTGTCCTTGAAGATTTCCAGAAAAATTCCGCCGAGTCCCGCAATCACAATCGGTCCGCAGACGGGGTCCTGGCGTCCGCCGACAAAACATTCCACGCCTTCGGCAGACATTTCCTGAATCAGGAAACCGTCCATGGCCGGTCGCGGCGTGATTCCTTTGACAGCTTGTTTCATGCCGGAAATCGCTTTTTTAAGTTCTCCGTGATTTCTGATATTCAGGCGCACACCGCCAACGTCGGATTTATGAGACGCGTCGCGTGAAAGAAGTTTCAGGGCGACGGGGAAATGAAGATGAGCTTCTCCGGCCTCTTTCGCGGATGTGACCGTAACGCCGGTAATGCTTTGAATGCCCGCGGCTGCTGTAATTAGCAGGGCTTCATCCGTCAGAGGAATCCTGTTTTCCGACTGACATCGTTCTTTGATTTTATCGATAGCCGCCCGATCGACAGATGACCGGACAAGGCTTCCTCTGGCATCACGCGCCGTTTTGTCTTCGTAATAGGCGGCCGACATGTGCAGGGCTTTTGCGGCCATCAGCGGTGTTGTAAAGATCGGATACCCCTGATTCTTCGAAATATTCACCAGTTCCTGCGTATCCGTGACCATGGTCATGGCCACAGGCTTTTGATATTGCTGCACAAGTTTGCCGACGTTGCTCAGAAAATCCCGTGACATTTCTCCCTCATAGTTGGATATATAGAGATGGTTGAACAGAACGCCGTCCACATCGGGCAACTTCAGGGCTTCTTCCAGAATATGGGTAAAAATAGTGTAATCGAAAATTTCTCCCAGATCGAGCGGATTCTGGTGAGCGATGACCCGCGTGTTGTAAATGGTTTTCAGGTTTTCGATAAATGCAGGCGGAAAATCCACCAGCGTGAATCCGAACTTCGCACAGGCATCCACGCTCATCACGGCATGTCCGCCGGACCGTGACAGCACCGCCACCCGCCTGCTCTTCATTAATGGCAGCCGGATAATTTTCACTGCGTTGATGAAATCAATATCGTCTTCCACGCGGATGACCGCCGTCTGCCGGAAAGCGCCGTCGACCACTGCATCGTCGGCGGAAAGGGCGGTGGTATGAGACTGGGCGATCTTCGCGGTAAGATTGCTGCGGTTGGATTTTAGAACAATCAGCGGCTTGTCGGATTGGATCGCCAGATCAAAAAAAGCTCTTCCGCGCTTGAATCCTTCCAGATACATGGCGATGATGTCCGTTTTGTCGTCGTTAAGCAGATACCTCAGCACATCCACTTCATCGATCTGCAGCTTATTGCCGACGGCGGCAAATTTCCCGGGTACAATCGCATTGTCGCCGAATTCGCCGAGGTAAGACCCTCCCACGCCGCCGCTTTGAACGATCATGGCCACGCGCCCGCCGGGCACTGTCCTGGGGAAAAATCCGAAAGGCATCATCATTTTAATATCGAAATTGATGGTGCCGATACAGTTGGGACCGATGAAACGTATGCCGTAACGGTCGGCGATTTCCAGCACCTTTTCTTCCAGAACATTTTGCCCTTCGGAATATTCGCTGAACCCACCCGACTCGATGACAATCCGCTTGATGCCTTTTTTGCCGCAGGCTTCCATGAAATCCGGCACGGTCTGCGCGGGAGAAATGATAATGGCGACATCCGGCACCTCCGGGATTTTTTCGACGCTGTTAAAAACCGGAGCGCCTGCGATATCTCCTTCTTCCCGGCCCACGCCGTAGATATTTCCATGATAGCCGTGCTGACGGTTATTGAGGACAATGATGTGACCCAGATTAAGCCTTTTGACGGATGCGCCGATGACCACCATGCTGCGCGGATAAAAAAACTTTTCCATTTTTCTGTGCGGTTCCTCCCTGGTTATACAATTCGGAATCTCCAAGAATCATCTGCCGATTTTGGATTTAATTCTGTTCTGATATTCGATGATTTCGTTTCTTAATATGTTAAGGTCAGCAATACGATCGTCGAGCCTTGTCAGTTGATTATTCAGAAGCTCCAGCAATCGTCTGAGAACCTTATCATTGGATTTTTCAATGGTCCACATGGCCTCCAGTTCCTGCATTTCCGATAACGTCATGCCCATGATCTTCAGGCGCTTGATTAATTTCAGGCGGCGCAAATCCGCGTCCGTATAGATTCTGCGACCTCCTTCGATACGCTTGATGGAATTGAGCAGGCCGATTTCTTCGTAATAGCGGATCGTGCGCTGGCTCATCTCCAGCTTTTGCGCGATTTCGCCGATAGAGGTAAATGTTTGTTTTTGTTCTTTCGTCATGGAGGACTCCCGTTGAAATTATGAACCGTACTGTTCTTTGAGTTCCCGTTTGAGAATTTTTCCCGATGGGTTTTTCGGCAGTTTGTCGGTGATGAAAACTTTCTTGGGACATTTAAACCCGGCCAGATGCTCTTTGCAGAAGGCGATAATTTCTTTCTCTTGGAGAACGATGCCTTTCTTTGGCACGGCCACGACCGCCACAATCTCTATCCACTTGGGATCGGGCAGGCCGATCACCGCCGCTTCTTCGATATCCGGATACTGATACAGCACTTCCTCGACTTCGCGGGAAGCCACGTTTTCGCCGCCGGTCTTGATCATGTCTTTCTTGCGGTCCACCACGGAAAGATAACCGTCGCTGTCGAAACGTCCCAGATCGCCGCTGTGGAACCAGCCGAACTCGAAAGCCTCGGCGGTTTTGTCAGCATCATTCAGATAGCCGGTCATCACATGGCCGGAACGATGAACAATTTCTCCCACCTCTCCCAGCGGAACAAATTTCCCGTCATCGTCCATCAGCCGTGTTTCCACATTCAACACCGGTTTGCCCGCGGAACCGGGCTTCAGAAGCTGATCTTCCGGTTTCAGGATGGTGGCAACGGGCCCCATTTCCGTCTGGCCGTAATAGTTCCAGAGCTTCAGGCCATGAAAGGTGACCGATAACTGCTTGATGATTTCCACCGGCATGATGCTCGCGCCGTAGGCCGCCTTTTTCAAACTGGCGTGGCTGTAGTTTTTGAATTCCGGGTGATTCAGAATTCCGATCCAGACCGTAGGCGGGGCGAACATATGCGTGATCTGATATTTTTCAATAAGTTTGATCATCTCCAACGCATCCGCCTTGTGCATGATGACATTGGTGGCTCCGATATAAAGATAAGGCATCAGGAAACAATGGAGCTGAGCGCAATGGAACAGGGGCAGGGCGTGGAGGCTGACATCTTCGGTTTCGTACTGACCGTCGAAAATACAGCTGTGATACTGCGACATGAGAGCCCGGTGCGAGAGCATGGCTCCCTTGGGTTTTGATTCCGTTCCGCTCGTGTAGGGAATCTGCACGATATCTTCCGCGTCGACTTCCACCTGCGGTTCATCGTAAGGCATGGTCGCCATTTTCGTAATCAGATTGAAGAAGCCGTCGGGAAGGGTGGAATTTTCCAAAGGGATAAATCCCCATTGCTCTATGGAAGCGAATTTATCCCTGTCTTTGGCGATAATCGGATAGAGCGAGTCTTCCACGATAAAGATCCGCGAGCCCGAATGATTGATGATGTAAGCTATTTCTTCGGCGTTGAGCATGTAGTTGATGGGGACCTGAATGGCGCCGATCTTGGCAAGGCCCAGCAGGCTGATCGGATAATAGGGAGAGTTGTAAGCGTAGACCGCCACCTTGTCGCCTTTTTTGATTCCATAACTGGTCATGAGATTAGCGAAACGCCTGGCTTCGCGTTCAAGATCATAAAACGAAATCTTTGTGTCACGGAAGATGATGGCGGTTTTATCGCCGTATTTTGTGGCCGCCCGGCGGGCCATATCGCCTATGGTATCACGATCGATAATGTTGCTCATATTGACCACCTCTGTCTCTGTTGTCATTCCCGCGTAGGCGGGAATCCAGTTTTTTTAAAAAGTGATGTCCGGCGCATTCTCCGAATGCGCCGTATTTCGGACTTCTCTGGGAGCAGTCCCTACAATATCCGCCTCCGTCCCTATGGGACACCTCCGCTAGCGGAGGATACGGAATGACATTTATCACTGTTGTGACACCGTCTATTCATTGTTCCGTTAAGCCGGATATTTTATTTCAAACACTTCCTTCATTTTGAATTTCTGAATCTTGCCGCTGGCCGTTGTCGGATAGCTGTCGACAAATTCCCAGTATCGGGGAATCTTGTGCCGCGCGATTTTTCCCTTGCAGAATTCTGTAAACTCTTCAGCCGAAGCCGTTTGTCCGGCTTTAAGTTGAATTGCGGCCAGAACCTGCTCGCCATATTTTTTATCGTGTATTCCGATAACCTGCACATTGACCACTTTGGGATGCGTGAAAAGAAATTCTTCGAGTTCGCGGGGATAAATATTTTCACCGCCCCGGATGATCATGTCTTTGATGCGTCCGGTTACTTTGAAATAACCGTTTTTGTCTATTTCTCCCAGATCGCCGGTATGCAGCCATTGGTATCTGTCAATGGCGTCGGCCGTGGCCTCGGGCATTTTGTAGTAGCCTTTCATCACGCAGGCGCTCCGGGTGACAATTTCACCCTGAGTATCAGGAGGCAAATCAATGCCCATATCCGGGTCAACAATTTTTCCTTCGATATCCGGAAGAAGCCGTCCCACGGTGGAAACACGCAGTTCGACCGGATCGTCACGACGCGTCATCGTCATCACCGGAGCCGATTCCGTCTGGCCGAAGGCAATAACAATTTCGGGACAATGCATTTTCGTGCGCACCTGATTCATCGTTTCGACGGGGCAGGGAGCCCCGGCCATAATACCCGTGCGCAGAGACGTCATGTCGTATTTGTCGAAGTCGGGATGATTCAAAATCGCGATGAACATTGTCGGCACGCCGTTAACCGCCGTGCATTGCTCCGCGGAAATAAATTGCACAGCCTTGAGCGGATCAAAATATTCCACAATGACCATGGTCGAGCCGCGGTAAATGCAATTAAGCGTGCTCATCACACAGCCGAAACAATGAAAAAACGGCACCTGAATCAGCAGACTGTCTTTCTCCGTCATGCCCATGACATCTCCGACCATCCGGGCGTTGTTGACAATATTGTGATGAGTCAGCATGACCCCTTTCGGAAAACCTGTGGTGCCCGAAGTGTACTGCATATTGATGACATCATCATCGGTAAGAGAATTCATCCGGTCATCCAGCTTCTGTTCGGTGATTTTCTCTCCCATTTTGATCAGATCGGAAAATTTAAACATGCCGGGCGTGGCTTCTTTTTTGCCGATATAGATCACGTTTTTTAAAAGCGGCAGTTTTTTTGAAACCAGAGCTCCTGCTACGCACGAATCCAGCTCGGGGACGATTTGGCGGACCGTATCGTAAAAGCTGGTGTCGCGGTATGAATCGATAAGAAACAAAGTTGTGGAATCGGACTGCTTCAGAATATATTCCAGCTCATGGGTCTGGTAATTCGTGTTCACAGAAACGAGGACGCCTCCCGTCATTCCCAGAGAACACTGCAGATAAAGCCACTCGGGGATATTGGTCGTCCAGACGGCGACATTATCGCCGCGCTTAATGCCCATCGCCATGAGTCCTTTGGCGACATCCCGGCATATCTGGTAAAATTCGCGGTAAGTCTGCCGGATGCCTAACTCCGGAGAAATCAAAGCCGTGTTTTCCGGATAGCGCGTAGCCGTCTCCTGGATTAGCTGGCCGATTGTTTTATGGACAAAGTCTGACATTTTTACCCCCAAGGTATTTGATTATTCCATTCTAAATCCACTTAACGTTAACTGGCATTCTATCGGCGAAAAATCCTTCTGTCAAGTAGTTTCTCTGCCTTTAAAAAATGATATCCTCCGCTGGCGGAGGTGTCACGAAGTGACGGAGGTGGAATTTACGTTGTGCTTCAGCCGTCAGCCTTCAGTCTGATCCCCTGATCTTTTAACCTTGAACATAGAACATTGAACTTAGAACTATCTTTTCTATTCCCCCATTCACCTTAGCCGTCATCCTTCAAAGAAAGATGGCAAAAACTCTTTTTGAAAACTTACTTGGTATTATGCCCGGTAAACCAATCGTTTATATGTTGAA
>CAZIJZ010000074.1:0-8154 GCA_964539765.1 uncultured Smithella sp.
AAGTTATGTTAAGAATGTTCACGAAAAAAGAAGGCGAAAAAGGTTTTACCTTGATCGAGTTGATGATCGTTATCGCGATTATCGGTATTCTGGCGGCGATTGCTATCCCACAGTTCATTCAGTACAGAAAGAGAGGCTATGTCTCAACTCTGAACAGCGACTGTAAAAATGCGTATACCGCGTCTGTCGCTTATACGGTTGATAATCCAAACGTGACGTCAATTGATGTAGCCATGTTGACGGATGCCGGATACAGCCAGACCGCAGCTGTCACAGCTGCGACGAGTGGATTGAACGGCAACACTGGTACAATAACCTGCACTGGTCCTTCAGGCTGGGGTGTTGATTCTGCGACGATTGTCATAACCAGTGGCGTTATGTCACTTACCGCTTCTAGAATTCCATAAGTTTAATATTGCTTGATTTTAAAAGGGGCGTTTTTAACGCCCCTTTTTTTGTCAGTCAGTTCCGCTATAAAAAAATATTGAGTATTTACCTGAAATAAGGCAGAGAATTTCATATAAGAATCATTACAGGAGGCTTTTTTTGAAGATTTCCTTTTCCGGTATATTCTGGGGTGTGATTTGCATCGCTGTGGGATTCTTCTTTCTGGCCGGAAGTTGGGGGTCTTATGCCGAGTTTAATCGTGTGCAAAGTTATAAAGGACGAGCCGTCGGTCATATCACCGACAAACATTTCAAACTGGGATCGGACGGCGGAGGCAATTACTATATTGATTACTGGTTCCTGCCATCCGCAGGCAGCAAGATCAGTGCAACCGGCATCATAGCCAAACAGCAATGGGATATGTTAACGGTTGACGACACCTTTGAAATAAGATTCGACCAGTCAAATCCCACGCTTAACATTCCGATGTACGGCGGAAGTCCGTCGCTGGTGTTTTCATTTTTTATGCTGATTTTAGGAGCGGTGTTTATCCTTTTTGGTTCTCTTCGTCTGGTGAGCGGTTTCAAAAAATCTTCTCATGGAAAATCCAGTTAATTTGCAATTCTTGATTTGATACAACTTTTATAGCAAAATACTGCTCCCTCGGCAAAGAATGCGTTCCAGTTCAATCAGGAGACGATTTTTCAGATTTCCGGGATGATTCGCAAAACTATATAACTGTTTTTTTGGTATAGAACGTCCATGGTTTCGCCCAGTCTCCGGAAGAATGTTTGACGAATATCGGGAGGATAATTGTCATTCAGATATTTTTCCATTAAATCTGTTCGTATCAGCAAGTGCGTGCAGTCCAGCGATTGAAGGACGTTCCGGAAGGATCGTTTGTCTTGTGCTTTAACCAGACTTTGCATGTCGCCGATGCCGTAAATACTCCCTTCAGAATATTTTCTTTCCAGATAATACCCGCGCCCGGCCAGAAAAACTAATCTGATTCTTGCATTTTCCGGTGTATGCGTATTGATATATTGGATGGATTCGTAACTGCTGTTGCGGCGTGAAATGAATTCATCCCGGGTTTCCCTGCCGGACAGGTAACTCATGGGAGTGATTTTCTGATAATAATTTTTCATATAAACCATGTTCCGGCTGAGTGATAAAACAAGAATGGCAAGCAGGCCTGTGATCAAAACGCTCCGCAGAGGGAGGGAAAGTTTCATGGCCCGTTCCAGGACGTTGAACATTCCCATGACGGTCAGTATTGATAGAAAAGGAATAACTGGCAAAGTATAACGAACGATTTGATCCATGCCGAAAGCTTTGCCTTCCAGAAAGAACACGGTTAAAATAAAAAATATTATGAAAGACAGGAAGAAAAGTTTGTCGCGAAAAAATGATCGGTTGGCAAAGGCGAATGGAGAGAGGATGATCAATATAGGATTCAAGACGCCGTCAAAATAACGGGTAGAATTATCCTGTCCCTGAAAAAAAATCCGCAGGGGTATTATCAAGGTTTCCCAGAAATTTTCTCCATATAACAATTCCCGCATTTGAAAGAAACCTGTTCGGTTTTCTCCGGCAATCATCGGAGAAATACCGCCCATAAACAGAGGATATAAGGGATTGCCTGTTAACATGAAATTCTTGATAAGCCACGGGGAAAAAACACAAAGAGAGATCAGGAAGAAAATGGATCCCATCCGTATTGACGGCCATTGTTTTTTTGTGTCCCGGGAGCCGATAAATACAATCGATAAGGTTAGAAAAAACCATATGACCAGCGCGTTGTATTTTGTTCCCAACGCCAGGCCCATCGATAAGGATGAGATGAAAAGCCATTTGAATTCCTGAAAACCGCCGTTACGGTATCGAATAAAGGCGAAAACGCTTGCTGTCGAGAAAAAAACCAGACCGAGATCCACATAGGCCTGCGTCGAAGAACGGAATACGATTGGTGTGCTCAAAAAAATCAACACCCCTAAAAGTCCGGAGATGCGATCGGATCTGTTTTTTAAATACTGATAAATGATTATTGCTGTTCCGACGCCGAATCCCATATGGATTATATTGGCTATGAAATCCTTTTGAAAATAAAGAGGAATCATGTAAAGCAAATCGATATTCATGGGGAAATATGAAAAATCAGCCCATTGAATTTCGTAAAATCCACCGTTTTTGAGCCAGAGTTTGGGAATAGCGAGGTGATGAATCAAAGCATCGCGGGCTGTCGGCGGAGTCAAATTTAATATGAATTCGGATAATAGTATCAGAAAAATGGCGATACCAAGAATGGCTGTCAATCCGCGATGCATTACGGTATTTTTATTGATCGGCATTGTTCGTGCAAATTGCCCCGCTAAAGTATTTTACTTGTAAAATATTTTAAATTTTATGATAGTTATTTCATAATAAAAATACATTTTTGCCTGACGAAGCATCGAATAACATGATATATATTTATTCTGTATTTTAAATCATATCACAAAAAGTTATTTATAATAAATTTTATTGGTGTCATAAAAATATTGCGAAATCTTTAAACGGGACTGTTTCATAGAACACTTTAAACATTTTTTAATGATATGATGAAGAAACTTACTGATACTTCGTTGGATAAACTCCTGCGATGCTTTGTGGTCATTTTCCTCGGGATTGGTTTATATGTTTTCTTTGTAGCATTATTCAACAGAAGTCTTGCCGATTATGATTTGTGGGGGTATCTCTCTTTCGGGCGTGTTCTCTGGCAGGAAGGTTTTTTCCCCTATCAGGATGTTTTTTCATATACGCCCACACGTCCTTTATGGGTTTATCATGAATGGTTGACCGGAGTTGTTTTTTTCGGACTGGTTAAGTTTTTAGGCCCGGCAAGCCTGCAACTTTTGCGTTATATTTTAGCTTTGTTAACCGTATGTCTGATCTATGAAACAGCCCGGAAGAGGGGCGGGAACGTCTTTGATGTCCTTGTCGCACTAGTGCCGTCAATATTGTTAATCTCATTCGGTTACGAACCGGTCAGGGCACAAGTCTTCACTTTTTTCTTTTTCATGCTGACGCTTTACATCCTGGAATGTTCAAAGAAAACCGAAAATGAAAAGGTCCTCCGATGGCTTCCTCTGATTCAGATTGTCTGGTGTAATTTCCACGGCGGTTTTGTTGCCGGCCTGGGGCTGATATTTTTATACGCCCTCGGAGAAAGTCTGACCCGCAGAAAAATTGCCGTATCGTATATAAAATGGGGAATGATCGCGTCTTTGGTCACCTTGATCAATCCTTATGGAATAGAATATTGGACCTACACCATCCACGCCGTTTCCATGCCAAGACCGGAAATAACAGAATGGATGTCGGTTGCAGCCACGTTAAAAACCGGACGGTACGTTTTCCCGGCAGTTTTATTTCTCATCATGAGCTTGACGATTTTACTTGTTATACTGACTTCCCGAAAAAAAGATATCACAGATCTTTTAGTCACTGTTGCCGTGATCTATCTGGGAGCTGCTCATATACGCCACGGCGTTCTTTTCGGATTGGTGCTGGGGGCCTATTTGCCTTTTTATTTATCCGAATATGTCCGGGAAGGAAGGGTGAAAAATTACATTTTCTTCGGTTGGAGCCGTTTTTTACCGGTCATTATTTCTATTTTATTGCTGGCAACCTTCTTTCATTTTTATCCTGTAAAACGAATTTCTTTTATTCCCAGTATCCATCTGGTGGTGACAGCCGATACTTATCCGACGAAAGCAATGGACTGGATAAAAGCCAACCATATCGAGGGAAATATTTTACCCCATTTCGATTGGGGAGAATATCTCATGTGGTCGTTTTATCCACATTGCCGTGTGGCGATGGACGGCCGTTATGAAACGATTTACAGGGAAAATGTTTACAAGGAATATTTTGATTTTTTGTACGGCAGAGAAAAATGGGATGTTTTTCTAAAAAAATATTCCCATGATGTGGTGTTGCTAAAAACGGGCACCAAAACCCACGCATTAATGATGCGTCAGAAAGACTGGCACCTGGTCTATCGTGACCGGACCAGCGTCATGTTCATGAAAAGAAATATTGCGGATAGATTATAAAAAACTTATTCAGATTTTAAATATAATCTTAAAGACTTTTTGTGAAATTTATGGAATAGGTTTCAACAATGAACACAAAAATTGACCATAACGGGAATTCAGGTGCCGTTCATTACAAAAATGTGCGGATCGCGCATTGGGATAAAATTGCCGAAACGCTCGACAAGTGGGGAAGGTTTAACGCCTATTACCATGAGCGTTTGCGGGAAGTGGTTCGATTCTCCGTTCCGTCCGGACAACGCGTGATGGAAATTGGTTGCGGTACCGGCGATCTGCTCGCTTCCCTTGACCCATCCTGTGGCGTCGGCATCGATTTTTCGGCGGCCATGATTAAACAGGCAAAGACGCGTCATCCTCATCTTAATTTTGTGACTGCCGATGCCCATGAACTGGAATTGCAGGATACGTTTGATTACATCATTCTTTCCGATGTCGTTAATGAGTTATGGGATGTTCAGGCTGTTTTGCAGAAGATATTGCCTCTGACCACGCCGAGATCGCGCATCATTATAAATTTTTACAGCCGTTTGTGGGAATTGCCGCTGAACATTGTCCGATCGTTGGGACTGGCCAAACCGATGCTGTTGCAAAACTGGCTGACCGTGGAAGACATCACCGGGTTGCTTGCTCTTGCCGGTTTCGAAGTGATTAACCACCGGGAGGAAATGATATGGCCCCTGCGCATACCCATGATCGATTCTTTGATGAATCGTTTTGTCGCCAAAATATGGCCGTTTAAAATCTTTGCGCTTACGCATTTCATAACAGCCCGGCCTTTGGCTGCTGCAGATAAGAAGGAATTGCCCAGCGTATCGGTGGTGATTGCGGCACGGAATGAATCCGGCAACATCGAACGTATTTTTGAAAGCGTTCCGGAAATGGGTCGAAAAACAGAACTGATTTTTGTTGAGGGCGGTTCCACGGATCAAACCTATGAAACCATTCAAACGGCGATCAGGGAAAATCCGCAGCGAGCGGCCAAATTGTTCAGGCAACCCGGTCAGGGGAAAGGCGACGCCGTTCGTCTGGGATTCCAACAGGCCAAGGGAGATATTCTGATGATTCTCGATGCCGATCTTACCGTGCCGCCGGAAGATTTACCTCGTTTTTACAATGCGATTCACAGCGGCAGTGCTGAATTTGTTAACGGTGTGCGCCTGGTTTATCCCATGGAAAAGGAAGCAATGCGTTTTTTTAATCTGGTGGGAAATAAATTTTTCAGTCTGGTTTTTTCCTGGCTGCTGGGACAGCCGATTAAAGATACACTGTGCGGTACGAAGGTGCTCCGGAAAACCGACTATGAAAAAATTGCAGCCAACCGTTCCTATTTTGGCGATTTCGATCCATTCGGCGATTTTGACCTTTTATTCGGAGCCGCTAAATTAAATCTGAAGATTGTTGAAATTCCTGTTCGCTACCGCGAACGAACGTATGGAACGACCAATATCAGCCGCTGGAAACACGGCTGGCTGCTGTTGAGAATGGTTTTTTTCGCGTTAAGACGCATAAAATTCACCTAGGTTCACGTTGGCTTATCTTGGATAAATAAATTGTAAAAATTGATGATGAATTCAAATAACCATCCTGATCATAAATTATAAACTCATGTCTGACGATTTTGACATAAGACAAAAACACACCATACTGGCTGTCCTGATTCTGGTTGCCTTAATCCTGGGTATTTATTGGCCGGTGCAGGATTACGGATTCATCTATTTCGATGATGATGTCTATGTTACGCAAAATATTCATCTGCAGTCCGGCATCACAGCCGACGGATTGCGTTGGGCGTTCAGTACAAAATATTTCGGGCTATGGAATCCTCTGACATGGCTGTCCCTGATGTTGGATTATCAGCTTTTTGGTTTTAATGCCGGAGGTTATCACTGGACCAATGTTATTTTCCATATTTTAAATTCCGTTTTATTGTTTTTCCTGTTTAAGAACCTGACCGGCGCTGTTTGGCGCAGTGCTTTGGTTGCGGCCCTCTTTGCCGTTCATCCGATGAATGTGGAATCCGTAGCCTGGATCGCAGAAAGAAAAAACGTTCTCAGCACTTTTTTCTGGATCCTTACCCTGTTATTTTATGGGCGGTATGCAAAACATCCTGACTGGAAACGTTATCTGCCCGTATTGATCAGTTTCGCCCTGGGACTCATGTCGAAGCCGATGCTGGTGACGGTTCCTTTTGTCCTGCTGCTGCTCGACTATTGGCCTCTCAATCGAACGATGATTAATGCCGGAAGCGCAGCGGAAACGCCGCTGGTTGTAAAAGCCGAAAAAAGGAAAATAAGTTTTCTGATTATAGAGAAGATCCCGATTTTTATATTATCGGCTGCGTTGATTTTTCTTACCACGGGTACGCCGCAAACCGATAAAACCATATACTCAACCTTTGTCTGGAGAATGCGTAATGTGGTTTTTTCCTATATCATGTATCTAAAAAAACTATTTCTGCCCACGGATCTTTCCACCTATTATATGTATCTTAATATACCTGCATGGAAGATTTTTGCCTCTGTCGCGCTTTTGATTATTTTTACGATTTTTGTCTGCCGATATTTTAAAAAACATCCTTATTTGCCGGTGGGCTGGTTTTGGTATCTGGGCTCTTTCGTGCCGGTTATCGGTCTGATTCAGATTGCCGATCATACGATGGCCGATCGTTATGCTTATGTTCCTTTTGTCGGGATATTCATCATTATTGCCTGGGGTGCCGAAGAAGTTTTATCCAAAACTTTTTTCTTAAAAAAAATATTAATATTTTCATTAGTTTTGATAATCATGTTTTTTACGGTCGCCAGCCGTAATCAAGTAAAACTCTGGGTTGATACAGTAACCTTATTTGAAAACGCACTGGAGAAAGATCCTAATAATCACATGGCCTATCAGATTATCGGTCAGGAGATGGCTAAACGGGGTGAGTATGAGCAAGCGTTAAAATATTTCGATATGACCTTAAAAATTCGTCCTCAATTTTATCCGGCATATAATAATAAGGCTGTTGTTTTTCAAAAAATGGGAAAGCGTCACGAGGCATTGCAAAATTTCGAAATGTCCGCTCGAATTTATAAATTTTCAGCGGAAACCTATTTCAGCATCGGATTTATCTATCTCGAAGATGGCAAGTTCAACCAATCCATCGAGTACGCTTTAAAAGCTATCAAGATAAAACCTGATTATCAGGCCGCGTATGATATGGCGGGAATTGCCTTTGTGGAAAAAGGAAAAATCCAAGAAGGAATTAAGTATTTTGAAAAATCATTAAGTATCAATCCTCAAAACAAAAATACTCAAAGAAATTTAAGAATGGCTTTGGAGAAGAGCAAAAAGATAGATTGATAATCAATTGATCTCAGAAGTATGAACTATCAATGAATGATTGGTTAAAATGAGGAATTAGCGAAGCGACTATTTAAGATAAAAAATATAATATATCATATACATACGGTAGTACATCGGCCTTACATTTATTTCTTTAATGAATAATAAAAACATTCCTTTCTGAAAAGATTATTTCCCTTGACTTTATGGTTCTATTGTTTTAGAAAGAAAATGACCGCCGGTCATATATTGACCGTTATTTTTCTGTGCGATTGCATTTCAACGGGGAAGAAAACGCTGTGGGACTTCTGGAACGAAGAGTAAAAGAAAAAGACAGCCGCAAAAA
>CAZIJZ010000075.1:0-8085 GCA_964539765.1 uncultured Smithella sp.
CATTCGTACATCATGATCGCCGCCGCCTGCGGCAAACTCAGCGAATCGGCTTTGCTGCTGCCGGGGATGCTCCACTTTTCATCGGTCATTTTCAAAATCGTTCCTGGCAGGCCGTGACTTTCGTTGCCTAAAATCAGCGCGGCATTTTTCTGAACCGGATGCGGCGCTGTTCCTTCCTGAACATCGGAGCCGATGATAAAAAAATGTTTTCTGATGTCCGGCAGCGCATCTATTAAATCCATTTCCGGAATCATCGTCAAATGAAAAAGGCTGCCCATCGAGGCACGGATGGCTTTCGGATTGGTGAAGTCCACGGAGTTGGCGCTCAACAGGATACTGTTAAATCCAAACCACTGCGCGCTGCGGGCCAGCGCCCCGAGGTTGAGTGGATTATTGATTTCGTGCAGGATCAGCACATGGCCGGAATGTTTTGTCAGCCATGAAGAAAACTCCGGCGGTTTCTTCATCTCAACCAGCGCCATGATGCCTTCCGGCTCGCGGTCCTGTCCGATTTTTTCCCACTGGGTTCGTTTCAACTGATAGGCGGGGATGTCTTTCTCTCCGGAAAGAGCAAGCTTCTGCCAGGCTTTTATTTTTTCGGGCATAACGAGCAATGCCTTGATGGACCAATCGCTTTTCAGCAGTTCTTCGACGACCTTGACGCCTTCGGCCAGGAAGATCCCTTCTTCATGACGCACCTTCGCGTCGTCCAGCCTCGCCCATTTTTTCAACTGAATCTGAGAAGGTATTAAAAATCCGTCTTGCATGGCGTTAATCCTTCATGGTGATATTCGGAATGTCTTCATACTTTGTATCCGGCCAGATGATGGACGCGACGATGGATGCAACAAGAATGGAGGAAATGACCATCAGAGAAATTCCAACCGGTATATGGTAGAAATCCGCGATGAGCATCTTTACGCCGACAAAACTCAGGATGGCCGAAAGGCCATAGTGCAGAAGATGAAAGAGTTTCATCAGGCCGGAGATGGCGAAGAAAAGCGACCGCAGTCCCAGGATGGCAAAGACATTGGAGGTATAAACGATAAAGGGATCTCTGGAAATCGCCAGAACCGCCGGGATGGAATCAACCGCAAACAGAATATCGGTGGTTTCCAGCGCCAGCAAAACGGCCAGCATGGGCGTGGCGAAACGCTTTCCGTTTTTTATGATAAAAAATTTGGCTTCCTGAAATTCCTTGGTCACCGGGATGATATACCGTAGCATTTTTATCGCGATGTTTTTATCGGGATGGACTTCTGTCTGTTTGTTCATCGCCAGCTTGATCCCGGTGTAAATCAGGAAAGCGCCGAAAAGATACATGATCCAGTGGAATTTGTTGATCAGCGCAACGCCCGCAAAAATGAACGCAGCACGGGTAATCAGCGCCAGCAGAATGCCCCAGAAAAGCGCCTTGTGTTCATAGGCTTGCGGCACGTTGAAAAATCTGAAGATCAGCAGGAAGACGAAAAGGTTATCGATGCTCAGAGAGTATTCAATGATATAGGCGGTGAAAAACTCCAGCGCCTTGGAATGGCCGTAAAAATAATAAACGCCCACACCGAAAGCGACAGCAAGGGATACCCAGAAAGAAACCCACAGGAGCGCTTCCTTCATTTTGATAACGTGAGCCTTGCGGTTGAAAACGCCCAGATCTAACGCCAGCATTGCAAGGATAAAAACACCGAAGATTGTCCACCAGAGGGTCATTTATAAGTCTTTTTCCTTTCAGATCATCCGGCGCAGCGCCTGGGCGGCGTTGTGAATGATATCCCAGGCCGCGCTGAACGGGGGTGCGTAAGCCAGATCGAGGTAGCCGATTTCATCAAGGGTCAGACCTGTCCAGAGGGCGACGGAAAGCGCGTTGATTCGTCCTACCGCGCCGGCAACACCCACCGCCTGCGCGCCCAGCAGTTTTCCCGATGATTTATCGGCGGTCAGTTTCAGCCCTATTTTTTTCATACCCATCGCGGGCGCCATGGCGCTGCCCCAGGTGATGTTGCTGATGGGCACAAAGCCTGCGGCAAGCGCTTCTTTTTCCGAGAGACCCGTGGCCGCGCATTCCAGATTAAACAGCCGGAAAGACTGCGCGCCGACAATGCCGTCGAACGTCAGCGGTTTTCCGCCGATGTTGCGTCCGGCAACACGTCCCTGCTTGTTGGCAATATCGCCCAGAGGAATATTGACCCAGCGGCGGCTGACGCGATTCCACGATTCGCAGCAGTCGCCGGCGGCGTAAATGTTTTCGACCGATGTCTGCTGGGCAAAATTAACGGCAATCGCGCCGGTTTTGCCGATGGTAAGACCGGCCGCTTTGGCCAGTGCCGCGTTCGGCCGGACACCGACAGCCAGCAACACCATATCGCCCTGCCACTCTCCCGCCTCGGTGATTACTTTCAAAGAATCGCCGGATGATTTTTCAATGGCTTTTGCCTGGGCGTTGCCGATGAATTCCACGCCGTGGGACTGAAGTTCTTCGAGCATCACCGACGACAGTTCCCTGTCCCAGCGGTTGGCCGGCAGCGGATCTTTGTGAATGATGGTTGTGGAGATTCCTGCCGCGTGCAGCGCCTCGCTCATTTCCAGACCGATAAACCCGCCGCCGATGATCACGACTTTTTTGGCGTTTCGTTCGCGCAGCCAGGCTTTGATCTGGATGGCGTCTTCCAAATTCTTCAGCGAATAGACACCGGGCAGATCTCTGCCGGGAATGTCCGGAACGAAAGGGGTTGTGCCGGTTCCGATGACCAGATAATCATACGGCAGCATAAGGTTGTCCCTTGTTTCGACAACACTTGCATTGCAATTAATATTGACGACTTCCGTGTCAAGTTGCACCTCCACGCCCCGTTTAAGGAATTCTTCCGGGGTGCGCGCCACCAGTCTGTTTTCATCTTTGATAATGTCGCCGATATAGTAAGGTGTGGGACAGGACGCATAGGCAATGAATTTTCCCGATTGCAGAACCGTAACATTCAGTTCAGGATCATTTCGTTTGGCTTCAGCCGCAGCGGACGCTCCGCCGGCTCCACCGCCGACAATAATTAAATGTTTTCCCATACGACCTCCAATGTTACCTGGCTGGTGACGCAATTTGTCTGCGCCATAAAACAATAATGAGTCCGGCCGCCATCATCAACACACAAAGAACCTGCCCGATACTGACCGGGCCGACCATAAAGTCGGGTTCACGGAAAAATTCAATCATGAAACGGACAAAACCGTAGCCGAAAATGTACAGCCCCAGAAGAAAACCGTCGGTAAACTTTTTCTTTCTTAACAGCCACAGAATGACGAACAGAAAAATTCCTTCGAAGAAGGCTTCGTAGAGCTGGGACGGATGGCGCAGGCTTTGGGATGGATCAAGAGGAAAATACATTCCCCAGGATACGGTTGTTACGCGGCCCCACAATTCGCCGTTGATGAAATTCCCGAGGCGACCGAACATGTAACCCAGCGGGATCGAGGGAACAATCAAGTCAGCAAATCTCCAGAAGTTGATTTTTCTTTTGCGCAGAAAATATATTGAAAATAAAATTATGCCGATGACACCGCCGTGAAAAGACATGCCGCTGATGCCGGTGAAATGAATTCCGTTGGAAAAGCTGAAAGGCAGAAAAATCTCCAGCGGATGATGCGCGAAATAGGAAAAATTATAAATGAGCACTTCGCCCAGCCGCGCGCCGACGATCATCGCGAACATGCCCCAGATGAGGTAGTCCTGCAGCATTTCCGACTTATATTCATAATTTTCATTCCGGATTCGGTAAGTGGTCAACAGATAAACGATGGCGAACCCAACCAGATACATCAGGCTGTAGTAGCGCAACTGAAAAGAACCTATGGTGAAAAGAGCGGGATTGATATGCGAGGGCAAATGCTGCCAGGTAGTGATGAAAGATTCCATGTCTTTTTTATGCCTGTCTGAATTAAGTTAAGTTCATAGATTTTGTAACGTCGACCGAATACGAGAAGCCTTGTGACTCAACGTTAAAAAGATTTCTCGTCGCTTCGTTCCCCGAAGGACACTGCATGTCGTTTCAGGGATTCCATTTGCTATTACACCTGATATGATAATTTAAGTATTTAGTACGTTTGACCTTTGAGTTCATCAACGTAGAGTTCGGCGCTGTAAATCGCGTTGGCGCCGTCACCCGCGGCCGTGACCACCTGACGGAACAGCTTGGCGCGGCAGTCACCCGCGGCAAATATGCCGGGTGCGGAGGTACGCATATTATCATCCGTGATAATGTAACCGCCCGCATCAAGTTTTAAAACATCCCGGAATAGTCCCGTGCTGGGCGTTCTGCCGACAAAGATAAAAACGCCTTCCGCTTCGATGGCGCTGACTTTTCCGGATTCGACATCCGCCATCTTCACGCCGGTGACAAATTCCGTTCCGGCAACTTCGGTAAGTTTCGCCTTCCAGACAAATTCGATTTTCTTTTCCGCAAACGCTCTTTTTTGCAGAATGGCCGCGGCGCGCAGACGATCGCGGCGATGAAGGACAGTAACTTTTTTGGCAAAGTGGGTTAAAAATAAGGCTTCCTGAATGGCGGTGTCGCCGCCGCCTACAACCACGACATCTTTATCGCGGTAAAACGGCCCATCGCAGGTCGCGCAATACGACACGCCTTTGCCGGCAAATTCCACTTCACCGGGAACGCCCAGTTTGTTCCACTGCGCGCCGGTCGCGGCAATCACGCTTAACGTCCTGAAGGATTTATCCGCCAGATCAATATCCCACATAGCCGGATTATCGCCGGTTCTTTTGATGGATTGAACATCACTGGTAATTATTTCCAGGCCGAAATTCTGCGCCTGTTTCTTGAATAGCTGCATCAGATCGTAACCGTTGATGCCGTCGGGAATGCCCGGATAATTTTCAATCAAATCGGTGATCGTGATCTGGCTGACCGTCGCCGCTCCTTCCACGAGCAGCGTTTTCAGTCCACTACGAGCGGCATAAATTCCCGCAGTGTAACCGGCCGGCCCGCCGCCGACGATAATCGTATCGTAATCGTATTGAGGTAAATTCGCTTTGCTCACTTAAAAACCTCCTGATTAAATAAAATAAATTTAATCAGGATAAATGCGTTTTGTAAAGTCTAAAATAAGGTTTTATTGTTCGGTTTATTTATGGTAATGATTACACGACACAAGGGAACTCGACACAAGGGAACTTTATGGAAAAATTAAAGGGTTCGCAAAAAAAATATCTGCGCGCGCAGGCGCATCATCTGAAACCGGTCGTGATCATCGGCGCCAAAGGTGTAACCGGACAATTAACCGGTTCGGTTGACGCTGCTTTAAACGATCATGAACTCATCAAGGTGAAATTCGGCGAATTCAAGGAAGAAAAAAAGGATATTTCCGCTCAGATCGCCAAAGACACCCAAAGCGAGCTTGTCGGTCTCATCGGCAACATCGCCATTTTCTACCGCCGGCACCCCGAGGCAGATAAGAGAAAAATTAAAATACCTTAAGCAGCGGTGCAAACCATAATACCACTGAAGGTGCCCATGCTATCTGAAATTTCCCGGTACGAAATTAACCGAAAGATAAGGCAGGTTCTCGTCAGCCACAATGCCGATATGACGAAAATCAATTATTCTTTCATCCATAGAACAGTCTATATGTCCGGCAATCTGGTCAGAGAGTCACAGGGCGAATTCAGTCTTTCAGTTATTGAAGCAATGATCAGAGAACTCATGAAATTGCCCCGTGTGCAGAAAATTCAATTGGATCTGGAGAACTGGATTATTTCCAATGAGCCGGGAGCTTTGAATATCATCAAGAAAAAAGGATTGGGACAACATCCTGCAACAAAACGTCTCCAGTAAATTGTCAGGCCATTGACAGGTTTTTTCATTAAGGCGAAACGTAAATCCATTCCTGATTCGTGTGCAGCATTATCCAGTTCAGCCGACATATCCGCCGCTGTGGTGTCCACACCTGTAATCGGTTCGCCCGTTACGACAACCACCTTTTTGGGTTTTCGAGCTTCGGCTATGGCATGCAGCACGCTTGCCCGAAAAGCTTCCACCTTGGTAAAAAAGACTTATGTGATCTCTGAAAAAACCAATTGTTCAGAAAAAAAAGGGGTGGGCATTGTCTCCCATCCCTTTTTAAGATGATACTGATCCTCAGCCTTTACACGGTGAAGGCTGCTTCGGGCGCTTCCATGATGGAATTGTCGCCTTCCTTGATCACTCTCAGAATTGTGCCCACGACGGGCAGGATGTTGTGGCAGAAGAATTTGGCGGATGCCACTTTGCCTGCGTAGAAAGGATACTCAAAGTGTTCCTTACCGAGTTCCTCAACCTTTTCCTGGCAGATCAGCGCCTGTTCGAGCAAGAGTTTTGCGGCGTAAATGTTACCCGTGGCCTGAAGGATACGGGTGGCTAAAAAGCCGATCATGCCGAATTTTCCCTGCCCCAGATAGCCGGCCATGGTGTTCTGTATTTCCTTGTAGTTGTTTAGCGCTTCTTCCAGAAGAGCAAATTGCGCGCCGAATACGGGATGGGTTTTGTTAGCCTGCACAAATTTCTCGATTTCGGCGAACCATGTTGCAAAGACCTGACCCCCGGCCATCATCCACTTGCGGCCGATCAGATCCATGGACTGGATGTAGTTGGTGCCTTCCCAAATCGGATAGATTCTGCAGTCACGGAGCTGCTGGGCGATGGGGTACTCTTCCGAGAAGCCGTAGCCGCCGTAGCACTGCATGGCTTCCGAGATGGAGAGGAACGCCATGTCGGAGCACCAGGCTTTGACGATGGGAATATTGACTTCAATATAAGCTTTGGCCAGTTTGCGTTCGTTCTCATCCGAGGTGTTCTCCGCGATGTCCATGCAGTAGTAGGAAAAGGCGATCATGGCGCGGGACGCCTCCGTGATGGACTTCTGGAACAGGAGCATGCGGCGCACGTCTTCGTGATTGATGATGGGAACCCTGCCCGCCTTGGGATTGGTGAGCTGGCGGCCCTGAATGCGTCCTGCCGCGTACGCGCAGGCGTTATTGTAGGCGACTGTCGCCGCGGACATGGCGGCAAGACCGGTTACCGTGCGTTCCTCATTCATCATCTGGAACATCTGGGCCATGCCCTTGCCTTTGCCGTCAACAGGTGCGTCACCGAGGAGGTAACCGCGGCACTTGTTTTCTTCGCCGAAGTTCACGATGGCCGTTGCTGAGCCTCTAAGGCCCATCTTGTGTTCGATACCACCGCAATTCACGTCGTTGAACTCGCCCTTTTCGCCATTGGCATCCGGCCAGTACTTGGGAACGACAAACAGGGAGATGCCCTTGGTTCCCGGAACGCAGCCTTCAATGCGGGCAAGCGCCAGGTGGATGATATTTTCGGTAATGTCCTGATCGCCGCCGGTGATGAAACATTTTGTTCCCGTGATATTGTAGATGCCCGGCTCACTGGTGGGCGTTGCCTTGGTGATGATGTCGCCCACGTCGGAGCCGCTGTTGGGCTCAGTCAGATCCATCGTCCCGGACCACTGGCCGGAAAACATCTTGGGCAGAAAAATGTTCTTGATCTGCTCGCTGCCGAAGTCGCGGATCAGACCGGCGGAACCGGTCGTTGCCATGGCATAGGGACCCAGGGAGGCGTTGGCTGCCGCCAGATATTCATTGGTGGCTCCCATGACGCACAGCGGCATGGAGCTGGGATCCGAGTGATCGGCGTTGCTGCTGCCGAGGCCGTTTTCCTGAATCGCCCAGTAGCCTTTCTTGTAGGATTCGGGTGTGGTAACTTTGCCGGCTTTGTATACGGCGTGGATGTTGTCGCCATCGTCGCTGGTCGGGGCTATCGACAGTTTGGCTATTTTCATCGCGTTTTCGAGGATGGAGTCTATATCATCGACGCTGTAGCCGCCCTCGAAACGCCCTGCTCCAAAGACCTTGGACAGGTCGAGCCATTCTTTCAGGATGAACTTCTGTTCACGGGTGGAATACAAAAAATTTGATGCCATTGTTTCTTTCTCCTTTTTGGTTAAACTTCATGTTTATATCTGGATAAACACGGCAGGCAGTATAGGAATTGCCGGTCATTTTGTCAACGGCGTAAATCCCGG
>CAZIJZ010000076.1:0-8067 GCA_964539765.1 uncultured Smithella sp.
GCGGAAGGTATTATAGTGCCCGTGATTCCAACAGGCATTTTTCATAGGTTTCTTTTATAGATAAAAGTTGACAATCGGTCAAGAAAAGAGATGTCAATGGTCACGGTAAATAATCATCATCTTGTATAAATCAAAAGAAGCGAAGACGCTAATTGGTGATCTGAATGCAACAAATTCAACAGATCGTTGATTTTATTTCTTTCTGCTAAAATCGCAAAGAGTCGTCTTCAATAAATCATTTGTCAACCTGTTATCCCGCATCTTGTGGCAGAATATTCTTGACACACAAGTGAACGTTTCTTATACTTTAGTTCCCCAAAAGGAATTCTTATCCATTGAATACTCATACCGTATTGAAAAATCTTAAACGTGCTCAGTTGCTGAGTTTATCTTTGCGCCAAAATGTGATTATATCGTGGCAGAAATTCGATAAATTACGCGTTGCCTCCTTGCAGAAATTTGATATTGCCTGTGAACAGTTTGTTGCCATCCGCATGCAACGGAAATATCGTCATAAGGAATGGTCAAAACAATGTTGGATTGTACTCTCCAAATGGCTATATGAAAAAGAAATCAACACAGTTTTCACAGGCACGGATGCAGAAAAAGGGACAGCCGGAATGGATGCGATATATAAAGATTTGCCCGGGCGTGTTTTTTATATGACGGGTAAATTCAATACGGATAACAAGGTCTAGTTAAATGTTGAACAAAGAAAAGATATTAATGATCAAGGCTGAAGAAATATTGTTATTACATGCCATCCTTGAAAAAAATGATAGCGCCGCCCTGTCCTATTTTGAACAATGGACCGAAGCGGTAGAATTCGACAACGTCGAAATTGGCAGCGTACGACTGCTGCCTCTCCTGTACAAGAGAATGGCCTCAACAAGTCATCCGGTTCCGCACCTGAACAAGTTGAAGGGCATCTACCGAAAGGCTCTGTATAGGAACAGTTTACTTTTTCATAAGACTTTTCCCGTCCTGGCTGAACTGGAAAAAATGGGCATACCTGTTATCCTGCTGAAAGGCACTGCTCTTGTTGCCGCTTATTACGAGGATATTGGCGCCAGACCGATGGACGATGTCGATTTCCTCGTCAGGGAAGAAGATCTTGAAAAAACGTTACTTTTTTTTGATCAGTTAGGGTGGCAGAGAAAATATGGACATTCGATCAACAAGCCGGTTAAGCATATCCAGGGTTTTGGTTTGTTAAGTCCGGAAGGTTATGGTTTGGATATTCACTGGCGCGTTTTTTATCAGTGCCCTTGGGATGGTGCAGACCTGGAGCTCTGGAAACAGTCGGAAACGATTGATTTCAGGGGGTTATCAATGAGGATTTTAAATCCGACACTTCAAATCATGCATAACTGTTCACATGGCGTTCGTTGGAATTCAGTTTCTTCAATACGCTGGATAGTTGATGTTTTGAAGATTATGGAAAAAAGAGCAGACGCAATCGACTGGAAACTGCTGGTTTCGGAATCAGCGAATCGCAAGCTATCCCTGACCATGCTGCATGCGCTAAGATTTCTTAATTCGCAATTCATCGCCGGTATTCCTGATGACATTTTAAATAGATTGTCCGCCCTGCCTAAAGATCCTCGGGAATATCGTTTATTCCAAATACTGAATTCACCACCGTGCTTCGGCAATATGAACCGAAGATGGATTATGCACAGCTATAGCATGGACGAGGCTCCGTTTTGGAAAAAGATCGCCTTGTTTCCTGATTTTTTAAAAAACGTATGGGGTTTGCAGGCACGCTACCAGCTGCCATTCTATGTCCTGAAAAGAATCTGGCAAAAATTGGCTGAACGTTACTCTGTTTGCGCAGACAATCAGAGAATTGATTAATATTTACGGGAAATTGTGGCCAATTATTATTGACATATCAGTATCTTTCTCTTAAAATATTTTATTAAAAATAAGTGCTTTTTAAATCATACAACTGTGGGTGACGAGCAATGAATAAAACGGATCGATACAGGATCAATGAATCTAAAGTCATTTTTGAAACGTTTGATGATGAAATCGTCCTAATCAATCAGGATAACGGTAACTACTATAGCCTTGTGACTGTCGGCGCCTTTATCTGGGAACTTGTCCAAAAAGAATTATCGATGGATGAAATTCTGCAAGAGATTCATGACAATTATACAGGCAACCGATCTGTTATTGAACCGGCTGTGCATGAATTCTTGGTGGATTTACAGAAGGAAGACCTTGTTTATTTGATCGATAAAACGGAAAACAAAAGAGACATGCCGGGTATCCCCAATGACGGAAAACCGGAAAAACCACCCTTCGAAGCGCCGATAATGCTTCGCTATACCGATATGCAGGATTTGCTCTTGCTTGATCCCATCCATGAAGTCAGTGACTCAGGATGGCCCGACATCAAACAAAGTAATGACGATAAGAAGTAATGAATAAATATGCTCACCAAATAAATCAGGTTGATTCATCAGAAATCGCGCAAAATTCAAAATCCGCTATTTATTTTAAATCAGTTTGCCACGCTTTTGAGCAGGCGGTGAATGTTTCTTCTAGAATCGATTATTTTTTTAATATTGGTGGTTTTACAATCAAATTTTGCTTTGCTGGTCCCGCTTTGGTTCCTTCATTTACAAAGGCTTTTGAACATCTTTCCGTGCCATCGGTTTCGGTCCCTGATTTTACTATCCTATTATGGGATAGTTTCTCGACAGGAATAACTATGCCGCCTCCACCCTGGGAAGTGGATGAGTACATTGCTCGCGGAGAAATATGGCGTTTCAATAACGAACATAGAAAAATCCGCTATACGTCGGCCAACGATACCTATTATATGCTGGATAGATCATTGAACACGGCCATATACAGAGTTGACAGTGCTAAAAATGTTCCTCAATATGAAAAAGGATCTCCGCTCCTGGCAATTTTACATTGGTGGATGGTTGATCATGACAGATGTTTAGTACACGGCGGGGCTGTGGGAAATGCCGATGGCGGTGTGCTGCTGGTTGGCAAAGGCGGCTCCGGCAAATCGACCACTGCCCTGGCTTGTCTCAATTCAGACCTGCTATATGTCAGCGATGATTATTGCTTAATATCAAACAACACCGGTCCCTGCGCGCACAGCATCTATTGCACGGGCAAGGTAAATGCGAAAGATATTAAAAAATTTCCTTTTTTAAATTCTGCCATTGTTGATTCAACGGATCCTGATTCAGGAAAGGCACTTTTTTTCTTTTCGAAAAGTTTCCCTGAAAAAATATCTTCCGGTTTCCCAATACGTGCGATTCTCATTCCACACGTGACCAATGTTTTGGAAACAAGTATCGAAAGAGCAACATCGGCCGCGGCCTTTCGTGCGGTTGCACCCAGTACAATTTTTCAGCTTTCCGTGGCCAAAAATCAGCTTTTCAGATGTTTGAGCGAAGTTGTCAGGCAGGTTCCCTGTTATGTATTGAAAGTCGGGACTGACCTTGAAAAAATTCCTGCGGTGATCTCGAAATTGTTATCAGGGACCTGATTGATGAAAATCTTATACTGGACAGAGCTTTTCTGGCCGCACATCGGAGGTGTTGAAGTTTTAAGCGCTCAATTCTTGCGTGCTCTGCAGAAACGGAATTATGAGTGTTTTGTCGTAACATCTCATAGCAGTCTTAATCTCCCCGATGAAACCACTTTGGATGGTATTCCAATTTATCGTTTCCATTTTCGGAAAGCATTGGCTAACAGGGATATGAAAGAGTTGGCTGGCATCAAACAGAGATTGCTTGAACTTAAACAAAAATTACATCCCGACTTAATCCACATCAATTTTAGTGGCCCGAGTATATATTTTCATGAAATGACGCGGGCACAGTATCCTGTCCCAACGTTATTTACTTTGCATGAGCCTCCAACACATGCTTCAGGACACAATACGCTACTGGGACGTTCGCTTTTGTCAGCGCAGTGGGTTACAGCTGTTTCGCAGGCTACATTGTTTCAGACATTGCAACTGATACCGGAAATTCAGCCACGGGCGTCTTTTATTCATAATGGGTTGGAGATGCCTGTTATCAATCCTGACCCGCTGATCTTTCAACCACCGAGACTATTATGCCTGGGACGACTTGTGAGAGACAAAGGGTTTGATCTCGCGTTGGATGCTTTCAGCATCATCATTAAAAAATTTCCTTCTTCCCGTCTTGTGATTGCAGGTGACGGGCCGGCCAAGGTTGAACTGGAACAACAATCCGCCAATCTCGGCTTGACAGAATCAGTAGAATTTACCGGATGGGTGCCTCCGGAAAAAATACCGAATCTCATGAATTCGTCCACTGTGGTCATGATGCCGTCACGATGGTCTGAGCCATTTGGTTTAGTTGCGCTGGAAGCGGCTCAGATGGCCAGGCCCATTGTGGCCGCTCGGGTTGGTGGTCTTCCAGAGATTATTGTGCATGAACGCACAGGATTGTTGGTGGATAAGGAAAACGCATCTTCCATCGCCGAGCAGATTATCTATCTGCTTTTGCACCCGGAATTTGCGGTTGAACTGGGGCAGTCTGCACGTAGAAGAGCGCAAGAATATTTTAGCATAGAGCGTCTTGTTAATGCGTATGATTCCCTGTATCAAAAACTCAATCATTCCACTATCAATAGGGTGGAAAAAAGGAAATAAAACGACGGATACAATGTTTTGTAATTTTGAAAAAGAATAAGAGGGGAAAATGGATCATCATGAATTTTTGGTTAGTGTCATCATTCCCGTTTTCAATGGGGAGAAGTATTTGGCTTCCGCGATTGAAAGCGTTTTTTCTCAAACCTATAGCCCCCTGGAATTAATTGTTGTGGACGACGGATCAACCGATGAAAGCGGCGCAATTGCAAAACAATATCAAGATATCCATTATATCTACCAGTCTCATCAAGGTGTCTCTGTTGCGCGCAATACAGGACTTGCGGCGGCGAGCGGCGCCTTTATTGCTTTTTTGGATGCAGATGATATGTGGCTATCCCCGAAGCTGCAAATACAAATTGACTATCTCCGGGAACATCCTGCCGTCATGTATGTAATAACAAAAATTCATAATTTTCTGGAACCGGGCACAGATATACCTCCTCCAGTATTGCAATCCATTGTGAAAAATGAGCAGATACAATTATCATCAATCGTTGCCCGTAAGGCAGTGTTTGACAGAATAGGCGGTTTCAATCCTCTTTATCAGGTTACTGAAGATTTTGAATGGATCACCCGGACTAAAGATGCCGGTATATCAATGGTTATTTTACCGGAAGTTCTTTCACATAGACGTATTCATGATTCTAATATATCAATAACACAGCGGCCGGTTTGTAAGGCGATGAGAATGAGAGCCATCAAAGAATCAGTGGGCCGGCGACGGAGCAAGAAGGAAGGAGACCATGGACAAGAATAATCCGCTGGTGAGTGTCATCATCCCTGTGTACAATGGAGAGCGCTTTCTAGCCGCTGCTATTGAAAGCGTATTGGCTCAATCTTATCGACCGTTCGAAATCATCATTATTGATGACGGATCGACAGATGGTTCGGCAGCGGTCGCAAAACGTTATCAGTCTATACGCTACTTTTTTAAGCCTCATCGTGGAGTGTCAGCCGCTTTGAATCAAGGCCTGAAAGAAGCGAAGGGCAGTTATTTTGCTTTTCTAGACGCAGATGATTTATGGGTAAAAAACAAATTAACGCTGCAAATGTCAATGTTTGATCAACACCCTGATCTTGATATTGTGTTCGGACATCATCGGCGGTTTCACCACAATCATTCAAGCACGATACAGGAGGAAGGTGACGGCAGTGGAAATGAGATTTTACCTGCGCCTTTTAAAGGCGCAATGTTGATCAAAAGGGATTCCTTTTTCCGCGTCGGGTGTTTTGATGTCGCCTTGCGCATCGGTGACTTTATCGATTGGTATAAGCGGGCAACTGAAATAGAGCTTCGAACGCTGATGCTGCCTGATGTTGTAATGAATCGGCGCATTCATGATGATCATGCAAGTATTCGGAACCAGCATGCCGTAAAGGATTATGTGCGCATTTTAAAGGCATCGCTGGATCGTCAGCGCAAAAAGACTGTTCGTGAAAATAGCGAGGCA
The DNA here is from genome assembly GCA_964539765.1 of uncultured Smithella sp. GTDB lineage: Bacteria > Desulfobacterota > Syntrophia > Syntrophales > Smithellaceae > Smithella. Next base: position 6,106 of record CAZIJZ010000076.1, read on the forward strand.
AAATGAACGGTAAAATGACCGGCCGTGAAGACCAAAGTGAAGGAACATGAACCGTTTGGCATGGAAATACTATCTTCAATTCTACCGCGAATCCTATCCGGCGCTGATTTTGTGCATCCTTCTTTCGGTGTTGCAGCCTCTGTTCGTTTTACCGATTGCTTTTCTGGTTCGTCATATATTCGACAAGATCATTCCGAAGAGTGATATTCAAAGTCTGATCGTCATCGCCTTGATTATATTGGGCTTCATTGTATTGAACAACTGTTTCACCCTTTGGACTCGCTATTTATCTCTTAATAAAACAAAAAAAGTGATTCGTGATCTTCGCGAGGAGCTTCTGATTCAATGCTATCGTTATTCCCGATCATTTTACAACAAGGCTGATCTCGGGAAATTCCATGCCAGTATTGTTCAGGATACTCAGCGTTTGGATGTTATGAGCAATGCGATCATTGCCCTGTTTCTTCCATCAATGATTATGACAATCGGTCTCTGCGGTGTATTAATTTATATAAGCAGTCCCTTATTTTGGGTAATCGCCAGCTCCATTCCTCCTCTTTACCTGACCAATCGTTTATTAATGAGGAACAAAAACATCAAATTGATCAAGGCTTCGCATCGTTCCTTTGAGAAGTTCAGTAAGGGCGTGCTGTTTGTGCTTCAAATGATGGATCTGACCCGTTTACAAACTGCTGAACAGTATGAAATTGAGCAACAAAAGAAATATTTTGAAGAAGTCCGGGTGACACACGAATCCAGTGCATTTCTTTCTGCTGTTTACAGTTCGGTCCAAAATGGAATCATTGCTTTATTAAGTGTTTTGATGCTGGTGATTGGCGGAATATTCGTTATATCCGGCAAGATGACCATAGGTTCTCTGTTATCCTTTTATGTTGCGGTATCTTTGATGAGCGGCAGCATGAGAACGATGTGGAACTCTATTCCTCAAATCATGGAAGGCAATGAATCGTTACTAACACTTTATAATATGGCACAGATAGAAGATTTACCTTCATATTCAGGGAGTGGGAAAGTGGTATTCCGCGGCGGAATAACGATGAAATCAGTTTGTTTCGGTTATTCGGAGAAGAAAATTCTGCACTCGATCAATTTAATGATCTCTCCAGGTGCCAGGGTCGCCATAGTCGGTCCGAATGGTGCTGGGAAGAGTACTATTTCTCATCTTATTCTGGGATTTTATCGTCCGCAGAAGGGAATGTTATATGCCGATGATCAACCGTACGAGACGCTGGATATTGTGCATTTGCGACGGAGTATCGGAGTTGTAATGCAGAATCCAATTATCTTTCCAGGTACGATCAAGGAGAATATCATCTACGGTTGTCCTGACGCAAGCATGGCAAATGTTATTAAAGCGTCTGAATTAGCCACGGCGCATGAATTTATCAAAGCTCTGCCCCATGGTTTTGATACGCTCATGGGAGAGAAGGGGGAATTGCTGTCAGGCGGTCAGCGGCAACGCATCGCCATTGCACGTGCGTTGCTTCGTCAGCCCAAGCTTCTTATTCTGGACGAACCGACCAATCATCTTGATGCCACTTCGGTTCAAAAACTGATGCATAACTTAAAAACATTGGATGAAAGCCCCTCCATCCTGATCATTACTCAGAACATGGATATAGCCAATGACGTTGATCACCTCTACGTTCTCAGGGAAGATGGATATATTATTGACAGCGAAGTTCCGTCGAAGGTACTTTAGCGCGCAGAAAGTAAGGGAAATTCCACATCCTTCTTATTGATAGCTGTCTTGATGGCGAGAGAGGTATGTTTCGCGTCGCCGGAAGCAACACGTTAACACATCCCCAGACTGCGGCTGTACATTTCAACCCGTAATCCTTAACGCTGACAGCGCCGCAAAACTGAACCGTTACCGGCGTAAAAATAAAAAAAGGGGTGGATTGTTCCACCCCTTTTGGTCGTAATGAATAAAAGTATTTT
>CAZIJZ010000077.1:0-7762 GCA_964539765.1 uncultured Smithella sp.
AAAAACATCAATATATACGGCTTCATTATTTCACTATCGTTTCCAATAGTGCCTCTATGCGCGTATGAAGCTGTCCGACATCGCTTTGCGAATAATCCGTCTCTATCTTCATAAACGGAACTTTGTGTTTTCCCTCAACGTGTCCCTTTACCTTTGAAGATTCGACATTATAAGAGTGACAGGCATGCAGCACCACGTCAATCACCACATCCGGTTTATACTTTTCGATGATTTTGTCAAGCTCCGTCAAACGGCGCGTGTTGGGCGTCATGCAGGAGCAGGGAATTTGCAGGTATCTTCTGGAAATCGCCGCAAACGGATCTTTCGTATTTTCCTCGATGAAGCCTGAGTAGGCTTTCATGCCCGTGCAGGCGTCCAGATAAACAATCACGCCGCCCGCCTCTTCGACGACCTTGAATACTTTGGTGGCATCACCACCCACAGGACAGCCGGTCACCAGCACACGCGGGGAATCTTTTTGCCCGTGATGAACACCTTCGGCAACACGTTGATTGAGCCAGACGATGCAATGCTCCAGAGTCGGCAGCATATCTTCGGTCGTGGCAACCTGCCCCATATACGTTAAATCGTAAATTTCCTGCCAGGTAATGGGAGACGGCTTAAGCGCCGCAAAATCAAAAATCTGATTGAGCAGTCTGTTTTTCAGGTTCGTGTTTTTGATTTCCTGCTCGACAGCCTCATCCGTCACTTTACAGTCGAATGTGGCCTCCAGAAAGCCGGCGAGTCTGCGGATCATCGCCGTCCAGTTGTCCCGGGCCTCCTTCTGATCCGGAAGTTGCGGCAAATCCATCACATGCGTCGGTTTGAGATCGGCGATCATCTCGAACATTTTTTTCTTGCCGTCGCAGGTTGTTTCGGCAATGACGGCCTGCGACAGAGCGTAAAAAGGACAGGTATCCGTCCGAATGAATCCGTAACTCGATTTAATCAGAGGGCACAAATTGGCCGGCAGCACTTTCTCTCCGGCCGCAATGGTTTTATCGGCGAACGCGCACAGCACCGCCGGAACAATCTCAGCCGCCCGGATGACTTCCATCGGCGCATAACCGCAATATATTCCGACAACCTGCTTACCTTTTTCTCTCTGAGATTGGATATAACTCAAACACCTTTTCGCCGAGTCTCCGGCAAACGCATCATTAATCAGGGGCTCAAAGCTTTTTTTCATGTTGATTGCTTCCATCGGTTTTTTTTGTAAGTCAGCGATATATGATTCAGCAGCATATATCCAATAAATAATCGTTATAGTTTGCTCATCGTTATTCCTTTTATTCATTGGCGCGGGATAAATCTTAATGATACGAGGACGCTGGTTTCTGAATGACTAATTAAATTATTAAAAGAGTATGGGATAACTTTAATTCATAATCAATCACGTTAAAAAAAATTTGAAAAATATTTAAGGAGAAATAACATGTCGGATTATACACAAATGTGGTCGGATTTGGGACTGGATCTCAAGGCTCATGACGCGCTTCTGTCCGTTCTCGGCGGCGCTTATACGGACATTTTCCTTTCGCAGAAAAACAGACCGGAAGGAATGAAGTATTTTGATTTTGTGATGAGCGAAGTTCACGGACTTCGCATCAAGGAACTGATGGACGCGAAAGCTCAGGGAAGGAAAGTCATCGGCTCGTACTGCGTTTTCGTGCCGGAAGAATTGATCCTTGCTGTCGATGGCGTTTCCGTCGGCTTGTGCGCCGGCGCGGAATTCAATTTTGAGGGCGCGGAAACACTGCTGCCCCGCAACACCTGCTCGCTGATCAAATCGGCATTCGGTTTCAAACTGGGAAAAGTCTGTCCCTACCTGGAAGCCAGTGACGTGGTGGTGGGCGAAAACACCTGCGACGGCAAAAAGAAATCCTATGAGATGCTGACGCCACTGGTCAAAGACCTCTACGTCATGGATATGCCCCAAATGAAATCCGAAGCAGGTAAAACGCTGCTGAAGGAGGAATATCGCAAGTTCATTGCCAAACTCGAAAAGGTCAGCGGGAAAAAAGTAACAGTTGAATCGCTGCAAAAAGGGAGTGATATCGTCAATGCTAAACGCGCCGCCGTTAAAAGGCTGACCGACCTGCGCGCTACCGATCCGGCGCCGATTTCGGGTCTGGATGCCCTGCTGATCAATCAGGTCTTCTTCTATGACGACCCGGTGCGCTTTACCGATTCGGTCAACAAGCTCTGTGATGAACTCGAAGAAAGAGTAAAGAAAGGCACAGGCGTTTTCCAGAAAGGGACGACAAGGCTCATTGTTTCCGGCTGCCCCATGGCCGTGCCCAACTGGAAACTGCCCATGCTGATTGAATCGAGCAACGCGGTCATCGTCGGGGAAGAATCCTGCGTGGGTGAACGCGGCGCACGCTGGATGACGGGAATCAACGGCAAGACGGTGGAGGACCTGTTGGACGCAATCGTTGACAGATACTTCAACATTGACTGCGCGATTTTTACGCCGAATCCCTCACGGACGGCCTACATCAAAGACATGAGCAAAAAGCTCAAGGCGGATGGCGTCATTCACTACAGTCTGCAATTCTGTCAACCCTACATCATGGAAAGCGGCCCGGTGGGCAAGGACCTGGAAACCTCGGGAATACCGACCCTTCTGCTGGAAACCGATTATTCCCAGCAGGACGCGGGACAGCTCAAGACAAGAATTGAAGCCTTTGTGGAACGACTGCATAAGAAATAAAAAAAGAATTTATATCACTTAAAGCCTGTCCTGAAGCGCCTGCCATATTTCAATGCGGCAGGCGCTTTCTGTTATATAATCGGGCAATTTTTTTGTTTTTTTAATGTGAAAAACACTTAAAGCGGGTGATTGTCATCTGGTACATCCCGCTTGAACAAGTATATTAATTTGTTATAGTTTGATTCCTGCAGGAGCATAATTTTTTATGAAACTGATGAACGTTTTATGAAAAGGACGGAACTCGAATTGACGTTTATAAATCAAATAAAAATTTCTTTCCATGGCGAGTCCCTGAATCGGGATTTCACAAAGCAATCCCTGAGACAACTCGCGCGAAACGGCATGAATGGAAATAACGGACACGCCCCATCCGGCAATAACCGCTTCCTTAATCGCCTCAGAGCTTCCCAGTTCACCGCAGACATTGAATGGAATATGGCTGGTTGCTTTTGATTTCTTTAGACAGGATTCAAATAAATCCCGTGTTGCCGAACCTTTTTCCCGTATGACAAACGGTTCTTTCATTAACTCCAGCAGGGTAATTAATTTCTTTTTGCACCAGGCATGATTCTTGGAAGCGACAAGAACGAGACGATCTTTCCACAGGGCGTCTGCCTTCAGCTTTTTATTCAAAGGATGTTTGCCGATGACGCCCATTTCCACTTCATTATCCAGAACCATGTTCATGGCTTCTTCGCTGTCGGCGGTTTTGATATAAATATGAATATCGGCATTTGTTTTATTAAAATCACTCAAGGCGCGCGGGAGCATATATGTGGCAGGAATCGTGCTGGCGCTCAAGTAAATGTTGCCGCCGGACTCTTTGCGCAGGGCAAGCACTTTTTCCTTCGCTTCATCACGCAGTCTGACCATCCGGCGCGCGTAATTGTATAAAATCTTGCCTTCCGGTGTTAGCGAAATTCCGGCACTGCTGCGGTTGGCCAATCGCGTACCCAGACAATCTTCCGCATTCTTGATATTTTTAGTCAGTGCCGGCTGGGTCAAAAGCATTTTCTTGGCGGCGCGGCTGAAGCTCCCTTCCTCCACCAGAGCAATGATGGCCTCCATCTGCTGAATGGTCATATTCTTGAAACGATCCATAGACATGCAACGCTTATAGCACAATATAAAGATTCATGAAAAGAAAATCATAACTATTATAAATACACTATATTCCAGTAGTTCATAAACAAAATGAGATTCCCTGCTTTAACTATATCGTCTATGGCATCAACATTGTGCAGAGAATAATCTCTACTGTACTCTATAGTTTGTGAAATTTTTCCCGCGGCACAGCCTTCTGCCCTCAGCTACACGAACTGTGAATTTAATACTATCGAGATATTCCAGAAGCGGAATGCCGTATTTGCGTGTCACGCCGAACATCTCTTTCATATCCTGCGGCGTCAGGATATCTTTGCGGCTGAAGAAATCATGCAGAGCATTGATCAGATAATCCATATGTGTCTTATGGATAAACATATCCGCATTGATGCAGACCAGCCGTCCCGACTGCCGCAGATGATTGTATGCTTGCGTAAATTGTTTTCTATCCATCTTTAGTGTGTCGGCGACCTCTGCCCGCCGCGGAGGCTGGAAACCGTAGTCGATAAAAGTTTTTTCCACCCGTAACACAAAAGGATTTTCTTTCCGGTTATCACCAAAATTGAGAACCGATTTTTCAACAGAATGAACATTTATCATAACGTACTCTTTTTGTATTCCTGCTATTATTTTAAGATATTTTAAAACGATTAAAAAGATGTCCCGCTTCGCGGCGGGACATCTTAAAAACCTGCGATTATTTAAGTTTTTCAATTTGTACAGCACAGGCCTTGAATTCAGGCGTTTTGGTTATCGTGTCATACGCATTGTTCGTCAGCCAGTTGCAGTTGCCGTCACGGTAATGGAATGTCATCCAGACCATGCCCTTGGGAACCTCATCTGTGACTCGTGCGGGCACAACGACTTTGCCGCGTCTGGATTTTACAAGAATCATTTCTCCGTCTTCTATTTTCTTTTCCCTGGCGTCGGCAATGGAGATATCGGCCGTTTCCCGTTTATAAATGGCATCCATGCCGCTTCGTCCGGTCTGCGTTCTGGTGTGGTACTGAGAAAGCCTTCGTCCGGTACTTAAAACCAGAGGGTAATCCTTGTCGGCAACTTCCTCTGGCGGTGTCCATTCAAGGCCCTTGAGTATTCCTTTTCCGTGGGTGAATTTCCCGTCTTTGTGAACAATCGGCGTGCCGGGATGCGTCTCGCTGGGGCATGGCCATTGCAGTCCATCCTTCTCAATACGGTCAAACAGTACCCCTTTGAACATCGGACACAGCACGGCCAGTTCCTTGTCGCAAATGTCACGACCGCTGTTGGACGGCCAATCATGCCCCATTTTCCGGGCCAGTTCCTTGAAGATCCACCAGTTCGGTTTGGCAATGCCGGGCGGTGTTTTGATCGTCCTGACCATGCTGACACGCCGCTCCAGACTGGTAAAAGTTCCTTCGTCTTCACACCAGGACGCGGAAGGAAGAATCACGTGGGCAAATTTTGTTGTTTCGTTGGGAAAAATATCCTGAACGACCAGAAACTCGGCGGCGCTCAGACACTTTTCAGTGTGACCGATATTGGGCTCAGCATTGGCCAGATTTTCCCCGAAGACCCACAATGCCCGCACTTTTTTAGTCAGCAATCCTTCGAGCATGGCGTTGATCATCAATCCCGGCTTTTCGGGAAGCGACTGAACATTCCACGCCTTCTGGAATTTTTCTCTCGCCTCGGCATTATCCACGCGCTGATAGCCCGCGAAAACAACCGGCAATGCACCCATGTCGCAGGCGCCCTGCACGTTGTTCTGGCCGCGCAACGGGTTGACACCCCCGAATTCAACACCCATATTGCCCAGGAGCATTTGGAGGTTGGCGCAGGACATAACGTTGTTGGTGCCGCAGGAGTGTTCCGTTATTCCCAGCGTATAAATCAGCATCGACGGCCTGGTGGCAGCCATTTCATGAGCGATTTGAATTATTTGTTCGGCGGGCACACCGCTGATTTCGGCTGCTTTTTTGGGCGGATATTTCATGACGGTCTTTTTGAGTTCATCGAAGCCCGTGCAGTGTTCTGCCACGAATTTTTTGTCATACAAATCCTCATTAATCAGAACATTCATAATGCCGTTGAGGAAAGCCACATCGGAGCCGACCTTGATCTGGGCGAATATGTCGGACATCTTTGCCAGTTCATGGCAGCGGGGATCGGCAATAATGAGCTTCGCACCCTTTAATTTTGCCTGCTTGACATAGTAGGAGGCCACGGGATGAGCTTCCGTCATGTTGGTTCCGATGCAGAAGAACATTTTGGCATCTTTATACTCGGCAATGGAGTTGGTGCCGGCACCCGATCCGAAGGACGCGGCCAGACCGGCAACGGTCGGCGCATGGCAGACGCGGGCGCAGTGGTCAATGTTGTTTGTCTGAAAGACGGCCCTGAACAGTTTTTGCATGTTGTAGGAATCTTCGTTGATGCTGCGTGCGCAACTGATACCGGCAACGGAATCAGGCCCATGCTGGGCAATGATCTCTTTAAATTTTGCGGCGATCAGATCCAGCGCTTCATCCCATGAGGCCTCGCGGAACTCGCCGTTTTTCTCACGAATCAGCGGCGCAGTGAGTCTGTCTTTCGAGTAAATGAAATCGTAGGCAAAGCGGCCCTTAACGCATAATTTTCCGTAATTCGGAGCGCCGTCTTCAACAGCCGTTATTTTCACGATCTGCTCGCCTTTCAGGTGAAGATTAAGCTGACAGCCGACGCCGCAGTAAGGACACGTTGTGCGGACTTGTTTGAGCTCCCAGGTTCGTCCCAGCCCCTTGCATTTTTTCTCAGTCAGCGCGCCGACCGGGCAGACCTGCACGCACTGTCCGCAAAAAACGCATTCGCTGTCGTCAGCGTCATAAGGCAGGTCGCCGCCGGTGACAATCTTGCTGTCCTTGCCGCGATAACCCTGCGTGATGGCGCGATTGACGACGACTTCATTACAGGCCTGAACACAGCGTCCGCAAAGAATGCATTTACTGAAATCGCGGACGATGAAGGAATTAACGTCTTCCGTAGAATAAATGTCCTTTTCGTCTTTTTCCGGGAATAGTAAATTAGTAATTTTATAAGAATAGGCTAGATCCTGCAGGCGGCAATTGCCGTTCGATTCGCACGTCATGCAGTTATGCCTGCCGCTGGAGAGTAAAAACTCAACGTTCATTTTTCGCGCTTTGTGAACCAGTTCGGTATCAGTCAATACTTCCATCCCGGGGTTGACCGGCGTGGAACAAGCCGCGACCAGTGAGCGCGCTCCCTTGACCTCAACGCAACAAATCCGGCAGGCGCCGGTCGGTGTAGCCCCTTTTAAATAGCAAAGCGTGGGAATTTCAATGCCCGCGTCTTTAGCCGCATCCAGAATCATCTGTCCATGTTGAAAAGTTGTTTCTTTCCCGTTTAATAAAAATGTATCACTCATGTTCATCTCTCCTGTAAATTAGTTAAAATAACATTTATTAATTATGCCTAAAATTAAATCAGCACATTCCAGACCAATAGAGACTCTTCCCTGTAAAATCATATTCACGAGGATAAGACTTATAGCGTAATGAGCTATTTGTTTAAATTGCAGGTTTGGATTTTAATAGCCAAACTTGGCCTCCTTCCTGTTCATTGCCGCCTTTCCGCGACGGCACAGGATGGAAGCTAGTTGGTCTGCGAGGGGAAAGAAGCGGCAGGGCTATCTGTTCGGAACCGTACAGGTTCCCCGGCGATAGCTCATGTGCGATAGTTTTTAAATAAAATGGACATTACCCTTTTCCTTTTTCATCTATATCGATTGCGACATACCGTGAGGGCATGTTTTATTGCTGATGACTATTTGCAGTAAACGGCTGTTGATACCGGGTGGCCCGCATATCTTGCGAAACAGGTCAATATCGAATCCCCATTCCTTGGCCAGATTATCGGCTTTGTGTTCATTATCTAAATTGTTTTTCCAATTCTTGAAATGCTTTA
>CAZIJZ010000078.1:0-7598 GCA_964539765.1 uncultured Smithella sp.
CTCTTCGGCCGTTTTCCCTTTGGCCCATTCAACGATATTTTTGATGGCATATTCCAGACCGACAACGCCTGTCGTCCTTCCTTCCACCCGAATCTGTGTAATCTTGTTTTCCATCACAAATATTCCTTTGTTAGAATACGTTAAGCTTTCTTGCAGGCGACGTGCCGCTTGACATCCGGCAGTTTCTTCTCCATTTTACGCAGGATAGTGTCATCAGCCAGCCAGTGGCGAAGATTTCCCAGAATCGCTGCCGTGAAAGGATTGGAACTGCCGTAATCGAGCGCGTAATTGACCCACAAACCCTCCTTGCTGCTCTTGACCATGCCCGCCTTTTCCAATACTTTCATGTGTTTGGAAACAGCCGGTTGGGGAATGGATAAAAGCTGTTGAAGCTCGCAAACACACAGATCTTTGTTCTGGAGAAGTTTAATCATCCGTACCCGGTTGGGATCGGAAAGCGCCTTCATCACATTAATAAAATCGTCCATAAAACAACATTCCTATATATTCTTTTTTTGGAATATAGTTTTTCCTGTCATTATTGTCAAGCTGTATTTTGTGTGTGTAGAATATACTGGCTGAAAAGCTGACGAAAGGTATCTGAAAAGCAACTAAAGTATCCAGATATAAAAATATTATATAATAATGAATATTTTAGGCATTAATATAGGAGTATATCCACAAGATAACCAGCCACGATAGCAATGACAAAAACGTTTAAAGTAAAGGCAATGATCAGTTTCTTTTTGAACATGGAACCAAGAATAATCAGTTCCGGTATGCTTGCTCCTGCCCCTGCTATTACCAGCGCAAGGACTGTTCCCACACCCATGCCCTTACCCACAAGAGCGGCGGCTATCGGAATAACCGTTTCCGCCCGGATATACATGGGCACACCGATCAATGCCGCAACAGGAATAGACCAGGGGTTTCCCGGTCCTGCTATTTTAACGACGAAATCCTGTGGAAAAAATCCGTAAATGAAAGCGCCGATACCCGCACCAAGCAGAAGATACCAGAACACGCCCTTAAAGGTATCAACTGCGGCTACGGATGCATTTTTGAGTTTTTCTTTAAAAGTTGCTTCCGTTGATACAGGGTCTGCACTGTTGGCAGAACAGCATGACGATTCTATCGTTGGCAATGTAATTAAGGTCAGTGGTTGTGTACCTCCCGAAGAACAACAAGCGGTTGCCGTCAATTGTGATTTTAAGGTAGTAATCTCTGAATTTGTCCCTGTTGCACAACAGGACTCTTCAATATTCATCAGTGGCTTAACCTGTTTTTCCATCCCCATTTTTGAGAGAATTCCCGCCATTGCGATGGAGCCCAAAAATGTAACAACCATATAAAGGACGGTCACTTTAAGACCAAGTAATGAAAGCAGTAGAGCGATAATAATCGGATTAAGAACCGGGGAAGAGAAAAGAAATGCCATCGTAGGACCAAAAGGAACCCCGCCCTTAAGCAATCCCGCGGTTATGGGAACAGTGGAACAGGAACAAAAAGGGGTTAGCGCCCCCAGACCGGCCCCCAGAACATATTGCAGCCAAGTAAATTTATTCGAGAGAAAATCCCTGACACGGGTGGGAGGAAGATATTCCATCAACAGCCCGATGATAAAAGAAACAACCACAAATATAAGGATGAGTTCCCCGGCAATAACCAGAAAAAATTTTCCGGCGGTTATGAAATTATTCAAACCAAACATTTACTTTACCTTCTCTTCCGATGTTTTAATAATAATTGATTATGTAAACATTTTTATTTTTAAACAAAAGGTTTCCTGTTTTCATCTTTTTTAGTTTCATTCTGTGACGCTTCAAAAAAAGCATTAAGACCTATCATCAATATCTGCCGCATAGACGGTTCCATCGCCGACAGAATTTGTGACATTCTTTGTGCCGGTTCTTCCGTTAATCTTGCCAATAGATGCTTCCCTTCTTTAGATAATTGGACACAGCAGACACGGCCGTCATCTTGATCGTTAATCCGCCGGGCCAGTTTTTTTTCTTCAAGACGGCTGACAATGCGCGTCGCGCCGCTTTTCGTCACAGCAATATTTTTAGCAATATCCTGCATCGTGCACCTGTCCAGTCGCGATATCACACGAAGGGCGCGAAACTCGCCATGGGATATGTTTTCACAGCACTTACCGCTCATATCCTGCGTTCCCAAATTATACATTATGTTTTCAAGAAGTTCGGCTAATTGCCTGGCCTGTTCGTCCATGATCCAATCCTCCAACGGGAAACCTTGAATTTCTGAAAGCAAATCATAAAAATTTTCTTGCATTATAGGTTGATTTAGTCAACTAATAATTTAGGCAGGTCAATAATCTGATTATTTAAAACGTTCTTGACGGTAATTTAGTTCTTGTTATAAATGATCAAGGGGTAAAATAAATTATGGCTAAAATATTAATCGTTTATCATTCACAGAGCGGCAATACCCAAAAGATGGCCAATGCCGTTGCCGGAGGGGCAAGGTCCATCGAGGGTGTTGAGGTGGTTTTTAAAAAAGCGGCTGATGCCACGACGGAAGATTTGCTGTCAGCCGATGGCCTGGCCATCGGAACACCGGAGAATTTCGGTTACATGTCCGGGATGGTGAAGGATTTTTTTGACCGCACCTATTATGCCGCGCACGAAAAAGTCTTCCGTAAGCCTTTGGTCGTTTTTATCAGTGCCGGTAACGACGGCAGCGGCGCGCTGAGAGCCATCGAACGTATTGCGCTGGGTTATAAATTCAAGACAGTTTTTGCGCCGGTTATTGCCAAAGGAAAAATTACACAGGAAATTCTTGATCAATGCTTTGAACTGGGCGCCACCATCGCCGGCGGCTGCCAGATGAAAATATATTAAGATGTGAAAGCAGAGGACGCTTTGTTGATTTTATGACTATCCGCGATGCTTTGTAAATCCGTGAATGGTTTGTTTGCTTCTGATAAACACCTCGAAATAATACAATCCTTATCGCGCCTCCTTCCTGAACTCCTTGTGTTCGTATATCTCCATCAGTTCCTTATCGGACATTTCATTATAGCCTTTCCACCCGCTGTGAAGAATTCGTTCCAGGAATTTGACGCTTTTTTCTGCCGTCAGGCCGTTTAAATCAGCGGCCACCAGTTTTTTAATCATATCTTCCCTGCTGATTGCTTTTTGAGCCATAGGTTCCTACTCTCCTTACATAGAAAAATACTGCACGGCTTTTATTCTTCCATAAAAGGTTTTACAAGAGAATCCCATTCCGTCTTGCTCTTCACATCTTTATTAAGAAAAGCACACGCCAAATGATGTTGATCATCTATGGCACCTACACAGCTTCCATATTTTTTGTTTTCACTGACATCAAAAAGACTCAGGGTCTGGTAACCTCCCGATTGAAAAGATGTTACATAAACAAAACATTTATTCAGCCCGGTGTTGAAATGATTTTTATAGGTCAGTTTATCACCGGGATAATTTTTTTGATAAGCCTTGAACCATTCTTCAGCCTGATCGCTGCATTGCTCCAGTAATCCGTATTTTTCGCTCAGGTCTTGGTTCAATGCGGATGATTGTTCAGAGGGCTGATTCCGATCGCATCCGATCGAAAATATTGTGAAAAAAATTATCAGAAGAGCCGGCCAGAATGTTCTTTTCATTTCACAGTCCCCCCCCTCTAAAAAAAATTATTCCCTGTCAGTTAGATAAATAATAGCACGATTCGTTTTTATTGAAAGAAGAAAAATATGTTGTCTGTTCATGCAGGATGAAAGCCGGGAAAAGCTGCTTAAGTTAATATTTGAAATTGATGAAAGTAGTTGTAATCCATAAAGAAAATAAGTTTTATGGAAACAGATCTATCTTATTTCATCTTTTCCAGCATTTCACCCATCATTTTATGAATCAGGTTGATGGCTTTGAGCGGGCGGACCATGACTTTGAATTCGGTAATTCTGCCGTCGGCGTCCCAGGTGAGCATGTCCACGCCGTTAACGGTGATTCCGTCTATTACGGTGGTAAATTCTAAAACGGCGTTGTTGCCGGAGACGACTTCTCTTAAATATTTAAAACTGTCATTGACGAAAACATGAAGAGCCGCGGTTAGATAAAGAGTGGTGACAGGCTTTCCCACCTGGGGCGTGTGAACAACAGGGGAATAAAATACAACATCATCAGCCAGAATGTCATCCAACCCGGCTGCGTCTTTTGTTTTGAGTATTTTGTGCCATGCGGCCACGGTGTCTTCAATCATCAGCAAATCTCGCAGAAATATTATTTTGATTCATCAAAAATCTTATTGACTAAAATATACCTGATTTAGTCGTTTATGCAATAAGAAAATCCCCAGTATGGAGTAGTCAATCCAGATAAGAAAAAGATGGCATCATTTACAATCGAGCATGGTGCCGCGGCAATTGGCGGCGCCACAGAAGCAGGCGTATTCTTTTTTGAGTCTTGCTGTTTTACGCGAGTCGATGACCAGGCTGTAATCGTAAGAGAGTTCTTCTCCAACCTTAATATTCCGCAATGCTTTGAGGAAAACGCGATTGCCGTCCTGTTCGGCCTCCAGATTAGGCTCGCAGGAGTGATTAATCCATCTCGCTGAATTGCCGTTGTACTTAGCGTCGATAACGTGCCCGTCGTCCAGATGAAAATAAAAGGTGTGATTGGGCTGGCTTTTGTCGTGCGGGTGACGGGCCAGAGCTTTCTTCCAGGTGATGATTTCGCCTTTGTATTCCAAAAGCGTTTCGCCGGCTTTAATGGGACGAACCGCAAACACTCCCCTGCCGTGGATGCCGGATTTGCGCACCTGAATACGGCGTCTGTCATTCGATGTCGATGATTTGACATAAACCGTTTTCGTGTTTGATCTTCTTATTCTTTTATTTTCCATGTATTTATTATCTGTCGAATTATTAGTTCTGTGCGCGTGTATATAAAAGGTAATCTTGGTGGTCAAGGTAAAATTTGCTTAAAAGCAGATCATGGCCACGGTATCAGGTTTTTGCTTCTAAAAATCTTTTCCTTTGGGCGGGAGAAAATCTTTCTATCGCATACCGCAGCATGGTGCGGGGCATTGTCCGGCAATGTTTTTGCAGAAACTTTTCCGCGATTTTGGTATTACGTTTGCCGATTTCTCGCAGCATCCAGCCGGTGGCCTTGTGAATTAAATCTTCCTTATCTTTAAGTAAAATCTCGGCGATCTGTAGTGAATCATCGAACTGATTATTTCTGATGAAATAAAAAGTAGAGAGTACGGCAATGCGTCGCTCCCACAGGCTTTTTGATTTTGCCAGTTGATAAAGCGGTTTCCTGCTTTTTGTGAAAAGATAAGCTCCCAAAATTTTAGGAGCGGAAAGATCCACCAGATCCCAGTTATTGATGTATTCGGTGTTGGCCAGATAAAGATCATAGATTTTCTTTTGAATGGTTTCATCGCCTTTGGCAAAGGCATTGACAAGCGAAATGAGCGCGAACAACCTTACTTCGTGATAAGGAGATTTCAATAGTAATAAAACTTCTTTGTGCGGTAGTTCTTTATATTCTTTGGCCAGCTCTCTCACCGCGGGAACACGAATACCCAGAAAAACATCTCCTTCGCCGTACTGACCGGGGCCGGTTTTGAAAAATCTTTGGAGAAAATCGGCGTCTTCACGATCGCCCATTTGCCGCAGGCGTTTGCTGATTTCATTCGCGTTCATTTTCATTGATTTTTCGGCAGATAATCTTTGCGCACGGGCGAGAAGACTTCAATTGCGACGGAGTCTTTCAATATTTCGGCGCTGTGCTCCGTATTGCCGGGAATACACCAGCTGTCTCCTTTTTCAACTTCAAAGACCTGGCTGCCGATCGTCAGCCGAATTTTTCCCTCCGTCAGATAACCGGTCTGTTCATGAATGTGCGCGTGTTCGGGCAGCACCGCGCCGGCATCCATTCTGAATTCGGTAAAAAGCGTCTTGTCTCCGTACACAAGAGTTTTGAGCTTTATGCCCGGCAATACTTCTTTAAATTCATCGTTATTCGCTTTGTAAAACAACTGCCGTCTCCTTTCACTGGATTTTAATTTATCATTCAATGAATGCACAATATTCTGGCCGATTATCGGGTTTTGGGAAAGAATTTATTAATATCTTTTGAAACCAATGCCAGCCAATTTCTCCGTTGACTTTCTGAACTGGTGACGATGACACTGAACATGCGGCGGTGAAAATTGTCAACGCCGCACAGGCCGAAGACGCAATTCTTCCAGATAGTCTCCAGCGGATCGCCGAAAACTTTCTTTTCTCTCTCAGATTTGGTGTTGGACGTGTTGAAAACCAGCGCTGCTTTTGCTTTGAGCAACCCTTTGGGAACGCCTTCACCGGAATCGCCTTCCAGAAATTGGTAAGCGACACGGGGACGAATGATACGATCCACCCACCCTTTGAGTATTGCCGGAGGCTGTCCCCACCAATTCGGATGAACAATCACTATTCCATCGGCGGTGGCGATTTCCTTGCAATGCTTTTTTATTTTGGCGGGCAGCTTGGCATCTTCGTCTATTTCTTTTGCTGGAAGCAGGGGATCGAATTTTTCCCGATAGAGATCATGAAAAAATACTTTGTGCCCGTTGGCTTTTAACACTTCAATCGCCGTTTTGGCAATGGCGCGGTTGAAACTATTCGGGTCAGGATGGGCAAGAATGACGGAAATTCGCATATAGAGATATTCCTCTTCTTAGTCCTCATATGGCCCGAGGAAACGCTCGCCATTGAAGTGGATTAAATGTGTCGGAGACTCGGAAACCCAGACCTCTGTTTCCCATGAAATGTCATGAAGATATTTCAGCATAGCATGACGGTCAATGAAAGCAGTTACAAAAACCAATCCGGCAGATGAACCGGCAAATAATTTCTTTAATTCCTGCCGCCGTTTTGGATTGATCGGGCCATGACTGGTCAACGCTTCAATCAAAACTAGCCAGTTCTTCTTTACATGGTGAACAACAACATCGGGCATATTGCTATGTTCTTTTATCATAGCGCCAAGAGAAACCAGTTTCTCAGCATCGTAATAAACCAATTTTGAATGAGAATCTCGGACATAAATTGCGTGGCCACCCGGTGTGAATAGTGAACAGAAATCTTTGACAATTTTCTTTATCAGAATATCCCGCCCACCAGGAGAAAGCTTGATTGTCTGACCTTCTGCAAAATGGATGGGCTCTCTCGGCATTTCCCTATTTTTGTTTATTGCTTTTACCACCGTTTGTGCACTTCCTTTTCGTTCAGCAGACAACATGATCGAAATCCCTGTTTGATTGCTAAAATATTGGATGGTGCAGAATTAACATAAATCAACCTAACACTGCAACCAATTCCGCAATTACCCTCACATCATCTACCTGTTCTTCTGTAAATGTGTACGGTTCATATCCTGGTTCTGTGGTATCAGGTCGCAAAATAATTGAAGTATGCCGCCAAGTGCCATCTGGCAGAAGCATTTTTTTGCTTTCGTATTTCTTAACGGTGTATTGTCCTCCGTTGTCAGCATCGGCAATATCTCTGTGTTGTGCAAGAATAACTTTTCCTTGGCGGGAACCGACTGGTTTCAAACGGAAAAGACACCATG
>CAZIJZ010000079.1:0-7590 GCA_964539765.1 uncultured Smithella sp.
AGAATAACTTTTCCTTGGCGGGAACCGACTGGTTTCAAACGGAAAAGACACCATGCACCATTCGGTATACGTCGATTCATTGACTCTCCAACCACTTGAGCTACAAAAAGTCCTTGCCGATGATGAAAGGCATCAGGGAGTTCGACCCAATTAGTATCAGCCACATCCTGTACCTGCTGTTCATGGCTAAAAGGACCGGCCGCTACTTTTAGATCATACAGGGGCACACAATTTTCAAAAGGTCTTACCTCTTTTATCGGCAGACGCCTGAACGGAAGGATGGTCAATTCTTCTATTGATGAGGTTATATCACCGGTGGGAGAAAAGATTTTCTGAATTGCTGATAAATCCATGCGGCTCTTGAAGAACCTTTCAGTGTCTTTGTCCATAAAGTAGACATAGCATCCTTTCATTCCACGGGAAAACAAGACACGATAAGTGTTTTTGACCAGATCAATAAATTTATCCTGTGCTCTTCTAACAGGTGCATCGAATGAACTTTCCCTATGGCCGACCCATTTTTGCTCATCAAGATTGTACGTCAAATCAGTACCGACGATCACACCTACGTAATCAAATTCAAATCCTTGCGCTGTATATATGCAACCGATTTGATTAATTCCATTCGGATCATAAGCCCATAAAGTTGCTTTCGGTATTCCGGCTGCAAGTCGCCGGGCATCGGGCTTGGCATTCCATGGTCTTCTGTATCCTTCAATCTGAACATCTTCAACAAGCTTTCCATCATTATTCGGATCTGACCATGGCCAGCAAAAACCCGCTGTCATACGTGCAGTGTTCCCCATGCTTGCCTTTTCTCTAATGGCATCGTCGAGAGCTTGTGGTGATGTAAATACTTTGAACTCAAATGATTCGTCGCCTTCCCAGATGACGTTAGCTGTTCGTTCGATATCAAGGGTGTTGTTTATCCAGTTAACAAATCCGTCAGAACCAGCGCATCGGAATTGAGCCTCAAGTTCATACTCAAATATGCGGCAGTTATTTTTCGTTGCCTGCTCTTTAATAAAAACGGCTGATCCAAGTTCATCGGGCCTTACTACTTGCTTGTCATCGATGAAGAATACACTTACCTTTGCAGCATCAATAATTTCCTGAATTTGA
This sequence comes from uncultured Smithella sp., assembly GCA_964539765.1. GTDB lineage: Bacteria > Desulfobacterota > Syntrophia > Syntrophales > Smithellaceae > Smithella. Next base: position 1,123 of record CAZIJZ010000079.1, read on the forward strand.
GGCTTGTTGCTCTGCAGTGCTCTAGGTGTAAACCTGCTGTTGCTCGTTTTGCGGATGCGGTGTGCTTCATCACAAACCAAAATATCGATTTCATTTGATTGCGCTTGTGCGTAACTATTGAAATACTTGAATTGAGATGATCCCCTTATACCAATAATTTTACGCAGTGTTTCCGTAAAAGCCTTTGAACCTGTTGCATAATGTGCATTCAATTCTTGCGAGAGTAAATCGCGCATAAGGTTGATTGCAATAACCGATTTCCCTGTTCCAGGTCCGCCTTTAACGATAATGACTGTTTTTTTTCGGTCGTGAAATCCGTCATTACTGCACGCAAGCACCTTATTGTAAACCACATATTGCTCGTCAAGAAGAACGTATTCTTTCTTCCCCTTGATGACATTGCTGACATGCTCCATCAGTTTTTTACTGGGGCGGTATTTGCTGTCTTCAATCTTCTTAAGGACTGGTTGTCCTGAACCACCACTGAGACCACTAATCAAAAAATCCTTGAGGAGAGGCACATCATCTGCCGTGAACGTTGGAAATTTAAGAAGGAGAGGCTTGAATGAATCGTCGAGAAGAGGGTCGTCTTCTTCGGAGAAATAGTTATGCAGGTAAGCACAGGATTTGAGTTGAATAGGTGTTGGCTCTTCATGAAAGGCGGTGTGATTGTCTTGTAGATAATGGTGGTATTGGCCAACTTGAGCTGAAGGATGCAGGATGTCCCTCTCTGCTCCACCAACCCAAGTAGACACTATATTTTCACCGGCGGCTCTTCCGCACTTGTCCCATTGCTTCAATTCAATAATAATCGCACTATCATGGGCATGCTCATCTTTGCCACAAACGAGGCAGTCAAGACGTCGTGATGTAAGAGGAAGCTGAAATTCGAGAATGACGCCATGGTCATCCAGATGTGCGAGCTGGAAAACATCCGATACAGCCCGGAGAGAATTGCGCCAGGAATTCACTTCGCTTGGCGCGGGTTTATATCGAAAGTGTCTGATGAACGCGTCAGAAAGTTTGCCAGCTATCTGATTATGGACCGTATCATGAATAAAATTTTGCGACATTCCGGCATAGAGACGCATTTTACAACTCCGTATATTTTTTTGCAGATCCTCGTGCCTTTTCAACGGGATATTTCTTATGGTTTATCTCCAGCTTTTTGAACGCTGCATCAAGCGGGTCAATCCCGAGCTTATCAGAAAAGCGTGTTAGATAAATCAGCACGTCACCAATCTCCTCCTGAATTTTCTGCAACTTTTCAGGAGATGGTTTGGCACTTTCCAATTCAGTCATCCATTGGAAATGTTCCATCAGTTCTGCCGTTTCGACAGTCAGAGCCATCACCAGATTCTTGGGAGAATGAAATTGCTCCCAATCCCTTTCATCAGCAAATTGCTGTAAACATTTGGATAAATGATTAAGATCTTTTTTCTTCATTAATGGATAACCGCCTTTTTGCTGTCCAAAGCCATCTTGTATGCTTCAGCAAAGTCGATGCCGCAGTTGACGGCAGGATCATAAAGCTTGAAACCTACATACATAAGGCAGAGTAAATGCAGGCCCGCGAATGATTCGTCAGGCAAGGACTTCAAAGTATAAGTTTTACCGGGGGCTGTATAGTCAATGCCCTTCATTCCCAGCATGCTGATTTCGGAAATCACATTAAATATTTCATCGCGTGATTTTCCATCGAAACGTTTCAGCGCATCGAGACAAAAGGTATATGCCTCCGGTTTCTCCGTGGTCACAGGAACACTTGAATGAGATTGTTCAGATTCTTTTTCTTTGTGACTTAGAACGGGGTCGATTTGCCATTCATACCAGGGGCGGAGCTTGAGGATAGCGGCGTATTCATCAACCATTTCGTATTCGTCACCCGGAGTAAACTTTTCCATTCTCTTCTTCCAGATGTCGAAAAGATTTTTGCCAAATGAATAATAATCTGATGAACGGTATGCTGAAGTATAATCGGTTACACCTTTATAAAGATAGTCAATAAACAAGGCGTAAGCGCAATTAAGTGTTACACTGGCACGAAATATGCGGGGGGGGGTAAGCCTCTTAATATCTTGATTGGTATAGGTTTGCAAAGCTTCTAAATACATCTGATGAAGCGAAACAAATTGCGAATGCCGGAACTCCGGATACTTGTTGTAGATATTTTGTTCCACGACCATGTCCAGAGGACAGTTGAATATTTGATTGCTCAAGCCGTGAATTAACTTAAGCGTGGTGTTGCTGATGCTTTCTTCAGCATATCCTTGTCGCTGGAGTTTAGATATATGATCAGAAATTGACTGAATTGCATATTCCCTGGTTTTCGCAGTTGTCGTGAAGAACCTGTTTCGAGATAATTGTCGCGCTTCGTTTTCCAAAATGATGTGTTCAATCTCATGTGCAACAAGATGAGGCGTCATTTCTTCCGACCGATGTCTATATTTAATTTGATGTTCAGCACGCTGATGTTTCCATGCCATCTGGGATACGGCGGAAATGTATTCCAGAGAATTATCCATCTCGATGTTAATCGGATATCCCGTTTTTTCTTCCAAAGACATTTTTCTGGTCATGATTCCGCTCATAAGCGCGCTGCTTTCTTTACGTGCCAATTCTGTACATATCTCCAGATACATGCCTCTGGCATTTTTATAAACCGGTGCACTTCTTATGTCTGCCGAAGATGGCTGCATAAAAAGCTGATCAAGAATCTTCAATGCCTTTTCGGGAGCATTTGTAACACGGTGCAGGAGTGCCAATCCAAAATAGGTATTGGGATAACTGGCATCAATTTTCAATGCTTCTTCGAAAAGCTCTCGCGCTTTTACAACATTTCCCATCTCCATGCTCAACGCTGCAAAGTTATTAATCAGAATATTGTCGCCGGGATTAATGGACAATCCTTTTTCATAATAAAATGCGGCTACTTCGAAATTCCTCTCATGTTTCGTCGCGATATTTCCCAGAAGCACGAAACACCAGACATTGGTCGGGTCAATCTTTATACATTCATGCAAAAGCTCTTTTGCTTTTGAAATATTACCTTTTTCAAGATGCGCCATAGCTAAATTACGTCGGGCATCTACATGCTGTGGAATTACTGCCAGAACTTTTTCGAATATCTTAATGGCTTTCTCATAAGAACCCTGTTGTGCGTCGCTGACGCCTTTTTCATATTGTTTAATGGTTTCATTGATTTTTTCGGCACGTTGTTCCTGTAGTTGAATGATTGCAACTCCGTTCTGTATGGAAACATCAATGGCGGACGAAAGAAAGCCGTATGATTTTTTTATTAATTCAATCGCATCCTGTTCAGAAATAACAGAGAGATCAACCGGCTTTACCGGATCAAGAATAATGTGCTTTAAGGGAATTGTAATGATGAACATGCTGATAAATCGTTTCCTATTTTGCCAATATTTTTTCAAGCGCCGGGAAAACTTTGCCCAAGTTTTCCGGCTGGGAGCCGCCGGCCTGGGCCATATCGGGGCGTCCGCCGCCGCTGCCGCCGACGAGGGGCGCCAGTTCCTTGATGATGTTTCCGGCGTGGTATTTACCGACTAGGTCCTTGGTTACCATGCAAAGCAGCATAACTTTTTCACCGGCTTTACTGCCCAGAAGAATAATTCCTGATGCCAGCTTGTCGCGCAATTTATCGCCGAAGTCACGCAGTGTCTTGGCGTCGGTGATGCCGACTTCCACTGCTAGTACTTTCACGCCATTGATTTCCTTTATCTGGTTCATCAGGTCGCCGGAATCCTTGGCCGCAAGTTTCCCTTTGAGCGCTTCAATTTCTTTTTCCATTTCTTTGATGTGTCTGAGCAGTCTTTCAGCGCGGTCATAAACTTCCGACTGACCTGCTTTGAACAATCCCGCCGTGCGTTTCAGTTCTTCTTCGGCTCTCTGGAAGTGCTTGAAAGCTTCCCTGCCGGTGACGGCTTCGATTCGGCGCACGCCCGCGGCAATTGCCGATTCATGAACAACTTTTAGCAGGCCGATGTCGCCGGTGCGTTTTACATGCGTGCCGCCGCAAAGCTCCATGCTCATCTTGCCCATTTTCACGATGCGCACAGTCGCGCCGTATTTTTCATCGAACACGGCCGTTGCGCCGGTTTTGAGCGCGTCTTCCAGTGCGCAGACTTCTGTCTTCACGTCCACGTTTTTGCGGATCATGTCGTTGGCGATTTCTTCAATGCGCTTCATTTCGTCGTCACTGATTTTGGAAAAATGGGTGAAGTCGAAGCGCAATCCTTCCGCCGTGACCTGTGAACCGGATTGTTTGATGTGATCGCCGAGAACCGCTTTGAGCGCGGCCTGCAGAATGTGCGTGCCGGAATGGTTGGCGGCAATGGCTTTTCTTCTTTCCTCATCGACAACCAGTTTCGCTTTCGCGCCGACTTTGATTTCGCCCTTGCTGACGACACCCTTGTGCACGATGAAATTCTCGACAGGCTTTTTCGTATCTTCGACTGTAAAATTAAATCCTGCACCCTTAAGATAGCCGGTATCGCCTGTTTGTCCGCCGGATTCTCCGTAAAATGGGGTGGTATCCAGAACGATTTCCGCCCTCTGGCCTTCGAGAGCGGCGTCTGCCGGTTTGCCGTCAATAAATATTGCTTTAACTTCCGCGTTGACTTTTTTGTTTTTTTCATAGCCGCAGAATTCAGTGATAACACCGGAGCTTGAAGTTTTGAGATAGCATTCGGCAATTGCTTCTTCACCGCTGCCTTTCCACGCGCCGCGGGCTCTTTCACGCTGCTGCTCCATCTCTGATTCAAAGCCTTCGTTGTCCAGTGTAAAACTGTCACGTTTGACGATGTCCGCCGTTAAATCCGTGGGGAAACCGTAAGTGTCGTAGAGTTTGAAAACCAGCGTGCCGGGAAGAACCGATTTGCCTGCTTTTTTCAGAGCCTCCGTTTCTTCATTGAGGATGCGCAGTCCCGCGTCGAGCGTTTCCATGAATCGCTGTTCTTCATTCAAAATCATCTTGGTGATGAAAGAGGCCTTTTCCACTAGATCGGGATAAACGCCTTTCATCATGTCAATGACGACCTGGGCGCTTTCATTCAGGAATGGTTTGTTGATGCCGAGCATTTTGCCGTGGCGGGCGGCGCGGCGCAGAATTCTTCTTAAAACATAGCCGCGTCCCTCATTGCTGGGCGTAATGCCATCGCCAATAAGAAATGTTAACGCACGGCTGTGATCGGCAATAACCCGGATGGAAACATCGTTATCAATGTTTTGTCCGTAAGTCTTGCCGGAGAATTTTTCCACAAAGCGGATAATCGGTGTGAACAGATCCGTATCGTAATTGCTCTTCTTGCCCTGGATAACGGCGGTGAGCCTCTCCAGTCCCATGCCCGTATCAATGCTGGGTTTGGCGAGTGGCGTCAGTTTGCCCGACTCATCGCGGTCAAATTGCGTAAAGACGTTATTCCAGATTTCCAGATGGCGGTCGCAGTCGCAATGGACATCGCACTCGGGACGGCCGCAGCCGGTATCTTTTCCCTGATCGTAAAGAATTTCGGAGCAGGGGCCGCAGGGACCGGTTTCGCCCATCATCCAGAAATTGCTTTTCTCGCCCATGCGCACAATGCGCTCCGCGGGAACGTTCATCTTTTTGTTCCAGATTTCAAACGCTTCGTTGTCGTCTTCATAAATCGTGATCCACAATTTATCTTTGGAAAGTTGGACAACGTCAATCAGATATTCCCACGCCCAGGCGATGGCTTCTTCCTTGAAATAGTCGCCAAAGGAAAAATTGCCGAGCATTTCAAAAAAGGTGTGATGGCGGGCGGTGACGCCGACATTTTCCAGATCGTTGTGCTTGCCACCGGCGCGCGCGCATTTCTGGCAGGTTACCGCTCTGGTGTAGCCTCTGTTTTCCAGTCCCAGAAAGGCATTTTTGAACTGCACCATGCCCGCGTTGGTGAAAAGCAGCGTGGGGTCATCCTTGGGAATCAGCGATGAACTCGTCACCCGTGTGTGTCCCTTGCTTTCGAAAAATTTTAAAAAACTTTCCCTGATTTCATTCCCGGTCTTCGCCATCTATATCTTCCTTTTTGATCCTTCCCAGTTTATTTAAAATCAGACCCGGCGGGAAACCTCGTCCCATCAGCATCTGAAAAATTTTCTGTTTTTCCTTAAAATCGAAAGCGGACGTTTTTCTTTTGGCCGCTTTCTTTTTGATTAAAGTCTCAATCGCCTCTTCTTCCGGCAATTCCTCTCGCGCCTGCTCAATGGACGAATCGATTAATTCTGTAGCGATGCCTTTTTCCCGCAGGCTCAGGGCGATTTTTTTATTCCCCCAGAGTTTATTCACAACGAGGTTGCGCGCCCATTGAATCGCAAAAGACGCGTCATTGAGATACTTCAAATCGTAGAGTTTTTCCAGTGTTTCTTTAACGACAACTGCGGGAAAACCTTTTTCCCGCAGTTTCTTTTCCAGCTCTTTTTCCGAAT
>CAZIJZ010000080.1:0-7525 GCA_964539765.1 uncultured Smithella sp.
AATAGGACATTTCTAAATTGGCTGGACATCGTCCAATATTTCGTTGACAGACAGATCAACGTTCTCTATACTGGTATCAGCTAAAAGTTAGATCCTGTCGCTTGAATTCAACAAACCCTAAACAGATATAAAAATATATCCCGACATTTCCAGAAAAAGAAGGAAACGACAATCATTTTTAATACGCAGAATCAGACCTGAAAAGGAATAAATCAATGGTCCACGAAAATGAGATAATCATGATAGTTCTGGGACTGGCGATACTGATTTTCCTTCTTTTTCATTACATCAAACTGCAACAGATCCCCTCTTTTAAATTGCTTTTCATCAGTTACTGTTTAAGCACGGCCGGCTGGTTGCTGACCGTGCTGGAAGGTTTCTTTTGGGAAGGCTATCTTAATGCTCTTGAGCATTTCTGCTACGCCTTCAGCATGATATTGTTAGCGGTCTGGTGCTGGCGGATTCCCGATAAAAAGAGGGAAAAGACGTGATTAATCCGGTATCCATTCTTGATATCATCTTTGTTCTGGCGGCGTTGGCGGCGATTGCCGCTCTGGTCCGGAGGTCTCATCATGATTTATCGGTCAGTACCGTTATATTACTATTCGGACTACTGAATTTTTTATTATTGTATGGCATTTGCCTGGCGGTGGAATGGCTGGGAATCACCACCCGGCTGGACAAGCTGGAAGATTATCTTGGCGCCTTACTGCCGATGTGGTGGGCTTTTATCTTTTACGCCTTTCTGCATGAAATAAACTTCCGGGAAATCCAGGCATTGAACAACCAACTGGAACAGCGTTTCTCTTCGCTAAAAGAAGCCGAGTTAAGATTCAGAACAATATTCGATTCCGCATCAGACGGGATTCTCATTTCGCAGTCCGGTGGCAAAAAGTTTTTTGCGGCCAATGAAAAAATTTGCGAGATGCTGGGATATACCAGAGAGGAACTTCTGACACTGGGCGTTTCCGATGTTCATCCGGAAGATTCCCTTCCCTGTGTTATTGAACAATTTAAAAAGCTTGAAAGAAAAGAAATTGCAATCGCAAAAAATATACCCGTTTTAAAAAAAGATAAATCCGTATTCTATGCCGATATCAGCGCTGCGCTGATGACGATTGATGACAAAGATTCTCTTGTGGGTATGTTCAGAGACATCACCGAGCATAAAAAAGCAGAGGAAAGACTCTCCAAATCGGAAAGAAAATATTTCTCGACATTCAATCTGATTCCCAATCCCATGGCCGTAACCGAACTGGCGACGGGTAAAATTGTTGACATCAATCAGGAATTTATACATTGGACCGGTTATTCCCGTGAAGAAGCCATTGGCCAATCAACGCTCGATCTCAATTTATGGGTTAACACGCACGATCGAAAAAAAATAACCCACGAATTGACGGAAACGGGAGAAGCGAACGGCATAGAAATCCTGATGAAACAGAAAAACGGTCAGATCCGCAATGTGCTTTTTTCCGCCCGGTTTATTGATATTGATCACGAACGCTATCTTTTAACACTCGCCCAGGATATTACCGAACTCATGCAAGGGAAAGCCATGCTCAGGCAGAGCGAAGAAAAATATCGTCTCCTCGCTGACCACACAAAAGATCAAGTGTGGTTGATGGATTTTGATTTAAACACAACGTATATCAGCCCATCCGTAGAAAAGGTGCTGGGCTATAAACTGGAGGATCTCAAAGAGTTGAAGCTGGACGACATTCTTTCTCCGGAATCTTTCAAGACAGCCATGAATTTCTTTTCCGTTGAAATGGCCAGAGCGATGGGGGCTGAGCCAACGTACGTTCTCAACAAATTGCTGGAATTAGAATTTGTTTGTAAAGACGGCCATTTGATATGGGGCGAAATCCTGTTCAGTTTCATACGGGACAGTCAAGGAAAGCCTCTGTCCATTCTATGTGAGGCAAGAGATATTACGGAACGCAAACAGGCCGAGGAAAAACTCAATAAGACTCTCGACAGTCTCAAGAAAGCGGTTGGTACAACGATTCAGGTACTGGTGTCTGCTTTAGAATCCCGAGACCCTTATACCGCAGGTCATCAGTCACGATCTGCTGATCTGGCCTGTGCCATCGCCAGAGAAATGGGGTTCGATGATGATCAAATCGAAGGCATCCGCATGGCCGGCGCCATTCATGACATCGGGAAGCTGTCCGTTCCCGCAGAGATATTGACCAAACCGACAAAATTGACAAATCTGGAATTTTCACTTGTTAAGGAACATTCCCAAAGTGGATATGAGATGCTGAAGCATGTTGATTCTCCCTGGCCACTGGCCAAAATCATTCAACAGCATCATGAAAGACTGGACGGAAGCGGTTATCCGAATCACCTGAAGAATGATGAGATTCTTATGGAAGCGCGTATTATGGCCGTGGCCGATGTCGTGGAGGCCATGGCTTCTCACCGTCCCTATCGCGCGTCCCTGGGCATTGAAGCGGCGCTGGAAGAGATTGAGAAGAATAAAGGCGTGCTCTTTGACGAAAAGGTCGTCGATGCCTGCATGAAGTTATTCAGAGAAAAAGACTATAAGCTTGAATAATGCGGCAAGCAGGCTTCTGCCGGGCATTCCGGTGCTCTCCAGACCTCCGGTTTCTCCGGACAGCGCTCATGCGGATCATTCGCCTATGATTTTCACCAGGACTCTTTTTTTTCTTCTGCCGTCAAATTCACCGTAAAAAATCTGTTCCCACGGCCCAAAGTCAAGATGGCCGCTGGTAACCGCGACAACGACTTCCCGTCCCATAATCTGCCTCTTCAAATGAGCATCGCCATTATCTTCTCCGGTCCGGTTATGGCGGTAGCGTGAAACCGGTTCGTGCGGAGCAAGGTCTTCCAGCCATGCCTCATAATCCTGATGCAGACCGGATTCGTCATCGTTGATGAAGACGGAGGCCGTGATGTGCATCGCGTTCACCAGGATCAATCCCTCTTGAATGCCGCTCTGCCTCAGACAGTCATCAACCTGTGACGTGATATTGATAAAGCCTCTCCGTTGAGGAACATTGAACCAGAGTTCCTTCCTGTATGATTTCATTGATGCCTCCCTGCTGAATTTTCCTGATGATTACCATGAAACGGGCAGGGCGATAAATTGTTTTTTAAAACAGCGGACGTTGAAGAGATTATTTCAGCTCCAGGCAGAACTTGTCGATTGTTTCAGGCGGAGCGATGGGATAATTTCCGGTGAAACACGCGAGGCAGAAACAATCCCGGTTCAAACCGGTCGCTTTGATCATGCCTTCTACGGAAAGATAGTGGATTGAATCGAGGCCGATAAAGTCGGCAATGGCTTTTTCGTTTTCTTTTTTCGCGGCGATGAGTTCGCCTTTGGATGAAAAGTCAATGCCGTAAGGGCAGGGATAAACCGTCGGCGGACAGCTTACCGCCATATGCAATTCTTTAATTCCGATACCGCGCAGATTCTTCACGCGGTTTCGGCTGGTCGTGCCGCGAATGATGGAATCTTCCACAATCATCACTTTTTTATTTTCCAGCAATGCTCTGACCGGATTGAGTTTCACGCGCACGCCGAAATCCCGCATGGCCTGTGTCGGCTGAATAAAAGTGCGTCCGACATAGTGATTACGAATCATGCCCATTTCAAAAACGTGTCCGCTCTCTTCCGCGTACCCCAGAGCGGCGTAAACACCCGAATCGGGAAAGGGCATGACAATATCCACGTCAGGCTTGTATTCGCGCGCCAGCTCATGGCCCAGACGCTTGCGGCACAGATAAACATTCTGACGGAAAACCTGACTGTCGGGACGGGCGAAATAAATCAGCTCGAAAATACAGTGACAATGTTTAACCGCCGGGAAAGGGTTGATGCTTTTAACGCCTTTTTGATCAATGATTAAAATTTCACCGGCTTCGACATCGCGCACATACTGCGCGCCGACCAGATCAAACGCGCAGGTTTCCGAGGCGACCACCCAGCTGCCGTTGAGTTTTCCCAGCGCCAGAGGCCGGAATCCTCGCGGGTCACGCGCGGCAATAATTTTATCCTTGGTCAGCATAATAAAACAATAGGCTCCCTCCAGACGCGACAGCGCAGCCACCAGGGCTTTTTCCAATCCTTTTTTCAAATGGTGCGCCATCAGATGAACAACGATTTCGCTGTCCATGGTGGTTTGAAAAATCGACCCTTTGTCTTCCAGTTCCTGGCGCAGTTTATGCGCGTTGACAATATTGCCGTTATGGGCCAGCGCGTAATATTCATCGGCAAAATGAACCAGAAACGGCTGGGCATTGGAAATAGTGGACGATCCCGTCGTGGAATACCGCACGTGGCCGATGGCCAGTTTGCCGGGAAGTTTCTTCAGCGTTTCCTCCTTGAAGACTTCGACGGCCAGTCCCATGCCTTTGTGTTCCCAGACCTGACATCCGTCGGAACTGATGATGCCGGCCGATTCCTGACCGCGATGCTGCAGGGCAAAAAGACCGTAAAAAGCCACGCGGGAAGCTTCGTGATGATCGTAAATCGCAAAAATGCCGCATTCCTCGCGGGGACGATCACACTCTTCAGGATGGTTTTCAAGTAAACACGACATATCATTCACTTCCTAGGTATTTTGATATTCCTGCAGGGAACAAACCTGCCAGTTTTTTTCTTTGATTGCCGCTGTCGCTTCAGCCAGGGCGCCCGCGCCGGCAATGGTCGTGGTATAAAGAATATTATAAAGAAGAGCGCCGCGTCTGATGTGATAAGCATCCCGAGACGATTTTCTTCCGATGCTCGTATTAATCACGATCTTAATGTCGCCGTTTTTAATATAGTCCACGATATTCGGCCGTCCTTCACTTAATTTAAGAACAACGCCGGCTCCAATGCCGTGCTCCAGCAGGTACAGGGCTGTGCCTTTGGTTGCCAGGATCTTGAAACCCATTTTCTGAAAAGCTTTGGCAACCGTCACAATCTTATCCTTGTGGTCATCATTGACGCTGATAAAGACAGTGCCTTCCTGCGGCATTTTAAATCCCGCCGCCATTTGCGATTTGGCAAAAGCCAGACCAAAGGACTGGTCAATACCCATAACCTCGCCGGTGGATTTCATTTCCGGACCCAGCAAAACGTCCACATCCGGGAACCGGTTAAATGGGAACACAGCTTCTTTCACGGAAATGTGTTTTGGCCGGGGCGCCCCGGTAAAGCCCAGATCTTTCAAAGATTTGCCCAGCATGACTTTTGTGGCGAGTTTCGCCAGCGGCACACCGATGGCCTTGCTGACAAAAGGAACGGTCCGCGACGCGCGGGGATTGACTTCCAGCACATAAAGTTTTCCGTCTTTGACGGCATACTGAATATTCATCAGGCCGACAACATTTAATTCCTGTGCCAGTAGGGTGGTTTGTTTTTTAATCAGGTCCAAAATATCACTGGAAATTGTCAGAGACGGCAAAATGCAGGCGCTGTCTCCGGAATGAATGCCCGCCTCTTCGATATGCTCCATGATCCCGGCCACCACCGTGGTCTCGCCGTCGCTGATGGCATCCACGTCAATTTCCACAGCGTCCTCCAGAAATTTATCAATCAGGATGGGATGCTCCGGAGAAACAAGCAGCGCTTTTTCCATAAATGATTTCAGCGTTTCTTCATCATAAACGATTTCCATGGAACGACCGCCCAGAACATACGAGGGCCGCACTAAAACCGGATAACCGATGCGCTCAGCAACCTGCAACGCTTTTTGTGTGTCTCTGGCCGTGTCGTTATCCGGTTGATTCAGCTTGAGCTTGGTGACGATCTCCTGAAAGCGGTCGCGATTCTCGGCGCGGTCAATGGCATCGGGGGATGTTCCCATAATTTTTATTCCGGCGGCTTCCAGTCCTTTGGCCAGATTAAGCGGCGTCTGACCGCCGAACTGCGCGATCACGCCCTCGGGTTTTTCCGTCTGCAAAATGTGCAAAACATCTTCCAGAGTGACCGGCTCGAAAAACAATTTGTCCGATGTATCGTAATCGGTGCTGACTGTTTCCGGATTGGAATTAATCATGATGCTTTCAACGTCTTCTTCGCGCAAAGCGAATGAAGCATGAACGCAGCAGTAATCGAATTCAATTCCCTGGCCGATGCGGTTGGGACCGCCGCCGATGATGGCAACTTTGCGCTTATCCGATGGCCGGGTTTCATTTTCTGTTTCATAGGTCGAATAATAATAAGGCGTGTAAGCTTCAAATTCGGCTGCGCATGTATCGACCAGTTTATACACCGGAATGATTTTTTCTTTTTCGCGCCACTGCCTGATTTCCAATTCCGTCATCTTCCAGAAAGATGCCAGCGCCTTATCGGAAAAACCCATTTTTTTTGCTTCCCGCAAGAGTCCCGAAGAGGGCTTGGATTCTTTCAATTCATTTTCGGCATCAACAATTTCTTTTATCTGATGCAAGAACCAGGGATCAATTTTGGTTAATTGATTAAGTTCTTCAATCCCCATTCCGTTTTGCATCGCTGCCGCGATATAAAAAAGCCGCAACGAATTGGGTTTGATCAGCTTGCCTTTCAAAAATTCCTTTTTGTCCGGTATATTTTCCGGCAGATTCTGTTCCAGAGAGAAACGGCCGATTTCCAGCGAGCGAACGGCCTTCTGCAGAGATTCCTTGAATGTTCGACCGATGGCCATGGTCTCGCCGACGGATTTCATGGATGTGGTCAGAAAATCCTCGGCCTGCGGAAATTTTTCAAATGTCCAGCGGGGAATTTTTACGACACAGTAATCAATCGTCGGTTCGAAAGACGCCATCGTCTCGCGGGTAATATCGTTGGGAATTTCATCCAGCGTGTAACCGACAGCCAGTTTCGCGGCGATTTTGGCGATGGGAAATCCGGTGGCTTTGGAGGCCAGCGCCGATGAGCGCGAAACGCGGGGATTCATTTCCACAACAATCATTTCACCCGTCTGCGGATGCACGGCAAACTGCACGTTGGAACCGCCCGTCTCCACGCCGATCTCCCGCATAATGGCGATGGCGGCGTCCCGCATGTTCTGATATTCCTTATCCGTTAACGTCTGCGCCGGCGCGACTGTAATGGATTCACCCGTATGGACGCCCATCGCATCGAAATTTTCAATGGAGCAGATGATGACAACATTGTCCGCCTTATCACGCATCACTTCCAGTTCGTACTCTTTCCAGCCCAGCACGGACTCTTCAATCATGACTTCGGAAATCATGCTGGCATCGAGGCCCGCTTTGGCAATTTCCACCAATTCTTCCCGGTTGTAGGCCACGCCGCTGCCGGTTCCGCCCAGGGTAAACGACGCCCTCACGATAATCGGGTAGCCGATGTCGGCGGCGATTTTCAGAACGTCATTCATCGAGCGGGCAAATCCGCTTTGGGGCATGCGCAAACCGATTTTTTCAATGGCGTGCCGGAATTTTTCTCTGTCTTCCGCTTTGTGAATAACATCAAGCGACGCCCCGATCATTTCCACGTTGTATTTTTTCAGCACGCCGCTTTCGGCCAGCGCCACGGCGGTGTTGAGGCCCGTCTGTCCGCCCA
>CAZIJZ010000081.1:0-3664 GCA_964539765.1 uncultured Smithella sp.
GCCTGGAGGGATTCGAACTCTCGGCCCACGGATTAGAAGTCCGTTGCTCTATCCAACTGAGCTACAGGCGCATTTTGTATCCTGTGCCTAAAAAGACTTGACCTAATAGCCCCTCTTCCTCATTTTGTCAAGATTAAATAAAGCCTTGCAGGCATTATTTTACCGAAATAACTCAACGGTTATCGGACGTAACCGGCTATGCCGTCAAAACGGTATGTTTTTTTATAAATTTTGCCTCCCTGCAAGTCCGTTGAATAAAAATAATGACCCGTTTTTACATGATACCAGCGGTAAAGCTCCCTGGTATTGGTCAGCTTCGAAGTAGCGATGTTACCGATCGAACCTTCATAAATATATCCGCGCAAATCTTTTTTACCACCCTTATAATCATAATGGTAAAAATGACATTTTTTCTGCGGATTGTACCAGCGGTAGAAGCTTGCCGTTCCCGGGGTATCCGGCTGGAATAAACGGAAAGCGATCCCTTCTTTCATGTACTTGTTTTGGTATAATCTGTTTGTTTCCGATTGCGGGCGTGATGTAAAAAGATAATCGCTTCCGTTGTAATACCGGTAAACATCAATGACGGTTGAGGCGACTTCCGGCAACACTTCCGCATAAACCCTAACTATCGCTTCTCCATTGTTGGTTTTAAAAACAAGGTAGTCTTCATAAAATCCCGGAAAAGCCTGGCCTGTTTTTAGCGAAACGGTCAGATAATTGGTCTGTCGGGTGGTTGCTCCGGAATCAGGAAAAATTTTTATGCTCTGAGCGGGGAAAAAAGATGTGGTTACGCCCAGTATTTTGATGCCTTCAATGACCAGGCCCTCATATTTGTTCGTCATCGTAAGGGTATGGGGACCGAAGGCCAGCTGATCGGCAATCAGGATTTCTCCTGCATGCTCTTCCATGTCGCCGGATAATTTAATATTCTGAACCGGTTGTTTGTCTAATGAAATCGTCAGGTTTTTATCTTTCCGGTATTCTGATAAATATAATATTATTCCGGTGCCTTCAAAGTTGACTTTTATAAGATTATCGCCCTGTTCACCGGAGGGATAACCTTTTCTTTCAGACCATTTTCCGGTCAATTCAACTGTTTCTTTTAAATGAGTGGGAACGCTGTAGATACCGCTGCCCCTGATTGCTTCATTGACAAAGGACAGATATCTTCCCTGTCTGAAATCATCCGGCATATCTTCCTTGGCATGCACCGGCGGTGCGACCGACCACGTCAATGTTTCCTTGCCGCTGTTGTTTAATATTATTTTTCGGAAAACATTTTTATTGGGCAGGATTTCCCCCATATCCAATCTCAGAGGGTTCAGGTTAATCAGGGGAGCGTTTTGAGTGTAAGCAATGACAAACATGATACATAATTTTTTCGGACCGCCCGCGGAATTGATTTCAATTTCCTCTTTATGCGCACCGACGGAAAGCTTCTTCGTATATAAGATTTCATCATCTCCGGAGGTGATTCTCATTTCAACATTCGAAAACGACTGCTTCGTTTGATTTTCATTTTTTAAGTCATCACCACTCCATAGACTGATCCCCACTTTAAAAGAATCGGTTTCCTTCTCCAGCGATCCGGATATCTTTTGGGGGGTTAATTTATTCCAGTCTTCCGGACCCTTTATCGACCAACTGATCACGCCGGGTCCGGTATTCTTTAAGTTGAATGTTCCTTCGGCTGACTTTTCGAACGAAACAATACCCAGATTAATTTCCGCCGGAGTGACGGTCAGACCGGGCTTTGGTTTTTTCGTTTCCTGACCCACGGACTTTTGAACATTCTGCTTGACGGCAACCGGAGTTTTCTGCAGTTTTGCGACGTTTTGAGCTGAACCGGCAGGCAGGTAAATAAAAAAAACTGTGATAAAAAAAATGAAATAATTTTTTATCTTAAACATAACGACCTCTTGGAAATGTTGCTGGTTTCCTAGCTCAAAGCTTCAAATTAAGCAACTGTTTTAAAAATTCCATATTTTTAATGTTCGTTCAACGAATCATCATTTTGAAAAAACTTGACACATCCGGCAGACAAGATGTATTTTGCTGTGAATTTTCCGGAAACCCAATTATCTTAATAACGCACCTCGTTCGGGTCATTTATGAATGATGAAATTCTAAAGTACTGGATTGCGTTAAAATCAGTCAAAGGCATCGGCTATGTCTCTTTCCCGGCACTGGTGGACAGGTTCGGTTCTCCTGCCGCTGTGTTCAGCGCTTCCTTTTTCGACTTGCAGCAAACAGAGGGAATTTCCAGTCGGATTGCCGCGGCTATTGTTAATTTCGGAGACTGGGACAACGTTAAAGCAGAACTTGAACTTATTCATAAAAATAAAGTTAAAATAATTACTTACCATGATGAACTCTATCCTCAGCAACTGTTAAATGTCTATGATCGACCTCCTTATATATATGTGCGGGGAACTTTGTGCAACGCAGACATCAACGTAGCCATTGTCGGTTCCCGCGCAGCGAGCACTTACGGTAAATACACGACGGAAAGAATCAGCCGGGAGCTCGCTCTCAAGGGTGTGACGGTGGTCAGCGGTATGGCCCGGGGCATCGATTCTTCCGCTCATCGCGGAGCCCTGAGCGCTCATGGAAGAACTGTTGCGATTCTGGGCAGCGGCCTGGATGTCATTTATCCCCCGGAAAACAGAAAATTATTTGCGGAAATTATCGAAAGCGGCGCCGTTATTTCCGAATTTCCCCTGGGAACGCCGCCGCGTTCAACAAACTTTCCGGCGCGCAACCGCATTATCAGCGGCATGTCCTACGGCGTCGTCATTGTGGAAGCGGGAGAAAAAAGCGGTTCTTTGATTACAGCGAGGCTGGCGCTGGAACAGGGACGGGAAGTTTTTGCCGTGCCGGGAAGCATTGACGCCGCCGGTTCGCGCGGCACAAACAAGCTGATTAAGCAGGGAGCGAAACTCATTGAAAACACGGATGATATTCTGGAAGAAATTCTGCCGCAGATAGAACAAAAAATGCCGTTAAAAAGTTTTTCTTCTCCCGATCCTCTACAATCCTCAAACCCGCACGTGGAAACATTAAATGCAACTGAACAAAAATTATACGATTTGGTTTCCAAAAAACGTATTCACATTGATGACCTGATTTCTTTAACGGGCTTTTCATCCGCTGATATTCTAAGCGCTTTAACAACAATGGAATTAAAAGGAATTGTCCGGCAGCATCCGGGGAAATTTTTTTCCATGGAAATAATAAACTAAGCAATAAAGCTCTGATTTTCCGAATATTTAAATAATCAAATGAAAGGAAGATGATAAAAATAGCTTTACAAATTATTTTCTTCCATCTATAGGGGCTTTCTATTTTTTTAAGCGAGAATGGGTTTATGGCAAATTCTTTGGTGATTGTGGAATCACCCACAAAAGTTAAAACGATAAAAAAATTTCTCGGGGCCGATTTTAACGCCGTCGCTTCGATGGGGCATATAAAAGATTTGCCGAAAAGCAAATTAGGCATTGACCTTGAAAAAGATTTCGAGCCTTCGTACAGCATCATCGAGACAAAAAAGAAAACCATCGATGAAATGAAAAAAGCGGCGAAAAGCGCTGAAAACATTTACCTGGCTCCCGACCCGGACCGCGAAGGCGAAGCCATCGCCTGGCATATCGCGGAAGTCATC
>CAZIJZ010000081.1:3764-7522 GCA_964539765.1 uncultured Smithella sp.
CAGCAGGAAGCTTCGCGCTGGTTTCGTTTCTCAGCCAAGAAGACCATGATGGTCGCGCAAAAGCTCTACGAAGGAATCGAGCTGGGCAAAGAAGGCTCTGTTGGTCTCATCACCTACATGCGAACCGATTCCTACCGGATATCCGAAGAGGCCATAAAAGAAGTTCGTGATTATATCAGAGAAAGTTATTCGGCGGATTATCTGCCGCATAAACCGCATACCTACAAGAACTCACAAAAAGCGCAGGATGCCCACGAAGCGATTCGCCCGTCCAAAATGACGTACAAACCGCAGGACATCAAACAATATCTGTCCGCCGATCAATTCAAGCTTTATCAGCTGATTTGGAACCGCTTCGTTGCCAGTCAGATGAATCCGGCCATTCTAGATCAGACCACCATCGACATTGCCGGCGCCGGTTGTATTTTCCGCGCGCAAGGACAGATCATGAAATTCCCCGGTTTCACCATTGTCTACACGGAAGGCAAGGATGACAAGGAAGAAAACGGCAACGGCGCCGACAAACTCCTGCCGGAAGTCAGCGTAAAAGAAAAGTTGAAACTTCTCCATCTGAATACGGAACAGAAATTCACACAGCCGCCGCCGCGTTTTTCCGAAGCGTCGCTGGTGCGCGAGCTGGAGGAAAAAGGAATCGGACGTCCCAGCACGTACGCCACCATTCTTTCCACGATTCAGGAACGCGAATACGTCAAACTGGAAAAAAGCAAATTTCATCCTTCGGAACTGGGAATGATGGTCACGCAGCTTCTGGTGAAAAGTTTCCCGACCATTCTGGAAATCGCTTTCACGGCCGATATGGAAAACAAACTGGATGCTATTGAGACCGGTGAACGCAAGCGCGTGGAAACGCTCAAAGAGTTCTACACGCTTTTTGATGAAGAGCTGAAAAAAGCCAAGACCGAAATGAAGAACATCAAGAAGGAGGAAACGCCAACCGATCTGGTGTGCGAGAAATGCAATTCCCCCATGGTGATTCGATGGGGGAAAAACGGAAAGTTTTTGTGCTGTTCCAATTATCCCAAATGTAAGAACACCATGAATTTCACTCATGACGAAAATGGAAAGGTTAAACACGTGGAAACCAAGACAACGGATATTAAATGCAGCAAATGCGGCAAAAATATGATCGTCAAAGAGGGACGATTCGGACAATTCCTCGCCTGCTCCGGTTATCCGGAATGCAAAAATACGATGAACGCGACGAAAGATGAAAATGGCGAAATTGTTGCTCAGGAAGCGCCGACAACCGATGAAGTCTGCGAACTTTGCGGCAAACCGATGGCCGTCAAGCGCGGCCGCTACGGCCAGTTCCTCGGCTGCACCGGTTATCCGGAATGCAAAAACATCAAAAAGATGGGGAAGGACGGCAAAGTTACGCAGCAGGAACCCGTTTTGACCGATGAAGTCTGCGAACTTTGCGGCAAACCGATGGCCGTCAAACGCGGCCGCTACGGCCAGTTCCTCGGCTGCACCGGTTATCCGGAATGCAAAAACATCAAGAAAATTTCCAAAGTAAAATCTGAATCCTGATGGATCATCGTGTGACAATTATCGGCGGCGGACTGGCCGGCTGTGAGGCGGCCTGGCAATTGTTGCGGCGCGGCCATGCGGTTGACCTGTATGAAATGAAGCCGCAGAAATTTTCTCCCGCTCATCAAATGGAAAATCTCGCGGAACTGGTCTGCAGCAATTCCCTCAAATCGAATTCTCTGGATAATGCGCCCGGTCTCCTCAAGGCAGAAATGCGTCGGCTTGATTCGTTGATTATTAAAGCAGCGGACAAAACTTCCGTGCCGGCCGGTTCCGCTCTCGCTGTTGACCGCGTTTTGTTCGCCCGCGAAGTGGAAACTCAGCTCCATGAACAAAAAAACTTCACCCTTCACCGATGTGAAGTTACCAACATCCCGAAAGAGACATTTACGATCATCGCCACCGGTCCGCTGACCTCAGAAGCCATGGCGCTGGAAATTTCCCGTCTGCTGGGCAGCTCGTCGTTATACTTTTACGATGCCATCGCGCCTATTGTCGAAGCGGATTCCATTGATATGAACAAGGTCTTCTGGGCATCGCGCTATAATAAGGGAACTCCGGATTATTTGAATTGTCCCCTGAATCGCGAGGAATATGTATTATTCCATAAAGAATTACTGGCGGGAGAAAAGGTTGCCGCCAGAGATTTTGAGGAAGCCCGTCATTTTGAAAACTGTCTGCCGATTGAAGTGCTGGCCGCGCGCGGCGAGAAGAGCCTGGCGTTCGGACCAATGAAACCGGTGGGATTGATTGATCCTCGTACCGGCAGCAAATCCTACGCGGTTGTTCAATTGCGCAGGGAGAACGCCGCCGGCACTCTTTTTAATCTGGTCGGATTTCAGACAAAACTGACCTGGCCGGAACAGCGCCGGATTTTCCGTCTCATTCCCGGGCTGGAAAAGGTTGAATTTGCCCGCTACGGCAGTATTCACCGGAATACCTATATCAATTCCCCTTCCCTGCTTTCGCCGTCAATGCAGCTCAAGAATCATGAGGACATATTCTTTGCCGGGCAGATTACCGGCGTGGAAGGATATGTGGAATCGGCAGCCATGGGACTTCTGGCCGGACTTAACGCGGCGTTGATGATGGAAGGCAAAAAATCCGTCCCGCCTCCTGTCAACACGGCGCTGGGCGCTCTCATTCAATATATCACGTCTCCCGAGCATGTCGATAAATTTCAGCCCATGAACATTAATTTCGGGTTGCTCGCTTCTTCACCGGGAAAAAGAGTCAGTAAAAAAGAAAGGAACGCTCTCATCGTAAATCAGGCCTTAAAATCTCTGGATGACTGGATTTCCGGCCAAAAACTAAATCAATGTGGTCCTGATATATTCTGTTGACACAGAACAGGACTTCTCTTATACTTCGCCCGCTTTTTAAGCCTGCTTGGTCAGAAAGAATATTTTAATAACCTATTTAAAAATAAGGAGTTTCAAATGTCTGAACAAAATCGAGAAAGTTCCCTTGTCCTGATAAAACCGGATGCATTAAAAAATTCACTGACCGGATATATTCTTTCGCAATTTTCGGAATTCCATACCAGTCTGCGTTTTGCGGCATTGAAGGTTGTTTGTGTCAATCTGGCGCTCGCCGAAGAACATTACGCGGAACATAAAGGAAAATTTTTCTATCCTTCTCTTCTGGAATACATTCGCGGTTATCTGCATTATCCGGATGAACCCTCGAAACGAAGAGTCATCGCAATCATCTATCGGGGTCCAAACGCCATCAAACATATTCGGGAGATTTGCGGCAATACCAACCCGCATGAAGCAAGAGCGCAAAGACCCGGCTGCATTCGCGCGCTGGGAACCGTCATTCCGCTGTATGATGAAAAAGGAAAATTAATTGGAGACAGATCGGATAATCTTATTCACGCTTCCGCAAATCCGCAGGATGCTGAACGCGAAATAAAACTCTGGTTTCTTCCCACGGACGTTCCGCCCCCTGTACGCAGTTATCCTACGAAAACCACCGAGGAATACTATTATTACAAAAACGGTGTTGTCAGTTGTGAATACACCCCGGGAAGCTACTGCTTCATTGGTCCCGGCGATATTGTCTGGACATCCGACTTGAAAGTCTTACGGCAGATTACGAAAGGCAAAAAGCAGGATTATTCGACGAATGCGGTCATTGCCAAATACTTAATCAATAAAGAAACGGAGAAAGAATGAACACTTCCGCCGCCAGCAGCGGGGTAT
>CAZIJZ010000082.1:0-7041 GCA_964539765.1 uncultured Smithella sp.
TATGTAACCGGTATTTATTCTATTTGGTTATAATGAATCGAACAGATGCCGCCGCGCATTGTTTAAATAATAGACGCGATGCTGCGGCTTTCAATTATTTCAAATTCTTTGAGAAGAACTTTGCAATGGGCGTCAAAACAATCGATAGCTTCCTGTACTCCTCAATTTCCAAAATTTTATTTTTATGTTAGGTTACAAATAGTAATCATTAAAAATCCTCATTCATATAAACATATTTAGCATCACAAGGAGAGAATGCAATGAAATTCATAATTTTAGCTTTGTGTGTTTTTATCGCCTTGATAAACTTTGCAAATGCAAGAGAAATGTACCGCTGTATTGATCGTAATGGTAATAACATTATTACAGATACTCCGCAAAACGACATGAAATGTGACTCAAAAGGCGAGGAAATAAAGTCAATGACTATTCAAAATCACAAATTCCATCCTGGTATAACAAACAAAAATGATCAATTGATTGAAGCTGCTACAAAAGGCAACCTTCCTGATGTGAAGAATGCACTGGCTGAAGGTGCTGATGTAAATTACCAAGAAAACTATTATCATTCAACTGCTCTGATGAATGCATCTGGCCAAGGTTATTTAGCAATCGTAGAGCTCCTTTTGAAAAATGGCGCTAATGTAAATGTAAAAGGAAATGTTGGTATGACGGCCCTCATGATGGCATCTTCTATGGGGCATGCAGAAGTCGTAAAAATACTTTTAGATCATGGCGCTGATGTAACTGCAAAATTTGATCATACAGGCACGGCTATGACGGCCCTCATGATAGCATCTCAGAAAGGTCACAAAGATATTGTAGAAATATTGAAAAGAGCAGGAGCAAATGAATAAATGGGCTTGTTTCGTTAGAAACGATCCCCATCGAATTCAACCTTTCAACCAGTAATCAGCAATAAAATTTCTTTTAAATATTATTTCTTAGTAGGTATAACCGATGAAGCTTAATTTGACGCTTTCTGCCAAGAACAAGACTAACCTCTGTTGTGTGATTTAAGACCGGTTTCAGAATCGAACTGAAGAAAACATTTCATTGTTTGCTCGACGGGGTTGAAGCCCGCGGCCGGAGCCATCCGACATAACCGGTCAGGATTTGAAATCAAAATGCATTCCAGTTCCTTTTAATAATAGAAAATTCAAAAAGCAAATTCATAAAAGGAATATTTAAATATATTTTATTCTTTTTAGTTATAAAGAGTTCGATTTATATTTATTATGATTTTGATAGTAATGATGCTAAAATACAAAACAATAGAATTGCGTCAACGTGTTGTCTTGTTTGTTTCAATAAACAATATCATCAAATCATAGGAGGTAACCATGAAGTACGGTGCGAGAAATCAGTTAGTTGGAAAAGTGGAAAGCGTTAAGAAAGGCGCGGTGATGTGCGAAGTGAAAGTAAAAACCGGAGGTGGTGATTTTATGGAATCCGTGATGACGACAAACTCTCTGAAAGAACTGGGTATCAAAAAAGGTGATAAGGTGAGAATTGTGGTCAAGGCAGTCAATGTGCTGCTGGTCAAGGAATAAAACCAATCACAGAAACAATCTGATCCCATAACGCCGTAACATCGTTTTTTATATTTGTAGGATTTTGCGGCGTTATAGGTTTTATATTTTGCCATTATAAACGCAGTGTCGCGGCCAGTCTCAAGGGAAAGCGCAAAAGATCGAGGGCGTCCCGGATGCCGGGGGTTACGACGTCCGCGGCCAAAAGAGCTTCCATCGCGCATCCTTCCTCCTGTATCACCGCAATGCCCAGTACCGCTTCCTTGAGCATCAGAGCGTCGTTGCGACCGTTTCCCACGCAGACGCAATGTGGGGAGCCCAGTTGCCGGATGTAATCCGCCTTGGCTCGGGCCTGATTTTCTTTTGGGATGACAACTCTCTCGCAGGGGATACCATCCAGTTCTTTTTGTACGCTTCCGAAGGTATCAGCGGTCAGGATATGAATGGAGAGACTCCCGGCCAGTTCGATGATGATATCCTGCACGCCGGGAATAATCCTGCCGTCGCAGGCAATCGTGCCATTATAATCCAGAACCAGAAAATATAAATCCATCGTTTTATTGCCCGGTATATCCACTTTCAGCATGTTAAATGATCTCCTTTTTGAAGCACATTGAGACTAAACCATAAAAGATCGTAAATCTACTATAAATAATAGTTATAAGAAGAGGAGTATTATTACTATTATGAATTTGGCAATGAGAGCGTCCGGTGTTAGGTAAACTGCGCCTGCCCGAGTCGGGTAAGCGTAAAAAAATATTAAAGGAGAGGTACATGATTTCAAAAAAGCATAAAATATCTGTTATTCTTTTGCTTATGGTTGCAAGTGTTCTGGTTTGGACATCCGTTTCCACGGCACAGGCTTTGGCCGCTTTTAAAGGCGAGAAGGGGGACATCCGGATTTCAGGCGGCACGGCGCACATACCGGTCATGAAGGAAGCGGCCAAAAGAATTATGACTGCTAATCCGGAAATCCACATCAGCATTGCCGGCGGCGGTTCCGGTGTCGGGATCAAGCAGGTTGGCGAGGGTCTGGTCAACATCGGCAACACCGGCCGGACACCGACGGAGGAGGAAGTTGCCAAATACGGTTTGAAGATGTTCAAATGGGCTGTCGATGGCGTCGGACTCATCGTCCATAAAACAAACAACGTCAAAAATTTGAAAAAGAGTGATTTGATCAAGATTTATTCCGGTGAGATTGCCAACTGGAAAGAACTGGGCGGTTCCGACAAACCCATCAACGTTTACACGCGCGACGAGGCCAGCGGCACCCGTGAAGTCTTCTGGGAAAAGGGGCTTAGCAAGGGAACCATTACCCCCAAAGCGAAGGTGGTCGTTTCCAATGGCGCCATGAAATCCGCCATTGCCACCGATCCCAACGGTATCGGTTACACATCAGTCGGCCACATTGACGAAACGGTTTCCACAGCGGCGCTCGACGGTGTCGCGCCCACCATTGAAAATGTCAAAAACGGTTCTTACAAGATTTCCCGCGGATTGTTCAGCAATACCAAAGGGGTGCCGGCGGGACTGACGAAGAAATTCATTGACTATCTGTTCAGTCCCGAAGGTCAGAAAATTGTTGTTGATGAAGGGTTCATTGCGGTGAAATGATCAGGCGGTTCGGTTCTTGGATAGAGAAAAGTTTTCTGGCGGCAGCGCTGTGGAGCATGCTCCTGACGGTCCTGATCTTTGCGTTCATGCTGGTTCTCGGACTGCCCCTGTTTAAGGAAAACCGGTTTCTTTCGTTACTGACTTTGCCTTGGGCGCCGGGAGGCGGTCAGTACGGCATTTATCCGATGATCATTTCTTCCATGGCGATTTCGTTTTTAAGTCTTTGTCTGGGCGCGCCGCTGGCGCTGGGCGCGTCCGTTTTTATTTGCGTCATTCAACCCGGCCGTCCCGGCCGCTGCCTGAAAAAAATAGTCATTCTGATGACGGCTATTCCAACCGTTGTCTATGCGTTTGTCGGCGTTTTCCTTCTGGTGCCGCTGGTGCAGTCCACGTTTGAGGCAGGGTCGGGAATGAACATTCTCACGGCGGCGCTGGTGCTGTCGGTGTTGGTTGCCCCGACAATGATTCTTATCTTTTCCAACAGTTTCAATAATGTTCCGCTATCCTATCGCAGCGCCGCTGACGCGCTGGGCGCCAGTCCCGTGCAGAAATTATGCTATGTGCTTCTGCCCGCGGCCTGGAAGGGCATTGTGGCCGGTCTCATTCTGGGGGCCGGTCGCGCCATCGGCGATACACTGGTGGCCTTGATGCTGGCCGGAAACGCCGTGGCCGTTCCGGGCGGTATCTTTGATTCGGCGCGGACGCTGACCGCTCATATCGCGCTGGTTACGGCGGCGGATTTTGACTCCGTCGAATTCCGGACGATTTTTGCCTGCGGCATTCTGCTTTATCTGATGACACTGATCATAGTTCTTGCCGTGCGATTTCTTTCGTCGTTTAAGACAGAGGTGAACACATGAACCGGTTTGCGGAAATATCCGTAGCGTTTTTTGCGTGGTTATGCGCCTGCACTCTGATTGCGGCCGTCGGGGCGGTTTTTATGTTCCTGCTGATTCACGG
Organism: uncultured Smithella sp.; assembly: GCA_964539765.1. Classification (GTDB taxonomy): domain Bacteria; phylum Desulfobacterota; class Syntrophia; order Syntrophales; family Smithellaceae; genus Smithella. The sequence continues at coordinate 4,110 of CAZIJZ010000082.1, forward strand.
CGGAGCCGCATTGAATCGACAAACCATTTTTGGCGACACGTCCGTCTGGGACGCCGTCACCATGCAAAAAGCCGTGTTTGACGGTCTTTTTCCGGCCATTGTCGGCACAGTGCTTCTGGTGATCATTTCCGTCAGCCTGGCGCTGCCCGTCGGCATTGCAGCGGGAATTTATCTTGCCGCCTACAGCGGTCCGCGTATGAAAAGCGTTTTAAGTCTTTTCTGCGATATTCTGGCAGGTGTGCCTTCGATTCTTGTAGGGCTTTTCGGCTTCTCGTTATCCATTTTTCTGCACAAGTATGTGTCGCAAAATATCTATCCCTGCCTCTTGATTTCAGCGGCGTCGCTTTCCTTTCTGGTTCTGCCCTATCTTATCCGGACAACACAGATTGCTCTGGAGCAGATTCCACCGGAAGAACGGTTGACGGCGATTGCGCTCGGAGCAGACAAGCTGCAAAACATCGTCTATGTTCTGATTCCCCGGTCCCTTTCCGGCATCGTCAGCGGCATCATTCTGTCCATCGGCCGGTGCGCGGAAGACACGGCTGTTATCATGCTGACGGGCGTGGTTGCCATGGCGGGCGTGCCGCAATCATTGTTGGCCAAGTATGAAGCCCTGCCGTTTTTTATTTACTATATTTCTTCTCAATACACCGATATGAATGAGCTGAAAATGGGCTATGCGGCCGCAATTATTCTGGTGATCATTTGCGCCGTTTTATTCCTTGCCGCTTTTTACATCAAAAACCGGTTGACGGAAAAAGCATTGTACAGTCTATAAGGTTTTCAGATGAACCAGACCGAAAATATTAAAATTCAGGCCGAAAACATTTCATTTTTTTACGGACGGCGACAAATTCTCCACGAGGTATCAGCACAAATTGCCGCCGCGTCCATTACGGCGGTCATCGGGCCGTCAGGCCAGGGAAAGTCCACCTTTCTGATGATCATGAACCGGCTGTGGGAACAGATCCCTGGTGCGCGGATGGAAGGACGCGTCCGCATGTTTTTGAAAAACAGGCATACGGACATTTATGCCCCGGAGGTGTCGTTGCCCGATTTGCGCAGATCGGTCGGTATGGTATTTCAAAAGCCCAATCCTTTGCCGATGAGCATTTATAAAAATGTAGCTTTCCCGCTGAAACTGGCCGGTGAAAAAAACGAAACAGTGATCCGGACACGGGTAGAGGATGCGTTGAAGCAGGCGTTTCTCTGGGATGAGGTGAAAGACAGGCTGGAGCATGATGCGCGGGCAATGTCCGGCGGGCAACAGCAGAGGCTCTGTATCGCGCGGGCGCTGATTGTCGGACCGGAAGTCCTGCTGATGGATGAACCTACCGCTTCACTGGACGCGCGCGCGGTTGCCACCATTGAGGAACTTATCGTCAGGCTCAAAACCCGCTGCACGATTGTGCTGGTGTCCCATCTGATGGAACAGGTGTCCCGTCTGGCAGACACCGTGATGGAACTGGACGAGGGAAAACTGATCACCCGTCAAAATTGATTGTTTCACACTGTCATCAATAAAAAATCAGATCATTTTTTTCAATAGAAACAAAGAAGAATAATGCCTGCGAATATATTCCTTTTAGTAATTTGACTTATTCATTTTGGTCATATATAGACGCCGCAGTTGGATGATTCTTATTCAATGGAAGGAGAATATATGACTGAAAATTTAACAAACAAAGAATGGGAGCCGAAAATCGCTGCCATCGTCTGCAACTGGTGCACTTACGCGGGCGCCGATCTGGCCGGTATCAGCAGAATTCAGTATCCGCCGAATGTGCGCATTATCCGTGTTCCCTGCACAGGAAGAATCAATCCTTTTTATATCGTCAAAGCCCTTCAGGAAGGGGCCGACGGTGTTCTGGTGTCTGGTTGTCATCCGGGTGAATGCCACTATATATCCGGAAATCTGGTGGCGCGCCGCAAGTTTGCGACGTTAAAAAGTTTCCTGAATTACATCGGTATTGAAGGTGACCGGACCATGTTTACCTGGGTTTCCGCCTCCGAGGGTGACCGTTTTGCTCAGGTTATTAAAGGCGTTACCGCCAAAGTCAAAGCACTGGGACCAGCGAACAAGCTGGTAAAGAAGAATATAAAATGCAATCCGTAGATTAAATGGATTCGATCATCATTGGGATCATCAGGAGGAAATAAATGCTGACGGTTACAGACAAGGCATCAGAAGTTATCAAGGATTTCTTAAAGGACAAAAAAGCCGACGCGTCGATTCGCGTGTTTTTGAACACGGGTTGTTCCGGTTCCTCTCTCGGGATGGCGTTGGATGAAAACAGGAATGATGCGGATGAAGTGATTTCGGCCGGAGGAACCACGTTTGTCATTGAAAAAGACCTTTTAACCCAGGTCAAACCGATCAACATCGACTTCATTACAACGCCTCAGGGCGCGGGTTTTATATTGACGTCCAGCCTGCTCCAACCTAATGGCGATTGCTGCGGGTCCTGTAGTTGTCATTGAATTTTCAGGGGGGACACGATTCCCCTGTTTTTGGTATCATGACGAAAAACAAACCGATCACAAACAAGCTCGCCGGCAGTGACAAATTGCCGGATGGAGAAAAACCTCCCGGGGCAATTTTATGCCTTAATGTGGATATTAAAAGATATTTTGAATCCATTGCACTTGAATCGGATTATTTAAAAATTCTCCTTTTTAAGACGATTTTGAAGATTGTTCATTCCGGCTTTCGACAGGATTTATCATTTGGATCGGTTATTGAAGGCAATACTTTTTCCGGCGGAGCTGCGGAAGTCACCAACAATCACTGTATTCGAATAAATTCCAACCGATTGAAAAAATATCAAGAGACTGTTGCGATGGCTCTTGTTGCCCATGAACTTGCCCATGATCATCTAAAGCATTTCAAGAATTGGAAAAACAATTTAGATAATGAACACAAAGCCGATAA
>CAZIJZ010000083.1:0-6849 GCA_964539765.1 uncultured Smithella sp.
CGGTGGAAAAATCGACATTTAAAGCAACGGTTCAAGGCATGGCGGTCATGGGAATAGCCGGCGAGTTGGCCGCAGAAATATCCGCGGGAACAGGAAGCATGCAGATGCATTTTCTGGATAATCTTTACCGGCTATCTCTGGAAGATATCAGCCGGTGCTTGAAGATTGAGGCTTAACATGCAGGGACTGTATCTGGTGACCGATCGGACATTGTGTGGAGAGAAAAATCTGGAAGAAGTCGTGATTCAGGCCGTCCGGGGCGGCGTGTCTTATGTGCAGTTGCGCGAAAAGGGAATATCTACCCGTTCTTTTGTGGAGGAAGCTCTCCGGATTAAAAAAATTCTGACTCCGCAGAAAGTTCCCCTGATCATCAATGACCGTGTCGATGTTGCGCTGGCTTGCGATGCCGACGGCGTTCATATCGGTCAGGAGGATATGCCGTATGAAACGGCCCGTAAACTTCTGGGACCGCGGGCGATTATCGGCCTTTCCGTGGAAACATGGGAAGATGTCATTGCGAGTCAGGCACTCGATGTCAGTTACATCGGCGTCAGTCCCGTTTTTCCCACACCGACGAAAACCGACACGAAAGAGGCGTGGGGGCTGGAAGGCCTGACCAGAATCAAGGCGTTCAGCCGTCACCCGCTGGTTGCAATCGGCGGCATTCATGAATCAAATATCAGGGACGTTGTTATGGCCGGTGCCCAATGTGTGGCGGTCGTATCTGCTATATGCGCGGCTGACAATCCTGAAACTTCCGCGCGTCAGTTGAACAAAATCATTAATTCTGTCTTGGAAAAAAGGGGATAGGATGATCCACTGAGGATTAAGCTAAATTGTCTGCGGCGCTTGAGAAACGCGCTTACTGCTTTCTTTTAATAGATGCCAGTGCTTTCTCTGCGGCGTGTTTAACTTCAGTCGGGTAAGAACCTATTCCCAGGAAAGATTTTGATTCGGTAATTTCTGTAAGAGCTGGTATCGCTTCAGATGAACCTATTGCAGCAAGGGCGTCGCATACTTTTTCCTGTAAAGATGTTTGCTCATCTTTGCTCATTGCGGTCTTGTTCTTGAGCAGATCAATGAGGGTATTCACCGCCTCGGTGCATTTAATTTTACCCAGCATTTCAATCATATGAAGTCTCAGTTCTGCATCGACACCGGAAAGGATGGATAAAAGCAGGGGGCCTCTCTTGTTTCCACCAATCAGGCCAATGCTTTTCAATGCTTCCATGCGAACCCTTTTGTCTTTATGGATCAGGAGAGGCTTCATGATTTCGGCGCTGTTTTCATTGCCGATACGTCCCAGTATGTAGGCCATATTTCGCAGAAAATACCACGGAGCATCGCTTGTCATGCTGTCTTTGATGGCCGGTATCGTTTTTGGTCCCATTTCCTGAATGATATGAATCATGCGTATGCGTTCTTTACTTTCTTTGGCATAGCGGACAATTTCCAACAATTTTTTAATAATGAGGTCTTCACCAAATCCCGAGAGAATCTGAAAGGCATCAGCCGTTTTATTCTTTTCGTTGACATTGATTTCTTTAAACAGGAAGTTCAGGTTATTTTCTGATGCCAGATTGCGGAGAACTCCCAAACAGATTTCTCGTATTTTATCATCTTTTTGCAGTTCGCCTCTGTTAATTTTGCTGAAAAAAGTAATGATTGAATTTGCCTCGGCAAATAGTCCATGCGTGATAAATTCCTGGGCAAGTTTTTGCATACTATCAATTTTTTTGATGTAGGCGGGTGTTACGGCTGTTTCGGTTTCCAGCCCTTCAACGACTTGTCCTAATGATCTCTTGATAAGCTCTCTTTGCTCTTCGGAAATAAAAGACTCAATGCTTCCTTCCATTTCACCAAGTCGCCTTAATGCTTTCATCATTTCGGCAATACTTTCTGCAACAGGGTCTTCTGCTGATAAATCGGCAGTTCCTGATTCGAGAGAGATATCAGAGCCGGTGACGTCTCTGTTTTGATCAAGCGATACGGTGTGTGTTTTTTTCTCCGTATGAATATGAACAATTTTATTTTCCGTCATGAGCGACGACAGGCCGCCCATGTGACGTAAATGTTCAGGTTTCCTCGCAAAGAGATTTATAAAAGAATGAAGTTCTTCTTTTCGCAAGCCTTTTTCAAAGGAAATACTTTCGAGACCGAAATTGAAGAGAATATCCATCAGGAATTGAATATGGATTGTTTCCTGATCTTTCTGATTTAAAAATTCTCCACAGATCGAGGCCTGTTTCCCAGATTCAGCGAAAACAAAAGACGACTCTTCTCGTAATATATCCAGAAGATACAGGTGAAGCCTTTCAACGGAATTGGTAATGACGGGACTGTCCGCCGCATACAGTTGGACATTTTTTATGGCCGCGTGCATATGAACGAGCGCGTCCATTATTTTTAATCTTAATTCAGAATTCAATATTCTTTGCCTCCACTGAACTGAAACGATTATTTTTGTTTACGCTGAAAACATTTTATGTCCTTCAGGACTTCCGGCTCGCTATCTTCAGTTAACACTTTGTGTTTCAATATAACATTTTTAGGAATTGAACGCAATCGACCTGTTTGAAGATCAACAAAAACCCAATCGGTTTCACCATTGACGAGCACGGCATTGTCGGCGCACCGGATAATTTTATATTTCCTTAAAGATTTTACACGGCGGAAATTTGATACCCAGGTTAAAACTATGATATCTTCTCCGGCAAAGGCGGGACGAAGATACTCAATACGGTGTGTCCGGACCACCCAGGTGGCTCCCGCGTCGATGGTGGCTTGGGTGCATTCCTGAACATCGTAATGCAGAACAGCGGCGTCCTGCATCCAGCGAATATACTCAATGTTGTTGACATGTCCATTCACATCCACGGCGCTTTCGGGGACGGTGAGTTTATATTGATAGATTTGCGTCATGATGTATTTTACTCCTTGGCTGATGGGAATAATAATTGACATGGAATAATGTTTTGTGAATATAATAAACATATTTATTTTGCAACATGGTTATGGAAATACCGGCATCGTTTGCCGATAAAGAATAAAAATTTCAATTTAGGAAAGGAAGTGCAAGATGGTAAAAGAAAAAGAAAGCAGTGCTACAGTGAATCTGGAATCTTATTACGCCAAACCGAATAACCTGGTCGATCTGTTTGAAAACAGCGCGGCGAAATATGCATCCCGCAATTTGTTCGGTACAAAAAACAAAGAAACCAATCAATATGAGTGGGTAACCTTCGCGCAGGTCGCCGAGCGGGTCAACAATTTGCGCGGTGCCTTGAATAAACTTGGTTTTGAAAAAGGCGAGAAGGTCGGCGTTATTGTCGGCAACTCTGTGGAATGGTTCGTGTGTGCCAGTGCCACCCATGGTCTGGGCGGAGTTTTCGTTCCCATGTATGAAAAGGAGCTGCAAAAGGTATGGCAATATATTATTAAAGACGCCGCCATCAAGTATCTTTTTGTCAGCAATCAAAAGATTTACGATGTTATCAAAAGTTTTCAAAAAGATATTCCAACATTGAAAGACGTATTGTTTCTGTATGGCGAGGGAGAAAATCATCTGCCCGCGCTGGAAAAAATGGGCAAGGCCAATCCCGTTCCTTCGTACAAACCGCACTGGTCGGATACGGCTTTTATCATCTACACGTCCGGTACCACCGGTGATCCGAAAGGCGTTTTGCTTAGTCATGGCAATCTGACGCACAATGCCAAGGAAAGTCATTGGACGTTTGATGTGGGGGAGGAAGAGGTCGGTTTAAGCATTCTCCCCTGGGCACACAGTTTCGGCCTGACGACCGACCTGAATGTTTTCGTCTATGGCGGCTGGCAACTCGGTCTTGCCGAATCCGCCGATAAGCTGCTGGTTAATTTCAGCGAGATCAAGCCCACGCATATGAACGCCGTACCGCGGGTGTTCAATATTATTTACGACAAAATTCAACAGAGTGTGTCGGCGGATCCGGAAAAAAAGAAAATATTTGACGCGGCGGTAGCCGAGGCTATCAAAAACCGGGACCTGAAAGAAAAAACAGAAGAATTTAAATTCTATGACGCGGTGGCTTTTTCCACGGTTCGGAACATTTTCGGCGGACGGTTAAAACAGGTGGTCATTGGCGGAGCGTTGATGAAACCGGAAATCGCGATGTTCTTCAGCGATGTCGGAGTCGTTCCCTACGTCGGTTACGGTCTGACGGAAACCTCTCCGGTCATTACAAACAACAGTCCCAGACGGGGCAATAAATTCGGTACAATCGGCAAACCCTACAAAGATACGAAGGTCGTTATCGATAAATCCCGTATCGGAGAAGATAGTCCTGACGGAGAAATTATTGCCTATGGTGCACAGGTCATGCAGGGTTATCATAACAAACCGGAAATAACGAAAGAGGTGATGATGCCCGATACCTGGAACGGCTTACCCGGTGTCAGGACCGGTGATCGCGGCTGGTTGGATGCAGAAGGCTTTCTCCATATTACCGGACGTTTCAAGGATGAATATAAACTGGAAAACGGCAAATATGTACATCCGGAATCTATCGAAAACGAGATCAAGCTCCTCCGCTACGTATCCAATGTTATTGTTTATGGCGAGGGCCGGATATTTAACGTGGCGCTGGTGGTTCCGGACTTCGAGGCGCTCAAAACCGATTCTCACACTGCCGCCTGGTCGCAGGGCACGCCGGAAGAAACCATTGCCAATAAGGAGTGCACCGATTTTATTTCCAAGCAAATCAACGAGCATTTGCGCAAATCTTTCGGCGGATATGAAATCCCCCAGAAGTTTCTTTATATCACAGAGGACTTTTCCGTGGATAACGGCATGCTGACCCAAACCCTGAAACTGAAACGTCGCATTGTCATGGAAAAATACGGAGAGAGACTCTGTGGTCTTTATGACAACGTGTAATTTGCGGGAATTAATTAGTCCAAAGAGGTATAATATACGATCTAAATATCAGAGGTTTTATGAGCAACAAAGACGATGTGGTCATTGTCAGCGCGGTGCGCACGCCTTTCAGTAAATTCGGCGGAGCGCTCAAAGAAATTCACAGCACCGATCTGGGAGTGATTGTTATCAGAGAAAGCCTGAAGCGTGCCGGTCTCAAAGGTGAAGAACTTGATGAGGTTTATTATGGCATGTGTGATCAGGCCGAGGCCGCCCTCTACGACAACGTCAACGCCCGGCAGGCCATTCTGCGTGCCGGGCTGCCCAACACGCTCGTATCGCTTACTTTGGATCGGGCCTGCTGTTCGTCGCTTTGCGCGGTGCAGTTGGGACGCCGCGCTATCCTTTTAGACGAAGCCGATACCTGTATGGCCGTGGGTGCGGAAAATATGAGCAACACCCCGCTGTTAATCAACGGCCATCGCTGGGGGGCGGGCATGAAGCCGCTTCTGATACAGGATTACCTGAATCCCATTACCTATCGTGAATACACGCCGCTGGGACGCGATGCCGGTGAAATAGCCATTGAACACGGTATCTCACGGGAGGAACAGGACGCCTGGGCGCTGGCATCGCATCAGAAATGGGCGGCGGCCGACAAGGCAGGACTATTCAACGATGAATTGGTTAGTGTTGAATTGCCTTCTAAAAAAGGGACAGCGGTAATTTTTAGTAAAGATGAACTTCCGCGACCGGATACGACCATGGAGGCTCTGGCCAGATTAAAGACAATATACGGTAGTCCTACCGTTACTGCGGGGAATGCTCCGGGTCTGGATGCCGGAGCGACAGCTGTCATTATCATGCGCCGCTCAAAAGCGGAAAAAATAGGTATCAAACCGCTGGCAACCATTGTGGCTGTGGCCAGCGGTGCGGGTGAGCCCAGAAGAATGGCGGAGCTTCCGGCAAAAGTAATCGGTAAAGCGCTGGAGCGGGCATCGCTCAAAATAGACGACATGAAAGTCATTGAAATCAACGAGGCTTTTGCGGCGGTAACCCTTGTATCCGCAAAGATGCTGGCTGACGGCAATGAAGCAAAATGGCGGGAAATGCTCAAAAAGACCAATCCGAACGGCGGAGCGATTGCCATGGGTCATCCGGTAGGCGCCAGTGGCGGAAGAATTCTGATGACCATGATGTATGAATTAAAGCGCCGCGGCGGCGGTTACGGTGTTTGTGGAATCTGCGGTGGTCTGGCTCAGGGCGATGCTGTCGTGATTCGCGTGGATTGATAGATCGACGTGCGTTATGAATGCGTCTTTGTTGTCATCGGTTCAGTTTAAATGGAAATCTCTCGTATTCAAACATTCATAGAAGAGGGAGGCTTAAAATGAAGAATGAAAAAGGCATCTCGTCCTGGGTTGTCATTTTGATCATCGCGTTGCTGATCGCCGCCGGTTTTTTGTGGTCTAAATATTTCGCCGAGCCGACGGCGACGGTGATGATGCAGGGCGCCGATCAGGCGAAACCGGCCATTGAAAAAGCGCATCAGGCTTCCGACGCGACAGACCGCGCCAACAAAATTGCTGAGGATGCCGCGAAAAAATTAAATGAAAACGACGCGGCGCAACAGTGAAAATTTTCTGTGCGAGAAACAGAGCTCCTGCAAATAACAAGACGGGACTTTCTTGATCTTCCTGATTTTTAAGCCTGAATTCACTTGACTTACCTGTTTGGAATAATTATACTTTTAGCAAAATAAGCGTTGGGAGAGTAAGCGTTATTAAAAACATTACAGTCAGGTGGAATAAAAATTATTTCCCGGTCAATGTTTTTTAAGATCAATTTTAAGGAGGATGTTATGAAAAAAGTAGCAGCGTTTGTTTTGGTCATGATGCTGTTTGCTTATGCCACAGTGGCGCAGGCTGAAGTCAAAGCAGGTTCGTTTACAGTCACGC
>CAZIJZ010000084.1:0-6372 GCA_964539765.1 uncultured Smithella sp.
AGACCGGAGTCTTTAATCTTTGAAATTTGAAAAACATTCCTGAAATAAGTTTAATAAACGTATTGACACGTAGGCAAAGATGATTTAATTAGCGCCAAACATATGCCTAATTCTGATTTTCAGGAGCGGAGGAACCAATTTTCAGGGGCGCATCGCTGCGGCGTAGGGTAACCTTTTCGGCCCGAGCCCTTCAGCTAACTTCGCAGGCTTCGATGAGGAGAACCGACCGGATGCGTCCGGGATGATTATTCTCCCCCCGACACATGAAGGAGGTTTTTTATGTCGTCAGTAAAATCTGAGGATGAATCAGCCACTGAATCGCCAGGGGAATACCCTTCCGGCGGGATCAATAAAAAAATCATTGTTCTGGCATTCGCATCGATCGGTGTTGTTTTTGGCGATATAGGCACAAGCCCTCTTTACGCCATTAAAGCCTGTTTTTACGGACAGCACGCCATTGCTCCCGGTGTGACGAATATATTGGGCGTTTTGTCTCTTATCTTCTGGTCGATGTTCGTTGTTGTCAGCGTTAAGTATGTCACTTTCATTCTGCGTGCCGATAATCGTGGTGAGGGCGGGATTTTTGCGCTGGTCAGTCTCTTGAATGCGCCGAAGCAAAGCTTTTCACGCTTTATGCAATCCGCTCTTTTGCTTGCCGGTATTCTGGGCGCCGGGCTTTTATACGGGGATGGTGTTATTACGCCGGCCATATCGGTTCTTTCCGCGATTGAAGGATTGGAAGTCGCCACCCGGGCTGCTTCGCCTTTTATATTGCCTTTAACCTGTATTGTGCTGATTCTGCTTTTTGCGTTACAACGTAAAGGGACGGCAAGTATCGGAAAATTATTCGCTCCGATTATGGTATTGTGGTTTCTATCCATTGGTTTCTTCGGCATCATGCAGATCATCCGCGAACCTTCTGTTCTTCAAGCGTTTAATCCGGTATATGCCCTGGAATTTTTTTTGAATAATAGAATGCACGGTGTTGTTGTGCTGGGATCGGTTGTGCTTTGTATTACCGGCTGTGAGGCGCTTTACGCTGATCTCGGCCATTTTGGCAGGGAGGCCATTCGCCTATCATGGTTTTCATTTGTTTTCCCTGCATTGCTTTGCAACTATTTCGGGCAGGGAGCTCTGTTGCTCGCGCATCCCGAAATGAACATCAACCCTTTTTATAAAATTGTGCCGGAAATTCTGCTCTACCCAATGATCGGACTTTCCACTGCTGCCACGGTCATCGCTTCCCAAGCATTGATATCCGGCGCGTTTTCACTCACGCAACAGGCCGTGCAGCTGGGTTTATGTCCCCGTGTGCGGATCATTCACACCTCCAGCGATATGCAGGGACAGATATATATTCCATTTGTCAATTATACCTTGATGATTGCGTGTATCGCTGTGGTTATGGGTTTCCGGGAATCCGGCGCGCTGGCCGGCGCGTATGGCATTGCTGTTACGGGCACCATGATCATTACCTCGATTCTCTATTTTCTTGTGCTGACCCATGCAGGGAAGTGGTCATTATGGAAAGTCATCCCCCTTATCGGAATATTTCTCGCGTTTGATGTTGCCTTTTTCACCGGTAACTTCTTCAAGATTGCTGATGGAGGGTGGTTCCCTATCTTTGTCGCAGCCATCATCGCATTGGCCATGACCACATGGAAAAAAGGGCGGAATGAACTTTACCATAATTTAGTCGGAGCAAGATTCCCGCTGGAAAGTTTTCTTGCTGAATTGCCGAAGCGTTATATGCCAAGAGTGCCGGGAACCGCCGTTTTTATGACGTTATCGCCCGTGGGAACTCCTCCGACCCTGCTTCATAATGTGAAACACAACCACATATTGCATGAAAAAGTGGTGCTTCTTTCCGTTATCACCAAAGATACGCCGATCGTTCTTGCCGGCGAACGAATCAAACTGACCGATCTGGGTCAGGGGTTTTACCGGGTGGAGGCCTTTTATGGATTCATGCAGAAACCCAATGTGCCGCAGCTGATGAAAATACTTGCCCAATATGGACTTGTTACAGACCCGATGACCACGACGTTTTTCCTGGGTAAGGAAACGCTGCTTACGGGAGGAAAATCGAAAATGATGAGATGGCGTAAATCATTATTTGCCTTTATGTCCAGAAATGCGGGGAATCCAACGTCTTATTTCGGGATTCCCGCCAATCGGGTTGTTGAACTGGGCACCCAGATAGAATTGTAATTTTTCGCAGCAGAACCCTTAACCCAAGGCAGCTCTTTTACAATAAAAGAGCTGTGAACATGGAAATGAATTTTTTCTTATTTTACAATTTTGAATAATTCTTTGGCTTTCGGGTCGGCAGCGGTGCGCAGTAGTTCAAACAAAACCATTTCCGTGGAGGTGATCTGTGCTCCGGCGCTTTTCATCGCATCAATTCCAATCTGACGATTCTCCGGCGTGCGTGAAGAAACGGCGTCGGCCACCAGATGAACATTGTAGCCCCCGGAGATAAGATCCAGCGCGGTCTGATAAACGCAGACATGCGTTTCGATTCCCAAAAGAACCACGTGCCTGCGGCTTAAGCTTTCCAGTTTTTCTTTGAAATTTTTTTCACCCCAGCAGCTGAAGGATTCTTTGGCGATTGGGTTAAAGCCTTCAATGGCATCCGCTATTTGCGGAAGTGTCTTTCCCAGTTTCTGCGGAATTTGTTCGGTGACAATCACCGGCAGGTTCAAAGCCTTGAATCCTTGAATCAACTTTATGGTATTGGCAAAAATATTTTCTTTGTCAAACATGGCTTGAGCCAGATTGCCCTGAATATCGATGATTACCAGAACCGCTGCAGTTCGACTGATCATTCAATTTGCTCCTGTCAGGAGGGGTGAATGCCCAGCAGGACGCCGCCGTCAATCACAATTTCCGTGCCTGTGGTGTAACTGGAAGCATCGGAGGCCAGATAGAGCGCGGCGCCGGCTATTTCATCAGGATCGCCGATGCGGCCGGAGGGCAAAGCTTTCTCAACCATTTCTTTTACTTTCTGGGCGTCTTCCGGCGGGAGAAATTCCCAGTTGGATTTTAACATCTTGGTGGCGATGGGTCCCGGGGCGATGGTGTTGACCTGAATGTTATAACGGATAAGTTCGCTGGCAAAAGCCTTGGTCAGCATTCTTATTCCGGCCTTGGAAATGGCGTAGATACTCAGGCCCGGTTCCGGATTGTGGCCGTCGATGGAGGCGATATTGATGATTTTGCCGCCGCCCTGCTTGACCATGAGGTTGGCTGCCGCCTGGCTGATAAAATACGCGCCTTTCAGGTTGATATCCATCAGCTTGTCCCAGAGGCGTTCGTCGCCTTCGAGAACGGAAGCTTTGGCGGGACTGGCGCCGGCATTGTTGACCAGAATGTCAATCCGCCCGTATTTGGCGATGACGGCATCAATCATCTTTTTTATTTCTTCCGATTTACCCAGATGAGCCGGCAGTGCATAGGCTTCCCCGCCGAAGGCTTTGATTTCGTTTGCCGTTGCTTCCAGATCCGGCGCCTTGCGGCTGGTCACGACAACCTTGGCTCCGGCCTTGGCGAACGCGAACGCGATGGCCTGGCCGATGCCGCGGCCCCCGCCGGTAATGACCGCCACTTTATCTTTTAATGAAAACCTGGATATGTCGAACATATTTTAATTCTCCTTGATGGATATAACGCCCCCTCTTTTGTTGGCGAGGGGGTAAATGATATCTATTACAATATTATTTCTGTTTCCAGTGAAATTATAAAACTTCTCCGTCTTAGTCGCTGATGCCCGCCAGACGTTTAATCAGTTTTTTTCTGTCCTTAATATCATACTGGGACGTAATGGCAATCTGCTCCATAATGGGCGATCCGCCGCCGTGATAGTTTCCGTAGTTCATGACACCGGCCAAGGTGCCGATGGTGTAGTCACCGAGCGTCATCCAGAACTTGATCTGGTCTTCCACGGGGACCTTGGGATTCCGGTTGAGGTATTTCTCCAGAACCGCTTTCAGATCGGGATGCGTGAGATCGCCTTCATAGGGAAAGGTGGACGGTATGCCGCCGGCGATGCGGCAGATGAGCTCCTGCTCATGGAAGACCGCTTCTCCCGTCAGGCACCGGCCCACGTTGCAGTAAATGGAATTGGGAATGTAGCTGCCGGGCCCGTAGGGACACATGCCGATGCCGGGGATGATGACTTCGGGTTTGCCCATGCTGGAGGCTGTGAAGCCTGCGGCATAACCCAGTTCGGACACTTTGATGATTTCCGCCAGCATCTCTTTGACATGAGGCGTCTTCTCGATGCCGTTGTATTCCGCCGCCAGAGCCGCGAGCCCCAGAAAGACATCACCAATGGCGGGCTTGCAGCCCGAATAGCTGTGACGGTGAAACAGCGCGAAGAGCAGGGCGCACATCCCGCCGTGATCGTTTTCACCGCAGAGGAAGACCCGTTCCCAGGGAACAAAACAGTCCTCGAAGATGATGTAGGAATCGGAGTATCCGATGTCTATGCCGCGCTTGATATGGCTGCGCTTGTGTTGGTTGTGAATGGAAACGACCTGCTTGACCCCTTCGTAATCGGAGGGAATGGCAAAGGCGACGGCGTAATCTTTCTCATCGGGACCCAGGGCGCGGGTGGGCACTACCATGATTTCATCGGAGATCGAGGCCTCGGAGATGTGGAGCTTGCAGCCGCGGACGACGATTCCGTCACTTTTTTTCTCCACAACGTGGACGTACATATCCGGGTCCGTCTGCTCCGCGGGGCGCTTCAGGCGTTCACCTTTCATGTCGGTCTGGGCGCAGCTCCCCACGAGGTCTTCTTTCTGGAAACGTTCGAGCCATTTGAGGAAGTTCTTGTGATATTCCGTATTGCCCTTGTTGACCTTGTCGGCCTCAAAGGAGGCGGCGTTGACGGCGTTGAGAGCATCGGTTCCCATGCAGCGCTGAATGCACATGCCGGCCTTCCGGCATAAAGCCCGGGTCATATCCTGCTTTTTATGCAGATCGTCCGTACTTTGATGGACATGGCAAAAGCGGTTAATCGTTTCTCCCGTCAGATGGGAAGTCGCGGTGCACAGATCTTTCAACTCCGGATCATGAACGGCGTCAAAAGTAAGTCCCATCACGTTGAGCACAGGAGCCTGGATCTCGTCATCACGGTCGATCTTTTCGCCGTCATGATAGAGGTTCCTTCTCATCTTCCGGAGTCCTTCAATGTATTGTTTTTTTGTTCTCATGGCAGTCCCTCTTTTTTTTGTTCAAAATGGTTATTTGTTTTTATTGTTTGAGGATTTTTCTCTGTCTTTTCTCTTTAAAATTTTTTCCAATACGCCGGCGTCTTCCAGCTTCAGATAAAGTGTCGTGCTGGATTCTTCTTTCTTCGCACGAATACCGTCAAAAACAATTTCGATCAACGGATCGAGCATGTCCGCGATGCCCGGTTTTCTTTTGGGCATTCCCTGCATGTGCCAGTGAATGAATAAATGTTCGATCGTTCCCATGAACATGGAGCGGATCAGGTAGGGATCGGAATACTTTTTGAATGTGCCGTCGGCAATTCCTTCTTTGATACAGTCCAAAAGGGCGTGAGACGATTTACGTATCGTGGCGTGAGCGGGCGTCTGGCGAAACCGCTTGCTGGACATCAATTGAAGCAGAACCAGCGCGGAGTAGTTGGGATTGGTTTGATAAAGTTGCACATAGAAAAGCAGGATCGCCCTGATTTTTCCTTCCACGCCTTTGATGTAGGGAATGACTCTTGACGATTCCTCAAGCGTGTCTTTGGTTATTTTTTCGGGAATCGCGAAGAGAAGGTCTTCCTTGGTGCCGAAATATTCATAAACGGTGGCTTCCGAAACGCCGGCAGTCTTGCTGATTTCGGTGATGGTGGAATTCTGAAAACCCTTTTCGGCAAAGATGCGTAAGGCGGCATCCATGATGCGGTCTTTTCTGCTCTTGGGTCTGTGCTTATCCGTCATGATCATTTCCTCCCGTGAGGGTGATTTTAAGATACATCTCCATAGTTATACTGTCAAGAATTATTTTATTTCATAGTGAAACTATGAAATAAAATAAAAATATCATAGTCTGCCACGGTAATATCAATTGATAAAAACGGGAAAGATCAGAATAATGCTTAAGGGAATTCGATCATTCTACGGATGAATGATGAATGCCTTACAAGGAGATAACGGGCTTTGAGAGATTTAAGGCCTGATTTTACGCATTGTTCGGTCGAGTCTTTTTGACTCGACCGAACTCAATAGAAGATATCCGAATTAGAATATTTTATAACTTTAATTTGTTTAGAACAATTTCAGCAAGTTCTTTTTCGGGCGCACTGCCGTGATTAACCGAATTGCCGGCGACGACAATCCAGCGACGGGCGAG
>CAZIJZ010000085.1:0-6172 GCA_964539765.1 uncultured Smithella sp.
TTGCGAACCGGCTGCGGCGAACAAAGATTGACGGCACCGGATATATCTTTTTTTTGCAGGAGGAAGATAAAGGCTTCGACCAGATCGTGCGCATGAACCCAGGAAAACCACTGACGCCCGCTGCCCAGCGGACCGCCCAGAAAAAATTTGAACAGCGGAATCATCTGCCCCAGCGCGCCGCCGCTTTTCCCCAGCACAATGCCAAAGCGGGTAATGATCACGCGGGCGCCTTTTTGCTGCGCTTTCAAAGCTTCGCTTTCCCAATCATAAGCAAGCCGGGCCAGAAAATCAGTGCCGGCAGGCGACGTTTCCACCAGTTCTTCATCGCTATGAAAGCCATAGTAGCCGACGGCGGAAGTGCTGAAAAAAGTGACGTTCTTCGCGTTTTCCGGCAAAGCGTCCACCAGATTCCGAGTGGTCAACATGCGGCTGGAAAGCAAAATCTTTTTCTGCTCTTCGGTCCAGCGGCTGAAGATGGATGCTCCGGCAAGATTGATGATGACGTCATGGCCGGCAACAGCCTTTTGCCATTCACCCTCGACGGTCGGGTTGCCTTCCAGATAGGCAAGACCTTTTATTTTTAACGCCTGCCCCCCGGCGTCAGGCGTCAAGATGGTTACCGAATGATCTTCGGAAATAAAACGCTTCGCCAGATACGTGCCGACAAAACCGGTCCCGCCAGTCATGAATACTTTCATCAAAGTCCTCCCTGAAATCAATACTTTTCGATTTTTTCAGTTTCATCATGCGTTGACGTTTATTGGCCATCACCGATCAACGGCAGCACCTGATCCACTTTGAAGTAAACGAGAAATTTCGACTCGGTTTTTTCCTTCCCGGCCACGTCTTTGTGTTTACGGCGACGGAGTTCCTCTATCAGAGGCGAATCCTTTTCCTCGCGCGTCATGGTGAGATAAAGCCTTTTCCCCTGATAAGAACCGTCTTCTTTGAAAAGATACGCTGCGGATTTATTGGATTGCAGATTGGCGCGGGTCAGACGGTCGGAGGCAATGAAAGCGATAGTCTGATCATCAATAAAATGAGGGCGGCCGTAAATCGCGGCGTTTACCCGGCCGCCTTTGTCCGCGGTGGAAAGCACACCGACTCCTTTTGTTTTTTCAAAATATTCCGCCAGCGTCATAATTCCTCCCTTGATTTTAATTCATATGGGAGTAAAATAAGTCATCCCCCTTGAATTGTAAAGGACATAAAAATGACTCCTAAAAAATTTATACTCGGTTTTGTATTTCTGCTCGCGGGTTGCGTCAGCATACCGGACGGCGTGACACCGGTGGAAAATTTCGACCTGCAGAGATATCTGGGCAAGTGGTACGAAATCGCCCGGCTCGATCATTCGTTTGAACGCGGGCTTTCCCGCGCATCCGCCGAGTACAGCCTGAATGCCGACGGAAGCGTGAAGGTGGTCAACAGCGGCTTCTCCGACAAAGATAAAAAATGGAAAAAAGCGGAAGGCAAGGCGCATTTTGTAAAAAGTCCCGATCAGGGCTTTCTCAAAGTATCCTTTTTCGGCCCGTTTTACGGTTCATATGTTATTCTGGAACTGGATAAAAAAGATTATTCCTACGCGCTGGTCTGCGGACCGAACCGCTCCTATTTGTGGATTCTGGCGCGCACCCCTGTCATCAGCGATGAATTGAAAAAATCGCTGGTTGCCAAAGCCGCCTCGCTGGGTTTTAAAACGGAAAATCTTATTTATCCGCAGCATGATTAAAACAGACAAGAACATCGTAAGCTATCGATATTTAAAATGATTTAAGATTATCGGGTTCACAATTCTGTGTAACACCTCTGCGAATCTGTCATTTTCAGCAAGAGACGGCCAAAATAAATTATAACTTAATATTTTTAAAAGGTTTTTGCAATATTCCCCGGGTTTTTTCACCCTCAGGGGTTGTAATCTTCCATCAAACGTGCTAAAAAAAGTCTACATTGAAGTCAAAAAGACTCTCTTAGTTTTTCGTACCACCAGGAAACCTCGTCGTTCAATAACAGCGGCAAACCGAAAATAATAATGATCAGGAGACGGATTTGAAAAATGATTCCCATCATATCGTATATCGCGTGCCTGAAAAAAAAGACGCGCAGGCGGTAAGGCGGCTTATCGAAGATTCTCCCCCTCTGGATCTGAACTCGCAGTACTGCTATCTTCTGCTCTGCACGCATTTCGCGCCAACTTCGGTCATTGCCGAGTATCATCAGGAGATTTGCGGATTCGTTTCCGCCTATATCCGTCCCGATCGGGAAGATACCCTGTTTGTCTGGCAGGTGGTAGTCAAAAAGGATTTCCGGGGAAAGTCCATAGCCAGGGGCATGTTGACATCGTGTCTGCAACGCTCTCATTTACCTTCCCTGCGTTATCTGGAAACGACGGTTAATCCGTCCAACAAATCATCGAACGCCCTTTTTTCCTCACTGGCCGCATCTCTGAATGCCGGTCTGGCCAAAAGCGTTTTGTTTTCCGCGGATGATTTCGGGAAAACGTCTCACGAGGAGGAGATCCTGTATCGTATCGGGCCGTTCGATGTCATGAAAAAGGAGGAAATGTAAATGGAAACGATAAGAAGGCTGGAATCCGAAGTCCGCAGTTATTCGAGATCATTCCCCGTTTTGTTCGAAAAGGCCAAAGACGCTTTTTTGTTTGACGCTGAAGGAAACCGTTATATTGATTTTTTCGCGGGAGCAGGCACGCTTAATTACGGACACAACAACGAATACATGAAGAAAAAAATTTTCGATTATCTGGAAAACGACGGAATCGTCCACGGTCTGGACATGGCCACGGTTGCCAAGGAAGAACTGCTTCTCAATTTGGAAAACATCATTTTTAAACCGAGAAATCTCGATTACAAGGTTCAGTTTACCGGTCCCACGGGAACGAACGCCGTGGAGGCCGCGCTCAAACTGGCCCGTATGGTAAAAAAACGCTCCAACGTTATTTCCTTCACCAACGGTTATCACGGCCTGACCATGGGCTCGATGTCCGTGACCGCCAACGCCTACTACCGCGACGAGGCGTTTATCAACCGTTCCGATGTTTCCTTTATGCCCTACGACGGCTATCTGGGTAAAAACATCAACACTTCAAAATATCTGCGGCGTTTTCTGGAAGACAACAGCAGCGGCGTGGATATTCCCTCCGCCATCATTCTGGAAACGGTTCAGGGTGAAGGCGGCATTCGCGTGGCGGGGGATGAATGGCTGCGCGACGTGGAAAAAATCTGCCGGGACTTCGATATCCTGCTGATCGTGGACGACATCCAGGTCGGCAACGGACGGACGGGCAATTTTTTCAGTTTTGAAAAATCCGGCATCAAACCGGATATCGTCACGCTCTCCAAATCGTTCAGCGGATTCGGCCTGCCGATGTCCGTCGTGCTGTTCCGCCGTGAACTCGATATCTGGAAGCCCGGCCAGCACACCGGAACGTTCCGCGGAAACAACCTTGGCTTTATCTGCGCTTCCGTGGCGCTGGATTACTGGAAAGACGACCGATTCTCCAAAGAGATATTCCGCAAGGGGAAAATCCTGCACAAGCGACTCAATAAAATCAGCGCGAGAAATCCGCAGCTCAAAGCGGAAGTGCGCGGACGGGGTTTTGTCTTCGGGATGTCTCTGCCCACCGGCGAGATAGTCAAGGAGATTCTGACCGAGTGCTTCCATAACAACCTGGTACTGGAATCGGCCGGCGCCAGAAACAACGTTATTAAATTTCTTGCCCCTCTGACGATCACCGATGAAGTGCTGGAAGAAGGCCTGGATATTCTGGAGCGCAGCATCGACAACGTTATGAAAAAACACGGAAAGGATTTCTCATGATCGTAAAAAAAATTGACGACATCAAAGGAACTAGTCTGGAGGTGTTCGCTGAAAATAAAAACTGGGTCAGCCGCAGACTGCTTCTGAAAAAAGACGGCATGGGCTTTTCGTTTCATGAAACGATTATTTTTGCCGGCACTGAAACGCACATCTGGTACAAACATCATCTGGAAGCGGTCTTTTGCGTGGAGGGAGAAGGAGAGGTCGAAACGGTTGCGGACGGAAGAATCCACCGCATCACGCCCGGCACATTATACGCCCTCAATGATCACGACGAACATTATCTGCGGGCCCGAAAGGATATGCGTCTGTTGTGCGTTTTTAATCCCCCGGTTACAGGAACCGAGGTTCATCAGTCGGACGGCTCCTATCCCCCGTCGGAATAATAAAAAATGTTGAAATTTTTTGTTTTTTCCATCAGCGGCTGATGGGCCTGAAGAAGAAATCTCATCAGCAGCCTTTTTTGTTTTTTCATGGTAACAGAATTTGGACCATACTTTTCCAACCGATGTTTGACCTCGAAAGGCAAAAGCCCCGTGTCCGCATCGGGATGGGGTAAAGTTTCGTGAAAGGGATAGCAACACCTGTGTCCGCAGATGATGGATTCGATAAATAATCTCCTGTTTTTTCTGCCGTGATACGCTGTCAGGAGATTTTTATATATCGAGGATTTTTTCACCGCCGGCATTATTGCTTGCAGAGAAACATTTGAGTTTTTACGTGGCCGGAGCGCAAGACATAAAAAAATTAATAACATGATATGCTTTTTGATTCGACAGATGATGAAATCCGTATAAGGAAACGGCTCAGCTATGTGTAAAATTTAACCTGTTTTCTCAAAACCCGACGCAAATCTGCCTCAACCTTGCTTGATGCATTTTATTGAAAATTATGCTAACAATCGCCAGGTTCTATTGAAGAAATGCCCGTCGTTGCTGGGTTGAACTCAACAGGGCTTTTAAAAATATTTTGACATTGGAAAGGAGTTAAACATGAAAGATGTAGTAATTGTGAGCGGCGCCCGAACCGCCGTGGGAGAATTCGGCGGATCGTTGAAAGGTGTGAAGACCGTTGATATCGGGGCACTGGTAATGAAAGAGGCTATGAAACGCGCCGGCTTGAGACCGGCCATTGATGATTTTCATAAAAGCTGCCGTCCCGATGCCTTCGGCAATTTCGAGATGACGGACATCAATAAGAAATATTACGACTTTGATCAATCCCTTCAGCCCGTTTACGTGGATGAAGTCATCATGGGCAATGTTCTGCAGGGCGGACAGGGACAGAATGTCGCCCGTCAGGCCTGTATTTATGCGGGGTTCCCGGAAGAAACCAATGCCTATACGATCAACAAGGTCTGCGCTTCGGGCATGAAAGCCATTGCGCTCGCCGCTCAGGCGATTGCGGCCGGTGATGCCGACATTATTGTTGCCGGCGGCATGGAAGTCATGAGCAACGCGCCGTTTGTTGTACCGCAGGCCCGCTGGGGATACCGGATGAGTATGCCCTTTTCCCAGATTACCGATATGATGGTTTACGACGGTCTCTATGAAATTTTCAACGGCTACCATATGGGGATGACTGCGGAAAATATCGCGGCGCTTTACAAAATTTCCCGCGAACAGCAGGATGAATTCGCTTTCCGGAGCCATCAGAGAGCCAGAGCCGCTAATGCTTCCGGTGCCGTTGCCGATGAAATTGTGCCGGTGGTGATCCCGCAGAAAAAAGGCGATCCCAAAGAATTTAAAGTGGATGAACGTCCCATGGATACGTCTCTGGAAAAAATGGGTAAACTGGCGACCGTTTTCAAAAAAGACGGCACGGTTACCGCGGGAAACGCGTCCGGTATCAATGATGCTGCGGCAGCGGTGGTGGTAATGAGCGCCGAAAAAGCCAAACAATTGAAACTGCAACCGCTAGCCAAAATCAGCGGGTACGCCAGCGGCGGCGTGGATCCGGCTTACATGGGTCTGGGACCGATTCCGGCATCGCGCAAACTGCTCAAAAAACTGAATCTGACCACAAAGGATATCGATCTTTTTGAACTCAATGAGGCCTTTGCGGTGCAGTCCCTGGCCTGTATGAAGGAACTGGGTGTTGACGCAGACCGATGCAATCTCAACGGCGGCGCGGTTTCCATCGGCCATCCCATCGGCTGTTCCGGCGCCCGTATTACCTATACGCTGGCCATGCAGATGAAGAAGAAAGGATTGAAACGCGGCCTGGCTTCACTGTGTATCGGCGGCGGACAGGGCATGTCCATGATTCTGGAAAACGTTTAAAATACTTTTATTCATTACGACCAAAAGGGGTGGAACAATCCACCCCTTTTTTT
>CAZIJZ010000086.1:0-6116 GCA_964539765.1 uncultured Smithella sp.
ATCCGTTTTTATACGGCCTGCGATTTGATTTTAAGCCGCATCCTTATCTGGAAGTCGGCTTGTCCCACTTGTCCATGTTCGGCGGACCGGGAAGACGTGATTTAAGCATTGGCGATGTTTTCAAGATTCTTTACAGCAACACCAATCCCGATCCTTCGGAAAAACTGGACAGCAACGCCCAGGTCGCTTTGGATCTTGCCCTGACTTTGCCCGACATAAGAAAATATATTTTTATTGCTGACGCTTTAAAACTATACACGGAGTGGGGCGCAGAAGATACCGGTTTCCCGCCGGATAAGCGGGCCATGCTGGGTGGGCTGGCTTTATATAAACCCTTCGGACTGGAAAAAGCTGTTTTGCGCGGCGAGTATGCCAGAATATCGCCCGGCAGTTTGCCCGGCGCGTGGTATGTCCACCCTACCTATCCCATGCGCTATAATGGTCGCGGTTTCGGCCATCACGCGGGCACCGATTCAGACGATATCTTTGTGCAATGGTCACAGGATTTTGAAAGGTACTTCTATAAAGTGAGTTTTGACCGCGAGCGAAGCGGGATCGGCACGAAAAGCTTCGTGCAAACGAAAAACCAGTATGCCGGAGAGTTGGGCTATCATTTTAATGACAACATCAAAGCCACCCTGCAGTACGCCTATGAAGATATCAAAAATGCCGGCTATGTTCAGGATTTAAACGAGAAGAACCACTTCTTCGGAACGACGGTCTCTTTTGATTTTTAAAACAGTTCGTTGATTGTTCCCGGTCCATGGTTGATAGTAAAAAAGATTTTTATCGTTTCTTAAAGAAGTGGCCGAATTTCAGTTGCTTAGCGCAAGACTTCATGTTATGAAAATCGCACAAAAATAAATTTGTTTTTTGCCTTATTGAACAGATTATAAATTCTTCATTAATAACCCAAGGATTGAAGAAAGGCCGACATGAACGACGAAGTGAAAAAATCAGAACAAGCTTATATTGTTGATACAAGTGAAGATGAAATTGATCTTCTGGAACTGGCCGGTACAATCTGGAAGAGCCGAAAGCTCATCATCTGGATTGTTTGTGGTTTTACCTTGGTCACTATTGTTTTATCTCTTTTCATGACGAATATTTACACGGCCAAAGCGATTCTCAAACCGGTATCACAGTCTCAGAGCGGTGGAAAGCTGGCCGCGCTGGCGGGGCAGTTTGGCGGCCTGGCCAGTCTGGCCGGAATTGCCATGCCGTCTTCCGCGTCGTCGACGGAAATCGTGAATCTTCTGGAATCCAACATTTTGAGAAAAGAAGTGATCGAAAATCACCAGCTTCTGCCGGTTTTGTTTCCCGATCAGTGGGATGCAGGTAAAAAAGCATGGAAGAAATCCGGAACCGGCTTTCATCCGCTGGCCTTTATGGCCCGATTAAGAACGACGCCACCCGGCGCCGTCAAAAAAGAACCGGGCGTTCCGGGGACGTGGGACGGCATTCGTGCGTTAAATGATATCGTCAAAATCAATTATGACATGAAAGAAGATGTGATCACGGTTTCCGCTGATTTCCCCGATCCGGAAATGGCCGCCCGAATCGTTGATTATTTTGTTATTACCCTGAATGAACACATGAGTTCGGAGGCCAAGAGGGTAGCTCTTGTGAATAGAGAATATCTGGAAAAACAGCTTCTGGAGACGAATGATCCCATTGTTCAGCAGAAAATTTACAATCTCATCGCTGATAAAATTGAAACCACGATGATGGCGGAAGTCAAGGAAAGCTTTGCTTTCAAGGTGTTGGATCCGCCGATGGCGCCTGATAAAAAAAGTAAACCCAAACGGGCGCAGATGGTGGTCGTCGCGTTTATTGTTTCTCTGTTTATGGGTATTTTTGTGGTGTTGTTGAGAGAGTACATCAAGAAAGTTAAAGAAAAATCTGCCGGAGGGCATCATGCGTAGTAAACGATTTTTAACATTACTTTTCCTGCTTTTCTTTTTTGCGGCAGGCAATTTTATTAATATGAACACGGGAAGTATCCGCTTCGGTATCTGTCCGGCACAAGCGGCCAATGCTTCCTCGTTTAATATGAATGATCAGCGAGCCATTCAATCCACATTGCAGCAGGCCGGCATCAATCTGACGCCGGAAGAAATTCGCAAAGGCAAGGAAGCGTTTGAAAAACAGGAAAGCGCCAGAACCGGCAAGTTTTATAAAATGCCCAACGCGCCAGAAGAACAGCAGACAAGAACACCGGAAAGATATATCGACACCCGCACGGCTGTTGAACAGACCAAAGAAGTATCCATTTTCAACCGGACAAGAAAAATCGGTGAGTATCAGGACGTTGCTACCGATTTGAAGCCTTTCGGTTATGATTTTTTCCATGGAACGGAAGTCAAGGTGTTGACGGAACGGCAGGATATTCCGGTGCCCATGGATTACGTAATCGGTCCGGGCGATGAAGTCAAAATACTTTTGTGGGGACGCATGAGCGCCCAGCTTTCCTTAATCGTTGACCGGGACGGGAAAATAACGATTCCGGATATCGGTCCCGTGCCGGTTGCCGGAATGACGTTTAGCGAGATGTCGAAACATCTGATTTCCATGGCCGGGCAGATCGTCGGAACGAATATCGATGTTTCCATGGGATCCACCCGGACGATATCCGTTTTTGTTCTGGGAGATGTTGAACAGCCCGGCACCTATACGATCGGCGCGCTGGCCACTATCACGGACGCTCTGATGCTGGCACGCGGTCCATCGGCCATCGGTTCGATGAGACGCGTGGAACTGCGCAGAAAGAACAGAGTGGTGACCAAATTCGACCTGTATGATCTTTTCCTGAAAGGAGACAAGTCGAAAGATGTTGTCCTGCAGGCGGGTGATGTGGTTTTTGTGCCGGTCACCGGTCCGCTGGTCGGCATCACCGGCAACGTCAAACGGCCGGCGATTTATGAATTCAAAGACAGATTCGATCTGCAGCATCTTTTTGATCTGGCCGGCGGCATTATTCCCAGCGCGTATACTCAGCAGATGCAGGTGGAACGGGTCGTTAAAAATGAAAAACAGATTGTCATCGATATCAACGATAAGACGCTCGCCCGGGTGAAGGATTTCGTGCTTCAGGATGCGGATCTGGTCAAAGTGTTTTCTATTATGGATGTGGACGCCAATGCCATTTATCTGAGGGGCAATGTTAAGCGTCCGGGTAAATATTCATATGCGCCCGGTATGAAGATCAGAGATTTGATCAGCCAGCCGGATGATCTTCAGAGTGAGGCTCACCTTGATTACGCGCTGATTAAACGGGAAAACCCGCCCAACCGCGAAGCTGTTCTGATTCCGTTTAATCTGGGCAAACTCATTCTGCAAAATGACGAAGCCTACAATTATGAATTGGCGCCTAAAGATCAGATATTTGTTTTTCACCAGTCGTTATTCAAGGATCAGCCTTTCGTAACGCTGGAGGGAGAAATCCGCGGTTTTGAACCTTCGGCTCAGGAAAGCGCTTTAAAAGCCGGTCAGTATGGACAGGCAGGGGCCGGCCAGTACGGGCAAAATGTTCCCGGTCCCTACGGCGCTCCGACAGCCCCGACAACTGGTCAGTACGGACAGCCTGTTTCCGGTCCTTACGGCGCCCAAACGCCCGCACAGCCGGGTACTGCGGCGCCCGGTCAGTATAATGTTGCAGCGCCCCGTCAGCCCGCTGTTTCACCTTCCGGTCAATACGCGCAGCCTGTTCCCGGTCCGTACGGCTCTCAGGGGTCTGGTCAACCGGGAATTGCCCTGCCCGGTCAATATGGAGCGGCTGTTCCCGGTCAGTATGGTGCCGAGGTTCCCGGTCAGCCCGGAGTTGCATTTCCCGGCCAGTATTTGCCGTATAACGAAAATCTGAACGAGATCAGGCTCATTAAAGATGAACTGACTTTCGATTATGAAAAGGACAAGAGCAAGGAAAAGGATGAGAAGTTTTATCTGTTAATCGCCAAAATAGAAGAAATTGAAAACGAAATAGAGAAAGAAAACAGGGTGACGCCGGGCGTCATCAATCAACTGCGGATCGAACTGGAAAAATCGGACAGAAAAGATCTGTCATTAAGGCTGGGCAAGCTGGAAGACAAGTTGAAAGTGTCTTTCCGCATTGATCTGGCGGGTAATATGAAAGTGAAAGACGCCATTTTAAATGTTGGCGGTCTGACTGCGAATGCCAGCATGGAAAACGGTGAGATTATCCGTCAGTATCCGAACAATGAATACAGAACAACGTATTTTAACGTTGCCGGGGCGATGGCAGGCGATCCGCGGGACAATCTTTTGTTGCAGGACAAAGATAGAATCGTTATTCATTCGATCCAGGAAAAGAATCCCAGAAAAAATATTTACATCACCGGAGATGTCACCCAGCCGGGAACGTATCAGTTTACGGAAAGCATGACCGTCCGCGATCTGATTTTCAAAGCAGGCAACGTTCTGGAGTCCGCGTATCTTGATGAAGCGGAAATTACATCGGTCAGCGTTGTGAACGGAAGACTGGGCGATCTTTCCCACAGGAAAATCAATCTGCGGAAAGCGCTGGAAGGCGACGCCGCGCACAATGTGACGATGTTGCCCAATGATCGACTGCATGTTAAGCCGATTGCCGATTATCACAACGTGAGGTTTATAAGTTTATCCGGCCAGATGGCTTTCCCCGGCAAGTATCCGTTCAGAAAAGGCGAAAAACTATCCGATATCATTGAACGGGCCGGAGGTTTCACGCCTCATGCGTATTTGCGCGGCGCGCAGTTTACGCGGCTGCGGGTGAAGGAGCTTCAGCAGCAGGGGGTGAAAGAAATGGCCGACCGCATGGAACGTGAGTTGTTATCCGGCGGGGCGGAACAGTTTGCCACCGCTGTTTCAAAAGAGGAAATTGCCGCCAAACAGGGCGAGTTGGAGCAAAAGAAAAAATTTGTCGATAACCTGCGCAAGACCAGGGCTACCGGCCGCATGACGATTTATGTGGCGGATGCCGGAAAACTCCGAAATACCGAGTATGATTTTGAGCTGGAAGACGGCGACACGCTGTTTGTTCCCGAAAGAAACAGTGTGGTAAATGTGGTCGGTTCCGTGATGTCCCAGAGCAGCCATCTGTATTCCGAAAATCTCAGTCATCAGGATTATATCGATGCGTCCGGCGGTTATTCGTATTATGCCGATCCGAATAATGTCTATGTTCTCAAGGTTGACGGCGGCGCCCGAAGGCTTTCTAAGAATTTCATCGGCTGGAATTCTTCCCGCTCGCGCTGGGAAATGACGGCGTACGGTGGCGGCGTCAAGGATATCGAACCGGGCGATACCATTGTTGTTCCGGAAAAGATTGAAAGGATTGCCTGGCTGCGGGAGGTCAAGGATATTACGCAGATACTGATGAATATTGCCGTGGTTGCCGGTGTTACGATCAAACTGTTCTAATGACACCCGCTGATAGTGAGGACTCGTTGATAATGAGACTCGACGACAACAGGAGTCGTTAGTCGAATTATGCCTTGTGTAGAACGAATGAAATGATGTTCGAAACGTTAGCCGAACTATCCCAGGAGCGTAGCGACGTAGGAAAGCAAGCGTAGTGAAGTAATGAAACCCAAGTTGCAGAAGCGTAGCGCACTGAAACTTGTAGGTTGAATTATCACCTATGGTGACTCGAAGCGTTGGTGGAATTATCCCAGGAGCGTAGCGACGAGGGATTTGAGACTCGACTTGTCACTTCGAACGCATGTGAGAAGTCTTGAAAAAAGTTTGAGACTTTGCACAATCACGTCAATTTTGTCATACCGGCGCAGGCCGGTATCCAGTATTTTTGGATTTACTCAAGGGGCACCATGGCCTGTCTCCACAGGAATGGCCCAAAAGAAGAGTTATGCAAAGCTTTCAGTTTGTAACTGTGAAATGGAAGCATTAAGATTCCTCTTCGCTTGCGCTCATCGGAATGACAATTTACGGGATGGTGCTTTCGTTTCCTGAATCTGGTAAAAATAAGGATTGACTGTCGGAATGGGAGAAAACAAATTTAAAAAATTGTCAATCGTCGTCCCCGTTTATAACGAAGACCGTTATTTGGAGGCGGTCATCGGCAAGGTCATCGCGCAGCCGCTTCCCGGCGGTCTGGAAAA
>CAZIJZ010000087.1:0-5829 GCA_964539765.1 uncultured Smithella sp.
CGATAAAAAGATTTCTGACAATCCAGAGGATTTCCTCCTCGTTGAGCAGATAAAAACCGCTCCACCAGCGTTCGAACTCGAGATAACGTTTCTGCTCGGTGTCGATATTGGAAAAAAGGTTATAGTCTTTCTTCCAAAGGGTGTTGGCCGGGTTAAGCCGCTCGAAGTTTTCCACAAGATAGGCGCCGTCAAAAAGCCCTCCGCCCAGATCACACATGAAACTGGTCGCCCAGGCGCCACCGGTCAATCCCCCGGTCAGACGCATCGGATTGATACCGTCGCCTCCGGCCCAGTAAGACATGGGCGCGCCGTTGATGACAATCGGTCCCGTAACATCCGGTCGGTCGGCTCCCAGCATGGCCATCGCCCAGCCCGCCTGACAGTTCCCGTAAATGATGGGGAAGTCACGGTCCGGATGACGATTTTTTATTTCTTCCAGAAAATGGATTTCGGCCTGTTCGACATCTTCCATCGTCTGATCCGGAAAAGGCTCAGGTGTGAAAGAAGCGAAATAAACCGGATGCCCTTCCTCCAGCGCCATGCCGACTTCCGAGTCCTTCTTAAATCCGCCGATACCCGGCCCATGACCGGCACGCGGATCGATGACCAGAACCGGTCTTTTCCGCGGCTTCGGTTCTTTTCCTTCCGGATGTGTGATGTAAAGCAATGCATAGTTGACCGGGCGGGGTAGCTGGCTCGCGTCCAGCACCACTTCATATTGATAGTCCAGTAGCGGCGGCATGCCCTGCTGATGATGCTCCAGCATATTGTTGCCGCGCTGACGCATGGTATCCATAAAAAGAATCCAACGCTGCCAGAAATCGATGGAATACTCCCAGGCGTCCTCGGAAAATCTTGCCAGGGTTAAATGCGACAGCTTGGCGCCCAGATCAACCCATGAAGCCAGCGCGCCAAAAGGCTCGACCGGAGCCTTGTCTTTAATTTTCTTATTACAGGCAAAGTCCGATGTCTGCGTCATCAGTTGATGCCAGGATTTGAAAAGGTCGTAATGATTCATTGTTCTCTCTCGGGAATGGTTAAGATTACGTTGATAAAAATCCGTCTCTTATACTCTTCAGTATAGGAAACTCAAATAGGGATGTCAATGAAATATTAACCGTATAAGTTATTAGAATTATTTATTTAACCCAACACTGATTGATCTTCTCTCGGAAAGCAATGTGCTGCCTTGATTTATGGCATCCGGATTTGATCATTCTCGACGGATTCAAAATATTAATTGCAGTTTTTCCTATTTTAACATAACTGATTTTCAGCTTATATTAGATTAAGCTGTGATCCGAAAAATGGGGAGGCCGTAGCGTACAGTTTCCGTTATTTTTTCGGGCATAAAAAAGCCCAGATTAAGGAGATAAAAAATGAGTGACGGCACAACCAAAATGACGGATATAAAAATAAATGTTGATAATCTTTACAAGGAAGAAGCTTTTACGGATCTCACTTTTGCCACCATCAGACGCCTCACTCCTGTAAAACTGGACGGCTCACCCGATGCAAGCAGAGAGCCCATTTTCACCGGGATGACCCAGTTGATGTCGCCTAACGGCCCGATTCCCGTGCAGTGCCTGATTGAAGGCGCGAAAACGCTTAGCGAAGCCGCAGAAAAATTACCGGCAGCCATCGAAAAAACCGTTCAGGCCATGATTACCGAAGCCGAAGAGATGAGGCGTGAGGAAGCTTCGAAAATAATCGTTCCGGGCCAACAATAGCAAAGCATCCCATAAGGATTGAGAAGCTTACTTCAGCCTTTTATCCATTCCGGTAAAGCCGCAATCCGGCTGGTAGCAGGTTACATTCAAAAATTCGCATTTCTGTTTGCAGACGGGACAAATTTCCGGCGGTTTGATTTCCACCACCGTATTGCCGCAATTACTGCACTTCCAGGTATTCTCAGGGATCGTCTGTTTACTGTCTGTCATTGCCGTATTTCCTCCTCATGAAACTACAATTCTGCAAGCGAAACGCAGCGGAATTGTAAAGTTAAATTATCCCACTGGCGAAACCGGGTGGGATTATACCCTTGATTTCATTCAAAATAAATCATAAAAGCAATCAGATGGATATTTTTTTGTTTCTGTGACGAATGTACTTGATATTATACCCTACTTTCGGTAAACCAATATACTATTTTTTGCCCGGGGTTCAATAATGTCTAAAAAAACCAACAAAAACGATCTGGCCGGCTTGACCCTGCTGGGCAAAACGGCCAAGCCGGTGCGCAAACTGGAAACATTTCCCAATCGTAATGAGAACCGTAATTATGTGGTGACTCTTCAGACGGAAGAGTTTACCTGCGTTTGTCCCAAAACAGGTCAGCCGGATTTTGCCAAAATCAAGATTCAATATATCCCGGATAAGAAAATTGTTGAATCCAAATCGCTAAAACTTTATTTGTGGTCCTTCCGTGACGAAGGCGTATTTCATGAACACGTTACCAATATCGTTCTCGATGATCTGGTGACGGCACTCAAACCCCGCTGGTGCAGGGTCAGCGCTGAATTTGCCGTGCGCGGCGGCATCGGCATAACGATTGATGCGGAATATAAAAAATAACCTTATACAGTAAAGGAAAATAAATGGGAAAAAGAACGGACATTAAAAAAGTATTGATTATCGGTTCGGGACCGATTGTTATCGGTCAGGCCTGTGAATTTGATTATTCAGGAACGCAAGCCTGCAAGGCTCTGCGTAAACTCGGTTATAAAATAGTCTTGGTGAATTCTAATCCGGCCACCATCATGACCGATCCAGGCATGGCCGACGTCACCTATATCGAACCTCTCAATGTGCAGACCCTGACGGAAATTATCGAAAACGAGAAACCGGACGCCATCCTGCCCAATTTGGGCGGACAGACCGGCCTTAATCTTACCTCGGAACTTTACCGCAAGGGGGTTCTGAAAAAACACGGTGTGAAAGTCATTGGTGTTCAGGTGGACGCGATTGAACGCGGAGAAGACCGGATCGCTTTCAAAGAAACCATGAACAAACTGGGTATAGAAATGCCTGAGAGCGAGCCCGCCACATCCGTCGAGGAAGCGGAAAAGATTGCCGCGCAGATGGGTTACCCCGTCGTCGTCAGACCGGCCTATACCATGGGAGGAACAGGAGGCGGTATTGTTTACAATCTCGAAGAGTTGCGCACCATCGCCAGCCGCGGTATTTCGGCCAGCCTTATCGGCCAGATTCTGATAGAAGAATCGGTCATCGGCTGGGAGGAACTGGAACTGGAAGTGGTCCGCGACGCCAAAAACCAGATGATCACCGTCTGCTTTATTGAAAATGTTGACGCGATGGGCGTGCACACAGGCGATTCCTACTGCACCGCACCCATGCTGACCATCTCTCCTGAATTGCAGAAGCGTTTACAGGATTATTCTTATAAAATTGTGGAAGCCATCCAGGTCATCGGCGGGACGAATGTCCAGTTCGCGCATGATCCCAAAACCGACCGCGTGGTGGTCATCGAAATCAATCCCCGTACGTCGCGTTCTTCGGCTTTGGCCTCAAAAGCTACAGGATTTCCTATCGCGCTTATTTCCTCCATTCTGGCTTCGGGCATGACGCTGGATGAAATTCCCTACTGGCGCGACGGCTCTCTGGAGAAATACACGCCGTCCGGCGACTACGTTGTTGTCAAGTTCGCCCGTTGGGATTTCGAAAAATTTCCCGGATCGGAAGACAAACTGGGGACGCAGATGCGCGCCGTCGGCGAAGTCATGAGCATCGGTAAAAATTACAAGGAGGCGTTGCAAAAATCCATCCGCTCGCTGGAGAAAAAACGCTACGGCCTCGGTTTTGTCAAAGATTTCAATTCTAAATCGCTCGATGAATTGATGGAAATGCTGAGCGAGCCGTCCAGTGAAAGACAGTTCATCATGTATGAAGCTCTGCGCAAGGGAGCTTCGGTTGATGCGCTTTCAGCCAGGACGTATATTAAAAAATATTTCATCGAACAGATGAAGGAACTGGTCGGCCTGGAAGAAAAAATTCTTCAATACCGGGGAAAGAAACTGCCTGACGATTTGCTGATCCAGTCGAAAAAAGACGGTTTTGCCGACAAGTATCTGGCGCAGATTCTGTCTAGGGATGAGGAGGAAATCCGCAAACAGCGTCAGGGTCTGGGAATAACGGAGGCGTGGGAAGCCGTACCGGTCAGCGGTGTGGAAAATGCGGCTTATTATTTTTCAACCTACAATGCGCCGGACAAAGTTTCCGTGACTAAAAACCGCAAGATTATGGTTCTGGGCGGCGGTCCCAACCGCATCGGTCAGGGCATCGAATTCGATTACTGCTGCGTCCATGCCGCGTTTGCCCTGCGCGACGAGGGGATAGAATCCATCATGGTCAACTGCAATCCGGAAACGGTTTCCACCGATTACGACACGTCCGACAAACTTTATTTCGAGCCGCTGACGGTGGAAGATGTATTAAGCATTTACGAAAAAGAAAAACCGGAAGGCGTGATTGTCCAGTTCGGCGGGCAGACGCCGCTCAACATTGCTGCTCAGCTGGCTAAAGCGGGAGTAAACATCATCGGGACATCGCCGGAAACCATTGATCTGGCGGAAGACCGCGACCGTTTCCGTATGATGATGGACAGGCTGGGCATTCCCATGCCCAAGTCCGGCATGGCCAGCAATCTGGAACAGGCGCTCAACGTTGCCGGAGAAATCGGTTATCCGCTGATGGTTCGTCCGTCTTACGTGCTGGGCGGACGCGGCATGGAGGTCGTGCATGACGAAGAAATGCTCAAACGCTATGTCAACACAGCTGTCGGTGTCACACCGGATCGTCCCATCCTGATTGATAAATTTCTGGAAAACGCCATTGAAGCCGAGGCCGACGCCATTTCCGACGGCACGGATGCTTTTGTTCCTGCTGTCATGGAACATATCGAACTGGCCGGCGTCCACTCCGGCGATTCGGCCTGCGTTATTCCGCCGGTAAGCATTCCCTTGCGACATATTGACACCATCAATGAGTACACAAAAAAAATCGCCGTAGAGTTCGGTGTAATCGGATTAATGAATATTCAGTACGCGATCGCCAACGATGTCGTTTACATTCTGGAAGCCAATCCCCGCGCGTCCCGCACGGTACCGCTGGTTTCCAAGGTCTGCAATATTTCGATGGCGCGTCTGGCCACGCAAATCATGCTGGGCAGGAAGCTCAAAGATTTGAATTTGAAGAATAAGGCTTTCCGTCATTTCGGTGTGAAGGAAGCCGTATTCCCCTTTAATATGTACCCCGAAGTGGATCCGGTTCTGGGGCCGGAAATGCGCTCTACCGGAGAAGTCCTGGGGCTGGCCGATTCTTTCGGCCTGGCTTACTACAAGGCACAGGAAGCAACTCAGCAGAGCCTTCCGTCGGAAGGGACGGTTCTGATTACAGTAGAGGAAAAAGACAAAGGCGGTGTTCTGGAAGCGGCGCGAGCCTTTAAGAAGATCGGCTTTAAAATAATAGCCTCCGAAGGAACACATAAGTTCTTGAATGAAAATGGAATACATGCCGAGAAAATTCTCAAAATGCACGAGGGCAGGCCCAATATTGTTGACGCCATTAAAAACGGCGAAATTCAACTGGTGATTAACACACCGGCCGGCCGCCTGAGTAAATATGACGATTCCTATATCCGCAAAGCGGCGATAAAATACAAAGTCCCCTACATTACCACCATCGCCGCGGCGGTCGCGGCGGTAAAAGGAATTGCGGCGTTCAAGCAGGGACACGGCCGGGCCAAGGCTCTGCAGAGCTATCACGCGGAAATTAAATAAATCAGTTAAACTTCTTTTTTTATATTTACGT
>CAZIJZ010000088.1:0-5788 GCA_964539765.1 uncultured Smithella sp.
AATGGAAAAACTTGCCTATTTTGACACATCTCATGAGATGCCGCTGGAAATTATCATGGCCGCCGGATTTACCCCGTATAAAATTCTGGGAGATGTCCACCAATCCACTGACCCTGCGGATAAATATTTATCCAGTTTTTTCTGCCCGGCAGCAAGAAGCTGGCTCACCGAGGCTCTGGCGCATTCCAAAGAATGGGCCGGGATTATTTTCGCGCAGGGTTGCAACAATACCAACAGGCATTACGATATATGGAAGGTTCATGTGGAAACGCCTTTTCTGCACTGGTTTGGCGCTCCTCTGCTGGACAGCGACGCGGCCAAAAAATATTACAGGGTTGAATTGCAGAGGCTTATCAGCCACTTTGAAAATCAAGTTAACATAAAAATCACACCGGAAAAAATCAGGGAGGCGATCGGCAAATCCAACGATATAAAGAAAAAGCTCCAACAGCTTTCTGCGTTGAGATCGATCAAAGATGTTTCCAACCATGATTATCTGGCCGCCGTTATCAAATGTCTCACCTCTGACGTGGATGAAGTTTCCACCTGGCTCGACTCCGAAATAAAGGCCTGGAATGCAAAACCGTCTTTTCCATCGGACAAAAAACGATTTTTCTTGACCGGCAGCGACATCACGTATGTGGAATGGATGGACACGCTGGACGATTGCGGAATCAGAATCGTCCGTGATGATCTTTCCGTTGGAGAAAGATTTTTCGCGACGCTGATACCCGACAAAAGCGATCCGCTTGAATCGCTCTTGGAATATTACATGAATATCCCCAAGCCTGCGACAAGGCCGACCATTCAAAAGAGGCTGGATTTTCTTTATAAAGCACTCGGGGAGACAAAGGTTGACGGCGTTCTTTCGCAAAACGTGAAATTCTGCGAGCCTTATGCCTATGATTCCGTGCCCGTCAATAATGACCTGAAATCTAATGGCTACAAGGTCATCCATTTGGAAAGAGACTTCTCTCCCGCCGCTGACCAGCAGCTTGCGAACAGACTCATGGCCTTTGTGGAGATGATGGAGGAAGGGAATAATGGATAAAATAAAAAATCCCGGCAATGACGCCGAAAAAGTAAAGCTGAAAACCCTGCCTCACGCGAAGGACCTGAAGTGGCCGATGCTGTGGTGGTTTACCATGGGGTCAATATACAGTGCTCTGCCCTGGAAAAAAACGGCATGGACCTGCGCCGCCTTCCCGATAGAAATGATGTGGATCTATGATATTTTCCCTGATCATCCTGAAAATATGGCGACCGTGGCCGCCGCCCGCAAACAGTCCCTTCGCCTGATTGAGCATGCCGAGAGCATGGGATTTTCCCGCGACCTGTGTTCCTACTGCAAGACCAACATCGGCGCCTACGATACCAAGATCAAAAAAACGCTCGGCGGAATCAGCAAACCCGATATCGTAGTCTGCACCAATGCCATCTGCGATACGCACTGGAAATGGTTCCAGATTATGGCTGATAAAATGAATGTTCCGTTTTTCATGTTTGATATTCCCAAGTGGGTGAGTGGGACCGATGAAAAAACCCTCGAGGGAAATATTGATTACGTGGTCGATCAGTTTTACGACCTGATCGTATTTATTGAAAAACACACCGGCAAAAAGATGAATGAGAAAAGGCTGTACAAAGTTCTTGACAGGTCAACGGAACTTTCCAACCTGTGGCGGGAGATTTTTGAACATAGAAAGGCGGTGCCGTCGCCTTACAGTGGAGCCGAAACATCCGCGGCATTTTTCCCCCTTGTGGTTCTGCCGGGTGTTCAAGTCGGAATAAATTTTTTCAAAAAAATTCTTGCCGATATAAAAAACCTTACTGCAAAGGGCGAGGGAACCATGCCCGCGGGAAAGGAAAAATTCCGCGTGATGTGGGAAGGCATACCTTTCTGGTACCGGATGAGGTTCATGTATGACCTTGCGCAAGCCGGTGTTGTCATTGCGTTCGAGCCTTACACCTATTCATTCGCTCCCGTGAAGAAAAAATGTCTCACCATGGAAGAAACTTTGCGCGATGTCGCCAAACTCATGATGGATACGCCGTATGCCTATAACCTCGAGAGGCGGATCGAGAACTTTGAAAAATGGATTGACGAGTACAAACTGGACGGCGTCATTTTGCACGAGAACATGTCATGCAGGCCTTCCAGCGCCGGGATGGTCGATCTGGCGGAGGCCATCATGAGGGACAAGGGCGTTCCGGTGCTGATCCTCCAGTGCGACATGAACGATCCGCGGGCTTACTCCGAAGGACAGATTAGAACCAGAGTCGAGGGCTTCATTGAACTGATGGAAGCGAATAAAAAGTAAATATAACCATCCCCGATATTTCAATGTTGACAAAAATCCTTGTTTATGGGAAAAGTAGTTGCCTTACTTCATTACTTAGGAGGTAGCTATGCTGGCTAAACGCACCACAAAAAATCAATTGACCTTGCCCAAGGCCATTGTCGAGGCCACCGGTGAGGCGGACTATTATGAAGTCAATGCGGAAAATGGCCGGATTATTCTGACGCCCCTGCGCATTCAGAGGGCTGACGCCGTGCGATCAAAACTTGCTCAACTGGGCATTACATCGGATGATGTTAAGGACGCAATTGCATGGGCGCGAAAGAAACGATAAAAAAACCGCGCATTGTTCTGGATACGAATTGTATTGTATCCGCACTGCTTTTTCCCAAAGGCAGCGCAAGCTGGCTTGCCC
Source organism: uncultured Smithella sp. (assembly GCA_964539765.1). GTDB lineage: Bacteria > Desulfobacterota > Syntrophia > Syntrophales > Smithellaceae > Smithella. Next base: position 2,716 of record CAZIJZ010000088.1, read on the forward strand.
ATGCCTGGATGCAACAGCGTTTTATTCCCCTGGTAAGCCGCGACACAACAACCGAATTGATGAGAGTTTTCAGCTATCCGAAATTTCAACTCAGCCAGGATGAACAAGAACTACTTCTGGCGGAGTTTCTGCCATACGCCGAAGCAGTGCAGGTTAAAAATGTGCCCGGAAAGTTGCCTGAGATAAAAGACCCAAACGATTTGATGTTTTTAAAACTTGCCGTGGCGGGCAAAGCTGACGCTCTGGTTAGCGACGACATACATATTTTATCCGTAAAATCACAATTAGGCAGAATATCGATTCTAACGGTGAATGAATTTGCTGATTGGTTAAAGGAGCATTATTGATCCGGTGCTGCTCCTCCAGTGTGACATGAACGATCCTGGGGCTCACTCCGAAGGACAGATTAAAACCAGGGTCGAGGGATTTATTGAACTTATGGAGGCGAATAAGAGATAAATAGAACAATTATAAAAAAACTATTGCACAGACTAACGATGGGGGTTTCTTTGGAATGAAACAACATGAAGCAGTAATTCGAGTTATGGAAGATAATGGAGGATTCGCCACCCTTGCATATTTAAATCAAAATGCTTTATTATTAGAAGGTTGTGAATGGAAAACAAAAACACCTTTTGCAAGCATTCGCCGCATTGTTCAAGATGAACGTTATTTCTTCAAAATACGGCCAGGATTATGGGCATTAAATACCTACAAAGACAAACTGCCACCGGAAATCCTGCCTGGCAAAAACGAACCTAAAGAGAAAAAAGAAGAATATTCTCATGCCTATTATCAAGGTCTACTTGTAGAATTGGGTAATTTTAAAAAATTCAAAACATTTGTTCCAAGTCAGGATAAAAACAAACTTTATTTGGGAAAAAAGCTTTCTGATATTGTAACAACCTCTGAAATTTTTAAATTCAGCTATGATAGAATCATACAAAAAGCAAAAACTGTCGATGTCACGTGGTTTAATGAAAGGGAGATGCCTGCAAACCTTTTTGAAATTGAGCATTCCACTGATATTCAAAATTCGTTGTTGAAATTTGTAGAGTTGCAGGATTTCTACGTAAACTTCTGTATTGTGGCAAATGAAGTTAGGAAAAGGGAATTTCAGACCAAAATGGCCTTGGGCGCATTTAAATCAATAAACGAGCGTGTAAAATTTTTAAATTATGATGATGTTGCAGAATTGCACACAAAAACAAGTGAATTCGTCATCATAGAATCGAAGCTTCAATTATAATGAACAAGTCAAACATGAAAGACTCACCAAATATATGGGCGGAAGCAATCGCCTCAAGAATTAGTGATGAATGGCGCGGCAAATCAAGCTTTCCGGAAGATTCTGAATTAATGAAAGATGTCCTGACAAAAGCCTTGAGTGCAGTGCCATCAGAATGTAAAAAGCTAATTGGCACAGGAATCATAGAAGAAACTTATTTTGAAAAGCTTGATTGAAAATGGGAAAAATAGGGACATAGCCCAATAATGAAAAATGTTGGAAACCATTAGCCTACGCTAGGCAAAGGAAGAAAATTAAAATTAAAAATAGATTGTAGAGAAAGGATATTATGATCACAGCAGGAATTGATATAGGGTCCATAACGGCCAAGGCGGCTATTTTTGCCGATGGTAAAATCATTGCATCAAAAGTTATCTTCACCGGCTATAATGCCGAAGCCGCAGGTCTTAAGGTTTATGAAGAAGTTCTGCAGGAAGCGGGCATTGATAAGAATGTAGTGAAAAAAATTGTTTCCACCGGCTATGGCCGCAACAGCGTGAAGTTTGCCGATAAGTCCTACACGGAAATTATGTGCCACGCCACCGGCGCTCATTTTTTGAATCCACACATCCGTTCCATCATTGATATCGGCGGGCAGGACAGCAAGGCCATTCTTCTGGACGACAAAGGAAAGGTAAAAAACTTTGTCATGAATGATAAATGCGCCGCCGGAACAGGGCGTTTTTTGGAAGTTATGGCCCGGGCCATGGAAGTTAATCTGGATGAATTCGGCGCCATGTCCATCAAATCGAAACAGCCCTCCAAAATAAGCAGTCTCTGCACGGTATTCGCGGAATCGGAAGTCATTTCGCTGATCGCGAAAGGCGAGCAGCGGCAGGATATTATTGCCGGAATTCATGAATCCATTGCTGCACGGGTTTCGTCCATGGTCGGCCGCCTGGGGTTGCAGGAACCGGTGATGATTACAGGTGGAGTCGCCCGCAATGCAGGGGTTGTTCACGCTCTTGAAAAGAAACTGGGGCTGAAAATCGAAGTGTCGCCTTACGCGCAGGTCAACGGGGCTATCGGTGCTGCCGTTCTGGCTGCGTCGTTGTAAAACAGTCAGGAGTTCATTGAAGAAGCATGTCCACAGATTATGATTTCATGAAAATAGCGTTTGAGGAAGCCGAATCCGGCTACCGGCGCGGCGAAGTGCCGGTGGGTGCGGTGCTGGTGCGCGAAGGCAATATTCTGGCGCGGGCGCATAATGCTCCTATCGGCATGAAGGATCCGTCGGCGCATGCGGAGATGCTGGTTTTACGGCACGCCGGTGAAAAACTGGGTAATTATCGGCTGGCGGGAACGGAACTTTACGTAACCATTGAACCTTGCATCATGTGCGCGGGCGCTATCGTTCACGCGAGGGTTGATCGGGTGATATTCGGGGCGCGTGATCCGAAATGTGGCGCTGTCGTTTCGTTGTATAATATTTTTGATGATAAACGGTTGAATCATCAGGTGAAAATAACTGAAGGAATATTAAAGGAAGAGTGCGGAGAAATTATCAGTAGATTTTTTCGGGAAAAGCGGGTAACATCCGCACCCGCTTCGGCGACATGATGAAAATGCGGAGAGGTACCGAAGTGGTCGTAACGGGATCGACTCGAAATCGATTTGGGGGCCACAAGCTCCCACGGGGGTTCGAATCCCCCTCTCTCCGCCAGAATATTATGCTTTTTGAAAATTAGTTTGTCATTCCGAGAAGCTATAGTGACGGGGAATCTAGTGAGACTCACTGATAGTGAGGTTCGTTAAGAACGAGCGAAGCGACGTTCGAAGCGCAAG
>CAZIJZ010000089.1:0-5759 GCA_964539765.1 uncultured Smithella sp.
CCTCATCATCAAATGTACATTTTTCATGCCGGACTTGATCCGGCATCCAGGAATTCTGAACTGGTTCCCGGCCTTCGCCGGGAAGACGACAGAACATAAATGTTCGTAGTCGTAAATACTATTTTCAGATCATTTATAGCTCTCAATCTGTGCCGATGTGATTTTCTCCAGATTTTCTTTTTCCAGATAGCCTTTGTACCATTCCACCGTCTTTTTAACCGCCATTTCGCTGTTCCATCGCGGCTTCCATAAAAGTTTCTTCTGCGCGTTGGATGAATCAAGCTTCAGATAACCGGCTTCATGCGGCGCCTTGGGATTTCTTTTAATTTCATATTCAGCATCGTTGCCCCAAAACCGGCAGAAGGCATCAATGATTTTTATGACGGATTTCGCGTCTTTTTCTTTCGGTCCGAAATTCCATCCTTCGGAATATTCCTTTGGTGACTTGTACAATGATTCCGCCAGCATCAGATAACCGGCAAGCGGCTCCAGAACATGCTGCCAAGGCCTGGTGGAATCCGGATTGCGGACAATTATTTTTTCACCTTTCATGATTCCGCGGATGCAATCCGGAATAAGCCGGTCGGACGCGAAATCTCCGCCGCCGATAACGTTACCGGCTCTGGCCGTTGCTATGCCGATTTTTTCACCCGACCTGTAAAATGATTTTCTGTAGGAATCCGTCACCAGTTCGGAACAGGCTTTGGAATTGGAATAGGGGTCGAATCCGCCCATCGGTTCATGTTCCTTATAAGCGATTTGGGGATTTTCCCTGTTTTCATAACATTTGTCCGTCGTTACATTGACAATTGCCTTTAAATTATCATTCTCCCTGCACGCCTCCAGCAGATTGATCGTTCCAATTACATTCGTGGAATAAGTCTCAACAGGATTTTTATATGATTCAAGAACGATGGGCTGGGCGGCCAGATGAAAAACAATTTCCGCGCCTTTGACATGTTTTTTCAGGAAATTCAAATCGCGGATATCGCCATGTACGGATTTGATTTTCGATTTCAGCTTCAGCAGATTAAAAAGATTCGGACTGGTCGGAGGCTTAAGCGCATAGCCGGTAACATGGGCGCCCATTTCCTGAAGCCAGAAGGAAAGCCACGACCCTTTAAAACCGGTGTGACCGGTTACAAAAACTTTTTTCCCTTTCCAGAATCTATTGGAAACGTTCCTCATTATTCCCAGACCTTCCACGGCGCCTTGCCTGTTTCCCAAAGATCGTTAAGATATTTCGCATCTTTAACCGTATCCATACACTGCCAGAAACCCTGGTGTTTAAAAACGCACAGACCTTTATCTGTGGTCAGGTCTCTCATCGGCTCCTGTTCCAGAAAACAATCGCCGTGTTTTTTCAAATATTTGAAGAAAGATTTTCTAAAGACAAAAAAACCGCCATTGATAAATCCATCCTTTACCTGCTGTTTTTCCGAAAACCTTTCAACGGTGTCTCCTTTTACGTATAGTTCGCCAAAACGGGAATCGGGATGTACTCCGGTTACCGTGCCTGTCTTCTTATGTTTTTTATGGAATTCGCAGAGCTTTCTTATATCAATATTGGAAACTCCATCGCCGTAGGTCAGCATAAAATCATCGGTGTCGATGAATTTTTCCACTCCTAACAAGCGGCCTCCGGTCATTGTTTCCGGTCCCGTGTCGGCAAGAGTAACCTTAAAATCATCAAAGGTGTTTTTTTTATGTATGAGTGTAGAACATTTTTTACCGAAAGTTAAAGTCAGATCGTTGTTCAATGCTTCATAATTCAGGAAATATTCTTTGATCATTTCACCTTTATAGCCGAGGCAGATAATAAAATCATTAAACCCGAAATGCATGTAAGACTTCATGATATGCCAGAGAATGGGATGTCTACCGACAAGCACCATCGGCTTGGGCCGGTACTCGGTTTCCTCCCGCATTCTCACTCCCATACCACCTGCCAGAATGACGACTTTCATAATATTTCCTTATCTTAGAGTTTGTTATTAATCTTTAAAAACGGACTTTTTAAAACCGGAACGCAGGTATTACATACACGAATATAATAAAAACTACAATTCCTAACAACTCAAAGTAACTGCAAAGTTAAACTCCCCATGGGAAAGCCATAAACAACAGATATTAAATCTTATAAATAAATGTTTATGTCCCGTTGCTTTTTTAACTAAAATTATGTAAGTGTACCTTAAATCAAGAAAAAATAATTTTTTTGGATATTTTTCCTCCTAAAAAACAAGCGGTAAATATATTTTCTAATAAATAGAATTTAAGAGTGCACATAGCGAAACATTGAAAGGAAAAATAAAAATTAATACTAATCCTTTGGAAGAAGACCTGGATCACATTCTTTTACACACCAAAGGCCTGTGGAAAGAATTATGTAATAAAAATATTTTTATTACCGGCGGATCAGGTTTTTTCGGTTGCTGGCTTCTCGAGAGCTTTGCCTGGGCAAATGATAAACTGAAATTAAATGCATCGGCTGTTGTTTTAACGAGAAATCCGGAGGCATTTAAAAGAAGATCTCCGCACCTTTATAATCATAAGGCCATTAAATTCCTGAAAGGCGATATTAAAGATTTTGTTTTCCCAAAGGGTTCTTTTTCATATTTGATTCACTCCTGCGGTTATCAACAGGCGGCGGAAGAAAAAGTGAGAAATGTTTCGATGGCTAATGATATGTTAAAGGGCACCACACGAGTTCTTGATTTTTGTGTCAAGGCCAAAATTAAAAAAATGCTTCTGGTGAGCACCGGCGCAGTTTACGGCAACCCGCCTTCCCGAATGAAAAAAATTCCCGAAGATTTTTCGGATTCAATTGATCCAACTATGAGCAAAGACACCTATCATCACGTCAGACGAATGATGGAAGCATTATCTGTAGCCTATACTGAAGAAAATCAATTTGAAGCAAAAATTGCCCGATGTTTTTCTTTTATCGGCCCCTATCTTCCTCTTAACGGACGCTTCGCGGCAAGTGATTTCATTCATGATGTTCTGAGTCAACAAAATATTATGATTAAAGGAGATGGCAAAGATGTGCGGTCTTATCTTTATATGGCCGATCTTATGGTATGGTTATGGACGATACTATTCAGAGGGAAATCCTGCAGGCCGTATAATGTGGGATCTGAACTCCCCATAACCATTTATAAATTTGCCGAAAAGTTCGCACATCAATCCGCACCGCCTCTGCCGATATCTATTAAACAAAAATCTTCTCACGGCGCAGCACCGGATTACTATGTGCCAGATACAACCAGAGCGAGAGAAGAGCTGAATTTGCATCAGCACATAATGCTTTCAGCCGCCATAAAAAAGACCATGGGATGGTACAGAAATAAAAATACAATATAAGGAGCAAGAAAATGGGAGAGGTGGTGATTGGAAATAGAAAAGTGGGCGAAGGGCATCCTTGCTATATTGTTGCAGAAATCGGCATCAATCATAATGGTGATATAGATATTGCTAAAAAATTAATTACACTTGCCGCAAGCGCAGGATGTAATGCGGTAAAATTTCAAAAGCGAAATCCTGAATTATGCGTCCCATTGAGTCAACGAAATTTGATGCGTGAAACGCCATGGGGCAATATGACTTATTTCGATTATCGAAAAAAAGTGGAATTTGAAATTGACGAGTACACAGAAATTGACAGATTTTGCAGAGAACTTAATATGGTATGGTTTGCTTCCGCGTGGGATATCGACTCGGTTGATTTTATTCAAAATTTTGATATCCCATGTTTTAAAATACCTTCTGCAAAATTAACAGACGATAATTTACTGAAATACACGAGACAACAAAAGCGCCCTATAATCCTGTCAACGGGAATGTCATCTTTGGAACAGCTTGACCATGCTGTAGAGGTATTGGGCAAAAAAGATTTGATATTACTTCATTGCTGTAGTGCTTATCCGGCTGATTACCCAGACTTGAATTTACGTTTAATACCTTATTTAAGAGAGCGGTATGGTATTCCTGTTGGATATTCAGGACATGAAACTGGATTACCATCTACTGTGGCCACTGTTGCACTGGGTGCGTGCGTTGTGGAACGTCACATTACTTTAGATAGAGCTATGTGGGGATCCGATCATGCTGCCTCTTTGGGACCTAGCGGCGTGTATAAAATAGTAAGTGAGATTCGTTTAGTTGAAAAATCTATGGGTGATACCAACAAGAGGATTTTGCCTAGCGAGGAACCTATTATTAAAAGACTTCGAAATGTTTAATTTTATGAATTATTCGAATTGAACATATTAGATAAAATATAAAATTCAGCATCAGAAGAGAAATGAAATTAAAGGCTTTTTCATTGGCATAAAGGGCATTCCTTTAGCTCAAAAGCAGGCATTGCACTTGAAATTATTTCCGGTGAAAGCATTGATGCAGAAAAAGTCATTGAAAAAGATATGCAAAAAAAATTAGATTTAACAGAAGTTTTATTTAGGTGATGATGTCAATAATTTACCAATAATTTAATTTGTAGAATTTTCTATTACACCGTTTAAGTACATTCATCAGCAATAAGAGTAAATATTATTACTCAACATCTGGACGGTTTTCAAGCTATTCGTGATCTTTTATAAATTAAAGCGTAAATAATAATTAGAACAAATAATAAATTGACAAGAAACAGATAAATTATGAAAATGAAACTTTCCGATTACGTTTTTGATTTTATTTCCAGATTGGGCATCAGGCATGTTTTTACCCTTGTGGGTGGAGGAGCAATGCACCTGGATGATTCTCTGGGGCAATGCAAAACCATAAAATACATCTGTAACCTCCATGAACAGGCATGTGCGATTTCAGCCGAAGCTTATGCAAGAATTTCCGGATTGGGCGTGGCTCTGGTAACAACCGGTCCCGGAGGAACAAATACAATTACCGGAGTCGTTGGAGCATGGCAGGACTCAACACCGTGTCTCTTTATTTCAGGTCAGGTTAAAAAATCAGATCTAATGAAAGACATGGGCGTCAGGCAAATGGGTATGCAGGAAGTAGATATCGTAACGCTTGTTAGTTCTGTTACAAAATACGCCGTAACAATTACTAACCCTCTCTCCATTCGATATCATCTTGAAAAAGCAGTTTATACCGCAAAGTCCGGAAGGCCCGGACCTGTCTGGATAGACATACCACTTGATGTCCAGGCGGTGGATATTAATCCAGATGAATTGGAAGGCTTCCAAGAAAAAATCGAAGTTATTCCAAAAGATGATGACCAACTGAACGATCTAATCATAAAAGTTATTGATCTTCTGAATTCTGCAGAAAGGCCGGTCATTCTAGCCGGTAATGGAATCCGTCTGTCTGGGGCACAAGAATATTTTTACACGCTGATAGATGCACTGAATGTTCCAGTTTTATTAACTTGGCCGGCTATGGATATTTTGCCGGATAACTATCCGCTTCTTGTCGGCAGACCCGGTTCAATCGCACCACGAGGATCTAATTTTGCGCTTCAGAATGCTGATTTGATTCTGATGATCGGCACACGTCTGGATTTTGCCCTGACGGGCTATGCGCCAGATAAATTTGGCCGGGGTGCAAAAAAGGTTATGGTTGATATTGATCCTTGCGAATTGGATAAATTAAAAAATTACATTGATTTGCCTATCTGCATGGACGCCAAGCGTTTTCTAAGTGGTTTTTGTGAAAGGATAGATCGTTACAAAAGGCGAGATATTTCAGCATGGCATAACCGCTGTCAAGATTGGAAACAGCGATATCCAGTGGTGCTT
>CAZIJZ010000090.1:0-5601 GCA_964539765.1 uncultured Smithella sp.
GCAGATTTTTGAAAACCATGTGGAAGGAAATAGCGGCTTTTGAAATCGTCAGGGCTTATCGTTATTTTCCGCCGTATCTGCATCTGACGCCGTACGGACGCTATCTCTGGGTGATCATGATGCGGGAATTTTTCATCGCGGTAAATAATTTCCGCGATTACTGCCGCAAGCAGGTGAAGATTGGATAGGCAAAATAATACACTATCTCTGTCATGCCGTTGAAGAACGGCATCCAGGAGAAAACAAACTGGATTTACCCTAAAGGGCACTATAGCCGGCCTTCGCCGGAATGACGACAAAGGACTTTTATGGACGAACAGCAAAAAGAATTGTTGAAGCAACTGCCGAAGATTGATGAAATAATCTTGATTCTCGAGAAGCAAAACATTTACGATTTCGCCCCGCACGAAATCGTCAAGGAAACATGCCGCAAGGTTGTGCAGGAACTCCGCGATAAAATTATCAACGCCAAAAAGAAGCTGCCGGCGGAATTCAGCCCCGACGCGCCAGCCGTTGCTCAGGAAGTGGAAAAATCCATTAAAGGGTTATACCGCTACAGTCTGCGCAGCGTCGTCAACGCCACCGGCGTCATCCTGCACACCAATCTGGGACGCGCGCCGCTTTGCCCCGAAGCCCTGGAAAGAATTGTGGAAGTCGGCAAAGGCTATTCCAATCTGGAGTTTGATTTAGCCAAAGGTGAACGCGGCCAGCGCTACGACCATGTCAGTTCGCTGTTGTGCGCGCTTACGGGAGCCGAAGACGCTCTGATCGTCAACAACAACGCGGCAGCTGTTTTACTGGTTCTCAATACGCTGGCCCAGAAAAAAGAAGCCATCGTATCGCGGGGCGAGCTTATCGAAATCGGCGGTGAATTTCGCATTCCGGAAATCATGAACAAAAGCGCGACCAAACTTCACGAAGTGGGCACAACCAACCGCACGCGTCTGAGCGACTACGAAAAAGCCGTCAATGATAAAACGGGTCTCATTATGAAAGTGCACACCAGCAATTACCGTATTGTAGGCTTCACTGAAGAAGCAAGTATTGAATCGCTGGTTGAACTGGGAAAAAATCGCGGCATTCCGGTGATGGACGATCTGGGCAGCGGCTGTCTAATCGATTTGGACATTTACGGTCTTCAGCATGAACCGACGATTCGTGAAAGACTGGCCGCCGGTGTTGATGTGGTCACATTCAGCGGTGACAAATTGCTGGGAGGCCCGCAAGCGGGCATCATCGTCGGCAAAAAAGACGTTTTGGCAAAAATCAAAAAGAATCCCCTGAATCGTGCGCTGCGTATTGACAAATTCACACTGGCCGCTCTGGAAGCCACCCTGATGCATTATCTAAATCCTGCCGAAGCAGTAAAAAAATTAAGATCACTGAAGGCTTTGACCGAACCTGTCACTAATGTTAAAAAACGCGCTGAAGAACTCATCACAAAATTGCAGAATGAGAAATTCGATTCGCTGAAATTTTCGCTTCGGGAAGATTTCGCGGCAGCCGGCGGCGGTTCCTTGCCCATGCAGCAGATTCCGACCGTTTTAGTCGCCGTCAAAAACAAAAAAATGTCGGCTACAAAGATGGAAGAAAAACTGCGCAGGCTCGACGTGCCGGTAATCGCCCGTGTGGATAAAGACGAAATCCTCTTCGACTTGCGCACCGTCGCCAAGGATGAATTTGTTTTCATCATTGAAGGCTTAAAGCAAATAACCACCTAAAACTGTCATTCCCGCCTCCGAGCGGGAATCCAGTAAAAGTATTTATATATCATGCGTTTCATCTGCCAAATAAATTTCAGGAGGGCGGCATGAAAATTTCTAAGAGTACAAAAATAAATAAATTAGCTTGCCAATTCTTTGTGATTTTCATTTTCATAATCCTTGCGGTATCAACAGGCAACTGTTTTTCCGTGCTTGAAGAAAAAGATAGCATCGACAACTTGAGCTTTTCCCATGACGGAAAGAAGGTGGTATTCGACCGCTGCCAAAATGATGGCTGCCAGATTCAGGTCTATAATCTGGAAACCGGCGAACTAGCTGCTTACCAATCGCCAAAAAACGAACGCTGGACGATGGCAAAACAATCCTATGACGGGAAAAAGATCGTATTTTCCGTCATGCCGGTCGTTGACGGGCATGTTGAACTTTCTGAAATGCAGATAGCCGTCATGGACGCCGACGGAAAGAACTACAAAAAAGTCACCACCGGTTCCGGCGCGAAGCTCTATCCCACTTTCTCACATAACGGGAAAAAGATACTTTATGCATGTGCGGCGCGTATCCGAGAAAAAGGTAAAACCCCCGCCGCCGACTACGATGCCTGGGAAGTCAATCTGGAAACCGGCAAACAGACGCAACTCACCTTTTTCGAGTACTTTAACATGGGTTACCTCACATATTTTCCCGATGATGAACGGTTCATTTATTATGGTGATCGTCCGAGCGTATTTCAGGGCTTAGCGTCGTTTGGTAACGAGACGGCCTTCGGGAACAAGATGATAGAGTTGGAACGTCAGGGTAGAGGCATCCATGGTGTTGTCGTAATGAAAGGTAAAGAGCTGATTACCAATCCCTATAAATTCCCTGAGGAGACCTTTCCTCAAAAGCCGCTATTGAGCAAAGACGGGTCTGTGCTGATTTATGAAAAATCCCTTTCGGCTGGAAAATGCTTTCTCTATGCGCCGGATGGGAATCACCGGCTTGTGGGAGAAGGTGGTTCGGTTAACTCAGCGGCTATTTCGCAGGATGGAGGATTGTTGGCGATGATTACTGTCGGTTTAACAATAGATATTTATGCTACACAAGATGGTAATGCTTTGTGGTGCCTCTACCTACCTTGTACGCCAAAAAAGATTACAAATTGGAGTATTCCTCCAAAATATAAAAATATATACAAAATGATACCGGAGAAAGTATCACGCATTATTAATTGATATTAAAGTAAGAGATCTTCGTTGTTTTTCTATAGGATAAAAATATGACAGCGGTTCGAGCTAATAGCAGAAAAATAATTCCTAAATAAGGAGTATTAATATGTCAGTAGAAATATGGGAAAATCCTAATGATCCAAAACCAATAAAAACAAAATACGAAATCGGCACCGAAGGCTTGGAACATTCAAGCACAGGCATATTAGGTGATATTGCAGATGTTTTTCGCGCACTTTACCCTAGGCTGCCAATCACCTCCGCTTTCGCCACTGGGCTTTTGGATGGGGACGCAAACTCCGCCGTTCCCACCTACGGCTTATGGGCCGGCCCCGGCTGGGCGGGCGGAAATTAGAGAAAGTAACAGTGGGGTCAGGTCTTCATATATAAGTTTTTGAATAATAACTGGATACCGGCCTTCGCCGGTATGACAATTTTAAAAATGGTAATGACATAATCAAGGCAATGCTGGAGTAATGATTTGATTGGACAATCTGAAAAAATAATTTTTACGATAGATAAAAACCAGTGCGGGCAGAGGCTGGATATTTTTCTGGCGCAGAGCGACGCGGAAATTTCCCGTTCGCAGGTAAAATACGCCATTGAAGAAGGCGATGTGCTGGTTAACGATAAAATTCCCAAAGTCAGTCAGCACCTCAAGGAAGGCGATGTGATTACTCTGACCAAAAAGCCGCCAATCGAAGCAACGGCACTTCCGCAGGAAATGCCTCTTGATATTGTTTATGAAGACGAAGCCATTATCGTCATCAATAAACCGGCGGGATTGGTGGTGCATCCGGCGCCGGGCAATCCTGATAAAACGCTGGTTAACGCCCTGCTCTTTCATTGCCACGATTTATCGGGTATCGGCGGCGTTTTGCGGCCCGGCATTGTGCACCGGCTGGACAAGGACACGTCGGGCCTGATTGTGGCGGCAAAATCCGATGACGCGCATCGAAGTCTTTCGTCGCAGTTTGAAAAACACGACGTGCACAAAAAATATCTGGCGCTGGTGTGGGGAGACGTGAAAGGCAATACGGGAGAAATAGTTTTGCCTGTCGGCAGGCATACTAACAACCGTAAAAAAATGTCCACCAAAAGCAGGCATGGCAAAGGCGCGCTCACGCTCTGGCGGGTACGCGAACGCTTCGGCGTGGCAACGCTTCTGGATGTGGAGATTAAAACCGGACGCACGCATCAGATCCGCGTGCATCTTTCCGACCGCGGTTATCCGGTGGTGGGCGATGCCGTTTACGGCAACTCCGCCAAAATCAACACGGTTAAAGATCCTCTGCTGAAAGCAAAGATCAAAGAGTTTAACCGGCAGGCACTGCACGCGGCACATCTTTCTTTCATCCATCCGCTAAAAAATGAGCGGGTGGTATTTACCGCGGACATGCCGCAGGATCTGGCGGATTTGTGCGAACAACTGCGCTTAAGCTGTAATCCTAAAACAGCTAACTCAGTCTCTTCCAACTGGAAAGATAAATTAAGGTAGTCGTAAATGTTTCATCTGAATAAAAAACATTCCATAGAATATTTTGAATCTTCATTTTTAAGCGGATGCGATTTCTTAACACACGCCTTCTGCACCAGGATCGGCGGCATCTCGGAAGACGATTACAAATCCCTGAACGTCAGTTTCAAGGAAGGTGATCTGGAAAGCAGGGTTTTGCAGAACTGGAATCGTCTGGCGATGGCTTTTTCGATACCACTGGAGAATTTTCTTACCTTGAATCAGGTGCATGGCGATGATATTTTTGTTATTAAACCGTATGGAGATTATTTTCCTGTGGACGGCGCTCTGAATTTTGACGCCGTTGTAACCACCCGCCAGAATCTGGCCATCTGCATCAAAACCGCCGATTGTGTGCCGGTGTTTATCGTTGACCGGGTAAAAAAAATCATCGCGGCAGTTCACGCCGGATGGAAAAGCACAGCGCTGGAAATCAGCGCCAAAGTCATAAACCTTTTATACGACCGATACAATTCATCTCCACAGGACATTCTGGCGGCCATCGGACCGTCAATCGGCCCATGCTGTTTCGAAGTGGACGAAGAGGCAGCGAATAATTTCCGTTACCAGAAAGACCACGTAAATTTTCTATTCACCGGTGAAAAACCGAATAAGTGGATAGTTGATTTGCCGGAAGCCAACCGCAGGCAGTTGATCCATTGCGGCATCCCCGACGATAACATAGATCTCTCGCACTTATGCACGTTCTGCCGCCAGGACTTATTTTTCTCGCACCGGGGATCGGGCGGCATTACAGGACGACAATTGAATTTTATGATGATCAGAGGAGAAACCCCCTGCCGCGTCCTGACAATCGGCGACGAATATCCGCATATTCAATAAAAACATTGGTATTGACAGTATTTCTTTTCAGTATTAATTAAGACCATCGCCTTTAAAAAACGATTCCGTTTTTAAATCAATGATGATATCGCGGCGGCTAGGAGGAGGCGACGAGGCGTATTGTACATACGTTGAGGAAGCCGACGACGACGCCAACAAAGATAGCGCTTGATTTAGAAATGGAATAAAGGAGTTAAGCAAATGATTATCGTCACAGGTGGCGCCGGATTTATCGGCAGCGCTTTTGTCTGGAAACTCAACCAGGAAGGCATTGACAACATCATCATCGTTGACCGTCTGGGAACTTCCGATA
>CAZIJZ010000091.1:0-5310 GCA_964539765.1 uncultured Smithella sp.
TAAACTGCCAGAATATAAAGAAAATCTATTCATATGTCAATTATATTTTATCGGGAAATTTGATTATCGCTGAATGTGGAAATATTAACGTAAGTTCCGGTTCATAATCTCGGCGGCAACGGCGCGAACATTCTTCATCGCGGCTTGCAGATCGATCGTCAGCAGACATCTGTCCTTCATGATGCTTTTGCCGTTGATAATGCTGGTTTTGACATCAGCTCCCCTGGAGGCATAAACCAGCTGCGAATAATAATTATAAATCGGCGTCAGATGCGGTTGATTCATGTCCACTAAAATGATATCAGCTTTTTTCCCTTTTTCAAGAGAGCCAGTCAGCCTGTTCATTCCCAGAACTTTCGCGCTGCCGATGGTGGCCATTCGACAAACAGTTGCAGCATCCATGACGGTCGGGTCGAGGGATTTGACCTTGTGAACCTTTGCTGCCGTATCCATTTCCCGAAATAAATCCAGATCATTGTTGCTGGCGCAGCCGTCCGTTCCTATTCCGACATCGATCCCGCTTTTCAGCATTTCGGGAATCGGCGCTATGCCGGCTGCGAGCTTCATGGAACTTTCCGGATTATGCGAAACCTTCACGCCGTAATCGGCAAAAATCCGGATGTCTTCGGTGGTTAGCCAGTTGCAGTGAACCGCAATGGTTTGTTCATCCAGAACACCCAGTTCCCGTAGATGTTGCACCGGTTCTTTGCCGTAGCGTTTCAGAATGACGTCCGTCTCGTCTTTGTTTTCCAGCAAGTGTATCAGATACAGAATGCCTGCATCGCGAGAAGCTTTCTTGACACGGACAAGTGTTTCCGGAGAACAGGTATAAGGAGAATGACAGAAATACGCCGGTGTAATGAGCGGCGCATGAGGAGCCCATTTTTTTACAAATCGGTCGGCCGCTGCCATCATTTTATGTGCCGCAGCTTCATCCGGCATGACAAAATCGGCAAAACCCTGTGCGACGACGGCGCGCATTCCGGTCTGGGTTACCGCCTGAGCGATGCTGTCTTCAAAGAAATATCCGTCGCAGAAGGTTGTCGTGCCGGATAGAATCATCTCCGCCATGGCCAGCGTCGCGCCATCGTAAACCATTTTTTTGCTGACGAATCGCTGTTCTGCCGGCCAGATGTTTTTTGTCAGCCACTCCATGAGCGGCAGATCATCCGCCATGCCCCGGAAACAAATCATCGGCAGATGCGTATGCGTGTTCACAAGGCCGGGCATCACAATGCAGCCGCTGGCGTCTATGGTTTCTCGCGCCCGGACGGCAGTTGCCCCATTCTCTCTTTGCGGACCGATTTCAGTGATGATGCTGTCTTTGATGCCGACAAAACCATCTTCGATAATTTCCATTCCGGCGGACATCGTTAAAAGCGTGCCGCCGGAAATAATGATGTCGTAATTATTTTCCGGCATTTCCTGCTGCAGGCACCGACAATGTTGCCGTTTTGCTTCCTGACAAATTACAGGCCACATTTACTTCGAGTTTATCTCCTTTGACGGCTTCCACTTTGTAGGTATAGGTAAAAGGCACATCCTTGGGTTGAGTGTCATAATTGGTTGTGCTGACAACGGCGTTGTTTTTCTTTATTTCCACGGTTTTAATGTGATGCATTCCGGTAAAAGTAGATTTGTGCGTTATGGTTACAGAAAGAGTTTGCGAACCGGAATCATATTTAATGGTTACATCCTTGGGCGCGTCGGCATAAGAGATTTGCGGAGAAAAACTGAGGATAGTTAATGCAAGGAGTAGCGCTCCCCAAATCAGCTTTGAAATTAAGATTGTTCTTTTCATGGCAGACCTCCTGAGTTTTAAATTTAATTATATATTTGCGAATGATAATATATTAACTATTTAATTAACAGCGAAAAATAAGTTGTTGAAAAGTATTATTCAATTCGCTAGTATTTTATACCACTTTGATTCAAAGGATAACGACGCTGCCAACAAAGTTAGCCGAAGACCGGGGTGCGCATCCCGCAGGGGAGCGCATAATAAATAAATTTTACCTTGCCGGTAATTACCGCCTGCAAGGCGGTAACTTACAAGCGAATTGGTATAACAAATGGAGGTATTTATGAGCGCATTACTCCTTGCCCGCCTGCAATTTGCCTTTACCATATGTTTTCATTTTCTCTTTCCGGCCATGACCCTGGGCACCGCCCTGATCATCTTGATATCCGAAACGCTTTATTTGATTAAAAAAGACGAGACCTATAAAAAAATAACGGATTTTTTGGTCAAGCTTCTGGCGTTGATTTTTGTTGTCGGCGCCGCAACGGGGATCGTCATGGAGTTTTCGTTTGGCACCAACTGGTCGGGATATTCCCGCGCGGTTGGGGACATTTTCGGACCGATCCTTGCCGCAGAGGGAGTATTAGCGTTTTTTTTGGAATCGGTTTTTCTGGGAGTGCTTCTTTTCGGCCGCAGCAAAGTTTCTCCCGGAGTTTACTGGCTGTCCGCTCTGATGGTTTTTATCGGCGGCCATCTTTCCGCCTTCTGGATCGTTGTTGCCAATTCCTGGATGCAGACGCCTGCTGGTTACACAATAAATGAAGCGGGGAAGATTGTGCTTGGTGATTTTAACGCTGCCGTTTTTAATCCTTCGACGATTATCAGATTTCATCACACAATTATTGCTTCATGGATAACAAGCGCGGTCATGGTGGCGGGCATTGCCGGATATTACGTAAGAAAAAGCCTGCACGGCCAGACAGCCAGAACAATGCTTAAAATCGGCATAATTCTTTTTGCGCTCACACCACTTCTGCAACTGGCAACAGGACATGTTCATGCGATTGAAGTCATCAACATGCAGCCGGAAAAGGCCGCGGCGATGGAAGGGCACTTTGACACAACCAGGGGAGCTCCCATCTATGCTCTGGGTTATGTTGATGAACAAAACCAGAAGACCTATGGAATTTACATTCCTAAAGGTTTGAGTTTCTTGTACAACTTCGACTGGAACTCGGAAATAAAAGGATTGAACGATTATCCGAAAGAAGACTGGCCTCCGGTGAATTTTGTGTTTCAGGTTTATCACATCATGGTGGGTGCCGGAGTTGCCATGATCGCTTTGGGATTGCTGGGGGTGTATCTGTTATGGCAGGGCAGGCTTTATGACAATAAGTGGTACCTTTTCATTTTGCCTTTTCTGATACCGCTGCCGCATATCGCTCATGAAACAGGCTGGATAGCGGCGGAAGTGGGACGCCAGCCGTGGATCATCTATAAGCTGATGAAAACTTCCGATGCCGCGTCCGTCGTCGTATCTGCGGGAGAAATAACGTTCAGCCTGATCATGTTTTTTCTTATTTATCTGCTTTTGGCCGTGATGTTTATCAAACTTTCCATAAATATAGTTCAGAAGGGACCGGCAGCTTAATTACAATTATGAGAACGGGAATTATTCTGGAGGTAAAATAAATGGACAATATTCTATACTATCAGGAACTCTGGTTTGTTCTAATATTGGTACTTCTTATGGGGTATTCTCTTTTGGATGGATTTGATCTGGGCATTGGAGCGCTTCTTCCTTTTCTCGGCAAGACCAAAGAAGAGAAGGATATTTTAATCAATTCCATCGGTCCGGTCTGGGACGGTAATGAAGTCTGGTTGATTACCGGCGGTGGCGCGTTATTCGCGGCCTTTCCTCACGCTTACGCGACGGCCTTTTCCGGATTTTATCTGGCCATGATGCTGGTGCTGTTCGCGCTGATTTTCCGGGCCGTTTCGATGGAGTTTCGCGCGAATGATGAGGCGCGGGCATTAATCTGGGAAAAGGCTTTTATTGCCGGCAGCGCGTTGGCGGCTTTGTTATTTGGTGTGGCGCTGGGCAATGTTGTTTACGGCGTGCCGTTGGATAACAGGATGGAATTTACCGGAAACTTTTTTACCCTGCTGCGGCCGGTGCCGCTGATATTCGGCATTACGGGTTTTGCCGCTGTTTTGTTGCAGGGCGCATCTTACGCCCTGATGAAAACGGAAGACGGGTTGCAGGAAAGAGCCTTTCGTGTGGTCAGCGTTCTGATGTGGTTAAATCTGATTACAACCATCATTTATTTTGGAACGATCGCGTTTACCTTCCCGGATATCACGACAAACTGGTTGTTCTATCTGGCCTTTTTGTGCACCGTGCTTTGGCTTTCGTCAATTTTCTTTTCCATCAGGCATAAAAACGATTCCGCTCCTTTCTGGGAATCGTCATTCGCTTTTATCGGGCTCTGGCTGGCCGTAGCCGCGGTTCATTTTCCCAATCTGATCAAAGCCAGCAATGATCAAAGTTTGAGCTTGACAATTTATAACAGTTCCACCAGCTTGCTCACACTCCAAGTCATGAGCGTTATTGCTCTTGTTGGAATGCCGGTTGTGATTGCTTATACCATTTTTGTTTATCGCATCTTTAAAGGCAAGGCCAAGCCTTCATCTCATTATTAGTGACGCTCCAATTCCGAAAGCGAGGCGCAGCGGAATTGGAAATTATGATGAGCCCCCGTCTTCAGAAACAAAGTGTGCTGAAGTTTGCTGGCTCCATCATTCCCCCAAACCTGGCTTTTGCAGGGAAGCGGACCTTTGAAAATATATTATTATGTTAAGCTAGAAGACAAGGAGTTGTTCGAAATGAAAGTCACAGCGAGCGATATATTCAAGTCCATCAAATTGATTCGTTCCCAAGCGCCGGTCGTGCATAACATAACCAACTATGTGGTCATGAACAATACAGCCAACGCGCTTTTGGCGATCGGTGCCTCACCGGTCATGGCGCATGCGCAAGAGGAAGTTGAGGAAATGGTGGATATCGCCTCAGCTCTGGTTATCAATATCGGAACCTTGAGTGAAAGCTGGATAAACTCGATGTTCAAGGCCGCGCGTCAGGCCCGAAAAAAAGGCATCCCTGTGATTCTGGATCCGGTTGGCGCCGGAGCGACCACCTACCGTACAAATACGGCGAGAGCCTTAATGGCGAAGGAACCGCCTTCGATCATCAGGGGTAACGCTTCGGAAATCATGGCTCTTGATGATGACCAGTCAAAAACGAAGGGTGTGGACAGCGCCTCTTCCTCGGAACAGGCCATTGATACGGCATCGAAATTAAGTAAAATCCATGAATGCGTCGTCTGTGTCAGCGGCGAAACAGATTACGTTATCGATCATGAGACAACATTGAAGATAAAAAACGGTCATCCGCTGATGTCCAGAGTAACCGGGCTGGGTTGCACGGCTTCCGCCTTGTGCGGAGCTTTTGCCTCGGTGGAAAAATCGACATTTAAAGCAACGGTTCAAGGCATGGCGGTCATGGGAAT
>CAZIJZ010000092.1:0-5297 GCA_964539765.1 uncultured Smithella sp.
ACAAAGCATCAAAATCACCCCCATCCGTCTCCTGGTTGAGAAGGAAGGAAAAAGTGAGGGCCTTGTATGCCTTACCTCTAGCGCTTTTTGAAAAGCTGTTTACAGCTCAAAGCAAAAAACCACCTCAACTCCAAGGAGCATGGTGGCTGTGTTTCATCCATTAAAAATTAAATATTTTATAATAGAAAACACTTTATCTCGCTCTGCATTTATTTATTCACATTGAGGATTGATAGTCAAGAAATTTTTCCCCGCAGCATTGCCCCTTATTTGATCATCCTTTTACGCATTATAAAAACGGACAGGGGAAACATCAGAAGGCAGAAAACAAGAAGATAGCAAATACCGATCAAAGCCTCTGGATTGAAAATGCCCATACTCAATGCACGTGTCAGATTTACCAGATGCGTAAGCGGCAGGACGAGGGCAAAATATTGCGCCCATTGAGGCAGTCCGGTAATCGGGAAAAAAGTGCCGCTGAAAAGAAACATGGGAGTAATGAATAAAAAAACCGGCAAGTTAAAAAGTTCTATCCTTTGCACCAGGGCGGTGAAGAGGATCGCCAGCGAAGCGAAGGCGAAGCCCCCCAGAAAGGCGACGAGCACTATTAAAAGTCCCGCCGGATAACTGATCAAACCAAAGAAACTGATTACGACCAGCATAATGACTGTTCCGATGACTGATTTGGTTGCACCCCAGACTATTTCACCGGTGATAATTTCTTCGGCATTGAGCGGAGTGGCCATCATGGCGTCAAAGGTTTTCTGATAATACATCCGCACAAAAGAGCCGTACGTATTTTCAAAAAAGGCATTGTTCATCATATTGATCGCAACAAGGGAGGGCGCGATGAATTGCACGTAAGAGATTTCACGGGAAGCGTACCGGACGGACTCAATCATGCCGCTGAAACCGATTCCGAATGCCAGCAGATAGAAAACGGGTTCCAGCAGCGGCGGCAGGAAATTGACTTTCCAGCTTTCCCGATAAACCGTCAGGTTGCGATGCCAGACTCGCATGAATCGGGCGGAAATATTAAAATTCATTCCCGCAGCTCCCTGCCGGTTAATTTCAGAAAAACATCTTCCAGCGTCGTCGAACGCAGTACACAACTCTTGTGATTAAAGCGTTCGCAGATTTCCCGGTAAAGTTCATGCCCATTGCCCGCGTAAATAATCAGGCGATGTCCCAGATCCTCCAGCCTTTCCTGCTTTTCGCGGGAAAATGCTCGTAAATCATCGTCCGGTTCGGCAATTTCAATAATACTTCCCCCCGTGTATTCGCTGATCAGCGATTGCGGCGAGCCCTGCGCCAGAATTTTCCCGTGATCCATAATCACCAGATCATCGCAGAGACGCGCCGCCTCATCCATGTAATGCGTGGTCAATAAAATAGTGATGCCCTCCTTTTTTAAATTCTCCAGGCGCTCCCAGAGCTGATGGCGCGATTGCGGATCGAGACCCGTTGTCGGTTCATCGAGGATGATCAGTTCGGGTTGATTGATCAGGGCACGGGCGATGACCAACCGGCGCACCATGCCGCCGGAGAGTTCCGTGGCGCGGGCGTCCCGGCGCTGTTCCAGAGCAAAATATTTTAACAGGGATGAAGCCCGTTCGATGGCTGTCTTTTTATCAATGCTGAAGTAACGGGCAAAAACTTCAAAATTCTGCATGACGGTCAGATCGGGATCAAGCGTATTGTCCTGCTGACAGACACCGATACGGGCTTTGATTTTCCGGTATTGTTTTTTGATGTCCAGCCCGAAAACAAAAATATTGCCGGATGTAATCGGCGAAAAACCATAAATCATTTTGATGGTGGAGGTCTTCCCCGCGCCGTTCGGTCCCAGAATGCCGAAACATGTGCCTTTATCAACCCTGAAAGAAATATCATTTACCGCCGTAAAAGAACCAAAAGTTTTTTTCAGGTTCCCCGCAGCGATCACCGGTTGAATGTTATTATTTGCGGACATGACGTTCTCACTTTAGTCAATATAAATCTACGTTAATCGCCAAAGCATTGTCAATAAAAAGAATTTTGCATTTTTATGTTTGACGAAACACATTCCTTCGATTATATTCATGGGGAGCGAATATTCAGAGATGTCATTTTTACGGAAACTGAAATTAATATTTGGAGGACAAACGATGAGTAAATCAATGGACAAAGGGAAAAAAGACGCCAAGAAGAAACCGGTTAAATCCGTCAAAGAAAAAAAAGAAGCCAAGAAGTTGAAGAAGGCAAGCAAAGCCTGATTTTTGATCAGGCAGGAAAACCAGCGGTAATATTGACGGCGATTTTCACAAAATGTTTATATCCTAATTTAATCAGGACATACATTGGTGTGCTCGTTCTCTAAAATTTTTACCATTCCTTAATATTGCGACATACAAGACAGCCCCAAAGGATTTCTTATGAAAATTAAATTTCTCGGAGCGGCCAGAGAAGTCACCGGATCCTGTTTTATTATTGAAACCGATCAAGCAAGATTCGCTGTTGATTGCGGAATGCATCAAGGCGGATCAGACATGGAAAAGCGAAACTGGGAAATAGATGCATATGATCCGGCAAAGATTGATTTCTTCCTGATTACCCATGCCCACATTGATCATTCCGGATTATTGCCTCGCATGGTGCAGAACGGATTCAAGGGGCCTGTTTACGCGACGGAACCGACGGGAGAACTGATCAAGATACTGCTTCTGGACAGTGCCCATATTCAGGAAACGGATGCGAAGTCGAAAACGAGAAGAATGCTGCGTTTCGGCAAGACTGAGAAAAGCGAGCCGCTTTATGCTACAAAGGACGCCGAAGCGGTTGCTCCTCTGATTAAAACAAAACGATACAATGACGTTTTCACTCCCGCCAATGGCATCAAGGTTAATTTTCAGGATGCCGGCCATATATTGGGCGCGGCTATATTGGAATTATTCATTGAGGAAAACGGCACGTCCACAAAGCTGGTTTTCTCCGGCGATATCGGCCGCCGCCATCAGTTGCTCATGGAGGATCCCGCGATAATCAGTGATGCGGACTGTCTTTTTATGGAATCGACGTACGGTGATCGCGATCACAAAGGCGAAGAGGACAGTCTCAATGAAATGGCCGAGGCCATTCAGTACAGCTATTCCAGGGGCGAAAAAATCATCATTCCCGCTTTTGCCGTCGAGAGAACGCAAGAGATGCTTTATTCTCTTTATCTACTGAACATCAAGGGGAAACTGCCCAAGGATATGCCGGTATATCTCGACAGTCCACTGGCCATCAAATCCACAGAGATATTTCGGCGATACCACGCATACCTGGATACGGATACACAGAAAATACTGAAAAAAGGTGAAGATCCGTTGGATCTGCCGCAGCTAAAGTTTTCTTCATCGACAGAGCAATCGATGAGAATCAACGAAATGGAAGGGTCGGCCATTGTTATTTCCGCCTCGGGCATGTGCAACGCCGGAAGAATCAGACACCATCTGCGGCATAATTTGTGGCGACCCGGCGCAAGTGTTGTGTTCGTTGGTTTTCAGGCGCAGGGAACCCCCGGTCGAAAAATCATCGAAGGCGCGAAAAAAATCCGCATTTTCAATGAAGACATCGCCGTCAAGGCCAGAATATGGACCATCGGCGGTTTTTCCGCACACGCCGGGCAACGTCAGCTTCTGGACTGGCTGGGACATTTTCAGAATAAAAAAATGCCGGTGTTTTTAGTGCACGGCGAATCCGACGCTCAGGATACCCTGGCTGCGTTAATCCGGGAGAAACTTGGATTTCATGTCACCATTCCCGAGTATCTGGAAGAAATTACGGTTAAAGCCGGCGTTCCACTGGAAGAATTAAAGCGTCCGCAGATCGCTCCGAAAGCGATTGATCTGACTCCATTGCTTGCCGATCTGAAAGCGAAAATTGATCATATCAATAACCAATTAGGGGATATTCAGTCTATGCCGGAATCGCGTCAGGTTGAGTTTCTTGAGCTGCTTAAACAGGCTAATATGAATATTGAGGAAATAAAAATCAGAAATTCCGGTACCCGGCAATAAACAGTTTCGCGATTTCATGCAACAGGTGAAATCTAATCCATGATTTTGTAGTTGAAGGAAGCAACAATGTGGAGGCGTGACAGTTTGTAAGAAACGGGCAATGGTTCGTAAGGGGCCGCATTCCGGACAACACTCAAGGCTCCGTTATCAAGATCTGCTGAGCCGGATGATGATAGAAGCGTTGCCCCGGCAAGGCTGCCGTCCGCATCGATGGACATTTTGACAACAACATCCCCCTCTTCATTTTTCTCAAAAGATCTTTGCGGATATTTCCAGATCCGGAGCATCTTGTCTTTTATCCTGGTCAGATAGTGAATGTACTTTACGTTGAGGCTGCCCAGATCAATAGTATCTTCGCGCCAGCTGTCATCATGAACGTTACCGCCTTGTTTTTCCTGCGATTTGGCGGGACTTTCTTTTTGTTTCAAATTTTTATCCTTGGGGAGAGGCGGTTTTTCTTCCGGTTCCGGGTCCTGGATGCTTACCGAAAGAATGTCCACCGGCTTGATTTTATCGTTCAGGTTAATCATCCCCGCAACAGCGAGCAGTGTCATGTGTATGACAACGGATATGATCGCCGGCCATAAAATGGCTTTTTTGTCCATGCTCAGCTTTTCCTGTGTAGTTTACCGCAAAATTCAAATTACCCGTCAAGCATATACAGCATTTTTTGTAAAAACAATAATGCGAAATTGAGTCTGAAATGAAACTTGCTGTGAAAAATTCTAGGAAGCGCTGAAGAATAATCGTTATGCGATGCGAAAACCGATAAAAAAATCGGACAGGCAGGATTCGACCTGTCTGTCCGATTTTAATCTTGCTTTTTACTCGATATTGGCGCTGACCACAGAGGCAATCTGCATCATGTCAATCGTTTGTCCTTCTTTCATTTTTGTGAAATCTACGACTTTACCGCTTGATGTTTTAACCTTGGTGTTGTTGAAGATCTTGATCAGTTTGGCGTCTGCGACAATGTTTTTACCGGCGTTTTCCGGTTTGCCGTTGACTTTCGTTGTCTGTAGTTTGTTGGCTTTGATATAGTCCCAAAGTTTCTTGGTTATCTCCGTTCGGGGAAGCGCTTTAGCTCCCAGAAGTTCTGCCAGATCCTCCTTCAATTTTACCGGTTTACTCAACCCTTTCTTTTCTGCCATAATCATTGCCTCCGTTCTTTAAAGTTTTTTTGGTGTTTTTTGATAAGATACTGTGTGGCGGAGTATAAGAACTTTCTGTTTTGTATGTCAAGGAAATATTCATTAA
>CAZIJZ010000093.1:0-5207 GCA_964539765.1 uncultured Smithella sp.
ACTTTTTCCTTCCTTCTCAACCAGGAGACGGATGGGGGTGATTTTGATGCTTTGTAAAACCCAACGGGGAATGAAGATTAAAAAAATCACTAAAGAAAGGGGATAAATATGAATAAAAACCTGTATGTCGGCAATCTGTCGTATAAAATCAGCGACGAAGATCTCAAATCAAATTTTTCCGAAGCCGGAGAAGTCGAGTCAGCAACCATTATCAAGGATAAATTTTCAGGCCAATCCAAGGGATTTGGGTTTGTCGAAATGAAAACGGAAGAAGGCGCGGCGGAAGCGGTTAAAAAATTCAATGGCGGCACACTGGACGGAAAGACCATTACCGTCAACGAAGCCCGGCCGAAGAAAGAATTCGGCGCCGGTGGCGGAGGACATAGAGGCGGCGGACGTCCCGGCGGTGGTGGCGGATTCCGTGGCGGTGGAAACCGTGGCGGTGGCGGTGGCAATCGCGGCGGCGGCGGTGGAAGATACTAAGATTATCTGAAAAATAGAATTACCGAAAAGAGCAGACGGGTGTTTTACAAAACCTTCTGCTCTTTTTGTTTCAATACCAAATCATCTTGTAGCAACATCATTGTTATGCTACCAGTTCGCCACCTTAACGAGGGGTAACGATCTATGATTCATTTCAGCGGCATTTCCAAACAGCATGGTCCGCAAATCCTGTTTCGGGATGCCAGTTTTCAGATATTGCCCGGCAGCCGCAGCGGTTTAGTCGGGCCTAACGGTGCGGGTAAAACCAGTATCTTCCGTCTGATCATGGGCGAAGAAGAGTTCGATACCGGAGAAATCACGAAAGCGCGCAATGTCGTTTGCGGCTATTTTTCTCAGGATGTCGGCGCCATGTCCGGCCGTTCGGCGCTTCAGGAGGTCATGTCCGCCTCCGGGGATGTAACAAGGCTCGGCCAACAGATTCAGGAAATGGAAGCGGCCATGTGCGAGCCTTTGGAAGAAGATGAAATGGCCGATCTGCTTACGCGCTATGGCAACATACAGGCCGAGTTCGAACATCGCGGCGGCTACGATCTGGAAAGCCGTGCGCAAATTATTTTGACCGGTCTGGGTATCGGGCCGGATGATTACAATCACCCGGTGGAAACGTTCAGCGGTGGCTGGAAAATGCGCATTGCGCTGGCCAAAATCCTTTCGATCAATCCCGATGTGCTACTACTGGATGAACCCACGAACCATCTCGATGTGGAATCGATCATCTGGCTGGAAGAGTGGCTGTCCGGTTCATTCAAGGGCGCACTTTTAATGACCAGCCATGACCGCGAATTTATGAACCGCGTGGTGAACCGCATTGTGGAGGTCGCTAACCGCACGATTACCACTTACAGCGGCAATTATGATTTTTACCTGCGTGAACGGGAGATCCGGTGTGAGCAGCTTCTGGCCAGCTACCGCCGTCAGCAGGAAATGTTATCCAAGGAAGAAGATTTCATCGCCCGTTTCGCGGCGCGGGCATCCCATGCTTCTCAGGTGCAGTCACGAATCAAAAAGATCGATAAGATTGAGCGCATCGAAATCCCCGCCGAACAGCGGACCATGAAGTTTGATTTTGCCGAGCCGCCACGCAGCGGTGATGATGTGGTCAAACTCGATGGGTTGGGCAAAGTCTGGCCCCGTCCCGACGGAGGCGAAAAATCCGTCTTTGGCGGCATCACCGGTGTTATCCGGCGTCAGGAAAAGATCGCCGTGGTCGGTGTCAACGGCGCCGGCAAGTCCACATTCTTGAAAGTGCTGGCGGGTCAGGCCGAGCCTTCAACCGGGAGCATGAATCTGGGCGCCAACGTTTATCCAGGCTATTTCAGCCAGCATGCCATGGATATTCTTGATCCGCGAAAGACCGTGCTGGATACCATACAGGATTCCATGCCCACGGCGCATCTCGGCACATTGCGCAATCTCTGCGCCGCCTTTTTGTTTCAGGGTGATGATATTTACAAACGGATAGACAAATTATCCGGCGGTGAAAAGAGCAGGGTGGTTCTGGCGACGATGCTCGTCCAGCCGATCAACTTGCTGATTCTTGATGAACCGACCAACCATCTCGATATCCAGTCACGTGAAACACTCCTTGCCGCGCTGCAAAACTTTACCGGCACGGTTGTGCTCGTCAGCCATGACCGCCACTTTCTGCGTTGTCTCATCAACCGCGTCTTCGAAATTGATCATGGCGAAATGCGTATTTACAATGGTCATTATGAATACTATCTGGAGAAGTCCGGCCGGGAGCATCGCGCGGCCTGATTAATCAATGGCTGCCCTGTATTAAAGATCAATCTTCAGTTTAAAATCGTCCCGCTCTTCTTCCAGATCCCGCAGCAGCTTTACGACCCGGTTAAAATCCTTGCCCATCAACTTCCTGGAAGCATCCGCGTTTTTCCAGATGATCTCGAATGGGCCTGCGACATCTGTGGAAAGGGCATCCCAGAGCGCGTCGAGATTGCGTCCGAAGTGCTTCGGCATATCCTTGAGGGTCGAGATGCAATCATAGAAATCATCCAGTGAACGGATTTTGTCTCCATTGAATGTGCAACGTTTTATCGACATGCCGGCACCTCCGTAAATGTTTTGTAGTGATTCACTGTAACATATCGCTCACCATCCCGGGAAAAGATCAGGCGCTTGGCGCCCCGGTGCCCACCCTTGTAATCGAGATCAGCCTCACGCCATTTATTATTCGGCAACCGGCCCTCCATGTTCCTGAAATGGTCACCGCCCATGCTGGCGCCTCTTAGGGAACCCACAGACCAAAGATCCCGTCCCGGTTTCCATCCTCGCAACCGGGCCTCGTTCTTGTTCACAAATTTGGAAGGCAGCTTTTTGTTGTTTGTCTGGTTCAGACTGCGCAGTATTTCGATCAGCTCCGGCTCGTTGATTCCAGATGAGAGCCGAATATTGACCGCATGGACAACCTTTTCACAGGATTCGGCATACACCTGCGCCGGTAGGGCAAGGCCAATCAACAAGAAAAGAAAAACAACCGGGCGGATCGGGATCCGTTTTTTCATTGACGTTTCTCCATTTGTTTTATGCGACTTGATTTGTGCAGTTAATTTTTCAATAATCATGATGAAAAAAACTGCATGCCTGATGAAGGCGTTTCGTTAAGATAAATTGATGGCGGTCTGTATGCTCTTGCTGGAGGAATTAATGTATTCCGTAAATTTCTCGGCGATGGTTCTTATCGTTTGTTCGAATTCTGCTTCGTCCTTGTCCAGAAGCGTCATGCGGAAGCCTAAAAGCGGTGTAAAGAACGATGTCAGCGGAACAACACAGATCCCCGTCGCCGCCAGCAGATAATAAACAAATCTCTTGTCGTGTTCGATGGGTTCCTTGACGAGATTTTCGACGAATTCTCTGATCTCTCTATTTTTTATATGAAGCTTTTGGTTGGTGTTGAGACCGGATTCGTTGAACACGATTGTCATATAAAAAGCGCCGTCGGTCTTGTTCACCATCAGGCAGGGAACATCCTTTAAAATATTATAGGCGATATTCGAAAGTTTTTCATAGTGTCTTTTGCGTTCATCCAGATAATTATAATATTCGGGATGCGTCATAATTTTAGGAATCGCCAGTTGCGGCAGGGTTGTCGAACAGACCTCCGACATTTTCTGGTGCAGGATGGTATTGATGAAGCGGTCAAAGATCGGATCTTTGCCGGCATTGTAAACTTCCATCCAGCCGCACCGCGAGCCGGGCCAGGGCAGTTCCTTGGAAATCCCCTTCATGCTGATGGCCGGAACATCACCGACAATATCGGAAAGCGGCACGGTCTTCTTGCCGTTATAGACAATATTAATGTACGTTTCGTCAAAAACGACGAACAGATCGTTTTCTTTGGCGATGCGCACGATATTTCGGAGCGTCTCCTCGGGATAAACAAAACCGGTCGGGTTGTCGGGATTGATCACCAGAATTCCCACAATAGCCTTGTGGCTTCTGACTTTCTGTTCCAGTTCGCGCATATCCGGATGCCATCCGTTATAAGGATTCAACCGGTAAGTATTGGGCGGGAAGGAAGCGTGCAGAACCTCCGCCATAAAGTGCGTGGAATAAGTCGGTTCCGGCATGATCATACGAGCATCAACCTGGATGGAGCTGTAGGCGCGGGCAATGGCATCGCCCAAACCGTTGAAGAAAATTATATCTTCCGGCGTAATCTGAACCTTACCGCGTTTGTTTAGGCGATCGGCAAGGAATTTTCTTGTGGAATCCACCCCTTTTGTGGGCGAGTAGGCGAAAGAAGCATCGTCTTTGATTATCTCTGTTAGAACTTCTTTCATCCAGTCGGGTATTTTTTCTCCCTTCTGCACCGGATCCCCGATATTTTCCCAAATGATATCAACGCCGTATTCTTTCAGCTTGTTGGCGATCAATACGATATTCCGTATTTCATAAGTGAGGCCGCTGCCACCGCGGGAAATTTCAAAACGCATAAGTATTTTAACCCCTTAGATGTTAAGTTTTATTTTATATTATATATTTATTTAAATTTCCAGCTTTTTATGTTATCGGAGCACCAACTCGCACGCCTTCGGCCTGCATTGAGAGAGAGGAAAATATATGGAAGAAACAAAAAGTTTTGAAGAATTACTGAATGAAACCAGTCTAAAACCCCGGCGTTTTTCCGCCGGAGAGAAAATAGATACTATCATCGTAAAAATTACAGAGGAATGGATGTTCCTGGATCTGGGAGCGAAAAGCGAAGGCTATCTGGATAAAAAGGAACTATTGGATGAAAACGGCAATCTCACCGTGAAGGAAGGAGATCCCATCACGGCTTATTTTGTCTCTTCTCGTCACGGTGAAAAACTTTTTACCACCAAACTGCTGACAAGCAAGAGCGTTGATGATTTTATGTTCAAAGCCTATAAAAATCAGATTCCCGTTGAAGCGACTGTCGAGAAGGAAATCAAAGGCGGCTTTTCCGTCAGGATTAACCAGAATGTCAGCGGGTTCTGTCCCTACTCGCAGATGGATGTCAGAAGAATAGATGATGTCACTGCCTACGTCGGCAAGAAATTTGAATTTATTGTGGCCGAATATTCGGAAAAGGGTCGCAATATCATTTTGTCACGTCGGCCTTTGCTGGAAAAAATCGAACAGGAGAAAAAAGCCGCGTTGAAAAATTCCCTGCAACAGGGGATGACGGTGAGCGGCGTGGTCACGAGCGTTCAGAAATTCGG
>CAZIJZ010000094.1:0-5191 GCA_964539765.1 uncultured Smithella sp.
AAGTTACCGGCAATTGGTTAATGTTAACGCAATTTTCACAGCCTTCATTAAAATTAACTTTTTAAAATGAGGTGACTATGAGCGCATTACTCCTTGCCCGTCTTCAATTCGCATTGACGATATGTTTCCATTTTCTCTTTCCAGCCATGACGCTGGGGACCGCCCTGATCATCCTGATATCCGAAACGCTTTATCTGGTGAAGAAGAACGAGACGTATAAAAAAATAACGGATTTTCTGGTCAGGCTTCTGGCTTTGATTTTTGTCGTTGGCGCCGCATCGGGCATCGTTATGGAATTTTCATTCGGCACCAACTGGTCGGGATATTCCCGCGCGGTCGGAGACATTTTCGGGCCGATCCTTGCCGCGGAAGGCGTTATCGCTTTCTTTCTGGAATCGGTTTTTCTGGGCGTGCTTCTGTTCGCGAGGAATAAAGTATCTCCCGGCGTTTACTGGCTATCCGCTCTGCTGGTTTTTATCGGCGGTCATCTTTCCGCTTTCTGGATCGTGGTGGCCAACTCCTGGATGCAGACGCCGGCCGGCTACATGATCAATGAAACGGGAAAAATCGTTCTGAACAATTTCGCCGATGCCGTTTTTAATCCGTCAACGATTGTCAGATATCATCACACAATTATTGCTTCATGGATAACAAGCGCGGTCATGGTGGCGGGCATCGCCGGATATTACGTAAGAAAAGGCCTGCATGGTCAGACTGCAAGAACAATGCTTAAAATCGGCATAATTCTTTTTGCGCTAACGCCTCTTCTGCAGTTAGGAACGGGACATGTTCACGCGATTGAAGTAATAAACATGCAGCCGGAAAAAGCCGCGGCGATGGAAGGGCATTTTAATACAATCAAAGGAGCTCCCATTTATGCCTTGGGTTATGTTGATGAACAAAATCAGAAGACCTATGGAATATACATTCCCAAAGGTCTGAGCTTTCTCTATAACTTCGACTGGAACTCCGAGATAAAAGGATTGAATGATTATCCGAAAGAAGACTGGCCGCCGGTAAACTTTGTGTTTCAGGTTTATCACATCATGGTGGGAGCTGGAGTTGCCATGATTGCTTTAGGATTGTTGGGGGCGTATCTGCTCTGGAGAGGAAAACTATATGAAAACAAACTGTATCTCTTCATTTTGCCTTTCCTGATACCCCTGCCGCATATCGCACATGAAACGGGGTGGATAGCGGCGGAAGTAGGACGTCAGCCCTGGATAATTTATAAGTTAATGAAAACCTCTGATGCCGCGTCCGTGGTCGTTTCTGCGGGAGAAATTACATTCAGCCTGATCATGTTTTTCCTGATTTATCTGCTTCTGGCGGGAATGTTTATTAAAATATTTCTGAAAATTGTTCAAAAAGGTCCGGCAGTGTAATGGAAAAGAAAAACAGTAAAAAATGGAAAATAAATAGTCATTCTCCTTTTAGCCATTTAAGTGAGGTGAATTAAGTGTTGTGTTCCCCGAATTCAAAAATAATGAATAGTGCTATTATTATGTTCAAGGTTTCATAAGAACATCCAGACAGGAGATGATTCTATGGCACTCAAAAAATGTAAATCATGTGATAATGATGTTTCTGATTCAGCTAGACGATGTCCTCACTGTGGAGCTTATTTGTGGACTGGTGGGCGAATGGGTTGTGCGATTGTATTTATTATTATTTTTCTACCAATAATTTATAATTGCTTTAAAAATTATTTTAATTATCACACTACAAATAATCCCACTGAAGTATCTCTACCGTCATCGATAGATAAAGCACCTATTCCAGTCACACAGTCTACTCCACCCATTCAACAACAAATACAAAAGCATTGGGAAACTGTTATGGAAGATAGAGGGAATACGAGTAAAAATACAGACACATTTGCTCTACATGGTGGTAAGATAAAACTAACATATTCCTTTAGTGGAGATGATCCATTTGGATATATTTATGTGCTACCGGAGGGACACGTTTTTGAAGAAAAAGGAGGGTTCCCAGAGGTTTATGTGAAAAAAGCAACAACCGACTCGACTTTTTTGGTGAAAAAAGCTGGGAATTACTATGTTAAAATTCTTAGCAGTAATTGGGAAATTAAATTAGAAGAGGAAATATCTGAATCTCCCATAGAATTAAAGAAGGATTTGAATGTAAAACAAAATGAACCCTCATCTGTTATTACAACTTTCTCTGGTTCTGGTTCTTTGAATACAAAGCCATTTACAACTACCGGTCCTTGGGAAATTCAATGGGATTCAAAAAACGATTATTTCTACATTTCTTTATTTACTGAAAACGGAAATAGAGTAGGCCCTATTGCTGCTCAGCCTGGAGAAGGGGTTGGCTCTTCTTATCAACCTAAAGCTGGTAGCTACTATCTAAAAGTTATTTCAATGGGAGAATGGACTATTAAAATAGTAAACTACAACAGATAATTTGAACACCATGATTTTCTAAAGGAGCTTCTAGTTATGAAAAAAATTGTAGTTTTGATTATTATTCTCGCAGTTGCGATTACCGGCTATTTTGCAGCGGGACCATTCATCACCATTCATAAAATCAAGTCGGGAATTATAAATCAAGATACGGAAAAGATTTCTGCTCAAGTTGATTTCCCGGTACTTCGCAATAATCTTAAAGAGCAATTTAATGCAATTATTATGCAAAAAACTAAAGCTGATTTAGAAGGAAATCCTTTTGCTTCTTTAGGCGTGGCCTTTGCCAAGAAACTCATCGACAGCATGGTTGATGCGTTTATAACACCGACAGCCCTTACCGATCTATTGGGAGGAAAGAGACCTGAGAAACGTAATAGCACAGAAGGGACAAAAGAGACTGATAAAAAGAAACCAGAGCCATTTAAAGATGCTCGCTACACATATGATAGTCTCAACAAGTTCTCTGCTTGGGTAAAAATTGATAAAGATGAAGAGCATCGCTTTATTTTTACACGAAACGGCCTTACATGGAAATTAAGCAATATTCAGCTTCCACAGAATTATTTTGAAGGGAAAAGTTCTGTAGATACAGAAAGTCGATTAGCGGGAAAATCAGCTGATTTGCCGGAAGAATCATCTGTATCAGAGGGAAATATAAAAATGTATTATGAACTTCAGGAAAAATGTGGAAAACAATCCAGAGAGATGTTCAGGGAAGAATTTGGTAATGGTATCGTTTATAAGAATGAACAAAAAATTACATCTGATTACACTAATCATTACAATAAAAAACTCAATAAATGTTTCTTATTAGTTAATCTAATAAACCATATAAAAAATAGAGAAAATAAAATTGAGAAGAATAGGTTAAAAATGTTATTTGATTTACATGAACGTAAAGAATACGGAGCAGTATTAATATTTGATAATGGAGAACTGGACTCTTGTAGCATTTTAGATCAGATATGTAAATCTGAACAAGAATGGGACTTACTTGTAAAACATTATATGGAAGAATAATGGAATGAATGAAATCAGGGGACACAATGCTCAATAAAAAAGTGTTAGAAAGTAACGGAGGCATAAATGGAATATATACAGAATTATCAGACTCTCTGGTTTTTTCTTATTTTAATACTTCTTGTGGGTTATTCACTTCTGGATGGATTTGATCTGGGCATCGGTGCGTTGCTTCCCTTTCTGGGCAAGACCAAAGAAGAAAAGGATGTATTGATCAATTCCATCGGTCCGGTCTGGGACGGCAACGAGGTCTGGCTGATTACCGGCGGCGGAGCTTTGTTTGCCGCTTTTCCTCATGCCTATGCAACGGCCTTTTCCGGATTTTATCTGGCCATGATGCTGGTGTTGTTCGCCTTGATATTCCGAGCCGTTTCCATGGAATTTCGCGCGCATGACGAAAAAGGAGCCGTCATTTGGGAAAAGTCATTCATTGCAGGTAGTGTGTTGGCGGCTTTGTTATTTGGTGTAGCCTTGGGCAACGTCGTTTACGGCGTGCCGCTGAATAATGAGATGGAATTTACCGGAAACTTTTTCACCCTGTTTCGGCCTGTGCCGCTGCTGTTCGGCGTGACCGGCTTTGTTGCCGTTCTTCTGCAGGGAGCATCTTACGCCCTGATGAAAACTGAAGGCGAGTTGCGGGAGAGAGCTTTTCGCGCGGTCAGCATTCTGATGGGGGTAAATCTGATTGCATCAATTATTTATTTTATAACCATCGCTTTTACATTTCCGGATATCACGACAAATTGGTTATTCTATCTGGCGTTTTTGTGTTCAGTTCTGTGGCTTTCATCAATTTTCTTTTCCGTCAGACATAAAAACGATTCTGCCCCGTTTTGGGAATCATCATTCGCTTTTATCGGCCTCTGGCTGGCCGTTGCCGCGGTTCATTTTCCCAATCTGATTAAAGCCGGCAATGATCAAAGCTTGAGTTTGACAATTTATAACAGCTCCACCAGCTTGCTGACGCTCAAAGTCATGAGCGTTATCGCTTTAATCGGAATGCCGGTGGTTATCGCCTATACGATTTTCGTTTACCGTATCTTTAAAGGCAAGACGAAATCATCGGCTCATTATTAAATCAGGTTGATGTAAATCAATCGAATTGATAAATAGTTGTTAAAGGGGTGGTTCGGTGCATGCCGGATCTGAGATGATACCCGTTGCACCTGATCTGGATAACGCCAGCGAAGGGAAACCTTTTCCGGAATGATCAGTCGGGAAGGATACCTTTAAATATATTGTTTATAATAAGCGAATAAACCAGGAGTTATCGGAAATGAAGGTTACCGCAATCGATATATTCAAGTCCATCACATTGATTCGTTCTCAATCACCGGTCGTGCATAACATAACCAATTATGTGGTCATGAATAATACGGCCAACGCGCTGCTGGCGATCGGCGCATCTCCGGTCATGGCGCATGCGCTGGAGGAAGTTGAAGAAATGGTGGATATCGCTTCGGCTCTGGTGATCAACATCGGAACCTTGAGCGAAAGCTGGATAAACTCGATGTTCAAGGCCGCGCATCAGGCCCGAAAAAGAGGAATCCCTGTGATTCTGGATCCGGTTGGCGCCGGAGCGACCACTTACCGTACGAATACGGCGAGAGCCTTGATGGCGAAAGAACCGCCCTGCATCATCAGGGGTAATGCTTCGGAAATAATGGCTCTTGACGATGACAAATCCAAAACGAAGGGTGTGGACAGCGCCTCTTCCCCGGAACAGGCCATGGATACGG
>CAZIJZ010000095.1:0-5139 GCA_964539765.1 uncultured Smithella sp.
GGTAGATTTTCAGATTATCGGCTGTCATCCAGATCGGCTCAAAACCCAGTGCATAGCGCCAGGGAGCCTGAGGGTTATTATAGAAAACCTGATAAAAAAGAAACATGTTATCATTATACACGATGCCGCCATCATCGGGCAGCCAGGGCCGTTGTTCTTCTTTTTCAATGTTCGGCCATTCGGCTACGCCGCCAGACCAGCGGCTTCCATAATCATTGGTGACTGACAACACAAGGATCAGACAAAACATACCGGTGAGCATCAACCGTTTCCAACCGAAATTATCTGTATAGCGTTCCATCACGGCCTGAATTTCCAGGGCAATCCAGAATATCAGAGCCGGCCAGGCCCAGTCTGTCCAGAAACGTCCGGCAAAAAATCCCATTGTCCAGCCGATAACAATTAAATAAAATATGGGATTGTCCACAAGACGGATATCCCATTCACCGCGTGCCTTGCGCCAAAGCAAAAACCCGCCGATCAGAAAGAAAACCAGCGCTTCTCCGGTAAACGGTTGGAATTCGCTGACCAACTGGCGCTGAAAATCGGAATTGCCAAAAGCTTCAAGGGCATGAAAAATCATCTGGTGCAAGAAAACCAGCGGCGCCCCTGTGAGCAACGCTCCACAAACAACACCCAGAGACATTGCCGATGACATGAACAAAAAAACCCGCCACTGCCTTGCCAAAATAAGAGCTAATAATGGCAGAGTCAAAAGATACCATGCGCCATGAATCCACGTGGCGAGTGTTGTAATCGCCGACAGAGCGATGAGTTCGGCCCAGGGCTTATCTTTGTCTTTGATTTTCTCCCAAAGGAAACAGAAAAGCAAAATTAAAACCATGCTGGTAATGTACGGTCGCCCATAGAAAAGTCGGTAGATCGCTCCGAAGAAGAAAACTGCAGACAAGGCCAACGATGCAATCCATGCCTCACCCCGACGGAAATAAAATACCGGAGGCACTGTAAAGACCAGGAAAAGGAATATGACCGAAAAATTCAGCAAAACCGTTTTGTCGCATTTTATAAGAGCCTGAAAGCCTGAAAGAATCGCATGCCATCCTGGATGACTGTCCATGATGAATTCCGGACGGACGATAAGAATGTCTGCCCAGGATTTCCCTGATAGAACTTTTGCCACATGCCTTAGAGCATCATCGATGGGGAAAAAACCGTGTCCGATGACGCGCAAACAGGTTAGCAATAGTGTGCCAAGACACATCAACAGAATGAAAGAACGGATTAGACGTTGTTGATGGCTTAAAAGAGCTTGATTCATTTCATTTTATGGACGTTGTTGAAGATAGGTCTCAATAATTGATATTAAAAGTGATAGCCAACTCTATTAGAGTTGGCTATCACCCTGTCACTATTATCGCTTTTTTTGCGCGACCATCACGACTTGATTGTTCGCACATCAGCAGAAAAGGTTACCACATATTAAAAGATTTTGAGGCAGTGTATGGGGATGGAAAATCAGCCCACCCCGTGGGTCCACCTGTAACGGTTATGGTTACTGTCGGACCTCCACTAATAGTGCCCCAATAATCACCTACATTTATGGTCCCTGCTGGAGCCGTCCACGAATTAGCCGTAAAACTGCCGTTTAAAAGCCCGTTCGCATAATGCTGTGTTGCGTGTGATTGCAATGCGGATATAGCACCCGATACAGCTTTACCTCGGGCCTGGCCCTGCAGATCAAAATATCTGGGAATGGCTACTGCTGCCAGAATACCCAAGATAACCAAAACAGCGATAATTTCAATCAACGTAAAACCTTTCTGATTTCTCAACGTACCTTTTTTCATATTTTTCTCCTTTCTTTGGTCAATTTTTTTTGATAAGAATAATTTTATTTTAAATAACAGCAACCATCATGCCATATTTATTAATAATAGCAACTGTCAACCAATTTAGTAACGTTTTATATCTATGATGTTTAAATATCTCATTTTTTAACTTTTATCAATATAATTTTTCTACTGGTAATTTCGTCGATGTTTTTGTTGTAAATCAATAATTGTAGATTGATCTACAATTATTGTAGGTTTTTTATGCCATCGACATCAATTTGAAGCTTCTTTATTCTGTGCCAGAGACTTCTTTGGTTTATCCCCAATATGCCCGCGGCTTTCACTTGGATGCCGCCTGCCTTTCTTAATGCCTCCAGTATCATCTGTTTTTCCATTAAATTCAGCTTCTCATCAAGAGGCATTGTGCCGTCATCTGCGTTATCGATACATGGCAGACTTTTTTCGGCAATGGCAGGCATATGCTGCGGTTTTATAATACCGTCTTCATTTAATATGGAAGCCTGTTCCAGGACGTTTTTTAACTCGCGCACATTTCCCGGCCACGCATAGTCAATGATGCCTTTTAATGCTGAATTGGAAAGTCTCAACTTTACGGGCATGGCTTTCATAAAATGATTGGCCAATAAAATAATGTCCTCCTTGCGTTCCCGAAGCGAAGGGATATTGATGGAGAAGACATTTAAACGAAAGTAAAGGTCTTCCCGAAATGAACCTTTTTTAATCATGTCCTGTAAGTTTTTGTTGGTGGCGGCAATGAAACGAATATCTACTTTAATCATTTTTGTGCCGCCTACCCTTTCAAATTCTTTCTCCTGCAAAACCCGAAGAAGCTTCGCCTGCGTATTCAGCGGCATATCGCCGATTTCATCCAGAAATACCGTGCCGTCGTTGGCAACTTCAAATTTTCCTTTTTTCTGCTCTGTGGCTCCCGTAAAGGAACCTTTCTCATGCCCGAACAACTCACTTTCCAGCAACCCTTCCGGAATGGCAACGCAATTGATTTTGATGAACGGGTTGTCCTTTCTCTCGCTGTGTTCATGAATGCTGGATGCTATTAATTCCTTACCGGTTCCACTTTCACCGGCAATAAGAACCGTTGAATCTGTTGGCGCGACTTTTAAAATTTGTGTAAAAATGTTGCGCATGGCCGTGCTGGAACCCACGATATCGGGAAACAGTTCTTCTGCTTCAACCTTGCTCAGAACCGTCGTCACATTTTCAAAAAATTCATTCATCCGGCTTGGATCACTGGTGATGCTGTTTTGTTCATTTTTTTGCGTTTTGGCAATGACAGGCATTTTTTGAGCCTTGTTGAAAAAATTCACCAGTGGACTGAGCAATAGACGAAGCAGAATGAAACTTGTCGAAACTGCGAGAATAGAAATGATAATGATAATATAAACCAGATTGATAATGTCTATCCGGCCGAAATGATCCTGGGGATGAAATAATTGATAGGTTAGAATAACGCCAAGAATGGCTATGCCTGTGTAGATTACAGGAACTAACACATATAAGCTTATATAAATTTTCTTTTTTTTCATTTTAAACTAAATATTATTTTAATTAATCGAAGAGGCTGTTAAATCTTTTGCCCGTTCATATACGAAGATTCATTGATATATTCTACGCAAGGGCATTTAAGCTTTTATCATCTTGGTAAGATCCCACATCGGCATAAAGATGGCGAGAGCAAAGAATCCCACGACCGCCGCCAGACCAACGATGAGAATCGGAGTGATGGCATCCGAAAGACCTTTTACCGCATATTCAACCTCTGCATCATAATGTGAGGCAACGGCCCGCATCATCTCATCAATTTTGCCTGACTCTTCGCCAACGGCAAGCATGTCAATAACCATCGGGGTAAAATATTTAATCGATTTCAATGGCGCTGCAATACCGGCTCCTTCTTTAATTTTTTCACGCACATCATCAAAAGCACGGGTCAATGCTTCGTTTCCCATGGTTGCGGAAAGGATGGTCAATGACTGCATGATGGGAACGCCGCTTGTTTGCAATATGGCAAAAATACTCGCAAAGCGGGATAGCGCCGCCTTGGTGAATACAGGACCGACGATGGGCATATCCAGTAAAAACGAATCTCTTACAAATCGTCCGTTGCTGGTCTTGAAGTAGAAATGCAAACCGACAACCAGAGCCAATAATATTCCGAAAATCAAATACCAGTAACTTGAAAGAATATTATATAGCACCATGGATATTCTTGTCGGCCAGGGTAACGTTAAGCCGGCCCGGACAAAAACACTTGCAAATGTGGGCAACACGAAAGTTAAAAGCCCGATAAAAGCGCCAACCAGAGCAATAATAACAATCATCGGATACCTGAGCGCTGATTTGATATCAGCTTTAACTTTTGCTTCGTGTTCAATAATGTATATCAATCGTTCAAGGACAAGCGGAACATTTCCGCTTATTTCGCCGGCTCTGATCATATCGCAGTAAAGATTGTCAAAAATTTTGGGGAACTTATGCAATGCATCAGAAAGAGACGATCCCTGATTAATGTCCTTGATGATCTGGACAGTTGCTTCCCTTATGCTTGGATTCTCCGACTGGGATTCCAAGATGGAAAAAATTCTTAATATTGGAATTCCTGCAACCAGCATGGAGTGAAATTGTTTGGTAAATAAAACCAGATCGGAGGGTTTAACTTTACTTTTCCCCAACGCCTTCAACCAGCCGCTTCCATACGCATCTTGTTCGGCAATGTTTATCGGGACAAGTTGGCGGGAAGCAAGAATAGAATTTGCGTTTTCCACGGATTCAGCTTCCAGCTTACCGGAAACTTCTTCTCCCATCTCATTCACAGCCTGATAGGTGTATTGGAACGTGGGCATATTTTCCCCTTTGCCTTAAGCCATCACAGCAGCGACAGCTTCTTCCAGCGTTGTGATTCCTTTAATCACTTTGCTGGCCGCGTCTTTCTGCAATGTCTTCAGTTTTCCGGCAGCAACCGCCGCACGGGTGATTTCGGGACTTGATCGCTGATTAACAATCATCTCCTGAATCTCTTCATCAATCGCCAGAACTTCGAAAATACCTGTTCTCCCCTTATAACCGGTATTATTGCACTGCATACAACCTTTTCCCCGCTGGAAATTGGCGCTTTCGGCTTCCTGAGGTGTTATGCCAAAAGCAGCAAGGGCTTTGTCTGACGGACGGTAGGACTCCCGGCAATAAGGACACACCGTGCGCACCAATCGTTGCGCAAAAGAAACAATCAGAACCGACGCAATCAGAAAGGGCTCAATTCCCATGTCTATAAATCGGGTAATCACGCCGGCCGAATCATTGGTATGAA
>CAZIJZ010000096.1:0-4730 GCA_964539765.1 uncultured Smithella sp.
GAAGCGATGGAGAGAATAGAAAAAGAATTCAAGCAGTAGCTTCGTATTCTTCGTATAACTTTGTTGGCAGCTGCGCAACCATCCTCGACGTATTTTCATTATACGTCTGTGGTGTCTGCTTGCTGCCGCCTCGTTCTACTTTGAATACGGAACTACTGAGCAGAAATATGGAAATGGGCATATTGGTGGTAAAGTGCTCGCAATTATTTCCGTTGTCAAAAGCGTCGCGCGCCTTGCCTCCAGAGCCTTTTACAGCATTATCAAAAATAGGGCGAGGAATTTATGAAAAAAAATAAAGGATTTATTCTAAAAAATAGAACCGTCACCTTTTTTCTTCTTCTTTTTTTATTATTTGCCGCAAGTGGCTTTATATGCCCGTCATGTATAGCAGTGCAATCAGCTCAAACCAGTAACCAGAAATTTGTTTATCCAGATAGTAAATCACAAAGGCCCGATTATGTAATTGCTTTAGAAAAAGGCGATTATAAATCCGCTATCAAAGAAATGCGCTTCCTTGCCGCGAAAGGTGATGCTCTTGCTCAATATAACCTTGGATTTGTATACTTTAAGGGTATTGGCGTATCACAGAATTATCAGGAAGCGAAAAAGTGGTGGCTTCTGGCAGCTGAAAAAGGCGAACCTAGCGCGCAGTACAATATTGGTTGGTTATATTTCAATGGTCTGGGAATACAAAAAAACAATAAAGAAGCGTTTAAGTGGTGGCGTTTAGCAGCCGAAAAAGGGTTTGCATTAGCTCAATCTGATCTTGCCAGTATGTATGGAACAGGTCAGGGTGTACCACAAAATAATCAAGAAGCTGTTAAATGGATGCGTAAAGCTGCAGAACAGAACATTGCTATTGCACAGTATAATCTTGCTAAGTCTTATGATGAAGGCTTTGGTGGAGTGATGCAGG
This sequence comes from uncultured Smithella sp., assembly GCA_964539765.1. GTDB lineage: Bacteria > Desulfobacterota > Syntrophia > Syntrophales > Smithellaceae > Smithella. The sequence goes on from CAZIJZ010000096.1 coordinate 917, forward strand.
ATAAAATAGAAGCCGCCAAATGGTACCGGAAAGCGGCGGAACAAGGTTATGTAAATGCGCAGCATAGTCTTGGCGTTTACTATCAAAAGGGAATTGGAGTTACACAGGATTACAAAGAAGCCGTTAAGTGGTATCGAATGGCAGCGGCACAAGGTTTCGTAAACTCTCAACTGATGCTTGGTGATAAATATCTTACGGGTAAAGGTGTAGGTCGAGATTATGTGCAGGCTTATAAATGGTTTTATATTGCTGCAGCGACAGGTGATAGTTTTGCAAAGAAAGGAATTGAAATAGTATCAAAATATATGACGCAAAAGCAAATAGATGAAGCAATTCGCTTGGCCAAAGAAGAAAAAATCACTAAAATTGATCCACTTAAAACGTTTGAGAGGTGATGATTTAGCCTCTAGGAAATTAGGAGCAATTTTATGCGTATTCTGAAAAAAGTCATCATTGGGTTGTTGGTTTTTTTTGTTGTTCTGGGAATTGCCGGATTTTTTATTGCGCCGCCGCTGGTGAAGCCGTACATCATGAAAAAGATGTCGGAGGCGCTGCACCGCAAAGCGTCCATTGAAAAAATCAGCATCAATCCTTACGCACTTTCCATAACGCTCAAAAGGTTTTCTCTGGAAGATCCCGGGAAACCCAAACCTTTTGTTTCTTTTGATGAACTTTACGTTAATGCCGATTTGATGTCATCGCTTTTCCGCCAGGCGCTGATTCTGAAGCAAATAACGCTGACGAATCCTTCTGTCGGAATTTCCCGCAAATCGGACGGCTCCTACAATTTCTCCGACCTGCTTCCCCGCGATGAGAAGAAACCGGAACCGGAAAAGAAGCCTTTTCTTTTCTCCTTAAACAACATTCAAATCGTCAACGGGAATATTGATTTTGACGACGCACCGAAAAAAACAAATCACACCGTGCGGGAACTCAATGTCTCCGTCCCCTTCATATCCAATATCGAATATCATCTGGAACAATATGTCGAGCCAAAGTTTTCCACCAGAATCAACAACAATAAATTTGAGTTTGTAGGTAAGACGAAGCCTTTCCTGACATCGCGCGCCACGAGCTTTGATGTGGATATTCAGGATTTGGATATTCCCTATTATCTGAATTACGTTCCCGTAAAAATGAACTGCCAACTCAAATCCGCGCGGCTGGATACCAAAATGAAAATCAATTTCATCATGAACCAGGATAAATCTCCCGCGCTGACGCTTACCGGAGGGATTACTCTACGAAAAATAATTCTTGATGATTTGCAGAACAATAAAATATTGCAACTGCCCTCCCTGAATGTGAATATGGCCTCGGTTGAACCGTTGGCACAGGATATCCATCTGGCGCAAATTGCTGTGGATTCTCCCGAACTGGTTATCCGCCGGGATAAACAGGGCGAAATCAACGTGTTGAATCTGACCAAAAAACAAACGGCGAAACCGGCACCCGAAAAAGAAAAACCGTCTGCTAAATCCGAAAAGAAATCGGCGGTTAAGTTCCGCGTGGATAATGTCGTGCTCGACAAAGCCGACATTACTTATATTGATGTTCAACCTTCGCAGAAAGTGAATTTACATATTGCACCGCTTAGTTTCACAGCCGCCAATTTATCCACGGATAAAGCAACGCCGGGTAAAGTTGAACTCAAGGCCACGTTGAATAAGAAAAGTGAACTGAAGGCTGTGGGAACAATGACTCTTTCTCCGTTCGGCACGGATCTCAAACTTGATTTAAGCAATATCCGTATCAGGGATTTTCAGCCTTATTTTACCGACAAGATAAAAATCGACGTCACCCGCGGCGCAATGACTGCCGCAGGAAATTTCTCTCTGGCCAAAAACAAAAAAGATGAAACCATCATGAAATACACGGGCGGCCTTACCGTCTCCAACCTGGCAACGCTGGACAGGGCGCAATCCAATGATTTTCTGAAATTCCAGAGACTTTCTTTTAATCAGATCAGGTTCGGTTATAATCCTTTTTCCCTGAACATCAACACCATCTCGCTTGCTGACTTTTACGCGCGGATTGTTATCAATCCCGACGCGACCATGAATGTTCAGAACATTTTTAGTGGCAATCAGGAGGGAAAAGACGCGGAGAGGAAAGAGGGAGAGAAGAAGCCAGTTGTGGCAGAAACAAAGAAAAAAGAAAAACAGGAAACTGCTGATATAAAAATCGGGAAAGTACTGTTTAAAGGCGGTAACATTGATTTCAGCGACAATAACATTAAACCGAACTATTCGGCCAATATGCTCAATTTGACCGGCAGTGTCACCGGACTATCCTCAAAGGAATTTTCCCGTGCCGATGTGGTACTCAAGGGCAATCTGGGACATGGCTCGCCGATTGAAATCGCGGGAAAAATCAATCCGTTGGCCAAGGATCTGTTTGTCGATTTAAAAGTCGATTTTAAGGACATCGAGTTAAGCCCCATCACCCCCTATACCAACAAATTTCTCGGATATCCCATCACCAAGGGCAAACTCACGTTTAACGTTTCATATCTGATCGACAAAAGAAAACTGAACTCTGAAAATAAAGTGCTTATTGACCAGTTGACCTTCGGTGAAAAAGTGGAAAGTCCGCAAGCCGTCAAAGCACCGGTGACGCTGGCGGCAACGCTGCTGACCGACCGCAACGGACAGATTAATCTGGATCTTCCGGTCTCGGGAAGTCTGGACGATCCCAAGTTTAAAGTCTGGTCGGTTGTCTGGCAGATTATCGTCAATCTGATTACCAAAGCGGTGACATCGCCTTTTGCCCTGCTTTCTTCTCTTACCGGCGGCGGTGAAGAGTTAAGTTTCATTGAGTTTGACTACGGAAGCGCCGTGATCAGCGCGGAAGAAACAAAAAAGATAAGCATGATCGGCAAGGCGTTGAATGACCGTCCCCATATCAAGCTCGACATTGAAGGATACGTTGACGCGGATCAGGACAAATATGCTTTGAAAAAGGCGGAACTTGATCGCCGGATCAAAGCGCAGAAAATCAAGGAAACCACAAAAGACGCACAACAGGACGCCATCGATAATGTAAAGCTTTCCGATCAGGAATATGATAAGTACCTCAAGCAGATTTACCGCGCCGCTGATTTTTCCAAACCGCGTAATATTCTGGGGATGCAAAAAAGTCTGCCGGCGGCTGAAATGGAAAAATTAATGCTGGCCAATATTGACGTGACGGACAGCGACCTGCGTCAGCTTGCCGCCCGGCGCGCGCAAAATGTTAAAGAGCTGATGCTCCAATCGGAGATTGCCGCGGACCGGATATTTATTGTGGAACCAAAAACTCTGACGCCGGAGAAAAAAGAAAAAGTTAAAGACAGCAGAGCTGATTTTAAACTCAAATAAAAATACGCACCGGGTTTATCAAACCCGGAAGAAAAGAGATTTGTTATGGAAATGGGCATACTGGGGCTTCCCCAGAGCGGGAAAAGCACCTTATTCGAAATCATGACCGGCGTCAAAAGCGGCCTGTCGCACAATGAAACGGTCGTACGCGGACAGGCTTCCGTTCCTGATGAACGTTTTGACAAGCTGGTCGAAATATACAAGCCGGTTAAAATCTCACCGGCCAAAGTTCCTTTTGCCGATGTTCATGCCGTGGGCGAACATCCCTGGGAGGCCATCCGCCAGAATTTGAGCGGAACAGACGGCATTCTCCATGTTGTTGACGGTTTTTCGCTGCCCGATGTGCAATTAAGCATTGAAGCCTACCGCAAACTGGAAGATGAACTGGTGCTTTCCGATTTGCTCATTATTGAAAAAAAAATGGAAAAGCTGGCTAAAATGCCCAAAAAAGCCAT
>CAZIJZ010000097.1:0-4682 GCA_964539765.1 uncultured Smithella sp.
AAGGCATGGAAAGAAAGTTGATTGTATTAAGAATCTGGACCAGCATCGGCAGAAATACTGCCCATAAATTCAATTTGATATTCAGCACTTCCCGTTGAGCTTTCGTTAATAAAGCTGTCATGATTATGAAGCTGTACGTCATGTCAATCAAGGGGGATAATAGGGCAAGTGAGCTCAAAGGATACCACCAGGCAACAACCATCGCACAAAAAAACATGGGCATTCTGATTTTGGTCATTAAAGAAGAGAGCAGCCATCGACTCCTGTTTGTCCAGAAAAATTGCAAGACTTGCCGGTTGGTAAAGCTGATAACATCGCGCCATTTTTCTTTTCGATCAGGGGGGTATCGGGGCACGATGCAATCAGGAACAAAAACAGTTTCATATCCCTGTGTGCGCAGAGCGTTATTAATATTGTTGTCTTCTGAGGTTATAGGATGTTCGCCTTGGCCGTTTATGCTCGATATTAAGTTTGCTTTTTCGAACACTGCTTTTGATATGGCCAGCCCCCCGCCCCAGATATACCCATGTTTCCCTGCCAGAAAAGGGGCGGAGTTGATGATCCATAAGGCCTGAACCCATGACGCTAATCCTTCTCCGGGAAGATAAAGTCTCGCCGAAGTGACGGCGCCGAGCTTGGAATGACCATCCGTAAAAGGAGCGACCAGATTCCTTAACCAATCCCTGAAGGGACGGGCATCGGCATCGACAATAACATATACTTCAGTTTTTGGAGAGGAAGAATTGATTGCCGCTACGACGTTACCGTTCTTTTGTGTTCGATGAATGCCCTGGTTCCTGGAGAGCTGAGCAACATCATCAGCAATGACTATCCTGACATTTTCATGCTTGTCGGAATAGTTCTTCAGCAACGGCAGAGAAGCATCGTCTTCTGTCGTTACAAAAATAACCTCCCAGGTCCCGGGATACTGCTGGGCTAAAAGAGCATCAATATTTTCCGGCACGATTTTCCCCCGTTGGGGTGCGATGACCGTCAGCGCCGGATATTTCCCGGGTTTATGACGTGACCAGTTTTTCACATGCGATCGCAAAGTCAGAGCCATTGAAAATTCTATGAATGAACTGACGATTGCCAGAAATGCGCAAGTATATCCGATATATTCAAACATGGGCCCTTCTTAACCTTTGGTAACTTTTACGTCATTTGTATTGTTCGTGATGCAAGACTCTTTTCAATGCGAAAGGATTTATTGTGGTCGTCAAAAAATAAACCCATGTCCTTTTATGATACATTTCAATCAAAAAATAAGGCAGGAAGTACGGTTTCATCGATACAACTGCCTCCCTTAAAAGCATAACTGCATTCGTAACAAAAGTGATTCTTCGGATCATTGCGGCGGAATCGGTCTCGAAAAGCACGATAAGCTGAGCCTTCCCATATGTCTTCAAAAGAGTTGTTATGCAAATTCCCCAGAACAAATCTGTCGTCATAATCATAAGTGCAGGGGCACACCGTTCCATTCCAGTGAATCGTGGATGAATTGTAAAGATTTCGGCACGCATTGCGTTTGCGCCGAACAGGCCTTCCATTTTCATCGAAGATAAAACGGCTGTAACGCGGATTCTGCGGCACAAGATCGTAATTTTTTATTCCATCCGGCTTGTCCCCGTAGGTATTGTCCGCCAGCGGATTTAATGTCTTCAAGGTAAGCACGTTTGCGCCCAGTTTACGGACAAAAGAAGGTAATCGTTCTATTTCGTGTTCATTATGTTTCATGACGATAAAACGAAAGTTGATCAGCGGTGTCGAAGATCGTAACACCTTTTTTCGTTCAACAAGCATGCGTAGGCCGTCTACGGATTTCTGGAGGTCTCCTTTATGACGATATTTTTCATAGGTCGTCTGACTGATTCCATCTACGGCAAAGATAAGCGTATCCAATCCGCAACGGATGGCCTCATCGGCTGCGTGTTGATCGGCAAACAAATGGCCATTGGTGCTGGATATGATCCGAATCTTTTTTTCATGGGCATACGCGATCATGTCAAAAGCTGACGGATGTATAAAAGGTTCTCCCCAGTCCCAAAAGAATAGGAAAAACAAATATTCTCCTATCTCATCCAACAGATCATGGTAGACAGATAAATCCATAAAACCGCGCGGACGATTCATCTGGCTACTTACAGGACAGAGCTCGCATCGTAAATTACAATTATTGGTAGGCTCTATCTGAAGATGGGTGGGGAATCCTAATGGAACGACAGGCCGCAGGGGAGCAAAGGCCTCGACGCGCAACCAGTTTGTCAGCTTTTTTTTTGAAATATCATTAAATGTATAAGGAAGGGAATCGTTCTGAATCGTGAGACGTCGTCGAAATAAATTGTAAGCAACTCTCATTGCTTCCTCTATTTTCCTTATCAATAGGATTTAGAACAAAATTTTTAAGGCTGTTATTATTGTACATCAATAAAAAATACTGTCAATCACCCTAAAAGGATTAAAATATTAATTGACATTGATCAAAACTTATCTTCTTCGGAGGGCAGTATAAAAAACGTGCTCTTTGTGTCAAGAAAATCTTGGCCATACAGACTTGCCGGGCGCAGGATTTTGGAATGCTGAAGATGACATATCCATGCGTATACATTCCGCCAGGGGAAAGGATCAATCCAGCAAAGCCGAAGTACTGAAAACATTTTTGTTTGCCATTCGATGAACAGGATGTTAAATATGCAAAGATATTATGCATACTGAATCTATTTATTTACTCTATCCATACTTATAATGATCATTAAAATTAATCGAAAAGAAGCGCTCAATCTCAATGATGAAGCAACCGCGCGTATGCTTCCGCGTATTTTAGAAGGTGGTCAAATTCCTAAATTGATACATCAAACTTTTTGCGATCGCAACAGCCTCCCCAAAGAATTAAAGGACAACATCGAATATATCAAGGCTATAAATCCGGGGTGGGAGTACCGTTTGTATGATGATAAAGACATCATCAAGTTCATCAAGGAAAATTATGGCGACCGGATTTTGCAATACTATTTGCGGATCAATCCTGTTTATGGAGCAGGGAAAGCCGATTTTTTCAGATATTTGTGTATATATAAATTAGGTGGAGTATACATTGACATCAAGAGTACTTTTAAAAAACCTCTGGATAGCGTCATTAGACCCGATGATCGATTTTTGCTCTCGCAATGGAAAAACGGATCAGGAGAATCATTTGAAGGATGGGGAAAGCACGCGTCGCTTGCCCTGATCGATGGAGGCGAATTTCAGCAATGGCACATCGTTGCAGTGCAGGGACATCCCTTTCTTAAGGCAGTGATCAAAAAAGTTTTAAACAATATCGAGACCTATAATCCTTTCTTGCATGGTATGGGATACCAAGCGCTTTGGATGACGACGGGTCCTATAGCATACACACTGGCGATAGATCCGATTCGCGGCCTGCATCCGCATCGATATCTCGACATTATTTCTGAAGGAGGCTTTCAATATAGCATATATGGCAGGGATGGAGAGAAGTCTCATCATCATATTTTTAAGTCTCATTATACCAGTGTATATAAGCCTGTTGTTCGTATTAATTTTTGTAAAAAAGCAGGGTGGGAAATCATTAATTTTTTCAGAAATCTAAAGCCATTATTTATGAAACATTAATTTTCAGGTCTAATCATTTTTAAAACAAGAAATGATCGCAATCGCGCCATGATCCTCCGGCACAAGCATGTTCCCCAGTGGAAAGGATTCATTGAATACGAAGACCATCATGAGGTGATTAACGACTATGAAGATATAGTAAAAAAATTATGGATTCTTCCAGATTCTGGCAAATACGAAATCATTTCTGCCACATAAATTCATATCTGAAAGCTTTGCAGTACCATGATCAATATTTTTTACCGTTGGCCCTTTCGTAATCAAACGCGGTATTCTATTCATTTTACACCAAAGACTAATAACAATGTCATCCGTAAACACGCTTTCTTTGCATTCCTCCTTAACTTCTTTAACAAACGAAAGCCATTCTTGATGGCGATTAAAAAAGACGTCAAGAGGATGCAGGGCCAGATGAAAAGTTTCAATGATATGAACGCGTAATAGTTTTTGCAGTTGCCAATTTAAATTAAAAAATATGAGCCTGTTTCTTTTCTTTAACCAAATTCTTCCCGCATAACCAATAGATGCATGGGGAATGTTTTTATGATGGTCCCAAAGGTTTTGTAAAATATCTGGAGGGTAAATAATATCGTCATCCATTAACACAAAAGATTTATTTAAAGGAATATTTCCTTTTTTTAAAAAATCTAATAATCCGTTTAATTTCAAAATGGGGCCTTCATCTTCATCGACAAAGTGTAATTTGATAAGAGGATTCTGAAACAGGGGTTGCTCAAATATTTTTTGAGGATAAGTTTCTCCGCGAAGTGTTTTGGTGGGAATGGTTAAAATAATTTTTTGGGGATGAACATGGTTGTTTAAAATCGACTGAATGGCTTGTTGAGTTTTTCCTTTCATGAGCCGTTCTGGAATAGTTGTCATTCCAATCATTACGGGAAGAATTTCTTTTTCATGAGGATGTCTTTGGACGCCGTTTATCTGAAGTAGTGGACTCCGAATGGCAAATCTTTTCATTGAATTATTGATAAGAAATTTCTTTTTTGTAACTGGAGTATAAGTAACGCGTTCTTGTGTGTCAAGGAGATTAT
>CAZIJZ010000098.1:0-4555 GCA_964539765.1 uncultured Smithella sp.
AAAATAAAGCTTGATTTCTCATTAAAAGTTAAATTATAAAAACACAATTTTATTGTCTTAGAAATAAAGATTCCGTTTTAAGAGCGGATATTTATCATATATCAAAACAATATCTGTAAAAGTATTAGCAAAAAAATCATTAATACAAATACCGTTGCCGGTCATGATGCAGTTATGACAGTCCTTGGCAATTAAATATTAGAAAGTAACTGAGCAACTATTAGCGTCGGACAAGTTATTATCAATAAAATAACAAGGAGAGATGGATGATGCTGACAGTACGAAGAACAGTTCTATTTGTTTTATTATTTCTCGTCATTAATGTTTTCAATTTATTGTTTATTGGAAGCAGCAAGGCCGATTCACCCGCGCCTTTCATGATTGATGGACCGTCTCAAATGTCTATAAATCAAACCGCAACGTTATCGGTTTCCGGAGGCTGCGGCGGGCCTTATTATTGGGAGATTAATAGCGGAGGTGGAAGCCTTTCTTCCTCAACAGGTACTTCCGTAAATTACACTTCGCCTTCCAGTAATCCGAACTGTGATCTCAATCCTCTTATCAGCGTAACCGATAAAGCAGGTCAAATAGTCTATAAAAGCATTGCTGTTAATGCTTACATTGGCAATGTCGCAGCTTATAGAGAATTGCCCTGCGGCAATAATGGAGCGTGTGGATGGCAGCATTGTTACAGAGAATTCAAATGCAATGGAGAAATCTTTCCGATTAGAGGGTATTGTACAGGAGAGCATGGTCCCCCAACCTGTCATTGGTGGGGTGATACTTCAGCTTATACCTCAGTATGGCCGGGTTACATATATGGGTATGCCTTGCAGATAGGCGATGTAAGATCGCCGGCGATGAAAAACGCCGGCTGTTGTCCACCTTCTTCCGTGTCACCTGACCCGCCTCCGGTAACTGTTGCTGAATGTACGACATGCGATCTTAAAATTAACAAATTTGAAGGTTCAAACACAATCCTTGATAGATCAAGCGGCGGCACGGTAACTTTCGATGTCAACATAACTTCATCCAAACCGTTTACATGGACGCTGACAATAAGCGGCGGTGTTTCCGGCATTGCGCCTATTCATGGCACGGGTAATCCAGAATCAATAACATGGGATGGTAAATACTCCAACGGCAAAGTCGTAGATCCAGGATCATACACAGCCAAGCTATCGGCACAAGAAACTGACGATCCAGCTTGCAAAGCTGACGATAGTAAATCGTTTAAAGTTGCCGCCCGAGAAAAAGATTGTAAACTGGACGTCTCTTTTGATTCATCCTTGAATATTGCCAGCGGCAATTTAAGTCACTCGCAACATCTGTTTACCGTGCCCAATTCCGGCGTGATGTCCGATTTCACCCTGTATTACAACAGCATGGACGGATACAGCGGCGCGTTAGGAAAAGGATGGACACATACCTACAACGTTTTTATTTCAACCGATCCATCGGATGACGCCTATATTCTCTCCGACGGTCGTGGCGGCATGATTTCCCTATACAGAAATGGTGACTATTACACTTCTGATATATCCGTTTATCCGAGGTTGCAGGTCAATACCGATGGCACATTTACCCTTACTTATAAGAACGGTACCGTTTATAACTTCAACACCAATGGCAGATTAACAGCAATCACGGATAAAAACGGCAATGCCGTCAATCTCGCCTATAGTTCCGGCGGTAATCTCGTGACTATTACCAGCCCGGTAGGAAAAGTAATCTACTTAAGTTACGGCGCAAATAACAGAATCAGCGCCATCACCGATCCTAACAACAACAGCTATGCTTTCACCTACAGCGGAGATACTCTGACTTCCGTGTCATCCCATAACTCACTGGGTACGCAGACATGGCACTACACTTACGACGGCGAGGCATTCATGCTGACCAAAACCGATCCGCAGGGGCATCTAGTCCAGTATTTCTACGATTCCGAACATCGCGTCAGCCAGACGATCGACCCGCAGGGTTATGCCCGCAACATTCAGTATGATCCGGAAAGCTATACGACAACTGTCACCGAAAAGGACGGCGGTGTCTGGATCTATAAATATGATCCCTCTCTGGGTGCTTTGTTATCCAAAACTAATCCCGCAGGCGGCACCGTTTTTTATGAATATGATTCCAACCGCAATCTGACCGGTAAAATTGAAGCTGACGGCACAGCGACAGATTATACATACGATGACAAAGGCAACATGACTTCGGTCAAAGACGCGTTTGGTAATACAACCGCCTATACCTATAACGATCAAAATCTGGTCATAAGCATTACCGATGCCGCAGGCAGGCAGACTTTATATACCTACGATGCCAACGGCAATATTCTTTCCACCACCGATCCTTCCGGCGCGGCAACGCAATATGCATACGACAGCCGGGGAAACATTCTCGCCATTACGGCCCCCAATGGCGGGGTTACACAAATGTTTTATGATTCCAATAATAATCTGATTTCCATTACTGATCCAACGGGACAGACAACAACCCAGACTTACGACAACTTCGGCAACATGACCAGCCAGATTGACGCCGCAGGGAACAAAACGACTTTTCAGTACAACAGTCTCAATCAATTGATTGCCGTCACCGATTCTGCAGGTAACACAACAAAATACGCCTATGATGCCAACGGCAATAGATTATCCATGACTGACGCCAATGGCCATACAACAACGTATGAGTACAATTATAAAAATCAGCTTATCCAGACAACAGATGCACAGGGGTCCAAAACTACATTTACTTACGGCGCGGGCGGTTGTTCCACCTGCGGCGGCGGCTCGGATAAACTCACGGCAGTCACTGACGCCAAAAATCACACAACAACTTATCAATACGACCAGGCGGGCAGACTGATCAAGGAGACCGATCCGCTGGGCAACGCGACTTCATACACTTACGACGCGAAAGGCAACATGATTGCCAAGACCAAGCCCGACGGCCGAACCATCAACTATGTTTATGACGCCCTGAACAGGTTGGTGGAAAGAAACTATCCCGACAACACCACTGATGTTTTTGAGTATGATCAGTCCGGCAATTTGACAGGAGCTGCCAATTCCAACATTGCTTACTACTACAGCTATGACTTAAACAACCGCCTGACCGGTGTAACCAGTTACAATCTGGCAAAGATTTTCAATATCGAGTATCAGTACGACAGCATGGGCAACAGAAAAGCCATGACCTTTAAAGAAGGAACCTCCACTCCCCGGGTAATCACCTACCAATACAACATCAACAACCAGATGACGAAGATGACTTCCGATATGGGCAGTTTCACCTTCGTTTATGACGCCCTGAACCGCAGAATAAAAAGAACTCTGCCCAATGACACCGTAACCAGCTACAGCTACGACCAGCTTAGCCGATTAACCAATATCACCCACAAGAACGCTTTTCATCAGACCATCGACAGCTTTGGTTATGCCTATGACAATGTCGGCAACAGAACGGCCAAAAAGGACAACCACAAATCCATCAATTACAGTTACGACCTGATTTACCGGTTAACCAAAGCAACGCCGAAAAGCCACAACGCCTTAATCAATCTGCTGGATGACATCATCAAGCTCAACTCCGAAAGCTACAGCTACGATGCCGTGGGCAACCGTCAGACCGGCCCCGATAGATTTGACAGCTACACTTACAACGACGGCAATGAGCTTTTGAATTACTCCGGCCATCCCAATAAGGGCAACAATTACGAATACGATTTAAACGGCAATCTCATTAAAAAGACTGAAACCATACAGAACAACGCCAAGCTCATCACCTCTTACACCTATGATGATGAAAACAGATTAATCTACGTCACCATGGTCAAAAGAAATAAAACAAAAGAAATTAGTTTCGCCTATGATCCCTTTGGCAGAAGAATATCCAAGATCATCGAAAAAGAAGAGTTTGCAGATGAAGACGATAATCAAGACAATGGCAACCACAACGGCAATGACAAAGATAACTACCCTGATAAAGACAAGGGTGGGGATAAACACCAATACAAGCACAATGATTATCCCCGGATAACCTATTATGTTTATGACGAGCAGAATATTATTGCGGAATACGATCAGAACGGCAAACAAACTGCCAGTTATATCCACGGCCCGAATATTGACGAACCTCTGGCAGCGGAAATCAGAAACAACAGAATTTATTACCATGCCGATGGTCTAGGCACTATCACCGCATTAACCAATCACATGGGCATTACTGTCCAGAAATACGACTACGACTCCTTCGGCAACATCAAATTTACACCCTTCCCGCATTGGATTAAACAGCCTTATACTTACACCGCAAGAGAGTTTGATTCCGAAACAGGATTGTATTATTATCGGGCAAGGTATTATGATCCAAAAGCAGGAAGATTTATTACCAAAGATCCGATTGGGTTTGGAGGGGGAATAAATAAATACGCATACGTTAAAAATAATCCCCTAAGATATGTAGATTCTTTTGGTCTATGGGGTTGGGATGTGCACTTTTTTATGACCTTTCGAATAGCATCGCAAATACCTAAGCTCGAATGTTATGC
>CAZIJZ010000099.1:0-4536 GCA_964539765.1 uncultured Smithella sp.
CCTTCAATCAATCTCCAATGAAATAAATGTAAAATTACATCATTTTTTGTCGAAGTACAAAATTTAATCCTGCCATTATCCGTCATGTAGAAGAGAAACTACTTCCAAACTTATCAAAAGACTATCACCGGGGGAACTCCATAAAAGCGTTATTCCAACAGTTTTAAAAAAAATATGCAAATAAACTATACTATTTTTGAGCAATAATACTTTTTTCGTATATTTGTGACCATAAGGTACACTAATAACTAAAATAGACGATGACTGAAAAAGAGAAAATCATACGATTGACCGGTTTGGTCAAACAGTTCCCAGTTGGAGACGGTTTCTTTACAGCGTTGAATGACATCAACTTAAATATCGAGCGCGGCGAATTCCTCGGGTTGGTGGGTCCCAGCGGGTCCGGGAAAACAACCCTGCTCAATATCATCGGCTCGCTTGACACGCCAACCAAAGGAGAAGCGATTGTTTTGGGACACTCCGTCGCCTCGTTGACCGCTAAAGAATCGGCTGCGCTTCGCAACAGAAGCATCGGCTTTATTTTCCAAAGCTATAACTTGCTACCGGTTTACACAGTGTACGAGAACGTGGAGTTCGCACTGCTTCTACAAAAAATGCCGGCAACGAAACGGCGGGAGGCGGTGATGAGTGCCCTCGAATGGGTGGGGCTGACCGATAAAGAAAAATCACGCCCCGCACAACTTTCCGGCGGAGAAAGCCAACGGGTAGCCATTGCCCGCGCAATGGTGAAACGCCCCGATATCGTGTTGGCAGACGAGCCATCGGCTAACCTTGATGCAAAAAACTCGCACACCATTCTTCAAACCATGCTCCGGCTGAACAAGGAGTTGAAAACCACGTTTATATTTGCCACGCACGACGAGAAAGTAATGCAATACCTGCGACGTACCATCATGCTCGAAGACGGTAAAGTGATAAGTGACGCAAACGTGGAAACCCTACCCAATCATTAGCATCATGATACTCTTTAAAACAGCAATAAAAAACATCCTGGGCGCAGGCAGGCGGACGTGGTTGAACGTGTCGGTACTCTCGTTCATCTTTGTCCTGATGACCGGCTTTAATGGATTGATTGACGGGTGGGTGAACGATGCCATCACCGATACCAGAAACTGGGAAGCGGGAGACGGACAGTTTTGGCATGAAAACTATGACCGGTACGATCTCTTCACCTTACAGGATGCGCACGGTTCCGTCCCCGACGAGTTCACCCCTTCTATCAACGATAAATCATTGACTCCCGTCCTTGTTATTCAAGCTGTGGCGTACGAGTCGGGAAACATGCAGAATGTCCTGTTGAGGGGCATCGACCCGTCACAGCAAATCCTCAAAATTCCTTCCGAACAGCTTCAGCTGAAAGAGGGTCATATCGAGGCGATTATCGGGAAAAGGATGGCGCAGACCCTCAACGCCCGGTCAGGAGACAACCTGCTTGTTAGATGGCGTGACAAGGACGGTGCGTTCGATGCACGAGAAATTGTCATAACAGGAATATTTGACACGAGCATAGCCACGGTGGATGCGGGACAAGTATGGGTCAACCTGCATCAACTCCAACAGATGACAGGTATGGAAGGAGAAGCAACCTACCTCGTTCGCTCGCACGGTTGCTCTATCACCGGGGACGTGGAAGGATGGAAATATAAAGATCCCGATTTCCTGCTCGAAGACCTCTACATCTTGGCACGAAGCAGCCGGATTGAATCGTTTATAATCTTCACCATCCTGCTCTCCATCGCATTATTAGCGATTTTCGACACACAAATGCTTTCCATTTTCCGTCGACAAAAAGAAATTGGCACCTACATCGCCCTCGGCATGACACCCAGGCAAGTGACAAAGCTCTTCACGTTGGAGGGCACCGCTTACAGCATACTGGCCATCGTGGCAGGGGTTATTTGGGGAACCCCACTTTTATACTGGTACGGCACGATAGGAATAAAACTCCCTCAAAGCTACACGGAAATAGGATTGGGGATGCGTGACACCATGCTGCCAGTGTATCAACCCGGTACTATCTTGGCAAGCATCGTTATCATTGTATCGTTATCCATGTTGATAAGCTACCTCCCTGCACGAAAAATAGCCAAGAGTAATGTGGTGGAGGCATTGAAGGGAAAGATTAATTAATTTGAAGATTTTAGGAATTATGTATTGTGAATTGCGAAATTAAATCATGAAATTGTGAAATCATGAAATATACAACAATGTTTAGATTTTTGTGGAAAGGGATTACCAGGGATAGAAGCAGGAGCCTTCTTCCGGTTATCGTGGTGGCAATTGGCGTGTTTGCCGTTATTTTCGCTTACGGGTTGATAAGTGGCATGATGTCGAACATGATTGAATCTACCGCGAATTTCCAAACCGGGCACCTGAAAGTGATGACACGGGCATACAACGACAACGAGGAACAGAAACCCAACGACCTGGCCTTGCTCGACGTGGATATGCTCCTTGACGAATTAAAGACTAATTTTCCGGACGTGGAATGGGTACCTCGTATCTTCTTCGGGGGACTGCTGGATATACCCGATGAACACGGTGAGACCAAGGCCCAAGGGCCGGTGACGGGAACGGCGTATGATTTCCTATCGGGGAATAACAAGGAGATAGAACGTATCGGCCTAACCAAAGCTATCGTATCCGGAAGCACCATTCAGCAACCAAACGAGATTATTATTAGCAGCGATTTTGCCGAAACATACAAAGTCATGCCCGGCGACACGGTCACCTTTTTCGGTTCCACCATGTACGGGGGCATGAGCTTCGCCAACTATACCGTGGCGGGTATTGTCCGCTTCGGCATGGGGCAGCTCGACAGGGGTGCCGTGATACTGGACATCTCGGACGCGCGACAACTGCTCGACATGGAAAATGCCGCGGGCGAGCTGTTCGGTTACCTCCCCGGAAACCAGTACGACGGGGAAGAAGCCGAGCGGATAAAAGCGGCTTTCAATGCGAAGCATGCAAGCGACACGGGCGAGTTCACCCCGGTGATGCTTCAACTCACCGAACAGAATTTCATGTATCAAACAATCGCTCTCTTAGACTCAATAATGGTTATCATGCTGGCACTACTGATAATAGCGCTCTCCATCGTGCTCTGGAACACGGGAGTATTGGGAGGTATCCGGCGATACAACGAGTTTGGCATTCGCTTGGCGATGGGAGAAGAGAAAAAACATATCTACCGCACGTTATTAGGTGAATCACTTCTGATAGGAGTAATCGGGTCGACGATAGGAACAGCGTTGGGAATTGCCCTCACGCTCTATTTACAAGAAAACGGATTCGACTATAGCGCCGCGATGGAAAATGTAAACATGATGATCGATCCGGTTATCCGCTCCCGATTCACCCCCAGCCTCTATTATATAGGGTTTATCCCGGGCGTTATCTCCATGCTTATCGGTACCGCCTTGGCGGGTATCGTCATCTACAAACGAAATACAGCCATGCTGTTTAAGGAGTTGGATTAAATTTGATGTAATGATGTAACGATTAATTGCAAAAAGAATAGTGAGATAAAAACAGAAATAGTATGAAAAAATTAGCATTATTAATAGTAACGACGCTCATTGCGAGCGCACTAATGGCCCAAGACGCAGAACAAATTATCAGGGAGGTGGACAGGAATCTCTCGGCCGACAGCCGGATCATGGAGTCGAGCATGACGGTGCACGGGAGGCGAAGCAGCCGTACGATGACTTCAAAAAGCTATACCGTCGGGAATGAAAAATCGTTCACCGAATACCTCTCGCCCACACGCGAAAAAGGAACCAAGATGTTGAAGCTGGGTAAAGAGATGTGGCTCTACTCACCTTCTACCGATCGCACGATCATGATTTCAGGACATATGCTGCGGCAGTCCGTGATGGGCTCCGACCTGTCGTATGAAGACATGATGGAGGATCGAAAACTGACCGATATGTACACCGCTTCACTGGCCGGCGAAGAGACTATCGAGGGGCGGGCGTGTTATGTTCTGCAGCTAAAATCCAAAGTGGATGACGTGGCCTACGATACCCAAAAACTCTGGGTCGATACCGAACGGCTCGTCCCGTTGAAACAGGAGCTCTACGCGAAAAGTGGCCAGCTCCTCAAGCAGGTAACCCTGGGCGATCTGCAACGGATTAATAACCGGTGGTATCCCATGAAGATGGTATACAAAGACGTGCTCAAAGATGGCAAGGGAACAGAATGGAATATGACGAAGGTTGAATTCGACACCCCGATTCCGGAACATATTTTCTCCAAAGCAAGTTTGAAACAATAAAGCACCTCTACCAACGTACCCTGTAAGGCGGATAAAATTGAAAAAATGAGTTTTCGGAGAAACCCCAAGTTATTAAATTTTGAAATCATGAAATCGTGAAACGTAATATATGACAAAAAAACAGAAAGATATTTTCGAGGCAGGAAAAAGACTTTTCTACAAGTATGGTATAAAAAAAGTAACGATAGAAGAGATTTGCGAGGAAGCGAATGCCAGCAAAATGACCTTCTACAAGTATT
>CAZIJZ010000100.1:0-4460 GCA_964539765.1 uncultured Smithella sp.
AGAATATTTTGCCACAAGATGTGGGTGCAACTTTATTGATTACAAATTGAAGTCTTGCATTTTCGTCGAAGTTGACGACGGGTGGATAACAGTAAGAAAGGCAGAGTCATTTCTGGCCCCGCCTTTCTTTACCAATTTAAAAATGGCTTTGTCAGATTTAGGTTACATACCTATTGATTTCAAAGCCTCTTCAATATTCAGAAAGTTTTTCATTGTCCATTTATACCCTTGAATATCATTAAACATATGCATCCTATTTATCGTAAGAGCTGAGGCAGCCTCAAGCTTCCCTTTTTTTACCTCTTGAATACTCATGACTCTCATGCCCTGAAGAGTTGATCGCACCGCAACCGGCACAACCGAGGTACACACACTCGCATCATCAGGATATTTTGTCACCATTTTAAGATACATATTTGCCACTTCCTTTACTTTATCGTTTGGATATAACGATGTCACAATAATATACATTTTCTGTCTCCTTTCATTTAAGTAAAATTATTTTGGGGGAAAAAGAAACAATTAATTAACATAAAACAGAAGGCTTCCAGAGAGGCATGATAACCTCCTTGGAAGCCACATAATCGGTAATTTCTGATAAATCCTTTTCATGGCGGACTCCAGAAGTTGAAGGTTAGTTTGATGGGTTAACAGGGGAATGAATATTCCATTTCCTTTTGGGTAGTGGTTTTTTTATCAGGCCTTTCTTCCGGTCACTACTCGCGCCACAGTTTTCAGAGTGCCCAGCAAACCAAATCGTTCAAACATTATTTTCTGATACATGGCATCTTGATTTTTAGGCGGCACATATGTTTTTTCTTTCTTATGTAATGTGTGCGCCTCGTTTTTACAGGCTACAAAGCAGGCTCCACAACCGATACAACGATCGAGATTAACGACAGCAACCTTGTCCTGCAAAGAGATGGCAGCCATCCCACAATTATCTATACATTTTTTACACCCTTTACATTTCGAAGGATCTATCGTCGTGTAATAAATCGCAGCACAGAGATCTGCGGGCTTCGGCAGCATTTTTGCCATCTTCAGGGCGTGACAGCAGTCAACACAGCAGCAACAAATGAATTGCGGTTCGCGTGCGTTTTCGGGCTGAAGAACAAAACCCGCCTGTTCAGCGCAATTCAAAATGTTTAAGGCTTCTTCATTTGTAATCGGGCGGCCATAGCCTCTTCCAATGCAATAGCGCGCCACGTTATTAAATGCTAAACACGTTTCACGGAGTTCTGGATGACGACTGGAAACACCTATAACATCCGCCGACTCCCGGCATACGCAATTACTCACAGCGATATCACCTCTAAATTCTCCCACATATTTTTTCATATCATCATACGGTTCTATACGAATTTCCGGAGTAAGAGAACGACCAATAGGAATGGCTCGCAATTGAAGAGTTTTCGCTTTGAACATGTTTTTTTGGAACTGATCTTTTGTATACTGCTCGAAATCATGTACATAATCTTTAGTCAGTCGACCGACCTGGAACTCAAACATCCCTATCGCAAGCTGGGCCATGCTGTATTGCTTCCCTTTTCCTTTGGATTCAAATGCACGGCCACCCAGAATGGCGCCTTTATTAACAAGATTGTCCAGCGTCTCCTCCAATTCCTTTTGAGTGATTTCAATGCCGCTTTTTTGCACCCGCTTGTGTATCCGGCTTATCGTTTCAGGAAGGATGTTCAGATTCAGAGCGATTTCCGCCTCGTCAGGTGTAAAGAGATGTTTTAGAAGTTTCAGTTCAACTCCAGACGCGGTTTCTGGGAATGGTATAGGCATCTTGTTTATCTCTTTACGCAATTTACAATATACGTCGTCCTGATTATTCATATGATCCTCCTTTAAAATTAGATTTTAGTGGCGTGGATAGTTGATACTTATTGAAATCTGAAATAATAAATCCTCCAAGAGAGCAAAACCCCTTTGGAAATTCTTAATCGGCAACTTCTGATAAATCCTTTTCATGGCTTAAACCAGAAAGTTGATGTTTGGTTGACTAGTTAATATTTACGAAAAAATATTTTGTTTTCTTTACAAGGATAAACGTACTGGAGGAATGGGGGAAACGTACAACGTTTGATGTTTTTCAATGCTCTTATTTTAATGAAAAGTCAAGAGGCAACTTGCCTCCTCATAAAGGCCATTTTCTCTTGGTAATATTGTTCATTTCTTATTGAAGGAGTTTATTAAATCCGATATTAGATGATACTTTCTTTCAAGAAACTATACGTACCAAATTCTGCTTTTCTTATTGATGTTAATCATTTTTCGAACAACGAACAACCCCGCCGCCAGCAGCGGAGTATCCCAAGGAACTGCGCCCCAGGGGGCGGGAAATTAGACCCACATTTATCCCGTTCGGCTTCGCCTCGGGGTAATTTCCAATTCCGATGCGTTACACGTTCGGAATTGGATAATTCGACTTACGTTTCGATCTTCGCTTCGCTCGATTTTAGCAAGTCTCACTACCACCCCTTTGCGGGATAGTTCGACTAATGCTTCAATCTTCGCTTCGCTCGATTTTAGCAAGTCTCACTACGTTTCTGAAATTTGGGTCTCATTAAATTATTCACTTGGTAATCAATCATCTACTCTCATACCCTCTTAACATTATTTTAAACTGTTTTAACGTTTCATTATAATAAAGGAAGGAGGAATCGTTTTTTAGAACATCCCTGCCAGACGCACAAACATTAAATATCCATATAATTCAAATAGATGCAATAATCTTTTTCTGGCCTGAGTATTTGGCACGGTATTTTCATTAGTATAAAGACAAATAAACAAACAAATTACCCCAAGGAGGTAACAGATCATGAAAAAGACATTAGCAACAACAATCGTAGCGGCAGCGGTAGTTCTTTTAACGGCAACTTTCAGCTTTGCTGAATATGCAGCAGCAGGTGCCGCCAACTTCCCTTATTTTCAGTTGGGATGTCTGGTCGTTGGCGGGCTGATCATGGTTTCTCTGAAACGCAAGTACGAAAAGATGTATGTCGGTGAGGTGGTTGGTGTATTCGCTCTCTACACGATTCTGATGGCTCTTTTCACCAATCCGGTTATTGATGCGGTAAAAACATTAGTCAGCTAAGAAGTACAGCAACAGATATAGGACAGGTGACAAGGTAACTGCTGCGCGAACCACAAAACATGATCTGTTGATATAGGTTACCCCCCTCAAGGTCTCAATGACTTGAGGGGGTTTTATTATCTTAAAAACCCCCTTATCAACAAATCTAAAGAATTGGGCAGTCGTTAGAATTTAGGATTACAATTTGAAACAAATACATAAGCGGTTTCTCCGCTTATGTCACTGTCCACTTTTTTTAGGCCAGATCATCTTTAATTGCGTAAATGGTTTTAAACTGAATTCATCCGTATGTAAATAATTGACAGGATAACATCCCGAGGTCTGCTTCGCCTGACGCGTCGTGGTAGCGCATGATACATAGCGTACATCAGGTTGATTAAATGCGTAATGCATACAGGTATCCATCTGTTTATAAAAAATACCTGACCGTATAAATCCGTCATCTATGACATGCTGGCACATGATGACGGTATTGCCCCTTCTTAAAAAAGTAGCAATCCCAACGGTATTTCCATCTTTTTCATAAACATGCACGCGCACAGGGAGAAAAAGAATTAAAAAATAATCCCTGATTATTAAATACTGGCCGAACAGAAGTTCGTAGCCGCTGTTCTTTCTGAAAGTGGAATTGCGTATGATTTTAAAATACTTATATGAGAAAAGAAATTTGTAAAATACCAAATGATCCGGGATTATTTTCTCGCTGATGCGAGAAGCATTATAAGTTTTAAGCTTCTTTTTAAACTGCCATCGAACTCTTGAATCGCGGTAGGAGGAGAGGTAGTCCCCGTGATCCCTGTATTTTGTAATGTCCAAGCCGTACCAGTAGTCATCGAAATCGGAGAAACAGGAAATCCATAATCCGATATGAACATAATAAAGCTTATAAACAAGATGCTGTATTAATAAGACGGCTTTGTTTTTCAGGTCCCAGAGTTTGCCGGCGGCCGCTTCATTCGTTATGCATAAGAGGATGTAAAAGGGGGTATACAGAATTATTTTTAAGATGACCAGAAGAGGGAAAGCAATGTAAGTGACGGGGACAAAAACAACAAACGTCAGTAGGGCCATTAAATAATGTAACGCTTTTTTGTTATGCGGATAAAGCTTCATAACGGTCTTATCAGTCTCGATAGAAACCGTTGCGGCGTCATGGATCAATAATTCATCTTTCTGCATTCGTTTATTTCGACATCCCGGATATTATTTTTCAATAAATCTGCTTCTATAATATAAAGAAGGAGGCAGAGCATCTCGCCTGTGATTGTATTTTTTCTCGTTTTCTTTATTGTCCTCTACATAACGAGTCTGTAGAAAAACCTCTTTTGCGCGTTTTGTGCATCCGGTTGGCCCG
>CAZIJZ010000101.1:0-4376 GCA_964539765.1 uncultured Smithella sp.
CGGATGACGCTTGTTTTTTTACTGTTGCATTTCCTCTTTGATCAACCCGACTGCGTTTAACAGCATTGCTCCCGGCAGACTTTGATGGAACGACAACCGCATCTTCCGCATCTCTTTCCTTCAACCAGCGAACGATTTTCGGCGCAAACATTCTTTGGAATCTGGAGCTGACGTAGATGCCGATATGCCCCGTCTCCAGGCAAATATCCTCCACATCCCGGCTGCCGACGGCCCTGGTTAACTGATTGCAGGCTTCCGGCGGAACTAAATGATCGTACTGGCCGTAAAAATTCAAAAGAGGCATGGTCAGGTTTTTCAAATCCACTCTCTCACCGCCCAGATACATTTTGCTTTGTATCAACAGATTTCTTTTGTAGCAGTCTTCGACAAACTGACGGAATGTTTCGCCGGGAACATCGGGACTGTCAAAAATCCAGCGTTCCATCCGCACGAAATTTTCCACAAAATCCTTGTTGTCCATGTTTTCCATGAAACCGACATACTTGTCGATCATCAGGCGCGCCGGATTGAGCAGAAGAAACCCGAAATTCATCAGATCGCCGGGAATGTTCCCGAACGTCCGGATTAATCCGTCCACGTCAATATCTTTCATCCAGACATGCAAAAGACCCTTGTCGGTGTCGAAACTCGACGGCGTAACGGTGGTGACCAGATTTTTGATTTTATCCGGATGCTGCGCGGAATACATGACGCAAAAACTGCCGCCCATGCATATTCCCATGAGATTGACTTGGGGAACGTTGTGTTTCTCGCGGATGAAATCCACAATGTTGTTCATGTAACCGTTGACGTGATCGTTAATGGTCAGGAAACGATCTTTGCGCCTGGGATAGCCCCAGTCCACCATGTACAGATCGATCCCGCCATCCATAAACGTCTTGACGACGCTTCGGTCCGGCTGCAAATCGAGCATGGTTTCCCGGTTAATCAGCGCATAAACCACCAGCAGGGGAACTTTTAATTTATCTTCGGAGTTTTCATTGCGGACGTAATGTTTGACCTTAACCCGGTCTTCTTCATACACGATTTCGTAAGGCGTCGTGGCCAGGTCGGTATTGAGCTGTCCCTGTAAAACTTCGGAAGCTTTGGAAACGCGCTGCTGCGCTTTCTCCGCGTCTTCAGCTATCCTTTCCAGAATCAGATCCAGGGGAATTTTTGTCGAACCCATTTAAAAATTTTCCTTTCGAAATTATCCGGCGGCCTTACATTAGATTTATCAGGGAGACTACTTAACCTTATTCATGGTATTGGGAGAAATGCCCAGACGTTTCTCCATCTCTTGCACTCTTTTTTTCAATAAATGAAATTCCTTATACAAATCATCAACGTCTTTATTGCTGACGACCGGAAGCATCTGCAGGAAATCCTGAATCGTTTCATTTCTGGCAATCATGAAATTTTCAAAATTTTTCAGCACCCGGTGCAGCGCTTCCGTATAATCGGCCGATTTGAAAAGTGTCATGTAGTGGCCTTCCAGAATCTTGAGCCACATGGCGTAATTTTCTCTTGTGGCCGTAGGGATGGTTCCTTCCTCCGCCATCTGTTGAAGTTTTTCCTGAAAAACCTTGAAAGATTTTTCCAAAGGCAGATAAAGGATGGAAAGAAATTCAGCCAGCGTGGTTTCAAAAATGTTGTGCTGATTGAGCAATTCATTAAAACGTTCCTGATAAAAACGGGTCAGTCCCAGCGGCGGAATTTTAAAATATTGCTGAATTTCCTTTTCGTAAACTTCGTTCAGCGCTCTAAAAGCATCTTGATCCAGATTTTCAAAGCTATAGGCTTCCGTACGTTTGCCGATTTTACCGGCTTTTTCCATCAGGTGATTTTGAATTTGCAGGGCCGCGTCGAAACCGGATTTGGCTATTTTCAGGAAAATTTCCGGCAAGGCGCTCAGAGCGTTGACCGCCGCAGATTCCGCTTCCGGTTCTTTCATCATTTTAGAAAAGGACTTGAGCAGATTCAGATTCGTCTCCATCTGCTGGGAATATCGGTTCTGCAATGCGGGGGGAGAATCAGGCGTTGTCTGAAAACCGGATGGGACGGTTTTGACCATGTTCATCCACATTTCCGTCATCATCTGCAGCCAGGGGAAAATTGAAGATTGGCCAAACTGAAAATTTTTGTCTTCTTCGGTCATTGTAAGCTCCGTATAAAAAAACTATTGAAGAAAAAGGCAATTAAATGTTAGAAAAATATAAAAAAGAATAATTATTCGAAATTCACAACATTGGAATAATTACATGGATGCCGGTTGCACCGTCAACCAGCCCAGGATGCAACTCGCTTAAGCTACGGCTATTTTTTAATATAGAAGAACATATTTGTCAACTAAATTTGCCCGCCTGATTGTTGTCAGGGAACGCTGACGCTGTGTTCTTCTTATAAAACATCAAGAGGTTGATTTATGTCCAATACCAGGAACTCGAAAATCACGCCGGATGAGCTGTTGAGTGTCATCGTATTTTCCACCGCCGATAATCTGGAAGATCTTTCTTCCACCATTCCCTGGAAGAGCAAATTGATCGGCCAGCAGATCAGAGGTCTGTTCAATTATCAGGAGACGCTCGACATGGTCAAAAAGGATGTCTGGCTTTTCGGTCCTCTGGCGGTGGCCGCTTCCTGGCAAAGCGCGGTTCTTGATTCGATGCTGCGACATGTCAAAGCCAGCGCGCGCCTGGCGGTCGGCGCTTCCAGAAATCCCGACGCGATTGCGGACCTTAACGGCTGGATCTACAAAAGCTACTCCCGCCTTCTTTATACCTTGACCGGGTTTTTTATTAAAGACGGCCAATTCAACAGAGAAAAAGCTCAGATGATCTGCACGACCCCCAAGGGTAAGGAATATCTGAAAAACTACATGGATGAGTTCGCGCAGCTGGAACAGCAATACAACAACATCGGACTGAGCCGCCTCAAAGCCATGAAGGAGCTTTTAAAATGCCTGCTGGTTATCATTACGGAGAAACCTTTCAGCAATGCACCTCTACCCTTCGCCAAGACGAATCCCGACGGATCTCTGAGGACTTCCTTTGAAGAGTATCTTGCAGAAAACCGGATGCGCCTGGAAAACCTTTATGAAGCAAATGCTTTTGATATCAAGGAGTATTCCGAAAGAGCCACACAGGGCAAAATCGGTTGTTCCTATTATGAATATGTGGAAGGTTCGTTGAATCATCGGGTAAGACTGCGTTATTACCCGGTGGCTGAAGGAGTCAGGCACAACGGTAAAATAATCTACATGGCAACGCCGCTTATCAACAAACCGGAACTTTTCGACCTGGCCACCGGGAAATCTGTCGTCGCGGCCCTGCTGAATAAGGGTTATATCATTTACCTGGTGGATCACGGTGATCCGGGTTGGGAAGAAACGGAACTGGGTCTTGATTTCTACGGAAAAGCAATTCCTGATTTCTATCTCGACATGATCAAAAAGCGACATCCACGGAGTGAGATATACGTGATGGCCTACTGCATGGGCGGCACGTTGATTCTGCCCTACCTGGCAAGAAGAGCGGAAGAGTTGTTGGCTGACGGCAAACCGATGGACATCAAGAAAATAGCGTTGATGGCTTCGCCGATGAAATTTGATGATGAAAACAGCGGACATAATCCGATTCGAACACTGATCCGGCGCGATTATGATCCGTATCTGATGAAGCAGCTTTTCGGATCTGTGAACATTCCGCCGCAGGTTATTGAAGCGGGGATGAATGAAATTCAACCCGGCGTTCAGCATACAGTTGTTCTGGGTTTTTACGGGCGCGCGGAACTCAAAGAATCCATTACCGACGCCGCCCCTTTTCTTTACTGGCTGACGCACGGCACAAAATTTCCGGTCAGCGCTCATATCCAGTGGATTCAAAATATATTTATCGGCAATCAGGTTTACGAAGGTAAATATTGTCTTCCTTCCCTCAATCCGAAATTCGACGGCAAGCCGGTTGATATGTCGGCCCTCAAAAAAGCTGGGGTCAGAATTTTCGATTACAAGGGTTCTCGAGATCCTATCGCGCCGGCCGGTTCCTGCGTAGCCGGAGAAACATGGGGATGTGTGAATACCGGTAATGTTAGAGTTACCTGTGGCGGGCTCAATCGGGTCATCGAAAAAAACATCGGGCATATTTTTGTCGTCAGCCGCAAATTGCTGGCCGAGTATCTGGATCTGGTTGAAGATTTTTATCAGGATTCATCCGTCAGCCGTCCCCTTGTTCGGGACATAAAAGAGTTACCGGCTAAGGGTGCTGTCAATAAAATTATCGATATCAAAAAGCTCCGGCGAAAAGCCAATAAACAGGCAAACTGAAATTATTAATGTTCAATAAAACAGCACTCACTCCTCAAAAACAAAAGCTGAT
>CAZIJZ010000102.1:0-4300 GCA_964539765.1 uncultured Smithella sp.
AAAGCCTGCTGCCCGCGCCGCCGGCCAGAATGATGCCTTTTTTGATGCCTGCCATTTTGTTACCTCGCCATTGGTTGATGGTTGTCCCACGGCACTGCGTGCCTGGGATAATTCCACTAACGCCTCTAGCTTCGCTAAGCTCGCTTTCGGCGAGTGTCATTATAGTTTATGGTTCATAGTTTATAGTTGTCCCACGGCACTGCGCTCCGGGGATAATTCGACTTGCGACTCAAACTGCGCTTCGCTTGTTTTTGTCGAGTCTCATTAAATGGTGAAACGTGAATAAAAAAGTCCAAGGTTCAAAGTACCGCTGTCATTCCCGCATGCTTTTGGCGGGAATCCAGAAAGAACAAATAGATCTACCCAGAGGGCACCATGGCCCGACAGGCCCATTCGGGGATGACAAAATATTGTTATTCACTATCCCACGGCGCAATGCATTGGTTGCTAGTTGATGGTTTATGGTTGATAGCAAAAGAAGTTCTACGTTCAATGTTGAAAGGCACTAAGAAAGCTTTGCACAATTCTTTTTTTGGTCATTCCGGTGAAAACCGGAATCCAGGAAGTATTTGAAATTACCGGATATACCCTGAAGGGCACCATGGCCGGCCTGCGCCGGTATGACAAATTTGATGCATGGACTTAATTATGCAAAGGCTTCACTAAGATTTCTTGCCGCTACGCTCCTCGAAATGACACGGTGAGTTCAATGTTCAATATTAAGGCTATTTAAAGCTCCGCCCTCTCAGTTACATCGACGGCACGATCTAACATCCCGGAAAAGATTAAATATGTAATCAAATTAGTATTATAATGTCAATTGCTAAGTTCCCGCTCTGTGCCGCGAATAATCGCGTGTCAGGAAAAATCTCTGTTTATATTCAAAAATATTTATGTTACATGTTTCAATATACGTAAATTCGGCAGGTTTACTTTCAAAAGCCGGCAGGTTTAGCAAAGATTGTAAATTGTGGAAAGCCGCAAACGAAATATTTCTCATCAGACCTGTCTGCTCAGTGCCGCGGACGGGAAAAAGAGCAGGACATGTCTTCAGACCAAAATCCGGATGTGCTGATATTCGAACCGCAAATCGCCGGGCATCGCCTGACGTGGCTGCAGTATATCACCGAAGATTTCCTTCAGGGCGGTTTCAGCGTGGTCTGGGCGGTTGATTTGCGCACCGAGGCAAAGCGTGCCATTCAGGAACGCCTCGCTCACCGGTTTAACGGCATTGCCATGATTTCCGTTTTTGACGAACAAAACCAATGGCGGGGCGGCAGTAAAATAAATGCCATCGCCGAATGTTTGAAGATCAGCCGCGCGAAAAATGTTTTCGTCAATGAACTGGATGACGTTGCTTCCAATGTCCTGAGGAAAGCCGCTCTGGGCATTTATCCGCCTTCAAATTTAAAAGGCAATCTCAGCGGCGTGTATTTTCGTCCACGTTTTCTCTCGGATCCGCGCTGGCCTCCCGGCAACGCGATAAAGGCTTCGGGATTCCGACGCCTGACTGAACAACAATGGTTTCATCACCTTTATCTGGTGGATGAATATTTAATATCGTCCGCTTCTGTCCATTACGGCGGCAATTTTCATTTTTTGTCCGATCCCTGGGCCGGTGACTATCTCTGCTCCTTGCCGGTCGCACGGCAAGCGATCAAGATACCGGCGGATAAGTTTGTTTTCCTGCACTATGGCATAGGCGACCGGCGCAAGGGTCTGCATCTTGCCGTGGCGGCGGTTGAAAAAACGGCTCCCGATTCCCGCATTTTTTTACTCTGTGCCGGTCAAAATCTTGAACGTTCTCTGCTCAAGAGAATCGAGGATCTCGAAAAAAGAGGAAAAGCCGCTCTGCTCAATCGTTATATTTCCGATGACGAAGAGCGTATTGTTTTTTGCGCGGCCGACGCGGTTCTGCTGCCCTATATCCATCATTATGGTTCAAGCGGCGTTCTGTCGAGAGCGGCAGCAGCCGGGAGAATGGTCATTGCTTCCGACGAAGGCTTGCTCGCCCGACGCGTCCTCGAACATGATCTGGGACTGCTTTTCCCGACAAACAATATCAATGCCCTGCGCAAGCGAATGACGGAGGCGTCGACCCTTGATCACAAAAGGCGAACGCAGCTGCAACAGAATCTGTTTCATTACGCGAAAACATGTTCACGGGAAAGTTTCCGTCACGCGCTGCTGACGCCCTGGCGCGCAAGAAGCTGATAAGTCAAAAATATTTTTCATGAGGGAAATTTCATTTCCCGGCGCGAACAAATTTTAAAACATGAAGAGAAGCCTGTTTTTATCAACGAAACCTGAAACGATCCTGTTAATTACGACCAGACGCATCGGTGATGTTTTTCTCACGACGCCGCTGATTTCTTCGCTGCGCGAGGCGTATCCCGGCGCGAAAATCGACATGCTTGTTTTTAAGGGAACGGAAGGATGTGTTGCCGCGAATAAAGATCTTCACCGGATTATTACGGTGGAGGAAGGCGCTGCTTTTCCCAAACAGATTAAAACAATCTGCCGGATGTTTCATCAATACGATCTGGCCGTAACAACGCTTACCGGAGACAGGCCGGTTTTCTACGCGTGGACAGCGGGAAAAAAATCAGTCGGTTTTGTGGAAAACGGTTACACACATTTCTGGAAAAGATTGCTTCTGGACCGTTATGAACTGTTTGACAATGATGAAACACATACCGTGATGATGAATCTGGCTCTGCTCAAATCTCTTGATGTCAAGCCGGTTTCCAAAGCTGCTGCCGCCTGGACAGATGACGACGCAACACAGGTCAGGAAAATGCTACCCTTTGCCCCGGAGAAAAAACCCTATGCCGTGATTCATTGCTATCCGATGTTTTCCTATAAAATGTGGAATTTCGAAGGCTGGAAAAACATCATTGACTGGCTGAACAAATCAAAGGGGATGGAAATAGTATTGACCGGTGGGAATGCCGCGGATGAGCTTGAATATATCTCGCGTCTTCATCAATCTTCGGTAAACGGAAGCGTTAATCTGGCCGGGAAAATCAGCCTGGGCGGAGTTGCTTTTTTGTTGAGCAAAGCAAGCGTCTATATCGGCCTCGACACGGCGGTAACGCATATGGCCGCGGCGCTGGGAACGCCGACCATCGCTCTGTACGGACCGACAAATCCCGTTAAATGGGGACCGCTGCCCGGCGATTATGCCTTGTCCGGGAAAAGTCCATTCGAAAGAAAAGGGACACAGCGGGTTAATAATGTTTTTCTTTTGCAGGGGCAAGGCGAGTGCGTCCCGTGCCGAGAAGAAGGTTGCGACAGGAACATCAGAAGTTCGAGCAAATGCCTTCAGGAAATACCGGTTGATGCGGTTGCGCGGGCGGTGGAAAAAATGCTGGCCGCCCAAAAAATGGGCTGAGACGTTGTGCTCTCAAAACGTGAGATAAAAACTTATCGCTTGTCCTTATCCAGCATCATCAGTTTTAAATATTTGTAGTAGGTGCATTCCGCGTTGTAAACCGCCAAGACAAATCCCATGCGACCGTCAAGAAATCCGGCACGGATGATATAGGTATAAAAAAAACTCCACGACCCGTGGGCGATGGCTTTGAGCAGGGAAGATTTTTTACCCTTGGCAAACATCAAATCGGATCCGTACGCCGAATAGCGATTGAGTTTGGTCAGCACCTGCTCCAGATCCTTATAGGACGTGTGCATGATACTGTTGGACAGGCGGCCGATCCGGCCGTCGGCAATCATTCGCTCATGGACGAGGCGGTCGTTGAATTTCGCTTTTCCCTTTTGGCCGAGGCGTGTCACATAATCGGGTCTCCAGCCGCCGTAGTGCATATACTGACCGCAGTAGCTGGACAATCGGGGAATCTCAAAGGCAACGTAAATCCCGGGATGATGGACGACCCGCAGAATCTCTTCTTTTAACGCGGGCGTTACCCATTCATCCGCGTCCAGCGCCAGCACCCAATCGCCCTGCGCCATATTCAACGCCCGGTTTTTTTGAGGCCCGAAACCGATCCAGTCGGTTTCATAAACCTTGTCGGTATATTCCCGGCAGATGGCTACCGTGGCGTCGGTGCTGCCCGAATCCAGAACGATGATTTCATCAACCCATTTGATCGACTCCAGACACGTCCGGATATTTGCTTCTTCGTTTTTTGTAATGACAATGGCTGATAATTTCATAACGGCATTTCGCGAAAAATCAGGGTTTCAATTTTTCTTTAATATTATTTTTCAGATCTTACCGCCGCGTCGAGGGTGTTTTTCATCAGCATGGCGATGGTCATCGGACCGACGCCGCCGGGAA
>CAZIJZ010000103.1:0-4268 GCA_964539765.1 uncultured Smithella sp.
AATCCATGCACGGCGCAGGTTCTCCACAGGCCCAGCGCATCATGATTTCCCGCCAAAGTAATCTGGAACAGAAAAAGAAACTGGCCAAAGAAATCGCGGGAATCAAGGACTGAACGACTTCTATCTTAGAATTAGTTTAAATCGAATCTAGGATTTCAGATCGTTGGGTTGAAAAAGCGGAGATATTGCTGACATAAGCCAAGAGGCGACTTGACCCCATGTCATTTGTTCGGTGCCCAATCCTTTGACAGCACCTTGGGACGTAGCCCCTTACTTCTGAGTAGGCTGCTGAAGGATTTGATGTGGCTTGCCCCG
The DNA here is from genome assembly GCA_964539765.1 of uncultured Smithella sp. GTDB lineage: Bacteria > Desulfobacterota > Syntrophia > Syntrophales > Smithellaceae > Smithella. Next base: position 316 of record CAZIJZ010000103.1, read on the forward strand.
CAAACGAAAAGAACCGGATAATTTTGAAACGCCTCTACTTGACCTAACCAAATTTCTTCCCGTTTCCTATACTCCTCCAAAATTCTTTTCTGGATTATCTTCAATTTCCAGTTTTTCCGAAATCCCTCAAGTTTTATGTCGTTTTCTTGGCGTATGCCGAGTGCTTGACGGGCAGCCTTATCAGGATCACACAGGCAGTGCTTGAGACCGAGTTCGTTCGCCAGCATTTCACAAGTTGATTTCTCAACGCCTGCTTCAGCAAGAGCTTCCCGGCTCATTTCCTCTCCTATAGATTTTACATGGGTTAAGCTACAGACGTCAATGATGTATTGCCTGAATTCAGCAGCCGCTTCTTTGTAAGACTCGTAGCCCTTTTGGAAGTTGTGGTCTGTGCCCACTACGTATACTTGCATCATTTCACTCGTGTCACCGAACGCCCTTCATGCCGTTGTTTGGGTCACATCCATAAATTTTTAAGATCCTCTGGACTTTGCTTCGTGGGATCGATAACTCCGTAACCTTCTTTTTCAAACATCTTTTTCAGATTGGAATCGGATGTGACAACATGCGGCCGTGATTCACCGCCAAAACAGCGCAAGTAGTTGTACGCGCACATGAGATGCCAAACGTCTCTATCATTCCGTCCAACCTTGAGACCGTACTTTTTGACAAGAGCATCGTATTCGTGAGGGCGACCACTTCGGAATGCCGGAATCGGGTCGGTATCGCGCACCCTGAAGGGATCTGGGAAGTAGCCCCGGGCACGTTGCAGAATATGTTTTGTTTGGTCTTTCGTGAGTTCATGATTAGCGGTTTTTTTCCAGAGCGCACATTCAAACTCCAGCCGTGCGATTGTCGAGACTGAGATATTGAGTTCATACTGCCCATGGTTTCGGACTATCCATCTGACGGTCTGGCTCCCCGGTTCGTTTACGAAGTATTTGAGGATCGCGCATGTATCGAATACTAAGATTCTAATCGTCATCGTCTTTCATCCCAGAAATTAATATACGAAGTTCGTTTTTCCCGATAAATTTGTTATGATCCTAGCATATGTTCTTTCTGTACAAAAGATAAATCTTCCATAAATACAAATGAATACCTGTTTATCACATTTCGTATTTCGTGGTAATAAAGACCAAAATCGAACTTCGTAAAGCATGGGAAATTTGTCCGACTGCTCTTAGTCTGACCGCAGCGTTATTCTATTGCCACCATTTGGAAAAGAAACATTTTAAAATGCACAATTAAAAGGACGTATGTCATAATGTAACGCTGGCAAAAATATCAATTCAGTTACCTTCATGTGGCCTCGATATTCTTGACACACAAGCTAAAAATTTCCATACTTCAAAATCATAATTTCATTTTATGCAATTCGTGCTATAAACAAAAGAAAGTCATCTCCATTTGAGGTATCAATGGCACAGACTCAGGCATTCTTCGATGATATTCAGGAACAAATAACATACGAAATCAATAAAGCGAAAAAATCAGTCCTGATTGCCGTTGCATGGTTCACGGACAGGGAGATATTTAACCTACTCTGTACAAAAGCATCCGAAAAGATCAGGGTCGAGTTGTTGCTGACTAACGACAGAATCAACGCCAATTCAGGTCTCGATTACGAACAATTGAGATCCCTCGGTGGGTTTGTAACGCTAATCGGCAATAGGAAGAGCGGCAAATCGATCATGCACAACAAGTTCTGCGTCATTGATGCGAAGACAATTATTACAGGATCATACAACTGGAGCTACCAAGCCAAGCAGAACCACGAAAACATTACTGTCATCTATGATGACCTCACACTTGCTGAACAGTTCATCGAGGAATTCAAATCGATCAAGACGAGGCATAGCAACAAAGAAAAGGTTGGAGACCACGGCAAGATCCTCTCCCGGATTGAAGCACTCAAACAGGGTATAAACCTCGAAGACGAGGACGACATCGTTTTGCAGCTTGCAAAATTGAGAAAGCTTCTCCCTGAAGATGGAGGTTTCGAAAGAGAAAGAAAAATAATTGTTTTCATCGAACACAAACAATTTGACGAAGCAGAAGCACTTATACAGGAGTACGTTTTTAATACGAAACAAATAACCGTCTTCGTTGACCCAGAAATAGGTGAGCTAAAGCTTGAACTGAAGGTGTTGGAAATCAACATAGGGGCACTTGAAAACGACAAAGCGGAGATAGAGCGTGAACTGCACAGATTTCAGTTCCGACACGCTATCGAACTCGGCACACTTATACATAAGATTCTTTACATCCGGCGAGATCGGCTTGAGAAAGAATCTGAAATTGACCCTGCAAAGCAATCGGAATACGAAGAGGCGAAGAAGGATTTCGCGGACTTTGAGCAGGACTACAAATCATCACGAAAAAATGAGGTTGCTGAACTAACGGAAGAAGAGAAGGGGGAATTCAAGGCACTGTTCCGTGCCTGCTCCAAGCTATGCCATCCAGACGTAGTGGCAAGAGAGCACCAGAAGGAAGCATCGGAGGTATTCAAAAACCTGATTGCTGCGAGTGAACGGAACGATATTGTGAAGATAAGGGAGATCTATGAGACTCTGAAAGACGGCATATATACGGCAGCAAGCGAGGTATTGAGTGATGTGCAGCTATTGCACCATCAGGTGGTAAGGATGAGGGCGAAGGTTACTGATCTTGCCAAGTCAATCCGGAAACTCCGTGATTCAGAAGCGTTCAAAAAAGTCGGCGAGATCACTGATTGGGATGAATATTTCGCATCGGCTCGCAAGCAGCTTGAGGAAGAACTTACGAAGTTGGAGGAATCGTGACGGACAAGAAGGCTCTGGTTCCCATACAGCATGAAGTTGTTTCCATTGTGCAGAACCAGATCAAGATCACCGAAAAGATCATTTCCTCGCTGGTTCGCAATACCTGTGAAAATAATAAATATGGTATTTCCTGTTTGACAGATATTCGTAGAGCGGCTGAGCAAGGGGATGTGAATGCCCAATGTAATTTGGGCAAGATGTACCGATGCGGTGAAGGCGTTAATAAAGATGATGTTGAAGCAGCAAAATGGTTTTGTAAAGCTGCTGAGCAAGGGGATTTATATGCCCAGGGTATTTTGGGTTGGTTGTACGACGTGGGTGAAGGTGTCCCCTTTGATGATACCGAAGCCGCAAAGTGGTATCGCAAAGCAGCTGAACAAGGTGATGCTACTTTTCAGGAAATACTTGGCGAGCGGTACCAAAACGGTCAAGGTGTTGAGCAGAGCGATGTCGAAGCAGTAAAGTGGTTTCGCAAAGCGGCTGAACAGGGGCGTGTTGAGGCACAGCATCGTCTTGGCGATATGTACCTTTGTGGTTGGGGTGTGGATGAAGATGGCAGTGAAGCCGCAAAGTGGTATCGCAAGGCAGCTGAACAAGGAGACGCGGAAGCCCAGTTCAATCTAGGCTTGATGTACCGTCCCGGTGGAAGCGTTGCCCAGGACGAAACTCAGGCTATGGAGTGGCTCCTTAAAGCGGCTGATCAGGGATTCGGCGATGCCCAGTTTAATCTTGGGGTGATGTACCATAACGGCGACGGTGTTGAGCAGGATTATGCTGAAGCTATAAAGTGGTATCGCAAAGCTGCGGAACAAGGTTACGCAGATGCACAGTTGAGACTAGATGAGATGAAAAATAAATAATTGAAATCCGAAAACTCCATACTCGTTGTTAGATAATTAATGCAAATTGCGATAGGCATAAAATACTGCGGTGGGTGCAATCCGCACATTGACAGAACCAAGCTGGTGCAGAAAATCAGCATACTACTGCCGCCCGAATATATCTTTACAACACAAAAATCTTCTCCGTGGGACATCGGCATTATGGTCTGCGGTTGCCCGACCGCCTGTGCGGACAAGCCGGAATTTAAAAATCTCGCCCGTCGCTGGATTGTCGTCGCCGGCAATTCGGTTAATCACGGCAGTGCGC
>CAZIJZ010000104.1:0-4039 GCA_964539765.1 uncultured Smithella sp.
CAAACTTTTATCAGCTTAATCTTTGTAGAGTGCTCTTTAGTAATTAACCACAAACTGTTACGTATATGAAACGTTTGGCATTTCGAAGCACTTTCCTGTTAAGTTACAAGTGCCTTTGATACCAGATGAAACGCTCGATAACGCACAGACTGCCAAATGTTTTATATACGATGTTATAGCCAGTGGACTTATTTTAAAAAAAAACAACTAGGGTGGTTGCGATTAATAATGACATTAAGAAAAATTACTTGTACTAATATTATAAAAAATATTACCTTTGTAGAGCAAATGCTCTAATTATTGGATAATGGATGTTTTGGATTCTAGACAACAATTCTTAAAAGTCGCTTTCAAACTATTCTCCCAGAATAGTTTCAAGGCTGTAACAGTGCGTGATATAATAAAAGAAGCAAACTTGTCAAACGGTTCTTTCTATTACCATTTTATAAATAAAGAGCAGATATTTAAAGAGATTATTCATGTCTTTCTGTTTGGAATTTCGAATAGGATTAATGCAACCAGCCAAGAAGATACATTGTTGCAATACATTCAAAAAAGACTTGTACGGCTTGAAGAAGAATATTCTGAACTTGAAAAAATTGTAGGAGAGGACTTGATAGAATTTGATATCTATTCTTTAACTTCTGAAGCTGTACGGCATTTTCCTGAATTAAGGGAAGAAGCTATGAAGCATCAACTATTGGAAATACAAGGTTGGATGAATGTCATTGATAATGCCAAGAAACAAGGTGAAATAAAATCCGATATGGATAATGAGATTATTGCAAAATTATTTGTGTATGTACAAGATGGAGATAATCTGAACCGGTTCATTTTTAATATAAATCATAAGCAGATGGCCAGAAGATTAGATTTGTTATGGAAAAACATATACGATACCTTAAGATAAACTGATTTTTTTTATAGTTTAATAGAGCATATGCTCTATTTGATTATAAATATATTAACTCAATTATAAAATGAAAACAATGGAAAAAACAGAGATGCCCCATGTCCTCTTTGATAATGTATCAAAAGAATATCAAATGGGAGAAGTGACGATTAGTGCCTTGAAAGATGTTTCGTTTGAAATAAGGAAAGGAGAACTGTGTATTATACTTGGACCTAGCGGAGCCGGTAAAAGTACAATACTAAATATTTTGGGTGGAATGGAAACTGTTACCTCTGGCAAAATTTATTCGGATAACAATGATATTACAGCCATGAACGATTTGGAATTGACAAACTACCGCCGTTACAATATTGGTTTTGTATTTCAATTCTATAATCTTATTCCTAATCTGACTGCACTGGAAAATGTAGAACTGGCAAAACAAGTTTGTAAATCCCCCTTAGATGCAGTCGAAGCCCTTCGTATGGTTGGACTGAAAGACAGAGTTGATAATTTTCCTGCACAACTATCAGGCGGAGAGCAACAGCGTGTGGCTGTAGCACGTGCCATCTGTAAAAATCCCGAATTGATGCTTTGTGATGAACCTACCGGGGCATTGGACACTATTACAGGAAAGGATGTATTGAAAGCTTTGTCCGATATCAGTCGCATAATGGGAAAAACAGTAGTCATAATCACACATAATTCTCTATTGTCGGCCATTGCAGACAGGGTTATCAAAGTAAAGAACGGACGAATAGAAGAACAAGTAACGGTATCTTGCCCTAAAAGTTTGGAGGATATACAATGGTAAACTTATTACAAATCAAAATATTACGGGATATTAGCGAGGCAAAAAAAACGTTTATCGCCATAATTTGTATTTCTACAATGGGAATTGCCCTATTCAGTGGAGTCAATTTGTATGTAAGCACCATATCAGCCGAAGTAGAAAAAACATACAAGGACTTGAATTTGGCAGATTATTGGATATATAAGGAAGATGTATCGCCATATGAAGTAGAGGCTATAAAAACGGTGAGTTACGTTGAAAGCGTGGAACGTCGTAAGTCATTCGACGCAAGCCTGGATAACAATAAAAGCGTGTCTATCCGTATTCATGGAATAGATAACGAGGCTCGTGTTAATGTTCCGGGTTTAGTAAGTGGGAATTTACTTAATAGAAATGATTCAGCCACGTTATTACTGGACAGCCGGTTTGCAAAAGCATACAATTTGTCTGCAGGCGATTCAATTACATTAAATAGCGGTGGAGTATCCACTCATTGCCTAATTAAGGGGATCGTGAAAAGTGCGGAATATCTTTACTATGCTCCCGAGGGACTTACAATTCCTGATTATGAACGATATGGTTTCGCATTTGTCAATGCCTCTTTTGTTCCCGATGTTCAGTTCAATGAATTAGTGATAACACTGAAACAAGAATTGGATATCAGCCAGGAGCAAGTAACAGAAGATATTCGAACCTCAATAGGGAACGTCAACATTATCAATCGGATTCACCAACCGAGTTATCGCAAGATATCTGATACGATGGCAGGAATAAAGCAGATTGGCTTGTTGTTTTCAATCGCATTCTTTTTGGTTGTCGGCTTTGTTACATGGATTACCATAGACAGGATGATGGAAAACCAGAGGCAAAATCTTGGAACGTTGAGAGCATTAGGATATTCTAAAGAGGAAATTGTAGCACGATATTCTGTTTTTGGTTTCATCATAATAGTTCCAAGTCTGGTATTAAGCTGGTTTATCTCTCGCTATGGCATTGCGAATATGCTCTACGAGTTGGGAACGACCTACTATACGATAGAAAAATCAGGGGTTTACTATTTTTCTCATCACATATTCGGAGCAACAATGTGTATGTTGTTAATCATTTTCAGTGCAGTGTTTTTTAACTGCAGGAAGACATTGAAAGTTACAACAGCAAGTTTATTGCGCTCTAAACCACCCAAACAAGGGAAACGTATTCTATTGGAAAAACTCGGTTTCTTCTGGAATAATTTGAGTTTTAGTGGAAAGATTATTACAAGAAATCTGTTCAGGAATAGAGCACGATTTTCTATGGGTTTTTTCGGCATAATAGGTTCGACATCCTTGATTGTTTGTGGGTTTGGATTGATGAATTCCATAAGTCGGATGTTGGATAATGCTTTCGAAAAGACAATTCAATACGATTTAGAAATAAAATTCAGAGCACCTCTTCTTATTTCCGAAGTGCAGGATATTTATGATAAATTAAATAATGCGAAAAACATAGATGCTTCAATGGCATTTGGCATTTATCTCTACGGTAAAAATAATAACATGGCGAATCCTTATCTGGTTGTAATGGATAAAAATCAAAGAAGTTTGAATTTTAAGGATTCGGGAAATAACAAAATTAAATTACCCGATGAAGGAATACTTATAACTAACCGATTATCACAAAATTTGTCGGCCACTGCCGGCGACACATTAAAAGGAGTACGACTTGATGGAAGTACTATCCCTTTAATAGTTACTTCGATTATTGATTTTCCAGTTGGCAATGAAGTATATATGAGTTACAATGCATTTTCCGAGATATCTTCTTTTCCTTTCTATATCCGAACGATGCTTGTTCAAGGTGATAATCTAGATTATTCTGATTTGCAAAATGATTCTCGCATATCATTGGTAGAGTCGAAATCAGAGATAAGGGAAAATATGATGTTTATATTGAAAAGCTTACAAAGTTTCCAATATGTGCTGATTCTTTTTTCGGCATTATTATCTTTTGCCGTGATGATGGTTTTGGGGCAAATGAACTTTTCTGAGCGGATTAGGGAACTTGCCACATTAAAGGTATTAGGCTTTTATCAGCATGAAATGAAAAAATTAGTGTTGCTTGAAAACATTTGGATTACAATTTTCGGTTTGCCTTTTGGTGTTGTGCTAGGTTATGGCTTGTTAGTCCTCATTCTTAGACAAGCAACAACTCCCGAACTGGAAATTGCTCCATACATCTCTTTCGTCAGCATTATTGCCGCATGCAGTTTAGTCCTGACTTTTGTGCTAGTTAGTAACTATCTGACAGGAAGAAAATTTAAAAATATTGACATGGTTTCTTCTTTAAAGAGTGTTGAATGATAAAACATTTCTTTC
>CAZIJZ010000105.1:0-3971 GCA_964539765.1 uncultured Smithella sp.
CGGATACAATCTGGTCCACCACCTCAACCGCCGCGTGCTCAAGACCGACGAGGAAGGATAGGAAGAATCAGCTGCCGTTTGCGTCAGTGTGCCAGGTATCCCCTTCCCCCTCCCCTCTTCCGATAAGCCTCATTATGTCGACTCAGGTGGCATCATCTTGACTATGACGGTATTGTAACCGAGGATCGGAGCGATCAATATTGGATTTTTGACACAGCGGTATTTATTGCAAATTATCTTACCAATCAGTGCTTCTATATTAATTTTGTCAGCCGGTTCCCCTTTTTTAATTGTTCATAATATTTTTTTAATAAAATAAGTCGATGAAGACTGAATGCGGATAAAACCTTCCGCACTCAAATGTTATAAAAAAGTGTTCTCAGGCAGGCACTACCTGGCTCTTGTCTTATGTTTATGTTAGTAGCCTGCGGATTCCGGCGAAGTTGGCCATCCATTCCGGTGATGTTGGCCACCCCCCGGAGCGAAGCGACGCTGGGTTGTTTTAATATTCACCTACATGGCCAACTTCCGTCAATAAAAACCCAAGCAGTAGAGGGCGACATCATTGCCTTTCTGTAATAAAAGCCTGCAACATAGTAGAACATCTACTATGTTGCAGGGTATCCCCGGTTCGGGATTTCTCAAGACAACTCCATGCCAGACACACCAGCATCCTGCTTTGCTTTCGAAGTGGACTGATTGCGTTGATGCTTCCACTCGTTTTCCATGCGCATGAGCCGGTAGCGCAGGTAGGCGCAATATTCCGAATCGGGCTTCATCGTCTGGACTTCGTCAAGAACCGGCGCAAAGTACTTCAGGCTGACGATCATGGTGCGGGTCTCGTTATTGCGCCAGGAAACATATTTGCGGACGCATCCGATCAGGATCGCGCACTCAATCCATTCGAGGCCTATCCCACGGCCAAACCATTCGCGCACAAGAATCTCGTCTGCCGCGGAAGCCGACGGTTTAACGCAGGCGCGATCCTGCAGCATCTTTTTGATTCTCGAGACAAACTCGGCAAAATCGTTGGTCGTCGGCTCCTGTGTATGTCTTTGATAAGGCCAAAAGTCTTCCTCAACTTCAATCGCCCCGTTGCCCAGAGGGCTTTTGCCAAAACGGAACCGGCAGATACCGGCCGTTTGCATCTCACGAAGATAGAGCCGCACGGTGTGCTGTGCTCTATTGACGCTTTTTGCCAGTTGCGTGAGGCTGCCTTCAAGCACTCCGGTGTCTCGTCGCGCATTCAGGCAGAGGTAGATAAAGAGCCGGAAGGCTCCATCGCTGAGCAGATCCAGTGCCTTCTGCACTTCGGCTCCGGCCGCAAACCAACCTCGAGGATTCTTCAGGATAAGCGTCTCAGAGCTCATACACCCTCCTTCCCGGAAGCCTGTAGGGCCTTCTTGACCGGCCGCATGGTATCGCCGGAGAGCGTAAGTCTGTAACTGTTGGAAAGGATCCGCTCCATGACAGCATCCGCCAGCGTGGGGCTGCCAATCAGGTCATGCCAGTTCTCCACCGGAAACTGGCTGGTCAGCACAGTAGAGCGGGACCCACCCCGATCATCCATGACCTCCAGGAAGTGGCGTCGTTCCATTTCACTCAGCGGTGTAAGACCCCAGTCGTCCAGGCCCAGAACATCGATTCGCGCCAACTTGGACAGAAGACGATCAAAGCTGCCATCAGCATAGCCGATGGCCAGCTGCCGGAAAAACTTGGGAGCCGAAGCATAATAGGCCGTGTACCCTTTACGACAGGCCTGCTCCAGCAGCGCACAACACAGGTAGGTCTTGCCGAGACCGGAGGCGCCGCTAATGGTGATGTTGTGATGCTGCTTCACCCAATCGCACGAGGCCAGGCTGCGCATCAGCGACTTATCCAGCTGTCGCTGATGGCGGTAATTGATGTCTTCCATGCATGCCGGCATCTTCAGCCGGGCCTTGCGGAGCCGCGAAGCCACGGCACGGTTTTCGCGCCAGAGCCACTGCGCGTCCACCAGCACGGCGAGGCGGTCTTCAAAGCTGAGTGAAGATGCTTCGGGATTCCGGATCTGCTCCTCGAGCGCTTGCGCCAGACCATGCAGTTTTAAACTGTAGAGCTTTTCGAATGTTTGTTCTCGCATCAGGCTTCAACCTCCTTCCCGTAGTAGGTCGCGCCGCGGACATTGGCGTGGGTCTCCTGATGGGCCAGCGGAACTTCGGGCTCCTCCAGCGGTTGGCGATCAAACCCGGTCGCGAGTATGGATTTTATGCTGCGGTAGGAACAAGCGTTCATGGCGACGGCACGGTGGCAGGCGGCTTCGAGGCGTTCGTTCGAGTAGCGCCTGCCGAAGCGAAGCACTCCCAGGCAGGATCTATAGCCGAGTTCGGGATGTCTCCGGGATTGAAGAATACGTTCGATCAGAACTGCAGTCGACGGTCCGATGGCCCGCCCCTTTTCCACAAAGCGCTCCATCGTCCACTCCAGATCCTGATGCTTCAGAGGACGGTGTTCGGCCAAGGTGCTGTGCTTTCCGACAACGTTGCTGCGAACATGTGTGGCGATGCGACGTCCTTTACGAACGATCTCAATGCTGGTCTCCAGGATGCGGGCCTCGAGCTCTTCGCGAACGTATTGGTAAGGAACGCTGTAATAGTGACCATCGATATCGACGTGATAGTCCATGTTTACTCGGACGTTCTTATATCGGACAAAGCGGAACGGTTCCGCGGGCAGGGGCTTGAGCATCGGCTTTTCCAGCGTCTCAAACAGCTTGGCGCGTGTGGTGTCCAGTTTGCGAAACCTGCGGTTGTTCAGGCGGACGAGCAACTCGCGGATAGCCGCATTCAGCTCGCTGAGGGCGAAGAACGTGTGGTGACGCAACGCCGCCAGGATCCATCGCTCCACAATCAGAACCCCCGCTTCCACTTTCGCCTTGTCCCGTGGTTTGCTAACCCGGGCCGGAATGACCACGGTGCCATAATGAGCCGCCCAGTCGGCATAGGTGGGATTAAGCTCGGGATCGTAGTAGCAGGCATCCTTGATGCCCGTTTTCCAGTTGTCGGGAACGGTGATAGTCGCTACACCCCCGTAAAACTCCGCGGTGCGGGTATGCGAACCGATCCAGGAGTACAGATCGCGCTTCCAGGTCGCCTCGGCGTAGGTATAGTTGCTGGCGCCCAGCACAGAAACGAATATGGAGGCGTTCCGAATCTCGCCGGTATCCTGATCGACAATAGGCACGGTCGGCCCGGCATGGTCCACGAACATCTTTTCGCCGGCGTGGTGCTCCTGGCGCAGGACAACATCGATCTTGCGGGCCCAGCGCCGGTAAAGCTCACAAAACTGGCTGTACTGATAACCGTCAGGATGCGCTTGTTTGTATTCGTCCCAAAGCAACTGCAGGGTCACATGCTTGTGGCGGCGGAGCTCCTCATGCATCCAGGCAAAATCCGGAGTGACCGATTTGGGCGGGGCCACTTTAACGATCCCGGGCGGGAAAAGAAGCTCTTCCAGCGCCTCGTCGTCCAGGTCGGGGACCAGGGGCCACGTGCTCAATCCGGCCTGGCTTGCCCTGTAAACGTAATTGGCGACGCTACTTCGGGGAATGGAACAGCTGCGGGCGATCGCCCGGTCTTTTAAACCCAAACCGAACTTTAAACGTAAGACTTCTCGTATCTTGCGCATGGACAATCTCCGTGCTGGCATCGGATTCTTCCTCCTTTGGGAAGTACCCTACCAGCGGTTGTCCAGCGCCGCTTACGCTTTTCAAAGCATTCCGGGATGTTGGCCGTCTATTCCGGTGCGATGTTGGCCATCCATTCCGGAGTGACCTCCAAAATGGCCAACTTCCCACCGGAATGGGTGGCCAACTTCAGCGCGGAATCAGTGGCCAACTTGACTCCGGAATCGACGGCCACCATGGTCCGGAATACGCACGCGGGTACATTTTCGCATATGCGGATTTTTGCCTATCAGGGATTGATCGATCT
>CAZIJZ010000106.1:0-3801 GCA_964539765.1 uncultured Smithella sp.
TTATAATGAGACTCGCAGAAAACGAACGAAGTGAAGTTTGATGCGTTAGTCGAATTATCCCTGAGCGAAGCGAATGGGATGTGAGTCTCAATCTGCAATTAACTTAATTGCTTCGGGAGCAATTTTGAACGAAAAGCTGATAACATTTCTGGCAACGGGATTCGGTTCTGGTCTCGCTCCTTTCGCGCCCGGCACGGCAGGAACTCTGGTCGGAATTTTGATTTGTCTGCCCTTGATTCCCCTGCCCTGGATTTTACGACTATTGCTTGTGCTTGCATTGCTGGCGCTTTCTTTTTACGTCTCTGATCAGGCGGAAAAAATCTATAAAAGAAAAGACGATCAGCGCATTGTCATTGATGAGATTATCGGTTTTCAGATAACGATGCTGCCGGTGGCGATAAATGTTCTGAGCATTTGCGCCGGTTTTGTCCTTTTCAGAATTTTTGATATCTGGAAACCCTTTCCTGTCCGAAACATGCAGGGATTCCCCGGCGGTTGGGGAATTGTCGCGGATGATGTCGCCGCCGGAATTTACGCAGGCATAGTGTTGTGGTTATTAATGTTATGGGGTGTGCTGTGAGAATTGGAATTCTGACTATCGGCAACGAGTTAATGAACGGACGCATCGCGGACACAAACGCTTCGTTCATCGCGCGCGAAGCCAATCAGCAAGGCTGGAGTGTGGAAGCCATCATGTCCGTGGGTGATGATTTTGCCGCCATCAAAAACCGTCTGGATTATCTGCTGGCCATGACCGATGCCGTGATCTGCTCCGGCGGACTGGGGCCGACCTCCGACGACATTACCACCGAGGCCATTGCCAAAGCTTTCGACCTTCCTTTATATACGGATGAAAACGTTCTGAATTATATCAAAGAAATATTTACCAAATTCAACTTCCGCTGGGTGGAAAATAATGCCAAGCAGGCCATATTCCCGCAGGGCGCCGAAGTTCTGCCCAACGCCAGGGGCACAGCGCCGGGTTTTTGCCTGCCCGTTAACGGAAAGCTGATTTTCGTTATTCCCGGCGTTCCTGCCGAAGCGAAACTCATGATAGCCAACGGTGTTTTTCCATTGCTGCGCAAACATTTTCCGCAGGATGAACAATATATCATCAAACAAACCATCAGGACATTCGGGCTGGGCGAAGCCGCCGTAGATGACAAAGTAAAGGATATTGATTTCCAATCGCTGGGCGTGGGCATCGGCTTTTATCCGGTATTTCCCGAAAACCATATTGTTTTAATCGCGCAAAGCAAAAATGAGGAAGAAGCGCGAAAAAATCTGCAACAAGCTCAGGACGAAGTATCGGCTCGTGTGCAGGATTACATCTTCGCTTACGGCGAGCAAACGCTCGAAGAAGTGATTGGCGCTCTTTTAACCGCAAAGAAACTGACCATAGCGGTCGCGGAATCCTGTACTGGCGGCCTGATTACCAGCCGCCTCACCGATGTTTCCGGCAGTTCCGATTATCTGGAACGCGGGCTGGTGACTTACAGCAACGCCGCCAAAACCAGCATGCTGGGCGTGCCCGCTGAAATCATCGAAAAGCACGGCGCGGTCAGCGAAGAAACGGCGCGGCTGATGGCTGAAGGCGTGCGCAAGCTGGCCGGAACCGATCTGGGACTTTCTTCCACAGGGATTGCCGGACCAACCGGTGGCACTAAAGAAAAACCTGCCGGCACTGTTTATATTGCACTGGCCGATTCTCAAAAGACAATTTGCCGCCATTACTCATACCGCTGGGACCGCAAAATGAATAAGGTCATATTTGCCGAAGCGGCGCTGTTCTTGCTGAAAAACTATTTGCAGTAGTGCGTACCGTTAGGTGCGCCGGATATAGCGGGTCTAAAGACCCGCACTACGTATTTAATTATATAATTAACTTAATGGAACATTTTCATGGGGAAAGTTTAGCTCATGGCCGATTCCGAAAAAAATATCCGTGCCTTTCTGGCCATTGAGCCGTCGGAAAATGTTTTGCAGGAAATAACCCGCCTGCAGGAGAAACTAAAACAGGAAATTAACGGACGGTTGAGCTGGACAAGACCGCAGGGACAGCACCTGACCTTAAAGTTTTTCGGCGATATTTCCAAAGAGGATATCAATAATATTAGTACCGCCGTGCAGAAGCGGGTGGTTGCCGAGACGAAACTTAACCTGAAAGTCGAAAAGCTAGGTGTTTTCCCGGATGCCCGCAGACCTCGCGTTTTGTGGTGCGGAGTAACGGGCGATGTTGAAAAACTTATAGCTCTTCAGAAAAAACTGGATAGTGATTTTGCGGCTCTCGGCTTTCCCGCGGAAGACCGATCTTTCAAGGCGCATCTGACTCTGGCTCGAATAAAGGATTCGCGCGACATGACGGGAATGAGCGAAGCCCTGAAGAAACACAATGAGTTTAATGCCGGCGACTTTACCGGCGATAAATTGATTTTATTTCAAAGCAATCTCTCGCCGCAAGGCGCTGTTTACACCAAACTGGCGGAATTTGCTCTGGGTTGATGATACATTATATGTCATGCCGTCGAAGGACGGCATCCAGAAAACTAAAGGAATACAAATAATAGAGGTAAGAAATTTATAAGATGCACCAGAAAAAAGAAATAATACTTAGCGGAGCATATGTTGCTCTTTTAAGTGACATCAAAAAAAGATTAATTTCCGCGCGTATCAAAACAGCACGTTCCGTCAACAAGGAGTTAATTCATCTCTATTGGAAAATCGGAAAATCAATAGCCGAAAAACAGGCCCAAAATAATTGGGGCGATGGAGTTGTGGAAAAACTTTCCGCTGACTTGCGTAAAGAATTTCATAACACCTTTGGTTTATCCGTGCAGAATCTCTGGTACATGAGAAAGATTTATCTTGAGTATAAAGACAAACCAATTCTCCAACAGCTTGTTGGAGAATTACCGTGGGGTCATAATATTCTTATTCTTTCCAACGTCAAAGATACAAAAGCCAGAGAATATTATTTGCGCGCATCTACGGAAATGGGCTGGTCGAGGAATGTGCTCCTTAACCAGATCAAAGCTGATGCGTATCGATTAAGCTTGAAGACAAAACAACACAATTTTGAAAAAGCATTGCCTGTTCATCTGGCCGAACAGGCGGATGAATCGTTAAAAAGCGTTTATAATCTCGATTTCCTCGGAGTGACGAGACCTGTTCTGGAACGAGACTTAGAAAAAAGGATTGTAGAAAAAATTAAACATTTCATACTGGAATTGGGTTCGGGTTTTTCTTTTATCGGCAATCAATACAGATTGGAGTTACAGGGCAATGAATATTTTGTCGATCTTTTATTCTTCAATCGTAAATTAAAATGCCTTGTGGCCGTAGAACTTAAAACGGGCGAATTCAAACCTGAATACGCTGGCAAAATGGATTTTTATTTGCATCTTTTAAATGATAAAGTAAGGTTTAAGGACGAAAATCCTTCCATAGGTATTATTCTTTGCGCTCAGAAGAAAAATATAGTTGTGGAATATGCGCTAAGAAGCACGAGAAATCCGGTAGGCGTGGCTGAATATAAATTAACCAGAAAACTACCAGCCGAGTTGAAAAAATATCTGCCATCTGAAAAAGATTTAATTGCTCAGGTAAGCGAAGGGATGCAGGAGAAGTAGGTTAAACGCTCTCGCCGCAAGGCGCTGTTTACACCAAACTGGCGGAATTTGCCTTAGGCATATAATGGGCATAAGTTGTTTTCATAAATTAGAGTTGTAAATTTTAAATAATTATTAATATAAAAAGAGAATAAGGAGGGCATTGTATTATGGCGGATATGGATAGATCAAA
>CAZIJZ010000107.1:0-3742 GCA_964539765.1 uncultured Smithella sp.
TTTCTTGCCTAATTTAATCGCGCAGAATTCACCGCACATGGTGCAGCCTTCATCTTTGGCGCTTTTGCTTTTTTCCAGAAGCGTAACAGTTTTTTGCGGATCAATAGATAAATCCACTTGTCCCCGCCAGTCAAAATTATTGCGGCACTGCGCCATCTTTCTGTCTTTTGCTCGGGCGCCTTTTATGCCCTTGGCGATGTCGGCAATGTGCGCGGCAATGCGCGCGGCAATGACGCCGTCGCGAACATCTTCCAACGTTGGCAGTCGCAGGTGCTCTGCGGGTGTCACGTAACAGAGGAAGTCGGCGCCGGCCGCTCCGGCGATGGCTCCGCCAATGGCAGAGGTGATGTGATCGTAGCCCGGGGCGATATCCGTAGGCAGTGGTCCCAGAACGTAAAAAGGAGCGTTCTGACAAATTTCTTTCTGAATCTTGATGTTGGTCACGATTTCGGTCAGGGGAACATGTCCCGGTCCTTCAATCATGACCTGAACTCCAGCGGTGCGCGCGCGTGCGGCCAGTTTGCCCAGAATGATTAACTCCTGAAGTTGTGCCTGATCGGTGGCATCATCAATGGCTCCCGGTCTCAGGCCGTCGCCGAGACTCAAAACCATATCGTAGCGACGGGCGATTTCCAGCAACCGGTCATATTCTTCATAAAGAGGATTTTCTTGTTTGTTGCAATCCATCCAGTTGGCCGTCATGGAGCCGCCGCGACTGACAATGCCTAAGATTCTTTTTTGTGATTTCAGCGCGGAAACACTCAGTCGGGTGACGCCGCAATGAACGGTAATGAAATCCACGCCGTCTCTGCCGTTTTCTTCAATGACCTCAAAGATATCATCCGCCGTCATTTCCGATATGGCCTTTCCTTTTTGGATCATCTTGACGGCCGCCTGATAAATCGGCACGGTACCGATTGCCACCGTTGATTTTTGCATGACTTTTTTTCTGATGGCGGCCAGATTGCCGCCGGTGGAAAGATCCATGACGGCGTCCACGCCGGCGTCAACGGCAATTTTGAGTTTTTTCAGCTCAAGATTTAAATCTATATGATCTTTGGATGTGCCGATATTGGCGTTTGTTTTGGTGCGCAAACCAAGGCCTATCGCCAGCGGCTTGATGGTTTTATGATTGATGTTGCGGCAGAGGACGATGGTTCCTTCGGCTATTCCGTTGCGAATATATTCAGGCGCGACTTTTTCCGCTCGGGCCGCGATTTTCATTTCTTCAGTAATCAGACCTTTACGGGCTTTTTCCAGTTGTGTCATTTTATCCTCCAGAAGATTTAAGCGATTTTAGAAATCGCATGGTTTTTTAAAATATTTCTCCAAAAACATTTGCCGAGACGTAGCCCTCACCGAGAGTTACCGCATTATTGATGGCGGCGGCAACCATGATTTTGGCCTGGAGGGCAGCGTCAACGATGCTTTTCCCCTGGGCGATACCGGCTGCCAGCACCGAAGCGTAGGTGCAGCCGGTTCCGTGCGTATTATGGGAATGGATTCTTGCAGAAGAAAATTCGCAGTAGCCGGCTCCGTTGTACAGAATGTCGGTCACGTCGGATTTTTTGTTGCCGGGTAAATGCCCGCCTTTAATCACTACATTTGCAGCGCCGGATTCACGAATATTAGCAGCAGCATCTTTCATGTCGGAAATAGTTTTAATTTTTGTTTTCGACAATACTTCCGCTTCCGGGATGTTTGGCGTAACGACTAATGCCAGGGGAAAAAGCTTTTGTACCAGCGCCTGTCGGGCTTTGCCGGTCATCAGTTTTCTGCCGCCTTTGGCGATCATCACGGGATCAACAACAACGTTCTCTAATTTGTATTTTTTGATTTTCCTGACAACCACCTGAATAATTTCTTCAGTTGGAAGCATTCCGGTCTTAATCGCATCGACTCTGATATCGTTCAGCACGACGTCCAGTTGTTTCGCGACAAACTTCGGATCAACCGGATCTATTCCCGAGACGCCTTTTGTATTTTGTGCGGTAATGGCTGTGATAATATTCAATCCCCAGCAGCCGCAGGCGCTGACGGCTTTCAGATCAGCCTGAACCCCGGCGCCGCCGCTGGAGTCGGAACCGCCGATGCACAATACGCTAAACAGTTTCATGATTAAATTGCCTCCGGGAAAAAATCATTTTTCCGATACTTAATGACAAGAAGTTTGCCGTTTTTAATCCGGATACCGGCATGAGTCTCCTTGATTACATTGCTGATTCCGCGGGATTCCCCCATTTTCAAATTCCCGTTTTCCAGAGGATAGAGAAATCCGGAAAGGGTTATTCCCGTGACTTCGGAAGTCAGCGCCAGCAAAGAAACCGTTTTCCCCGCATCATTGATGAAACAGGTTTCCCGGTTCATCAGGAATATTTCACAATATTCATCAATCAGAAAAGTATCAACACCTTTTTCCTGTCCTTTTAAAAGAAGAAGTATGTTGGCCAGTGCGTGATCAATCCTGCCACCCAGAGCGCACCAGATCAATATTTTCTTCGGTTTTAAATTCAGCGCATAATCAAGAGCCATTTCCGTGTCGGTAAAATCTTTATCTGCCGGATATTTTATGATCCTGATTCCTTCAACATTATAATTTGCCAGTTGCGCGGGGTCAACTGAATCCATATCACCGATAATCACATCCGGTTTGATACTCGAGTGCTGAAGGTGACGCAACCCGCCGTCGCAGGCGATAATCAGAAAACTTTTCGCTTTGCTGATTTGACTGCTGAAAAATTCAGGGTCAACGGAACATCCTCCGCTGATGATCATGATTTGCTGGTACACTTGACTATCCTAAAAAACGAATTTGCTTTGCGTGTCTGTCATAACGTCATCATTGATTTTCAGAAAATTTATTATATTAAATTATAAAAAGCAAATTGTTTCATGTCGATTATTCTAATGGATCGGTGAAGGGCCGGAAGGCGGAAATGTCGAAATTCATGACAAATTAAATCTTGACAAAAATATTTATGTTTGTTTTTTTACATCGCGTATGTGCTGTGCTTGTCTGATACCGATCACGGGTTGTGGAAATTGAACGGACAGGACGAAGTCTGAATATCGAATAAAGGAGATAACTGAATATGAGAAAAACATCATATTGGTTATTTATTGTTTTATCGGCGTTGATATTTATTTCCTGCGGTAAAGATGAACCGGAATTATCTTCGATCAATCCCGGACTTTACGAAATTAATCATGATATTAAATACGCGGGACAACTGATCATTCTCAAGCAACGCGTACGCTATAATGCCGACGGAACTTATGAAGCGACAAATTTGCAGAACAACGCGGTGGTTGAAGAGCTCAGAGGAAAATACAGAGTGGAGAACAGTCAGCTTGTGTCTTACGATACACAGCGTCGTCTGATAATCCAGGAAGGGACGTGGACGCCCAAAAAAGAAGATTCAAGGGTAGATCTGCGCAGGATTAAAAAAGGAAGCTACCAGTATTTTTTCAAATATCCCGATGAAAGAATGCGCGAAAAGTATAAAGGTCTTGGCCTTTCAGAAGGCTGGAAGACGTACAAACGCATCAGCGATTAGATTAGCCGCCGAAAAACGAGTCGGCTAATCCTTTGATGGTCTAAAGAAAAGTTGTCGCTGAAGGTATTTTAAATATACGGTTCATCAACGGAGCAAGATTTAATGAGACCCAAATTTCAGAAACGAAGTACACTGAAATTTGATGGTCGAATTATCCCCGAGGCGAAGCCGAGCGGGATAAATGT
>CAZIJZ010000108.1:0-3687 GCA_964539765.1 uncultured Smithella sp.
GAACTATCCCGCCGGTGAAACCGGCTGGGACGAAGAGGGTTAATGGATCAAGATTTCTCTCCGGCGTGCGTCGGGTCGAAATCGAAATGACAGAGTGTAAAAAACGGAGAGATGTCCGAGCGGCTGAAGGAGCACGACTGGAAATCGTGTGTACGCCCCCAAAGGTGTACCGCGGGTTCAAATCCCGCTCTCTCCGCCATTTTTTACTAATCAATTCTCTGTAAAAACAATAAGATCGTCTGTAAAAACCAAAAACAAAAAATTTGAGTTGATTCCTGTTCATTTATCTATTAAAAGTCTCACCGAATAGATTGTTATGAAATATATGGCCGGGTCCCGCGCAACGGAGTCTTGTGAACCCCGTCAGGTCCGGAAGGAAGCAGCGGCAGCAATGTACGCCATGTGTTGCGGTAAACCCGGTCACCATTAATTGATCTACCATTTTGATTGGAAGTCGCCGCCTTTCCGGCGTCGATTCCCGGTAAGGTAAAACAGTTATTTTTGTTGCGCGCCCTTCGGTTGCGCATCCGGTCAAAGGATAACCAAGCCAACAAAGTTAGCCGAAGAAAACAAAATCGGCATCAGAGGTTCAGTTGGAATATCAGGTACTCGCCCGAAAATTCAGGCCGCAAACTTTTGAAGAAGTCGCCGGTCAGGCGCATGTGGTAAAAACCCTGCGCAATGCCATAGCCCAGGGTCGCGTGGCGCACGCTTTTTTATTCAGCGGTCCACGTGGTGTCGGGAAGACTTCTATCGCCCGGATTCTGTCCAAAGCACTGAATTGTGAGAAAGGTCCGACGCCCACGCCCTGCAATCAATGCTCGAATTGCGTGGAGATAACCAATAATTCTTCGCTGGATGTGCGTGAGATTGACGGCGCTTCCAACCGCGGCATTGATGAAATCCGGGAGCTGCGGGAAAATGTCAAGTTCGCTCCGGCGTCATCCCGTTATAAAATTTACATTATCGATGAAGTGCACATGCTGACGGATCCGGCTTTCAACGCGCTTCTGAAAACGCTGGAAGAACCCCCGGCGCACGTTATTTTTATGTTTGCCACAACGGAGAGTCATAAAATTCCGGCCACGATTCTTTCGCGCTGTCAGTGCTACGATTTTCGGAGAATATCTCTCAAGGAAATTATCTCAAATCTGGGCCTGGTCGCCAACAAGGAAGGAATTAAAATCAGTCCCATCGCTCTTTCCTGGATTGCCGAGGCGGGCGACGGCAGTATGCGTGACGCGCAGAGCATTTTCGATCAGGTGATTTCCTATGCAGGTCTGGATATCAAGGATACGGATGTGGAAGAGTGCCTGGGTCTGGCTGCCAGAAATTATCTTTTCCGTCTATCCGAAGCGGTCTTGCATCAGGCCGCCGGCTCATGCCTGATGATTCTGGAGGAAGCCTATCTGGCCGGAATCGACATGAAGTATTTTTATCAAATGCTGCTCAAACATTTCAGAAACCTGCTGCTGGTTAAAATTGCCGCCGACGGCAGCTCTTCATTTGATATCGCCGCGGAGCAGATTGAACAATTGAAGGATCAGGTGCAGAAAATATCGCGGGAAACCCTTCAGCGTTATCTGGAAATTCTGATCGCGGAGGAGGGGAATTTTCGGCGCAGTCAGGAACCGCGCATGAAACTGGAAACCATCATTGTCAAGATGGCCTACCTGGAGCCGATCATTCCTCTGGGTGACATTATTTGGACCCTTGAAAACATTGAGAAAAAATTACAGAGCGGGTTACCGGTAAATGGCGTAAATACCGCGCCGGGTTTTTCAGCGGCTCCGCGCTCAAGCGGTGCAATACTGGATTCCGGGCCGGGAAACGGCTTGTCCGTGGAATCTAAAAATGAAAAAATTTCACCGGCGAATAACACATCGGATTTGAAAGAACTGCGTGATAATTTTAAAAAATTTATCAAGAAGGAAAGCCCGATTCTGGCGGCGAAAATTGATTCCGTTGACGTTTGCGGTTACGAAAATGATTGCCTGACAATAGGATTTCCCGCGAACTGCTTATTTCTGGACGAAATAAAAACAAAGCAGAAAGAAAAACTGGAAGAAATAACCGGAAAGTTTTTTCAGAAAAATGTGACGCTGAAAATTGAAACCGTGAATGTGGAAAACGGCGCGGCCAATGGAAACAAGACGCGCAGTCCGGCGAGCATTATGAACGATGTTAAGCGGGAGGCGATGAGACAGCCTCTTTTGCAGAAAGTCATGGATGAGCTTTCCGACGCCAAAGTGGTGGAAATCAGGGTACAGCCGGAGAAAGTAAATTCGTAAAAGCGAATAAGAAATTTTTTGTCAAAATATCAGGAGGACAACCATTGCAGAATTTTAATACTATCATGAAGCAGGCAAAGAAGATGCAGGAACGCATGGCCAGCCTGCAGAAAGAAATGGAAACAAAAACCGTGGAAGCTCAGGCCGGCGGCGGCATGGTCAGCGTTGTGGTGAACGGCAAGTATGAAATTGTTTCGCTGAAAATCGAAAAGGAAGTCGTAAATCCGGAAGATATAGAAATGCTGCAGGATTTGATTGCCGCCGCGATCAACGAAGGAATCCGCAAAGCTCAGGAAATGGCAGCATCCGAAATGGGCAAGATTACCGGAGGATTGAATATTCCCGGATTTTAAGAATATTTTTAAGCCGCGTTAAATCAAAGATAGCGCTTTGATTTAACGCGGCGAGGTTTTTATGAAAGCATACGCACAACCTATCAAGAAACTGATTGCCGAGCTGGGCAAGCTTCCCGGTATCGGTGAAAAAACGGCCACGCGGCTGGCCAATTATATTTTGCGCTCCACCGAAGATGACGTGATAAAACTGGCGGAGAGCATTGTGGAAGTCAAAAGAAAAATCAAGCTTTGCCGTGTTTGTCTGAATTTGACGGAAGAAGACACCTGCCACATTTGCAGCGATTCCTCCCGGGATAAAGAAACAATTTGTGTGGTGGAAGATCCCGATGCGCTGGCGGCCATTGAAGAAAGTGGCGGATACCGCGGAATTTATCATGTTCTGCACGGAGCGCTCGCGCCGCTGGATGGTATCGGACCGGATAATCTGCGCCTGGGAGAACTTGTTCAGCGGATCAATGAAGGAAATATCAAGGAAATAATCGTTGCCACGAATACAAATGTTCAGGGAGAATCCACCGCCTTGCTTCTGACCCGGATATTCAAAGAGAAAAACATCAAGTTAACGCGCATTGCCATGGGTATGCCGATGGGCGGGGATTTGAAATATATTGATAAGATGACGATTTCGAAGTCACTGGAGTTTCGGCGCGGCATGTGATGCCCCGGCATGCGCCGGACGATGCTTTTTGACGCGTCAGGTAATGTTTTGTCATTCCCGCGTAGGCGGGAATCCAGTATTTTGATAATTTAATTTCTCTTTCCTCCGAAACAAATTATGGATACCGGCCTTCGCCGGTATGACACCGTAAGGAAGTCGTTTTATGAGAACCGAAATAACAACCAAAACAAAATTGCGGCGGATTAACGCAAATAAAGTTACCAAAGCGGTAAAGAAGCTTTTTGTTGAAGCAAATACCTCTTTGGGTGAAGACGTTGTCGAAGCGCTTAAACAAGCGCTTGCCAGAGAAGAGTCGGAAACCGGCAAACAGGTTCTGCAAAAAATCATCGAGAACGCCGATATCGCCCGCCGCAAAAAAATG
>CAZIJZ010000109.1:0-3649 GCA_964539765.1 uncultured Smithella sp.
TTTTCATGAGTTTGTCGGGCAAATGTGGTACAGTATAAAGACGGTGAATAGTGAAGGGTGAATGGTGAATGGTGTCCCGCGGCACTGCGTGCCTGGGATAGTTCCCAATGGTAAAACCATTGGATAGTTCGCCTTACGCTTTAGACATCGCTACGCTTGTCTTCAGCTTGGCTCACTACCACTAACGCTTTGATCTGCGCTTCGCTTGATCTCAGCGAGTGTCACTAATAGTTGATGGTTTATAGTAAATAATGAATGCGCAATTTAAAAATCCTAATTTTTATTTAATGGTCATCACGGATGTCCTGCTGTTTACCATTGCTCTTTATCTGTCGTACTTTTTCCGTTTCGATTTTAATATTGTTAACATTGATTTTGAGCAGATCGGGAATCTGCTTTTCTGGATTCTTCCGCTCAAAGTTATCATCTTCTTTTCCATCGGGCTTTATCGGGGCATGTGGCGATACACCAGCATAAGAGATTTCTGGCTGTTGGCTCAGGCCTGTTTCATGTCCACCGTCCTGATCATGGTGATTATTCTGACCGTGAGCCGGTTTCAGGGCTATTCCCGCAGCGTATTGATCATCGATGGTATTTTTACCTTTGTGCTGGCCGGCGGGATACGCATGGCTATCCGTTCTTTCTTTGCCATCATGAGCAATCCGGCGGCCAATGTTAATCCTTCGCTTCTATCCAATGTCACCAGGGTCTTGATTGTCGGCGCCGGTGACGCGGGAGAAAAAATATTACGGGAAACCATCGATAACTACAAATTGAATTATGAAGTGGTCGGTTTTATAGACGATGACGAGCAGAAACAGGGACGGACAATTCACCGGGTGAGAATCTTGGGGCCGCTTAAACGTCTGCCCAAAATTTTAAAACACGAAAACATTCATCAGATCCTCATTGCGGTGCCTTCCGCCAGCGGCGATCAGATCCGGCGCATTGTGGAAACGTGCCAGAAATGCAATGTTTCTTATAAAATACTGCCCGGCATCGGGGATTTGATTGACGGCCGGGTCAGCGTGAAATTACTCCGGGACATCAGTTATGAGGATCTTCTGGGGCGCTCGCCCGTGCATCTCAGCATCAAAGATATTCGCAATTATCTTGACGATAAAACCATTCTCATTACCGGCTGCGGAGGGTCCATCGGCTCCGAACTGTGCCGACAGGTCATTAAGTATCAGCCGCACCGGCTTATTCTGCTGGATTCCAGCGAATCCAATCTTTTTAATATTCAGATGGAGATTCTGAACGAGCATTTTTACCGCAATTGCGAAACCATCCTGGGTCATGTGCAGGATGAAAGTTTAATGAATAATCTTTTTGAGAAATACAACCCGGAGGTTGTATTTCACGCGGCAGCTTATAAGCATGTTCCCATGATGGAGAAAAATCCCTGGCAGGCTGTGTTTAATAATATTGTCGGCAGTCGCGTGGCGATGGAGATGGCCATCAAACATCATGTGGAAAGGTTCGTGCTGGTTTCCACCGATAAAGCTGTTCGCCCGACCAATGTCATGGGCGCCAGCAAGCGCGTAACGGAATTGATCATGCAATGCCAGCAGGGCAACGGCACCCGGTTTATGGCCGTGCGGTTCGGTAATGTGGTCGGTTCTTCCGGTTCCGTCATTCCGCTTTTCCGCCGTCAGATCGAACAGGGCGGACCGGTGACGGTTACGCATCCGGAGATCAACCGCTTCTTTATGACCATACCCGAGGCGGCGCAGATGATCTTGCAGGCGGGCACGATGGGCGAGGGCGGTGAAATTTTCATTTTGCGGATGGGGACTCCGATAAAAATTGCCGATATGGCCCGCGACTTGATTCGCCTTTCCGGAAAGGAACCGGATGTGGATATCAAAATTGTTTTCACCGGTTTGCGCGACGGAGAAAAACTTTATGAAGAGCTGATTACGGAGGGTGAAGATATTCTGCCGACTGTACATAAAAAGGTGATGGTGCTGCGCTCCAACGGTTTGTTTAACGGGGCGAAAAACCCTCAGGAAGCCAAAGAACATCTTTATGATAAGCTGGACCGGTTGGCGGAGATGGCGGCCCGTCACGATTCGAAAGGCATTAAAATACAATTAAAGGAAATCGTTGCTGAATATACCCCGCAGGAAAATGAGAGCGTTTTTTAAAATGGTTGATGGTTGATGGTGGGTGGTAAAAAGTGAAGAGTGAAGAGTGAATGGTGAAAAGAGCGCACAAGAACTTGGATGTCTGGAAAGAAAGCGTTTCACTTGCTACGCATATTTACAAAGTTACAGAAAAATTTCCGAAAAATGAACTTTACGGATTGACTTCACAAATGCGCCGCGCCGCAGTTTCTATTTCCAGCAATATTGCAGAAGGTGCTGCACGGACTTCGGCTAAAGAATTTTCTTATTTTCTCAACATAGCTGGTGGCTCACTGAGTGAATTGGATACACAACTTGAAATAGCCCATAATCTTCTTTTCGTTACCAGTGAACAAAAGCAAGACATTAATATTATGATAGAATCCATATCCAGCAAATTGGCTGGATTAATTAAATACGTGAAGAAAAAATCGAATGAAAATTAACATTTCACCATCAACTATGAACCATTTGGTGAGACCCGCTAAGAGCGAACGAAGTGAAGCTCGAAGCGTTGGTGGTAGTGAGTCCCAAGTTTCAGAAGCGCAGCGCACTGAAATTTGCTGGACGAACTATCCAATCCACGACGTGTCGGGATTGGAAACTATCCCAGGCGCGCAGCGCCGTGGGACACGTTTCACTATTCACCATTCACCATTCACTTGTTTATTGAAAATAATAATAGCAATCGTCCTTGTCCTGGTTTTAAACGCTCCGGGGTATGCGCTTTCATCAACCAATGTCTGGATTGACAATGAGCTTTATGCCGACATGGAATCGTGGGCGGCGGACGGTCTGATCGCAAGTCAGCTTTCTTCGACCAAACCGGTTGCCCGCAGTGAAGTCGGCAGGCAACTCGTTACTGCGCTGGATGGATGCGATGCCATGCAAACGCCTTCGGTCAGCTGCATCAATATTCAAAAACATTATACGAAACTTTTTTCGGCGGAAATCTCTGAAGCGAAAAATGCCCATCATGCCGGCGGCAGTTTCATCAAACCGGTGGAAAATGTTTCTCTTTCCTTCAATTACCTCGATGGTCCCTTTTCCATTTATAATAATGAGGGAATCGATTACGGCGAAGGAATCAACGCGTTAGTTCAACTTCAATCGTCAGCCAGGCTCTGGAAGGCATTTTCCTTTTTTGTACAGCCGGTATTGATTTACAACAGTCACGCCTATTCCTCCGGTGACGACAGCGAGACCAAACTTCGTCTGCACAGGGGTTACGCGAAAGTGAACCTCTTTAATTTTGAAATTCAGGCCGGCCGCGATTCTCTCTGGTGGGGCCCGGCTTACCACGGCTCACTGCTGATGTCCAACAACGCCAAGCCCTTTGATATGATCAAATTGTCCAATCCGGAACCGGTGCTCCTGCCGTGGTTTTTTTCTTACCTCGGTCCGTTTCAGTTCAACCTGATTGTTTCCCAGCTTCATGATGAACGCACCGGTATTGAACTGGCCAATCCGTTTTTATACGGCCTGCGATTTGATTTTAAGCCGCATCCTTATCTGGAAGT
>CAZIJZ010000110.1:0-3548 GCA_964539765.1 uncultured Smithella sp.
TCAACTTATCCCGATTAAAGTTGAACAGCAAAATCTTCTTCAACACATTTTTCTTAATTATGCTTCAGACCGGATAGCCTGAATTTAATCAAATTGTTTATGATTGAACAGTACATCAATCATGATGGGATGAAGTATAGGGAGAACATGTTTTCATGTCAACGAAATATTCGTGCAGGTGATTCTCACATTAAGATAATCATCCGGGTAACTCATGAATAATTAACGGTGTCTAATATCGCGGACACTTCTTGATTAGCAGGAGCGGCATATTTCTTTTTAAAACCGTCAAACGTGCCGACGCTTTATACCAATGAATTGACCCGACCCCATGGCAGCCAAGTCTTCCAACGGACCGTCGAGCAAAGCTCTTTACGGCTTTTATCCATGCTTTCTGCGACTTTTATCCGATAGTGTTCAATACTTTTAACAACTTTACGAGATGTTTGTCAAAAAAGCCTGTTTTATAGATCATGCCAAACACCTTAAAGTAGAGTTCCGGAGCAAAACGCTTCATACGCCACATATTCCTGCCATCTTTCTGAGTAATCACGTAAAAGCGGTTTTTTTCGATCGATTCAATCGTATGACGTGCTACTTTTTCCGATGTGACTGTCGCATGCCCGAAGAATGTATCGGCAAGTTTCCGCTGACGCTCGTCCGGTGAGGAAAACTGATCCATCAAATTCGTCTTGAAGAACGTGGGACAGACGACAGAGACGCCGATGTTGCTGGCCGCAAGCTCGATTCTCAGTGTTTCGGTCAGGGATATCGCCGCAGCCTTGGTCGCGTTGTAGCTGGCCATTTCCGGCAGCGAAGCAATGCCGGCGTTTGACGCCACGTTGACGATATATCCCGATTTCCTTTCCTTGAAATACGGGATGAACGACCGGCATCCGTGAATGATACTATTGGTGTTGAGTCCGATAATCCAGTCCCATTTTTCCAAAGGAATCTTTTCAAACCAGCCGGCCGAAGCCACGCCGGCATTGTTAATCAGAATGTCCACCCCTTGCCATTCCTGCAGTAATTTATTCAGTACATTATCCAAATCTTCAGGCTTGGTGACGTCACAGTGTATCGTTATAGCTGTTCCACCTTCCTTACGCGCCATGGCAACCGTTTCTTTGGCCCGCTCATCGTCGATCTCGGCAACGGCGATTCTCCATTTTTTCCTGGCAAACTCGAGCGCCAGCGCCCGCCCCAGGCCGCTGCCCGCACCGGTAATCACAACTCTCTGATCGGGAAATTTTTTATTCAGATCCATGGATATGCCCCTTAAGAATTTTTAGAATTTTTAATTTCCGGAGATCCAGACTTCTTTAGCAACGACGCTTTGCGGTATTGCAGATCTCATCGGCGGTTAAAATTTTGATTACTTTGAAGGCGCCTCCAGGATGTGAATACACATAGCGGCCTCTTCCTGCCCCAGCGCTCCGCCGCCGTTCTCGGCGATGGCAAGTTTAGCACCCTTGATCTGGCGGGGACCCGCATTGCCGCGAAGCTGAGTAACCAACTCGTGAATCTGCGCGAGTCCGGAGGCGCCGATAGGATGACCGCGTGATTCCAGACCACCGCTGATATTAATGGGAATCTTGCCGCCGAGTTTCGTTGCGCCGCTTTCAGCAAAAATTCCGCCTTCACCTTCTTTGCAGAAACCCAAAGCTTCCGACTGATGGAGTTCGCCGTAAGCAGTCGCGTCATGCACTTCGGCAAAGTGCATATCCTGAGGACCAAGCCCCGCCTTTTCATAAGCTATCTTGCTTAAACGCTCGCCGATATCAATATCATCAAAAGAACGCTCACGTCCGGAACCGAGCACTGATGCCCGGACCTTCACCGCCTGTGATGAAAGACCCAGCTTTTTCACCGTCTCACCATCGCAAAGAATTGCCGAAGCAGAGCCGTCGCCGATTGGTGCACACATGGCCCGTGTGAACGGCCAGCTGACCATCCGGTCGGCCAGCACCTGTTCAGGAGTTACCAGAAAATTATATTGAGCGTTGGGATTGAGTGAAGAGTGGAAATGATTTTTGGAGGCGATAAGGCCCAACTGCTCGAAGGTCGATCCGTATTTCTTCATGTGCTGGCGAGCCGCGAAAGCGTAAACATCCATAAAGGGAGAATGGTCTCCACCCATGAGCTTGCGCAGTTTGCCGACCGTTTCACTCCCCAGATTATCTTTAAGGTGGAGATAAACCGTGAGCATATCGTAATATTCGTTAAATTTATCCTTGAATGTCTGTTTTTTCTTCTTTTTACTCTTTCCTTTTTTCGCCACCGCGGCGTATTTTGCCACGCTCTCCCGCATGTTTTTCTTATCCTCTTCCGTCATGAAGAAGGTGGTCATCGTGTCCAGATTTTTCCCAATGTTCTCTACGTCCAGACCACTGAGAAAACCGGCAAATATTTTCATCTTATTGGGATGATTGATCTTCTCTGCCCCCACCGCCATGGTTATGTCATACAGACCACTGGCCACGCCCATCCAGGCATGATGAAAGGCGGTGGAACCTCCGGCACAGGCATTCTCCACATTCGTCATAGGTATCGCCTCTATTCCAAGCGGTCTTAAAGCGCACTGGGCCCTGATACAATCCTGACTTCTGTAATATCCCCACGCGGAATTGGCAAACCAGAGCGCCTGTATATCTTTTTTTTCAAGATGTGCTTCTTTCAGACAGGGGATAACGGTGTCGGCAGTAAGATCTTTAATACTTTTGTTAAGATACTTTCCGAATTTAATGGTGTGAGCACCAACAACATAGACATCTCTCATAGCAATGAGCCTCGATTTTTCAAGCGGTATTATCTATTTATTGAATTGGTTGAACCAATATATATATTTGGGTCTTGATTTTGTCAAGAAAAAAATACATAATAAATATATATGGTTTACGGAACTTCGGGAGGTTGCTAAAATATAATGGCTAATCAGCAGGCACATCAGAAGATTTCCGCTTCTCTCATGCGCGACATCTTTTTTCACAAATTAAAGCCGGGAGAAAAACTTCCATCGGAACGTGACCTCTCCGATTCATTGAGTGTGGATAGAACTTCTCTGCGCGTGGCGCTGAAACAACTGGAATCGATGGGATTACTGGATATTCGTCCCGGAGACGGCATCTATGTAAAAGATTTTTTAAAACATGCCGGTATTGATTTTTTACGAACGCTTTTTTCCCGCAACGAAGCCCTGGAAGATGAATTGGCCGCGGATCTGTTTGTCATTGACGAAGTCTGGGAATGGTGGATCATCATGTTTCCCGAAATGCTGAAGTTGGCCGCTCAGCGCGCTTCTGCACGCGACCTCAAGGCCCTGTCCGACTTGATGGACAGCGAGCTCAATAATCTGGATAACCGAGACGCTCTGATCGAACTTTGGCTGGACGAACAGGATATGATTGCCACAGCGGTCAACAATATGGTGTTGATGCTTCTTTTCAATTCGTCACGACCGCTGCGCCGGAATATGCTCCGCATCTATCATGATGGCATCAACAAAAAAGATATGGAACAATTTATTGTCAACAAAAAGTCTTTGCTGA
>CAZIJZ010000111.1:0-3532 GCA_964539765.1 uncultured Smithella sp.
AAAACAGCAACTCGTGACATTTTGTCACGGACTGAAACATCTATCGGAGGGCTGGGAGCGGGCGCGGCATGGAGTAATCCAAAGGGTGGGGACAAATTGCCCCCCCCTCGATCGAATAATTTCAGGAACAGTATAGACAAGTAAAAATACTGGATTCCGGCTAGATGATTGCCGGAATGACAGTGGTAGAGAATGGCAAACTTGTCGCGCCCCGCGTGGATTGAAACCTGCTGTTGTTAACACTACAACAGCATTGTGCGTGTAGATTGATGTTTAACTCGTTGGCGTAGGATTGCACTGTAAAAAATTTAGTTTGGATAGAGAGAAAAGTTGTTTTTTGTGGGACACAAAATGTCCCATCACTTCGTTTATTATGAAATCAACAGGCGGGCTTTTGTGTGGAATCAACAACCTTTTATTGCGGTAACAAATGTTGATGGAGGTCGGAACTATGAAGGACGGTATTAAAGAAATTATCGGCAAAACAGTTTCCAGTGTCGTCATTGCGTATAATGAAAATAGACCACCGCGTCATCAGATATTTCTTGTTTTTGATGATGAGACGTCTTACGAAATTTACGGTGAGTCGTTTACGTGTTGCAGTGGTGTTGTCGGGAAGGGAATTGAGCGCGTGCTGGAATACGCAAAGCTTGCTCCGGGCGCACAGGTCACGCACGTTTATCTGGGCAATGGGTCGTCAATCCGTGAGAAGATGCCGGAATTTGAACAAACGCAGTCCGGAAAATATCTGCACTGATGCTCCGTGTTAAGACGGTCAGCGGTTACGATCAACACAGTGGACAGGAAAGGAGGGAAGCGCGATGGCGCGATTAACAAGCATAAATGATCTTTTGTTCCCGGTGGAAGAACATCCCGTATATGCGAATGTTAAAATGCATGTCCGGCGAAGTGCGGGTGAAAATGTGAGCTAGTTTTTGGTTTACTTGTAAACTAAAAAATTACATGGTGTTAATTGTTAATATTCGCTTGTCAATAAATATATTATAGTTTATAATGCCTTACAATGATGAATGTTAAATGTTGTTTTAATATATTGTAAATTATTCTTTACAGGATGTTAAGTAATGGCAGCATCATTCAAGCATTTCAACCTTAAGCTTATCGAACCATCTTTTGGTTCCAGTCTGACCGATCTGGTTATTGAACTGGATTACCTGCGTAAAAAACGGCTTGGCGGCACAACACCACCGCCGTTATTCTTCCAATTGAAAGAGCTTTTTCATATGCTGGAGAGTCTATGTTCTGCCAGAATAGAAGGAAACCGTACCACGCTGGCCGAGATAATCGAAAACCGTCTGGAAGGTACTGCTTCCGCCGATGAGAAGATCCGCGAAATAGTAAACATGGAAGAGGCTATGAATTTCATTGATCAGAACGTGCAGACATCTTCGCTGAACCAGGCATTTATCAGTGAATTGCACCGCCTGACGGTTAAGGATTTATCACCGCCGCCAAAAGGCGAAGGTGATAATACGCCGGGCGTTTATCGCGCAGAAAATGTCAATATTACCGGTTCAAATCATAAACCTCCGGAATATCTACAGGTCAACGATTATATGGATGAATTAATAGAGTTTATCAATCGAACCGATTCGCCCAAGTATGATTTAATCAAAACAGCCATTGCGCATCACCGGTTTGTCTGGATTCATCCGTTTGTTAACGGCAACGGCAGAACCGTGCGTTTGTTTACATACGCTTTGCTGGTCAAGTGGGGATTTCATGTTGATACGGGCAGGATATTGAATCCGACAGCGGTATTTTGCAACGACAGGGGCAAATATTACGATTATTTATCCGCCGCCGATTCCGGCGATGATAAAGAAATCGCATCATGGTGTGAATATGTTTTGTCCGGATTAAAACAGGAAATAGAAAAAATCGACCATCTGACTGAGTATAATTATTTGAAAAAAGAAATTATTATTCCGGCAATCAATTTTTCTCATGAAAGAAAAGTTATTACGGATACCGAGGCCAAAGTTTTAAGAAAAACAGCCGAGTTGGGCCGTATGCAGGCTTCTGATATCGGAGATATTTTCCCCGGCAAGTCATCAGCGGAAATTTCCCGCCAGATCGCCCGGCTCAGAGGCAGAAAAATGCTGCAACCGGAAAAAGAAGGTTCCAGAAAATACGTAATACGTTTTGACAATAATTACCTCCTGCGTGGAATAATAAAATATTTGGGCGAGAAAGGATTCTTACCGATAAAAGACTAAAGTGAAAGCATGGCCATTACCGAATCCGAGAAGGTGAGGGAAGGTGAGGGTCAAATCTTTACTCTTGACATTTTAGAGCAGGGTTGGTGTTGTTTATAATAGACGAATCATGAAAGACATTACGAAACTTCGTATAATACTTTATTCTTCCATCTCCGTGTTTATATTGCTATGCGTTGTTGGATATTATTTTTCACGTTAATTATTGGAGAAGAAATTCCTGGATTCCCCCGGCATGCGCCGGGCAAGTTGTCTGTGCAAGTATGACAAAATACTTTTTCGGACTGATCGGCAACCAGTCTCTACTGGATTCCCGACAAGCCCATTCGGGAATGACAGAGGCGGCGGATTCACCACGCATTCCTAGGCAAGCTGCCAAAAGCATGCTGGAATGACAGAAGGATAGTTTCACTAAAGCGGACAGGTACAATTAATTTGAAACGTGTTCAAAATGCGGCAGATGAATTACAGAATATTCCCGGCGTCGGCAGGTCTATTGCTGAAGATTTAAGAAGTCTGGGAATCAGGCGTGTCATTGATTTGCGCGACAAAAATCCTGAAACTCTCTATGATGAATTGTGCAAAAAAATGGGGAAGCCGGTGGATCGTTGTGTGTTGTATGTCTTTCGTTGTGCTGTCTATTTCGCCACCCATACCAGACATGATGCTGAAAAGCTGAAATGGTGGTATTGGAAAGATTCAAAATAATCCTTTTGCTGGTTCCGGCCTGCGCCGGGCTTCGCTGTCGGGTAAAAGGCGGGTGGATTGAAACTCCGGCAAAAATGTAGTAAAAAAATACCGAAAGGGATGTGTTATGAAAGAGGCGCCATCCTGCCGGTGTTGCGGTAAATGTTGTTTTGTCGATATGGTTGCCTACGCGCAGCAAGAAGATTATGAACGTTGGCGCGCCGAAGACAGGCAGGATATTCTGGAAGTCATCGAGAACCGCCATCTTGTTTGGGCGGGGGATAGAATGATTTCTTCGGAAACCGGTATTTCTCCGAAGGAATGTCCTTTTCTGTATCGTTCAGAAGGTCTTTGGCTTTGTTCGATATACGAAACGAGACCTTTGGTCTGCCGTGAATATCAGCCGGGATCGTCGGAGTTGTGTCCGCAGTGGAAGGGAAGAAGGGTTGATGGTGAATAGTTGATAGTTGATGGTTGATGGTGGATGGTGGATGGTGGATGGTAATAAAGAACTTAATGAGGTGCTGTTTTGTTAATTTTTCCTGGATTCCGGCTTTCGCCGGAATGACATCCTTCCTTGTCATCCCCGAATGGGTTTGTCGGGG
>CAZIJZ010000112.1:0-3513 GCA_964539765.1 uncultured Smithella sp.
TATCATCACATTTTCCCCGGCGATGCAGCTTCTTCTTTCCGTTTCTTAATCATGCCCCAAATGATCAACACGGCGCCAAGGGTAATGGATGAATCAGCCACATTGAACGCCGGCCAGTGGGCTGTCCCGATGTAAAGATCCAGAAAGTCCACCACCGCGCCAAAACGGATCCGGTCAATGAGGTTCCCCGCGGCGCCGGCAAAAATAAGCGTCAGCGACAGGACATAAAGTCTGTTTTGCGATTCGATTTTTAAGATGTAATAAATGATCAGCGTCATGACCAGAACGGTGATGCCGATAAAGAATAAATAGCGAAAAGTTTCGGACATGTTGGCCAGAAATCCGAAAGCGGCACCGGGATTCATCACATAAACGATGTTAAAAAAACCGTCGATCACGGGGAGGGATTCATGGAGTAAAAAATTTCTCACAATGGCGGCTTTGGTGATTTGGTCCAGCAAAACAATGGCCGCAGCTCCCAGGACAAAGATAATGATATTTTTTTTCAAACACGGCTCCTTAAAAAATTATTCTTATAAATTCGGCAGACAACGGGAACACACCGTCGGATGATTCGCGTCGGAACCGACGGACTCCTCATAAATCCAGCAGCGTTCGCACTTGCCGCCGCGGGCCTTCTCCACACCGACCGTCAGACCTTCGATTTCCGCACTCTTGAAAGGCGCGGCAATATCTTTTTCATCGGCGACCTGCAACTGCGATACAATTAAAAGCGCCCGCATATCTTCCAGATGCGCGGCAATCAGTTCCCGCAATTTCTGCGGCGCCGCAATCGTAATCCTTGCATCCAGTGAATGGCCGATGGTTTTCTCCTTGCGTGCCTGCTCGACCGCTTTCGCAATTTCCGTTTTCGCGTCAATCATGGTCTTCCAGCGTTCACCCAGTTCCGGGTTCAGATACTGATCGTTCACCTGCGGGAACTGCGCCAGATGAACGCTTTCTTCTTTTTCTTTCCAGGACGGCATCGCCGACCAGACCTCTTCCGAGGTAAAAGTCAAAATCGGCGCGAGCAATCTGGTCATCGCGTTCAGAATGATAAACATCGCCGTCTGACCGGAGCGGCGCACCGCGGAGGCGGCCTTGTTGGTGTAAAGCCGGTCCTTCAAAACATCAAGATAAAGAGCGCTCAGATCAACGGTGCAGTAATTATAGAGCGTGTAAAACACCATGTGGAACTGATAACGCTCATAAGCTTCGGTCACACGTTTAATGACTTCCTGCAGACGGTGCAGAGCCCATTGATCCATTTCCGTCATTTTTTCATAGGAAACCGCATCTTCATCAACTTTAAAATCATAGAGATTTCCCAGAATAAAACGGCTGGTGTTCCGAATCCGGCGATAGGCTTCCATCAGGCGTTTGAGAATTTCGTCCGAAATGCGGATGTCGTCGGTGTAGTCTTCGGCTGCCACCCACAGACGCAGAATTTCGGCGCCGTATTTGGCAATCGCTTCTTCCGCGCCGATCACGTTGCCGACGGATTTGGACATTTTTTTGCCTTCCCCGTCCACGACAAAGCCGTGGGTCAGGACACTCTTGTACGGCGCGCGTCCACGGGTTCCCACGGATTCCAGAAGTGAAGAGTGAAACCAGCCGCGGTGCTGGTCGTTGCCTTCCAGATACAGGTCGCAGGGCGAACTCAGATCCGTCCGTTTTTCCAGGACCGCCGCGTGACTGACACCGGAGTCAAACCAGACATCCAGAATGTTCAGTTCCTTGGTAAATTCCGTTGAATGACAGTGGGGACAGGTCGTATGCTTCGGCATCAGATCTTTCGGATCTTTTTCAAACCAGACATCCGCTCCGTTTTTTTCCACCAGCGCCACCAGATAATCCATCATTTCTTTTGTCATGACTTCGTTCTTGCATTTGGCGCAATAGAAGACGGTAATCGGAACCCCCCACAGACGCTGGCGCGAAATGCACCAGTCGGGACGGTTTTCCACCATGCCGTAGATGCGTT
This sequence comes from uncultured Smithella sp., assembly GCA_964539765.1. GTDB lineage: Bacteria > Desulfobacterota > Syntrophia > Syntrophales > Smithellaceae > Smithella. Next base: position 1,985 of record CAZIJZ010000112.1, read on the forward strand.
CTTTCCCCCACGAGGGAATCCATTTGACCTCGTTGATGCAGGCCAGGGCTTTCTTGCGCAGATCGTTTTTTTCCATCGAGATAAACCACTGTTCAGTCGAACGGAAAATAATCGGTTTCTTGCAGCGCCAGCAATGCGGATAGGAATGCTGCATCGGCACATGTCCTAACAGCGCGCCCACTTCATCGAGTTTTTTGATCACGTTATCGTTGGCGTCGAAGACGAACTGCCCGGCAAAATATTCCACATCTTCGGTGAACTTTCCCGATTCGTCCACCGGCGCGTAATTATCCAGACCGTATTCCAAACCGATTTCATAGTCTTCCTGGCCGTGGCCGGGAGCAATGTGCACGGCGCCGGTTCCGGCCTCCAGCGTAACAAACGGAGCCAGAATCAAAACGCTGTGCCGCTTCACCAGCGGATGCATGCACTTCTGCCCTTCCAAAACTTCGCCTTTGAACTCATCCAGAATTTCATAGGACTTGCCCTGATAGCCGAAGGCGTCCAGACAATAATCCAGCATGTCTTTAGCGACAATCAACACATCTTGATCGATCTTGACCGCGACATAAATGAAATCATTCTTGACGGCAATCGCCAGGTTGGCGGGAATCGTCCAGGGCGTCGTGGTCCAGATAACCATGGCCACTTTCTGACCGGTCAGTTTCGGCAGCGCCTGGGCAATGTCGGAATTAAAATCAAATTTAACGTAAATGGAAGGCGTGTGATGATCGGCATATTCCACTTCCGCTTCCGCCAGCGCTGTTTTACAGGACGCGCACCAGTAAACCGGTTTTTTCCCTTTATAAACACTTCCGTTGAGATAAAGCTTCCCGAATTCCTCAACCGTGACCGCTTCGTAAGGATAGGCCATGGTCAGATAAGGATTCTCCCACTCGCCGAAAACGCCGAAACGTTTGAACTGTTCACGCTGGATATCGACAAATTTTTCCGCGTAAACGCGACAGGCGCGGCGCTTCTCCACTTGGGACATCGTCGCTTTCTTCGCGCCCAGTTCCTTATCCACCTGATGTTCGATGGGCAGGCCGTGGCAATCCCAGCCCGGCACATAAACGCCGTCAAAGCCGGTCATATTTTTCGATTTAATGACGATGTCCTTGATGATTTTATTGAGCGCCGTTCCGAGATGAATATTGCCGTTGGCATACGGAGGGCCGTCGTGCAGAAGGTAAGGTGTTTTTCCCTTGGCCGTTTGTCTGATTTTTTTATAAATATCCATTTCTTTCCATTTTTTGAGCATTTCCGGCTCGCGCTGCGCCAGATTTGCTTTCATGGGAAAGTCGGTCTGCGGAAGATTTAAGGTACTTTTGTAATCCATTTTATGTTGCTCCTCATATCTCAAATAAAAATAGCGGTTTAACCGCAAAAAATTTCATTAACACAGTAAATTGCAAATCATCCAAAAATCAACGGAGTTAGTTATCACATAAACATATGAGTTTCAAGCACAACCAGCAAGGTTAACCTGATGGTCTCTCTGCTGGTTCAATCGTCCTCCGATTGAACCA
>CAZIJZ010000113.1:0-3492 GCA_964539765.1 uncultured Smithella sp.
TATCAATGGTTTCATTGAACCAGTTTCCCGAAAATTTATCACCCGTTCCGCACGATAAAAAGAAAAGGGGTATGAGCATCATCAATATAATAGCAGATTTTTTTACATTCATATTGACCTCCTTTTTCGACTTCACTTATAATTTTATTTATCTACTTATAATGTTTGCTGTCGCAGACCATCTCGCTGACGTCATACACAGGTCGTTTTTTGAAACATAGCTTTGGCCTTATTATGCCCGCAACTTTTGCAGCAGTCTGCCAATGGAAAAGAATTATTTCAACTGCCCATAAGCGTAAACACTGCCCAACCAGGAGCTTAGGGATTTCACCATGTCGCCGCCCAGATACCGTCTTTCCGGTTTTGTCATCATCGGTCTGAGTCACCTGAAATACCGGACACTTTGTACACAGCGCCGATCGATTCCATCACGCTTGACTTCGTCAATGGTGCATTTTAAAATATAGGAGTACACCTTTCTCAGTCCGACAAGTTTTTTTTGTCGTGTTGTGTGCCGTCTGGAAGGACCTGACTGGTTTTTCGTAAAAAGATGTTGCCGTAAGCCATAATGATAATGGTGATAAAGATGATCTGCGTCACCACGCCGGTATTCATGAATGGCAGCGCCATTGTTTGTGGTATGCTCAAAAAAAGTAAAATGGTTATCAGGCCGCGCGGCGCATAATAAAGAAGCGGGGTCAATGGAATTCTGATGATGAATTTTAAATAAAGAGCCCGTGAAGCATATATCGCTGCAACAATCAGAACGGCCAGTGAAAGATTACTCAAATTCAGCAAATCAAAAAGGTTTGTGTAATATCCGAATAGAATAAAAAAGAAGGAACGAACAATAAAAGTCATTTCCGCAGTAATATTTTTGAAAGAATTTAGTTCCGCGTTAAAATCTTTAAAATTTATAAACTGTGAGGAAATGCCGTTTTCAAAAAGATTATTGTTGTTCATCACAAGACCAAAGATCAAGACCACCAGCAGAGAAGGCAGATGGAACAACCTTGACAGCGCATAGACAAGAATAATCGCTGTCATGATGATGATGTATTTTACATGATGATTAATCTTATGCAATACGACAGCAAGAAATGCACTGAACACAACAGATGCAAACAAGGTGACAATGATTTCCAGAAGAAAAGTCAGAAAACCGGAAATAAAATGACCGCTGCTGATGATCACATAATTGAATGCCAGAATACCAAAAATGTCTGAAACAGAACTTTCATATATGACAAACTCACGGTTGTGTTCCGATAGACCAACCGTCGATGGAATCGCTACTGCACTGCTGATGACGGCAACCGGAATGATGTTGATTAGAGACATTCTGATGTCGTAACCAAAATAATAAGATAAAACAAAGGCCAATACCCCCGTGAACACCAAAAAAAGGATTACGGCTGAAGACATGGATTGAATGATCAGAGCCTTTTTTTCTTTACTCAGGATCAGATCAAGGCTTGCTTCCAGAACAATCAGGACGAGCCCTATCGTACCCATCACCGGCAGAATCACATCAATTTGCGATATTTCAAAGTTAAAGTAACTGTCGATGGAATTGATGGCCATCCCCGTAAGCACCAGAAGAAGCACACCGGGAATTTTTGTTTGCCGTGATGTAATGTCAAAAAAATAAGCCAGCAGGATAACGACACAGAATGAAATAATAATGTAATAGGTCATTACAGGGAGTCCTTATTACAGCGAACGTCGTTTTGATTTGCCGCTGGATCAAACGGGTTCACCTTGATGGAATGTAATTTTACGATTTCACAGTATTCCTTCCTCCGCAAAGCTGTAAAAATTCCCGTCACCGATAATGATATGGTCAAGCATTTTGACATCCATGAGTTTCCCCGCCGCAACAAGTTCTTGTGTAAATTTTTTATCCTCTGCGCTGGGTGAAATATTCGCGCTGGGATGGTTATGCACACAAATAATCGCCGCCGCAAATTTCTGCAGAGCGCTGTGGATGATTTCCCGCACAATCGGCATGGCCTGATTGACCGTTCCGACGGCGGCATCATTGATTTCAATAATTTTGTTGCTGCTGTTAAGATAGATAACTTTGAATAATTCCGTTTTGCGATCGCGCATTTGCGGCATGATGATATCGAATACATCGCGGGAAGAAGATATCTTTTGTTTACCCTTGAGCGCTTCCACTTCGCGGAAACGCCGGCCGATTTCGAGAGCGGCTTGAATTTGCGCCAGTTTGGCCGGACCCAGTCCCTTGAATTCCTTCCATTCGCGCATATCGGTCTGAATCATGTTGCGGAACGTGCCGAACTTATCAACGATGCGGCGGGCGAGATCAATGGCGCTTTCTCCTTTCACACCGGTACGCAAAAGAATCGCCAGCAGTTCAGAATTGCTCAACGCTTCCGCGCCGCGCCGGAGAAGCTTTTCCCGCGGACGGTCTTCGCATGGCCAGCTTTTAATGCCGGGTTTACCCTCCCTGTTTTTCATCATAATTTACTCCATCAATGATGATTTGGATTCTCCGACCAACACGAGCTGATCTCTTTTTATTCCTTAAATATTCCTTTTGAGCGATTTGTCCATGATATGATTTATGGTCAACATGACCAGATGATAGATCGGAAAACAATATCTTTTGACAAAATAAAACAATTGGATGTCCAGAGAAGTAATGACCATAAATTTATCGGCGCGAATCGCCTTGACGATTTTATCGGCCACTTTTTCCGGTGTAATGGCGATTTTCCGAAATAGTTGGCGCGATTTATCCGCCGCCTCTTTATTATCGGAACGGATATCCGCCGTGCTGACCAGTCCCGTATTCACAGCGCCCGGACACACGACGGTGACTCCGATATGGTGTTTTCTTAAATCATAGCGCAATACTTCCGAGATACCGACAACCGCATGCTTGGTGGCGGCGTAGGCCGCGTGCCAGGGCAGTCCGATGAGGCCGGCTGTTGATGAAACGGAAACGATGTGTCCGCCCTTCCCCGCGTCAATCATCCGGGGGATGAAACATTCCAAGCCGTGAATCACTCCCCAGAGATTTACATGGACAACTTTCTCCCAATCACTGTGCCGCATATTCTCTATTTGCGAGAAAAGAGCAATCCCCGCAACGTTGATCAGGACATCCAGAGATCCGTATTGTTCATGAATATCTATTGCGAATTCGTGCATCGCCGGATAATCGCCGACATCAAATGCTCGCGCCAGACAGACAGTTCCGCCCGCTTTGGAGATTGCATCAACCGTCTTGCGCAGCCCCTCTCCATCGATATCGGTTAAGAACAGCCGGGCACGCTCGCGACCCATGGCCCGAGCTGTGGCACTCCCTATGCCGCTGGCTGCTCCGGTAATCAGTACGTTTTTATCCGACAATCTCTTCATTTTATCCATTGCCGCGTGACAGGAATAACCTGACTCTTTCCAGACTGCCCTGTTCAATAATGTTTAATGTTGCTTCTGAATTAAGGCCAGCAATCTCTTCAG
>CAZIJZ010000114.1:0-3418 GCA_964539765.1 uncultured Smithella sp.
CATCATAGCCATATTTTTCAAAAATCCATTCTAATGCAAGATTACTGAGATCATTTGCATTGACATCCCATGACCTTAAAGCACTTTCAAAAGTATATCTACCAAAGTCTCCATACCAACCAGTCCCTCTACCATATTCCGTAGTCATTGAATTTATGATATCATTTTGCGACCAATAATGTTTTTTGAAATCTTCAGCATCGTAATCAAACTTATATTTAGCGTCAATTTCATCATTTGTCATAATTTTATCAGGCATTACACTTCTGTAAGGCGGCTTTACTAAATCTACGTTAAATGAAAGTGAACAACCTGAAAAATATGCAAACTCAATTACACTACGAGCGTAGTCACGAAGAAGTGCGTGAGGATATACTTCATCTTTATCTTTGAAAATAACATCATATATATATTCACTAAGCTCGGCCAAGATCTCAACTTGCTTGGTTCTTAAGGCACACCCGTAAGCAACGGCAAACAGTCTTTCATAGACATATGGATCATTAACCTTTTCGAACAGCCTTAAAACCTCAACCAGAATATTTAATCTATCTTGTAGTAAGCAAACCAACGCCTTTGTTGAACAATCACGCAGTCGTCTATTTGTTGAAGTATGAAACCATGCTAAAGCTATGCTCGATAATTTAATAGATTCGTCTGAAATATGTGTTTTATCAGTTTCATTCCAAGCCCAGTCAATTAAACGCTTTACTGCGGAATCATCATCGAATTTATATTTTAAAAGTTGAGTCCACCCTGCATCCCTATCTGGCAAAGAAAATTTCATTAAGTGTTTGTGCAGTGAATAGGCATTAAAGTAGTGATCAGGCAGTGCTGTAACGGCAAGTATTGTTTCCCAAAATAGATCATATGTATCTTGATAAGAAAGCACATATTCATTTACATAATCTTTTGATTTCTCATTGATCGTTTCAACCTTTCGCCAAAGTAAACTTCCCACAAAAGATTCCACTATTGGATACTTGTCTTTGAGATTTGGGATAAAATCAAAAAATTCTTTGCCACTTATTTCTGGAATCTGAATAGAAAATGCATCTATTAAACCTTTATTAAGGTAAATCGAACGCTCATCCTTTACGTAATGATAAAGGTTGCCGTCTTCTGTAAACTCAACATTTAGATTTGGATATTTTTCTAATAGATATTGTGATGTAAGGTGATCTTCGAATCGTTCATAAGCTAAATAAATACCTTCTTCATGCTCACCAGCAGATTTCCTAAATAGATTCTTTGATAATACTCCTTCTGTAATTAATTCTCCTATAAAGCCTTTCTTGTTAATGAACTTTGAAATTGCATCATCAATAATTTCAAATGCCTTTTCAAATGGCACATACCGCGCTTGATTCTCAATTTTATATTGAATTATCGCATCAATGGATTTCTTTACGAGATTTATGCTTCTTGAGTAATCAACTCGTTTTGGTTTAGATAACACATCATTAACACTTTCAATAAAAATATTGATTACTGCTGAAATACCTTGCAAACCATCAGGGATTCTCTTCAGACCTGCTTTGCTAATTCCTTCGCAGAACAATTTTAAAAAAAGTGGATTTTGAAATTCAGGATGCAGTAGCGGAATATTTGGCAATTCAATTTTATAATTGTTGAAGAACAATTTGCTTGCCTCATATTCAACATTTCTGAATCCATAAAGTGTATGTTCATTAATCTCTAAATTATTTTTCTCTTCTTTCGGGAAAATTAAATCTTTGTAAGACGACCGAACAGTCAAAACAAGTCCTATCCACTCGTAATTCTTTATTTCATTTATGAAGCTCTTAATATAACTACTCCAAAAATACCTTCCACGTCCTTCGTTGATGGCATCAATAAAGAGAATAATCCTTTTCTCGGCGTTTTTCCCACGCTCATTAAGTATTTTTAAAAAATTGTCAGCCTTTGAATTAATTTGAAGTCTCTTGATAATTTGAGTCCAAGGATCTTCATCAGTTACAAAATGTTGACCAAGGAGAAAAACGCTTTCATAATTATTACTGATGCGTTTCGATACGATATCCGCGATCATGTGCGACTTTCCAATTCCTGCCTCGCCATCCAGAATCAGTATTGGATTGTTTGCAAGCTCGAAAGAAGTGCTACCGAGAAATTGGATAAAATTTGAAAGTTCATACTGAAATTCCCTGACGGCTCTCAGTTCATGTCCATACTTATGATAGAATTGAGAGTCATTTTTTTCCTCTTGTAATTTTCTTTCTGCTTCCAGATAGAAGGATCGAATTTCTTCCGTCGTTTTTGTTGTTTTTGTTGTCAATTTGTGAAAAGTATCAGTTGGAACTTTATTTGTTCCAAGGAAGTCAGTTGATTCAAACAGAGCATACAGTTCGTCAAAATCGCTTTCGAGTTTTGCTATGCTCTTTTTTATTTCAGGTTCACCTCTAAGAACTTTTCTCCCTTTGATGATTAAGAGATCAAATCTTTTTGTAACTTCTTTTTTAAAGTTGTCAGTTCTTCCAAGTCCCTCAAATATACCTGAAACTTCAAGTTCAAAATTTAGCTCTGGAGTATATCTATTCCCCAAATCATATATTGATGCCCGACATTGTTTTTGGAACCATTCTTCACTTGGCTTGAAGGATACTTGTTCATCAATATGATTGATTTTTAATTCAATACTTTTAATTGATTCATAAATATCAAAGATTTTCGATTTATAGCTTTCATTGATAAATAAATCTTTAAGTTTTTTATCATTACTTATTTTGTCGACGAATAAATCATAAAAGCTGGTTAGTTCTTCTGATGTGGGAATAATAATGTTATTATTTTTCTTCAGTTTACTTATCAATTCATCGTTTGAATATCGAGTCTTGAAAAGTATATATTTATTCAGTTCTTCAAATAAGATTTGAGAATGATAAAAAGGAAATTTATTTCCTAAGGTTTCATATGGATATTTTTTTTCGTGTTCATCTATTGTTTCATAGATTATTGAAATCAGTTGGTCACTGTATTTCTTCCTCGGAAATATCCACTTTCTAATTCTTCCATACCCTTCTTCTTTTAGGAATTGATCAAGAAATCTTAAAGAAACGTATGTGATTATTGTAATTGAAACAGGTTCCATCTTATTTCCTAATAGCAAATAGGGCGAGGCCTTGAAATATAAGTTTTCAACACCAGTTGAAATTTTATAATTATTTGGTGATGCTTGATACGTGATGCGTGATGCGAGGCGAATAATACTACTCTAAAATCATAATGCAAGAAAAAACACAAAAAAAGTGAAAGGTGAATAGTGAAGGGTGAATGAGAAAAACAAAATCGTTCAATGTTCTACGTTCTATGTTCAAGGTTAAAAGATCAGGGGATCAGGCTGAAGGCTGAAGACTGAAGGACAAGGGGCAAAGAAAGAAAGCTAAATAATGTGAAT
>CAZIJZ010000115.1:0-3288 GCA_964539765.1 uncultured Smithella sp.
TTGAATCCGACCAGACCGCCGACCGCTTCCTTGCCGGAGACATTGCCCCAGGCATAGGAGTTGCTGATCTCGCCTTCATTTACTCCGGCAAGTCCACCCACGGCATCATTTCCTTTGACATTGCCCGTCGCATAGGATTTTTCGATAAATCCCTCATAATTTTCTCCAACGAGTCCGCCGACTGCTTCTTTGCCGGAGACATTGCCCCAGGCATAGGTGTTGCTGTTCCAGCCCTCATTTCCTCCGGCAAGTCCACCCACGGCATAAGTCCCTTTGACATTGCCTGTCGCATAGGATTGCACGATCAGCGAATCATCGCCCCAGCCGTTCCACCCGACAAGCCCGCCGGCATAAGCTCCGCCGGTGACCGCTCCCGTGGCATAGGATTTTTCAATTTTGCCGCCAAAATTTTCACCAACCAGACCGCCGACATCATAGCTGCCTTTGACATTGCCTGTGGCGTAGGATTTCTCGATAATCGCGGCATATTCGCCGGGTCCTTCACCATAGTTCCCTCCGACGAGTCCGCCGACATTTTCATCGCCGGTGACCTTGCCTGTGGCGAAGGATTCCGTGATCATGGCTGCCTCATTTTCGCCGGCCAAACCGCCTACATCATGGCTGCCTTTGACAGTACCTGTGGCGTAGGATTTCATGATCATGCCGTCGTTGTCTCCGACAAGTCCGCCGACATCTTCATCGCCGGTAACCTTACCTGTGGCATAGGAGTCTTCGATCATGCCGTTGTTGTCTCCGACGAGCCCGCCGATATTTGCGCTGTCGTCTTCATCACCATCAGGATAGACGTAAGTGATACCGGTAACGGCGCCTGTGGCATAGGAGTCGGCGATTACGCTGTTATTTTCGCCGACGAGTCCACCGATCGAATCATTGCCGGAGACCTTGCCCGTGGCATAGGAGTCTTCGATCATGCCGTCGTTCCACCCGACGAGTCCGCCAACGTATTCCACAGCGGAGACCTTGCCTGTCGCATAGGAATCTTCGACCACGCCGCCTTCGTTATCTCCGACGAGTCCGCCGACATCTTCATAGCCGGAAACGATACCGGTCGCGTAAGAGTTAACAACTTTATTGTGATTATTGCCGACGAGCCCGCCGACGTCTTCGCTAAAATCTTCGTCACCGCCAGGAAACACAAAGCTGACACCGGAGACCTTACCTTTGGCATAGGAATCGGCGATTACGCTGTTATTTTGCCCGACGAGCCCACCGACAGAGTAAGTGCCGGTAACCGCTCCTGTCGCGTAGGAACGATCAATCGGGCCGTTGTTGACTCCGACGAGCCCGCCGATGTAATCATAACCGCTGACCGCGCCTTTTGCGTAAGAATTGAAGATAAAGCCGTCGTTCTCTCCGACGAGTCCGCCAATATTGTGGCCGCCGTAACCACCTTCATCTTTAATCCCGGTAACTTTGCCGGCGGCGTAAGAGTTGACAATCCAATTTTCACTCGTGTTTTCGCCGACCAGTCCGCCAACGTCCACATGCCCCTGAACGGCCGTTGTGGCGTAGGAGTTCATGATGTAACCGTCATTGAATCCGGCCAGAGCGCCAACATGTGCCAATCCGGTGACGCAGCCGCGCGTCAGGCCGACATTCGTGATGAATCCGCTATTGGACCCGAACAGACCGACACCGTTGCCGTCAGGCTGATTAATGGTAAGATTGGAAATGGTGTGACCCAAACCATTAAAATTGCCGGTGAAGGGATCACCTTCAGTTCCAATGGGCGTGAAACCTGCTCCGCCATTCCACCGTGACGTAACAGAGGCATTGATATTCGTGCCGAGCGCGTAATTTTCACCAAGGTCCGGGGCATTGAATTGAAAATCCAGGAAACGGACATTGGCGCTGTTGATCACATTGTAGTTATCCCCATTCATGTTAAGAGTGGCCTCCGCGCCGGAAAGCGTAATGACGGCGCCATTGTTTAATTGCAGGAAATAAACAGGCGCACCATCTCCGGGACCGTCAGGAAAACCATCAGGCCACGGCGCGTCATCGCTGTTGAATTCCATCCCTGCGTTTTTTCCGGAGGCGGTGATGTTTTTGTTCACATTGATATACTCATCGGCATTCAGCGTCAGTGTGTTGTTTGAACGCCAGGAGACAGGCTGGTTGACATTGATGCTGCCCGGATGAGTAGTGCCGATGACCACATGGGTTTTGCCCAGCGTACTGCCGAGTTTGGAGCCGGTAATGGAGCCGCCTTCGCCCGCACCGGATGCCGGACCGATGTTAAAGTCGCCGACCGGGTCGATATACCAGTACCCGGTTGCTCCTTGCGGCGCATTGGTGGTCACGTTTGCGTTATTGGCCACCATCACTCTGGCTGCGGATGTCTCTATCGAACCGCCGTCACCTCCGTTAGGCGCGGAAGCGTCCAGCGTGCCGCCAACGTTAATGGTATTGCTGTTGCCATGACCTAAAAAGTTACCCAGAAGATGGATGGAGCCCGCTTTGTACTCATCCTCTCCTGTGGCGATGGTTTTTGCCTGGATGACGCCGGTGTTGTTAATGACGGTTTTTAAGTGGTCACCCGCGCTATTTGCAACAAGTAAGATGCTACCGCCGTCAGCATAGATTTTGCCCGAGTTAACGATGCCCAAAGCTTTAGAATCTGTTGCTTCGTTCAATCCAGTGCCGTCTATGATGTTGCCCTCGATATGCAGGTTCACGGCATTGCCTGATGCAATTAAAGTTTGTCCTGACGGTGTGGTGATGGTTCCCTTATTGGTGATGGCAGGCGCCAGCAGGGCCACATACCCGCCATTTGCCGCCGTTATGGTTCCTTGATTGATAATGCCGCCGTTCAACCCATCTCCGAAGGAGTAGGTTCCTGTATTATTAAAGTTATCGTCGGTAATGTTCAGAGTCGACCCCAGAAAACTTCCCACATTGATCTTGGCGCTGGAACCGATCAGCAACCCGTTGGGATTGATGACCCAGACCGCACCATCCGCGGTGATCTGTCCCAATATCCGGGAAGGGGCTGTGTCATCAGCGGATGCGCCTCTAACACGGTTTAAAGATATCCAATTGACATCCTGACCTTTATACGCGACAATTTCACCTCTCGCGATATTGTAGCTGTTCCAGTTGATAATTGATTTTTCTTTCGTCTGGTTAATGGTCATGGTCTTGCCGTCATTCGTTATAGACGAACCGCTATCGGGAAATCCTACACTGGGCAATGCCCATGCGGTGCCGGCGCATAAGACAAACATGACCGTCATGATCCATGACAGCACCTTTGCTTTACTGCCT
>CAZIJZ010000116.1:0-3235 GCA_964539765.1 uncultured Smithella sp.
GCCTCGGGGATAATTCCCAATCCCGATAAATCGAGGATTGGATAATTCGACTTACGTTTCGATCTTCGCTTCGCTCGATTTTAGCAAGTCTCACTACGTTTCTGAAATTTGGGGCTCATTAAAAATTCAGCAGATTTATTTTGTATATATTGCCGGTCTTTGTAAAATGATATATGAAAGTGTTATTAATTTGTGCAATATAAAACAAACGGGATATTTAAACCCATGAAAAAAGACAACAACGGGGAAATGGAAGAGCTTCGCCAATTAATTAATCTGATCAGAAAGCTGCGTGCGCCCGACGGATGTCCCTGGGACCGGCAGCAAAAGAAGGAGGATATCGGTAAGTATATTCTGGAAGAAGCTTATGAAGTAACCGATTCTCTCGGCAACCCTGATGCCCGGGCATTGAAAGAAGAATTGGGAGACCTGCTTTTTCAAATATTATTTCTGACTGAAATATGCGCTGAATCGGGTTTATTTTCTCTGGGTGATGTTATGGACGGTATCAACCAAAAAATGATCCGGCGGCATCCGCATGTATTCGGAGATATCAAAGTCGATTCCGTGCAGGACGTAAAAAACAACTGGCAGAAAATAAAGAATGAAGAGCGGCAGGAGAAGAAGAACGGTAAAGATCTGTTTGCCAGCATCCCCCGTTCACTCCCGGCCCTGAAACGTGCTCAGAAGATTACTTCAATAGCCTCAACTGCCGGTTTCGACTGGAAAGATACTCGGGGTGTTCTGGAAAAGCTTAAAGAAGAACTTCAGGAATTTGAAAATGCCTTGAAATCACAAAATAATATCGCAATGGAAGAAGAGCTGGGTGATCTCTTATTCACTATCGTCAATGTAAGCCGTTTCCTTCACATTGACTCCGAAACGGCCCTGTCCAAAACAACGGAAAAATTCCTGCGCCGTTTTGCCTGCATGACAAAACAGCTTTCCTCTCTCGGAATACCGCTGGAAAAAGCCACACTGGAACAAATGGATGAACTTTGGAACGCGGCAAAAACAGAGGAGTTGACATGAAGGATTTTCTTTGCGTGCTGGGATTAATATTCATTATTGAGGGACTTCCATATTTTGTCTTTCCCGAAAAACTAAAAATTTATCTTGCCAAAATAATGACCATGCCGGAATCCACCTTGAGATTTCTTGGAATATCTTCCATGATTATCGGATTGATTCTGCTTTTTCTGGGCAAAGGTTAAAAACAATAACATTGACAGTAAAATTATAATCTGATTACCTGCCCACACTTTTTCGGAAAGACAGCCCCATGGAATTAAAAGAGTTTTCATATGATTTGCCGGAAGAACTTATCGCTCAGCATCCCTGCGAAAAGCGTGATCGCGCCCGTCTGCTTTTTCTGGATAAACCCAAAGAGGCCTTGACGGATTTATCATTCTTTCAACTGCCTGATTTATTAGAGAAAGGAGACGTGCTCGTTATCAATGATTCCAGAGTAATTCCGGCCAGGCTTTTCGGCAAAAAGAAAACCGGAGGCATTCTGGAACTGCTGCTTTTGACCCGAAAGAAAACCGGTGAACAATCTCAAACATGGGAAGTTCTGATCAGGCCGGCCAAGAGGCTCCACGAGGGAGACAGGATAGACCTTTACAGCGCCTGCGAGGCAACGGTAACCGCGCGCATATCTGAAAAAAAATGGCTGCTGGATTTTTTTGCTCCCGAGGGTTTTGAATCCTTTTTGAATAATTTCGGCAGGGCGCCTCTTCCTCCGTACATCAAGCGCACAAAAAATGCCCGACCGGACATCACCGACCTGGAGCGCTATCAGACTGTTTACGCGCGCAATCCCGGTTCCATAGCAGCACCGACAGCCGGTTTGCATTTTTCAAGCGACATTTTGCAAAAATTGAAAACCGGCGGTATCGAAATCGCTCCGATAACCTTGCATGTAGGATATGGAACCTTTCTACCCATCGAATCGGATGAAGTTGAAAAACACGTGATGGAGCCGGAGTACTATGAAATCAGCGCCGAGAGCGTCAGTTTAATCAATACCGCCAAACGCATTATCGCGGTGGGAACGACATCCACCCGCACCCTGGAAAGCGCCTGCGATGATCATGGAGATGTCCATGCCGCATCCGGGTTTACCAATCTTTTCATTTACCCCGGTTATAAATTTAAAAAAGTTGACGGGCTTTTGACCAATTTTCATCTGCCGCAATCATCATTATTCCTTCTTGTCTGCGCTTTTGCCGGGACAGATTTAATAAAAAAAGCCTATGCTCGCGCAGTGTTAAATCAATATAAGTTTTACAGTTATGGCGACTGTATGCTGATTCTATAGTCATTTAAAAATTTTTTTCGCGTTCTGGACATAATAATATGCCTTTTCAATTTCATTTAACAAAACAAGACGCAGATACTTCGGCCCGCCTGGGAGAAATAACAACGCTTTACGGCATGATTCATACTCCGGTCTTCATGCCGGTGGGAACGCAGGCAACGGTTAAATCCATGCTCCCGGAAGAAATAAAAAACTGCGGCGCGGATATTATTTTGAGCAACACGTATCACCTTTATTTACGCCCCGGCCATGAAACAATTAAAAAGCTGGGGGGACTGCACCGTTTCATGAACTGGCCTTATCCGATTCTGACCGACAGCGGCGGTTTTCAGGTTTACAGTTTGGGAGCCTTGCGCAAGATCACACCCGATGGCGTGATGTTCCGCTCGCATATTGACGGATCCAGACATTTTCTCACGCCGCAGAAAGCGATCGAGATCCAGGAGGCGCTGGGTGCGGATATTATGATGTGCCTTGATGAGTGCACGCCCTATCCCGCCACCGTGACTCAAACCGAAAAATCATTGAATCTGACGGCAAAATGGGCAAATCTATGTAAAAATGCCAAAACCGGCAACGGGCAGGCACTGTTCGGCATCATTCAGGGCGGTTGTTATCTGGATGCGCGCAAGCAATCACTGGAATTAACGGTTCCTCTCGACTTCGACGGTTACGCCTTAGGCGGCGTAAGCGTCGGCGAACCGAAAGAAATCATGTACGAGATCACCGACGCCGTGGCACCTCTGCTGCCGCAAGATAAACCGCGCTATCTTATGGGTGTGGGAACGCCGGAAGATATTGTTTTTGCGGTATCCCGTGGAATAGACATGTTTGACTGCGTTATTCCCACCCGATGCGCGCGTCACGGATTATTGTTTACAAATTCGGAAAATGTTGTTATAAAAAACGCCCGCT
>CAZIJZ010000117.1:0-3230 GCA_964539765.1 uncultured Smithella sp.
TTCGATTCCCATGCGCTTCCGCCAATTTATTAAATAATATCAATACATTTTCTTTTAAAAAACGTGCCGATAAAATCAGTGATATGTGTTTTTGTCGGTTGGACTCTCTTGATTCTTCTGCCAAGAGAATCATAAGCGAAACGGATGTCCTTGACATAGTTAACCCGCTGAATGGTGACGTTGATTAAACGGTTTTCGTCATCATAGGCGTAGGAGGTAGTAACCTTCCAATGGCCGATGGTTTCCGTTTTCTTAACAAGGTTGCCGTTGGAATCATATTCGTTTTGAGTGTTCTGATGAGGATGTTCTGTGGAAGTCAGCATTTCATTGCCGTCATCGTAGGTATAAGCGTCGAATTTATCGGGGCCGGTCTGACGGTTGCCCACGGCATCATAGCTGTAGGCTTCGGTATTGAGCTTGATGATGTCATCCAGCAGATTGATTAAGGCATTGTGGCTTTTCGGCGTTGCTTTGGTTAAGTGGTAAATCTGATCGTAAGAGTATTCAATTGTCAAAGAATGATTAATAGAGAATGAAGAAAAATCTTCAACCTCTAGCTAACTAAAGACGAGTCAAGCAAAGACTTAACCAGACAGCTCTGCATTTTATTTTAAGATATCAAAACGGAAAAATATTTCCTGTTGACCAGAAGAATTATTTCGTTCAACGGTTCCACCTCCGCCCATTTTATCAGGTGGCATTCTACGTCTTTTACCATTAGATGAATACAACCAGTGTTCATCATGAAGTTTTCCGCCTATAGGCTCTGACGATGTTTTCACAATACCACTATCGGGCACAATAATGAGTCGATAGCCATCTTCCATCTTTAGTGGTTCCGCGCCAGGAACTTTGTAATAAACGTAAACTGTTCCAGTAAATTTTTCTGGTATTAAGTAACGATTTCTCTTCGGATTATACCAAAGGGAAAATCCAGATAACATTAAGATCATAAATACAACAACGAAATATTTAGCAAATATAGTAAATGAGCGCATGTTTTACCTCCACTTCGATTTGCATGTATTATATGTATCATCTGCCCATTCCTGGCAATTAGTGCCGGGGCCAAATAAACCATAATAAGGTCTTTTGGGTGAGTTAATTGCATTTATTAAACATTGTTCTAGGCACTCGTTATCTGGATCAGTTTGTGTGCAATTTTCAGGTGAGTAATAATCTTCGCTTGGCGTTCCGCGACTCCACAGTCCACCCAATCTATCCTGACCACCACAGACTTTCTCGCCATTCGATTTTATAACACATATGTATTGGTGATATAATGGATTTCCCCAAATATCTGGACCTGACCTTTGACCATTGCCGCCCAAAGCGTCAAGTGGCTTTTCACACATAAAAGTTTTTAACCCGTATGGGTCTGTTGCACTGATTGGATTTGATTTTGTATAAACATACTGATTTATCCCACCCCCAAATCCAATCGGGTCTCTGGTAATAAACCTTCCTGCCTGTGGATCATAATACCTTGCGCGGTAATAGTAAAGGCCGGTCTCTGGATCGTATTCTCTGCCGGTGTAGGTGTAAGTCTGCTTTATCCAGAATGGCGTTGATTTGATATTGCCGAAGGAATCGTAATTGTATTGCTGGACTTTGTGCCCCATGTGATTAGTTAATGTCGTGATGCTTCCAAGCCCATCGGCATGGTAATAAACCCTCGTGTTGTTAATTTCTGCCGCTAGGGGTTCGTCTATGTTCGGACCGTGGATGTAAGATGCGGTCTGTTTGCCGTTCTGATCGTACTCGGCAATGATGTTCTGTTCGTCATAGATGTAAAAGGTTGTCAGCGGATAATCCTTCTTGTTGGTACTGTTATCATCATTGAGTTCGTCTTTTTCGATGGTCTTGGATATTCTCCGGCCAAAGGGATCATAGGCGAAACTGATTTCTTTTGTTTTATTTCCTTTGGCCATGGTGACAGTGATTAATCTATTTTCATCATCATAGGTGTAAGAAGTAATTAACTTCGCATTGCCTTGTATGGTTTCAGTCTTTTTAATGAGATTGCCGTTTAAATCGTATTCGTAATTGTTGCCCTTATTGGGATGGCCGGAGTAATTCAGAAGCTCGTTGCCGGAGTTGTAGGTATAGCCATCGGTGGATTGGGGGCCGGTCTGACGGTTGCCCACGGGATCATAGCCGTAGGCTTCGGAATGGTGATTGACGATGTCCTCCGGCAGTTGCGCTGTTGTCCTGCTCTTGGGCGAGGCTTTGGTTAATTGGTAAATCAGATTGTGTATAAATATTTATTTGTCAAAGAACAGGTGTTTAAAAAACCAGTATGGTGTCCCCGGATTTTCTTGCTAATTAAGTGTTATGTCCCCCGAATTCCACTCTTATTGATGATCATCCTGAATAAGCTCTTTATATAATTTTATGTCATATGATGATACAGAATCCGTCCTGTTATAATCAACAATATACCAATTATCTTTTATAAAAATCCAATAGGCATAAGTCGTATACTTTTTATTTAGCATAGAAGAATCAATCAATACCTCTGCTGTTTCGTCATCTCTAAATTTTATGGATTTGATTTTGTAATAATCAAATAGGCCTTTATTAATTTCTGCTAAGCTGGAAAGATCCTTTTTATATTCTTGCTCCGGTTTATTTTGCCATTGAGGAATGTAATATTTTCTCGTTTGCTTAAACTTACCTCCTTCTATTAGATTACAGAATTCCTCTACTCGCATTTTTAATAAATTTTCTTTATCTGTCATATTAATATTCTTCCCATTGCATGAAATTGGAATCATTATAAGACATGTTATTAGAAAAAATATCTTATTAATATTTATTTGCTTTTTCATGTTCTTACTCCTACAATATTTTATCACAAAATCTTGATATTAGTTCTAGATTATCTGTAGTATATTTATAGGTTAACTGTGCTTCATATGGTCGTCTCGTTACATCATCAACCCATAGAGGATGTCCATATGAATATCCTGCATGCGCAATTGCATCCTGGGCAACGTGAAGTGCTCCGCCTATATCATAAGCTGTACATGTCAGGCATGCTTTGTTTAATAAATGCGTCACTCGTCCCAATTCTGGGAAATGCCACTTAAGATTCCATGGTTTATATATGCCCCACTTAATGAGAGATCTCTCATCTTCATCCACTAATTGGTCCTTACTTGCAATCGCATACGCATAACATTCGAGCTTAGGTATTTGCGATGCTATTCGAAAGGTCATAAAAAAGT
>CAZIJZ010000118.1:0-3181 GCA_964539765.1 uncultured Smithella sp.
AGCTTCCCAAGCTGGACGTCGCCGGTTCGAGCCCGGTCGCCCGCTCCATAATGAGACCCAAGCTTCAGAAACGCAGTGCGCTGAAGCTTGCTGGACGAATTATTCCCGCGGCTCGTTATTCAAGACGCTGATTTCCAGAATCCGGTCCACGTTAAAGACGCGTCGTTGCCTGCGCTCCAGGCAATAGGCTCCCAGCCCCAGAAACGGATGGCCGTTGTATTCCATGTCTTCTATCAGCAACGGGCGAATGCGGCGCTTTGATTTTTCATCCTTTGCCTTAAGGTAAAATATTTCAATCGTTTGCTCCTCTTGAATTGCCCGGTACAGCATGGCGAGCTTATCTTCGCGGGGCAAGGCAAGCGCGGCTTTGGCGTACTGCATACCGGTTAAAAACTTAACCACCTGCCAGTCCATCATAATATGACTTTTTTTCAAGGGTTGTTTCAGGACAATGCCTTCCAGCGTTTTACAGCGGGAGAGAGCGACATACATCTGCCCGTGAGCGAAGGTGCCGCGTCCCACGTCAATGACAACCTTTTCAAAAGTTTTTCCCTGACTTTTATGAATCGTCACAGCAAAGGCCAGCCGCACCGGATACTGACGGAAAGATCCGACCTCTTCCGAACGCAGCTCATCGTTTTTGAGAAAGAATTTGTAAATTTTCCAGGTGTAGGGAAAAATTTCCACCGTTTCGCCGTTATCCAGCTCGGCTACGATGACCGCTTCTCCTTCCTCGTCCTTTGCAAATTTTTTCACCCTGCCGATGGTCCCGTTAATCCACTGCCCGTATGAATCATTATTGAGCATCATAATCTGCGCATCTTTTTTAAGTTTCAACTCAACCGCCGTCGGCAGATATTCTTTGCTGAAATCGCCGTCGATGATTCCCCCGGCTTTCCAGATCTTGCCGGGCAACTCCGCCAACCGCTGTTCATTGATGGCGTCGGCCAAGGCATTGGTGCTGGTAAGTGCAATATAAAAATCATCCGCGGCGGCGGCAAAAGCAGGATTGCAACGCTGATTGAACAGCGCGATATCCTCATCCATGATGGAATTGTTGCGGATCGTGTTGAGCAGGCGGACAAATTCGTCATCCTTCTGGCGATAAACCTTTTCCAACTCGATAAATTCCAGTTCCAGCTGCGGGAATACTTTGGCGCTGAAAAAAAACGGACTGGCATAATGCGAACGGAATATCTCCCGCTCCGCGCTGGAAACGACCGGCGGCAACTGATAGAAATCGCCGATAAAGATCATCTGTACACCGCCGAAAGGGCGCTTGGAATGCGGGCCGTTCAGCCGCAGAAATTTATCAACACAGTCCAGCAGATCAGCCCGCACCATGGAGACTTCATCGATAACGATGGTGGTCAACTTTTTATAAATGGACGTCTTTTCTTTATCGGAACCTCTTTTTTTCTTGATGGCGGCCAGCGTGACATTCGGTTTGAAATGGAAGAACGAATGAATGGTCTGTCCGCCCACATTAACGGCGGCCACGCCAGTCGGCGCCAGAATAACGGCGTTTTTTTTCGTGTTGGCGCAGAAATAATTCAGCAGGGTTGATTTGCCGGTGCCAGCCCGGCCGGTGATGAAGATATTCTTGTCCGTCTCTTCCATCAAATCCAGCGCATACTGAAATTCGGGATTGAAATCTATTTCGATTGGCTTTTGGTTTTGAGTCATTGTTTTTCACTTTAGATATTTCACGTTTTGGTTTTGTCTGACTTGAACAAATCATCCAGAGGACTTTTCGGCGCTCCGGACATATCGCGCAGCACATGCGTGTAAATCATCGTCGTTTCCACATTCTTATGTCCAAGCAATTCCTGAACTTCTCGGATATTCACACCATTCATCAGTAAATGCGTCGCGAAACTGTGACGTAACGTATGCACCGTGGCGAATTTGGGAATCCCTGCCTTGCGAATTGCTTTTTTAATGACATCCTGTATCGCTGTATCGCTGATATGGTGGCGACGTACCTTCCCGGAACGCGGATCAACCGAGAGATTATTCGCCGGGAAAACATACTGCCATGCCCACTCCTTACCGGCGTTGGGATATTTTCTGCCAAGGGCATCGGGAAGATGGACTTCGCCATGTCCGTTGAAAAGATCACTTTCATGCAGCTTTTTCACTTCACTTAAATGATGCTTCAACTGATCTTTGACCGCTGCCGGCAGGATGGTCGTTCTATCCTTATCGCCTTTGCCGCTGCGCACGGTCAACGTATTCAAATCCATATCGACATCCTTGACTCTCAGGCGGGCAAGCTCCATCAGTCTCAGGCCCGACCCATAGAGTAAACCGGCAACAAGTAAATCCCTGCCGGTTAGACAGGACAATAATTGCCTCACCTCTTCTACTGAAAAGACAACCGGTAACTTCTGCCCGCGTTTCGCGCGGACAGTTTCCGCCATATTCCCCATATCCTTACAAAGCACATGGCGAAAAAGAAAAAGAATGGCATTAAACGCCTGGTTCTGCGTTGAAGCGGACACCTTTTCTTTAAGCGCCAGATAACTGAGAAAATTTTTGCAGTCATCCGTTCCAAGTTCAGCAACGGTTTCCTTTCGGCCGGTTTGTCTGGCATAATCCAGAAACCGTTTGATCCATTGCAGATACGTTTTTTCCGTGCTGTAAGAGTAGTGTTTAAGTCGAATCAGCCGTTTTGCCTCTGTGAGCAGTTCCGGCGTAAAGTCGGCGGATTTCCCCGCCGATAAATTTTTCGGTTTGAAGCCGCGATAATGAAAATAATATAAACGGATTGCGTCACCCGCCTGACGAATTTGCCAGTCGGACATATTGGGATCTGCTTTCAGAGATTCGATAAATTCGATAACGGCGTTTTCCTGATATTGATCGGGTGGTATTTGCTTTTTATTGGAATAGTTTAAAAATTTGCTGGCCCACAAAGCGTAAAAAAAGACATTCTTTTCCTGCGCCAATTTCTTATCTAAAAGAAAGGCCTGAAACGCAGGAAGAACATCCTTTTTTCTATTGTCGGACAAATTTTCCATGATATACCAACTTGGCTTAAGTGCGATATTACCACAAAATACCAAGTAGCAAAAGTTGATTTTGTTTGATTTTTAAGCACTTTTTTCTTTTTATTTTTCTTAAAAAAGAGTAATATTGCCTCCAAAAATCGGGGAAACCAAGTTGGTATATTAATTGT
>CAZIJZ010000119.1:0-3133 GCA_964539765.1 uncultured Smithella sp.
TAATTCGACTTGCGACTCAAACTGCGCTTCGCTTGTTTTTGTCGAGTCTCATTAACGTGTTAAGTTTTACGTAGAAACACAAGACTTCTCACATCGCGTCCCCTGTCATTCCCGCGTGCTCCTGGCGGGAATCTAGTACCAACGCTGTGTCATTCCGGCGTGGTTCTAGCCGAAATCCAGTACCACCGCTGTGTCATTCCGGCGTGGGTCTAGCCGGAATCCAGAAAAGAAGAAATACTGGATACCGGCCTGCGCCGGTATGACGGACAATGAGGTCATTCCGGCATGGTTCTAGCCGGAATCCAGGAAGGAATAAATACTGGATCCCCGACAAGCCCATTCGGGGATGACATAGGTGGACCATTCGGGCATGACAAAATAATATTGTAGCTGGAGCAGGGATGCTTCCTGCTCCGAAATGTTCCGGTTCAAGCTGCAAGCTTGAATCTGCAAGAAGATGAAATTTTACCTTGCCTTGTGTTGCACTAAGTGATATAGTCAATAACGAGATGATACTAAAAACCAAATATTTTTCCAAATGGGCACGCAAAACTGGCCTGACTGACGCGTTGCTGAAAAATGCCGTGCTTGAGATTAAGTGTGGTTTGCTGGATGCCAATCTTGGTGGTGGAATTGTTAAAAAACGCATTGCTTTGCCAAGTGTCCCACGGCGCTACGCGCCTGGGATAGTTCCACTAACGCTTCGAGCTGCACTAAACTTGCTCTCAGCGAGTGTCACTAAAAATGCTGGCAGATGATTTGATGAGAATGTCTGCCGCACAAATTCAAGTTGCCATTAGTAATGGTTCTTTAGTGGAGGTTGAAGATGAAAAATAAAAAATATGAGAGCCGCCTTTTAAAATCGGTTCATGAAACAGCAAAGGATTTGCACAAGTATGGATTAATAGATAAACGTAAAATGCATGAATATGATTTTTTGTGTATGGAACCGGTTGGACCATATTCGGCAAAGCAAATCCGTTCTCTGCGCGCGCGTTATCAGCTCAGCCAGGCTGTCATGGCGGCAATTCTCAATACCAGCCTTTCCACTGTTCAAAAGTGGGAAGTCGGCGATAAGCATCCTTCCGGACCCTCTCTTAAACTGTTAAGCATTTTGGACCGCAAGGGTCTGGATGCGATGAGATGAGATAAGGGCGGAGGGCTGAGGACAGAGAAAGTTCTATGTTCTCCTACGTCGCTACGCTTCGGGGATATCACGGATATCTTCGATATCCTCCGCTAATGCGGGATAGTTTGTCCAGCAAATTTCAGTGCGCTATGCTTCTGAAATTTGGGACTCACTAGTTTCCAATCCCGACACGTCGCGGATTGGATAGTTCGACTTACGTTTCGATCTTCGCTCCGCTCACTCTCAACTGGTCTCACTACGACTTACGTCTCAAACTTCATTGCATTTGTTTTCGCCTTGTCTCACTAGATCTACCCGGCGGGCACCATGGCCCGACGAACCCATTCGGGGATGACAAATTGTGGCGCGATCGGGCAATGTGACCCTATAGTACTTTTGTGGCTGGAGCAGGGATGTTTCCGGCTCCGAAATGTTCTGAAAGATCAAAGGATTAATGATAACGAATCATGAAATATCGCCTTGACATGTCGAAATTTCATGATAAAATATTTTCATGCAGATAAAAAGAACAGATAAAATCGATCTTTTAAATGCTCGCTTCAGGAATAATCCTATCGTGGCGATTCTGGGACCACGGCAATGCGGGAAAACCACACTTGCCCGGCAGTTCGCCGATCAGTGGGCGAAGGATGTCACTTTTTTTGATCTGGAAAATCCGCGCGATCTGAGGCAGCTTGAAGAACCACTGCTGGCGCTGGATAATCAGGAGGGGCTGGTTGTTCTCGACGAGATCCAGCGTACGCCGGATTTGTTTCCGGTTTTACGCGTCCTTGCCGACAGGCCAAACAAAAAAACCAAATTCCTGATTTTAGGCAGCGCGTCACGCGATTTAATGCGACAATCTTCGGAGTCGCTGGCCGGGCGCATAAGTTATCTGGAGATAGGCGGGTTTTCTCTTGATCTTGTAGGAACGGCGAAAAAAGAAAGATTATGGATAAGAGGCGCTTTCCCCAGGTCTTTTCTCGCGTCGAGCGAAGCGGCTTCCTACCAGTGGCGTCAGGATTTTATCGCAACTTTTCTGGAAAGGGATATCCCTCAGCTGGGCTTCAATATCCCCTCCAAATCCCTTAGCCGCTTCTGGCAAATGCTCGCGCATTATCACGGTCAGATATTCAATGCTTCGGAAATCGGTAAGAGTCTGGCGGTCTCCGACCATACCGCGCAAAGGTATCTGGATTTGCTTTCAGCAACTTTTATGGTTCGTCAGTTGCGTCCATGGAATTACAACACAAAGAAAAGGATTATCAAAAGACCAAAGATTTATTTTCGCGATACGGGGATTTTGCATGCCTTGTTTGACCTGCCGGAGAAAAAGGATGTTCTGTCACATCCGAAACTCGGCGCATCATGGGAAGGTTTCGCGCTGGAGGAAACAATCAAGGCCATCCGATTGAAGGAGAATGAAATATTTTTCTGGGGTGTACATGCGTCGGCGGAGATTGATCTGGTGTTCCCAAAAAATGGACGGCTCTATGGCATCGAGGTCAAGTACGCGCAGGCGCCGGGTTTCACTTCATCTATGCGTATGGCATCCGAAGAGCTGGCTTTAAAGCATTTGTGGGTTATCTATCCGGGTAGCGAAGCTTATGCTTTAAATAAAAACGTGACGGTGCTTCCATTGACGGAAATGAGAAGTATTAAGTTTTAAGGGAAATAAGTGAAGGGAAAGAACGGTTGATGGTGGATGGTAAAAAACAGTGAATGGAAAGAACGGTTGATGGTGGATGGTAAAAAACAGTGAAAGGTGAAAAACTGAATCCAGGAAGGAATAAATGCTGGATACCGGCCTACGCCGGTATGACGAATAATGGGGTCATTCCGGCGTGGGCTTAGCCGGAATCCAGGAAGGAATAAATGCTGGATTCCCGATAGAACCATTCGGGAATGACATAGGTGGGTGGCTGGTGGCTACGGCACTGTGTGCCTTAAAAAAAGTGTCCCACGGCACTGCGTGCCTGGGATAGTTCCCAATCCCGACACTTC
>CAZIJZ010000120.1:0-3084 GCA_964539765.1 uncultured Smithella sp.
TCAATTCCCATGTCTATAAATCGGGTAATCACGCCGGCCGAATCATTGGTATGAACGGTGCTTAAGAGCCGATGTCCTGTCTGCGCGGCCTGAACCGCCACGGACGCAGTTTCGGCATCTCTGATTTCGCCGACCATAATTACATCGGGATCCTGACGAAGAATGGACCGCAGACCGCTGGCGAAAGTCATTCCCGCTTTGGTATTTAATTGCACCTGCCGGATATCGTTTACCCTGTATTCAACCGGGTCTTCCAGCGTTACGATATTGATATCCGGTTTGTTAATGGTATTTAATATGGCATAGAGACTGGTGCTCTTACCGCTTCCCGTCGGTCCCGTACTCAAAATCATTCCATAGGGTTTAAGACACATACTTTCTATTTTGGCCATATCCTGAGGGTCCATACCCAGGCTATCGAGTGTATAAATACCGGCGCTCATATCCAGAAGACGGAGGACAAGATTTTCTCCGTGAATGGTAGGAAGGGATGAAGCTCTGACATTAATTTCTTTGTTTTCAGTTTTCATGGTAAATCTGCCGTCCTGAGGCACACGGGACACGGTAATATCCATATTGGCCAAAATCTTAATACGGGCGATGACAGACAAGAAGACCGATTTGGGAGGAGACGGCATTTCGATGAGTTTGCCGTCAATACGATAACGCAGTTGAACCGTGTTCTGGCGGGGACTGATGTGGATATCGCTGGCTTTGTTGCGCACAGCCTGAGCAAAAATCGAATTCGTCAGCCGCACCACCAGCGCCTCTCCCGCCTGATCCTGTAAAGGAGTGATTTGAACCGATTCCTGAAGTTCCGCATCCTCTTCCGATGTGGTTTCAATTTCCAGGCTCTCCATGATGCCGCCCAAATCCGATTGCACGCCATACATACTGTTGATGAGCTGATTAATCTCCATCTCGGAACACAATACCGGTTCAACTTCCAGGTTGGTTAATTTTTCAATATGATCGAGAACCTTAATCTCCAGGGGATCAGCCGTTCCGACCTCCAGTAACTTCCCTTTAATTCTCAGCGGGGCCACCTGGTTTTTCTGCGCAAAATCGAAGGGAATGTAACGGACCAAATCAAAATCAAGTGGATATTCGTTAACCTGATATTTCTTTATGTTGAGCTGATCACTCAACAAATCCAGGATCTGTTTTTCCTTGACGATTCCCTGCCGTATTAAATATTGGCCGAATTTCAGATTGGTTTTCTTCTGCTCATTTAATACCTTCGTAAGCATTTCTTCGCTTAAAATACCTTGATTGACCAGTATCTCACCCAATCGTTTTCTGATTTTCATTTATCCCCCACCCTAAAATCAATATTCCGGCGCGCGGCGATTGAAAAAAACCGTATCCGCGTCCCATTGAGATAATATTTTCGCTTTTTCCGCAACAACCTGCGGCAGTTTATTTATTTGTTCCCTTGCCGATTCAACATTTTTAAAACGTTTATCAATGACAACAGCAAACTCAAAGCCTGTCTTTCTCTTCCATGAAGAAAGAAAAGCTAAGGACGGCAGTATTCGCTCCCGGGGATTGTTACGAAAAAGATTATACATCATTTCCAGATCTTGTCCACTTTCTAAAGCAACAATGATGTCGTTGGGGTTCAAGGGTTTGGAATCGGCAGGAACGGCCGGCAAATTTATTATCGTCCCTTCCATGACAACGTCCCTTTTTTTAATATGGGGATTTGCTGCAAAAACCTTTTCCATCATTGGAGGCGTATTGTCACCATAAATATTATATAACACCCACCATAGCGTTCTTTTTTTTGTCATGGAAATCTTGCCCAAATAATCCGGCATTTTCATATCCGGGATATTAATGGCGACGGCCTCTGAATGATCGGACAGGTACTTAACGGACCTTGCCGGTGTCGTTTCAAGAATCGCAGAACCGGTTGGCGCTAACGGTTTCAGTTTATCCTTTTCTGAATTGATAGTCTGGAACGTCATCGCGCCGATTGAAATTCCGAAAACAATAAAAAATAAAAGCCCGGCCAGTCCCCATTCTAATTTCCGGGATAGGGGCGATTTGATGTTATCCTGGCAGCTTCTCACCAGAAACCATCCGGCTTTCTTTTTTTTGCGAATGATCATTTTTAAAAGAACCTGATGACACAGGAAAACCACCTTGCGGGGATAACCTCCCGTCGCCAGATAAACCGCGGCAAAGCCTGAGAAGCTGAACAGAGAAGGATGCTTTTCAAAATCTCCGGCCACGCTCAAACGATAATTGATCATGTCTTTCATTTGTTTGAAATTCAACGGATGAAGCAGGTAAAGAAGATTCACCCTGTCCAGAAGATTGGCTTTCTTTTTAAGAACGGCGCGGAATTCCTTCTGCGCGAAAATAATGATCTGCAAAAGTTTGAATTCGTTTGTTTCATAATTCAGAAATTCACGCAGTGTTTCAAGACAGTCGTCGGGAATTTTCTGTCCTTCATCGATAATCAAGACAATGATTTTTTTTTCGGCCACACCTTTGTCGAACAAAGTGTCTTTGATTCTTTCTTTTAAATGCCATTCACTTTCCGTATCGGCGCCCGAAACCTTGATACCGAGCATGAAAGCAAAGGTTTGCAGAAACTCAAGGTTGCTTTTAAATGCGGGGTCCAGCAAAAGATGGGGTTCAATTTCTGTCTCGCCGGAATCTTTCGATGACGGGGAAAAATTCTGGATGAGTTTACGACATAAAGTCGTTTTTCCCGTACCGATATCTCCAATGACCACGTTGATGCCGCGACGCAGACGGATAGCCAGCTCCAGTTTCTGCAAGCAATCGCTATACTGGGAAAGTTGAAAAAGAAATTCCGGTTCGGGTGAATTGGAAAACGGCTCTTTTTTTAAATTGAGAATGTTGAAATATTCCATTTTGAACGGCCATATTAATGTTTAAATACCGGCCATTGTTCCGCGACAAAGCCGCACTTTCGTTGTAATGCCGGGTTTGCTCATTTTATGGATGATGAGTTGTATGATTCAAAATCAACTATGTACCGATTGACCGATATCAACTGTTACCCACCGGCAATATGTGCGGAGTGATAAATATAAGAACTTCCTCCAT
>CAZIJZ010000121.1:0-3082 GCA_964539765.1 uncultured Smithella sp.
AACGCATTCGTTGATTGTGAGATTCAACAGGTCTTTAATGCTTTGATTTAATCAACACGTAACGTGAACTTTATTTTCTTTTTCTTTTTTTTATTTTTATCGGTTGAGCGTCTATGAGAGTCATCCAGAGCGAATAATCCAAGGTGTCGTCTGCGTGTAATTCAATGTTCTGATAAATGTTTTTTGCAATCTTATTAAAAAGGACTTGCCTTTTCAAAGCGTGTGAGGATGAATAGAAACCGATTTCGACATTTCCCGATTTGTTTTCTTTCACATCGACCCAATCTCCGCTTTCTTTGAGATACCGGCAAACTTTTGATCCGTCCTGAAGGTAACCTCTGCCCTGAATTTGCCCTTCCGGCATAAAAAAAATCAGTTTGATATCGTCAATCATATTTTTTGCGAAACTTTCTGAATCGAATGGCGGCAGCGCCCGCTTCACGTTTATTTCGTTTTGTTCCGCTTCCGCTTCAAACAGCACGATCCCTTCCACTGTCATGATGGCACAAGACACCGAGCGGGACACCGGATCGGTGACCGTCACCCCGATGATTGCACCTCTCCTGTTTCCTGCCATTCTGGTTTCCAGGGCGTGCACAAACCGGTATTTTTCATTCAGGAAAGGACAAGGACAGGTAAAATTTTTCATATCAGTTGAAAGCTCCGGCTTGATGACCGGCAGAGACTGGCAGGAACAAATCAAAAGGGCTGCTATCAGAAATAAAAAACCTTTCATTTTATGTCCTGAAATACTGACGGAGGAAGCACTTTATTGATTTTCAGATTCTGAAAATTGATTTGCGTGTAGGTATCGCGGTCTTCAATAATTTTTACCGATTTAACGGTAGCCGTCTTCCGGGAAATATCGATCTCGATTTTTTCAATCATGCCCGCCATGTTTTTTGCCGCGGGAATCAGGGTGACCGTCGTATCGGCGCCTTCCCTGATTTGTGCTTTGAATGAAGGATTCCGGTCGAATCTGCCGCTGATCCATCCGCTGACGTCGTTCAAAACGATCTTCACCACCTGCGCTCCACCGTTTTTATCCTCGATCATTTTTCCGTCAGAATAGATGTAACGCCGCGACGTGTTTTTGTGAGAGATGACAATACTGTGCAGAGGTTTTAAATATTCCCAGCGCAAGGAATCGGGGGCCGCATAATAAAAGTTGCCCTGCGAGACCAGCGGTCTGGACAGAATTTTCATGAATTTCTTTTGCGTGAAATCCGCCTGCAGGGTTTTGATCTTAGACGATTCTTTGCGCAATTTTTCAAAACCTGTTTCTTCCGCATGAGAAAAATTGCTGTACAGGAAACAAAGTCCCGCAAGGATGCAAATAAAAAAATATATATTGCGGTGAATGTAAATTAACATATTCCTCCGTTAATGCCGATGACCTGTCCGGTGACGTAAGAAGCGTCATCGGAACATAAAAAGCGGATGACGCTGGCTACTTCTTGCGGCTTTCCCAGCCTTGCCATTGGAATGATTTGTTTGATTTGTTCAACAGGGGCTTCCTGGATCATGTCGGTTTCAATTAAACCCGGTGCAACCACATTGACACGAACACCGAAACGCGCCACTTCCGTGGCGAGGGAGCGGGAAGCGGCAATGATTCCCGCCTTGGCCGCGGAATAGTTGGCCTGCCCTCGGTTGGGCATCAGCGCCGAAAGTGAGGAGACGGAAATGATGGAACCGCGTTTTTTTCTGATCATTTCCCGCAGAACCGGTTTCGTCATATTATAGAAGCCTTTCAGGCTTGTGTTAATCACGCTGTCCCATTCCTCTTCTCCCAGCAGCATAAAAAGCCCGTCGGCCGTTATTCCGGCGTTGTTGACCAGCACCTGAATATTTTTGTGACGTTCGGCAATATCTTTGACGGCATCCCTGGTCTGGGCGTTGTCGGCGACATCAAATTTAAAGATTTCTCCGTCTCCACCCGCGGCTCGCACCAGATTTAACGTTTCCTCGGCGGCCGTTTCGTTGGCCTTGAAGTTGACGATTATAAAATATCCGGCTTTGGCCATTTCCACCGCTGTGGCCCGGCCGATGCCGCGGCTCGCGCCTGTGATAATCGCAGTTTTTTTATCATCCATATTTTAACTCCTTGATAACATATTATTGATCATCATCTTTGAGACGCATGGCCTGTAGGGTGGCTTTGGCCAGAATTTTCTCTCCGGTTTTCGCAATGCCTTCCACGACGCCGTAATTATCAAAAGAATATTTATTTTCCAGCATAATGACCACCCTGGTATTTGCGGGTATTTTCTCTTCATGGAATTCCGCGTTTTTGATGCCGACAAGCCAGCCTTTGACCCCGGATTTCCCCTTTTGCTTTCTTTTGTATCCCTCTACGATAGCAGCAGTCTGGGCGATGCCTTCAATTAAAACCAGAGAATCCACCGCGTCTCCGTCAAAAAGAGGCCAGTTGGAATTTACAACCGCCACACTGACTGCGGAGGTGTTCTGTATATCAATTATTTCATTGATGATTTTTATTTTTTCCCGATGCGGAATCAGGCTGTCAATGTCGATGTCAAGCATAAAGCAATCTCTTGATATTTTCTTCAAGCTAATGAAAAAAACACGCGGAAGTCAACAAAAATTATGATTCTTTTTATAGTAGATGTTTTTTTTTCTGTTTTGCGGTAAATAATAAAAAAATTACGGGCTCTTTGTGTATGATCGGCGTGAAAAAAAATTCATTTATCAGTTACTACAAACAAATTCTGGTGTTGTCCCCCAATACGGGTCAGAAAGAATTCACTTTTTCCGGATACAGCTATGAAGATGTTTTCGCTTTGGCGGCCGGACTGAGAAAAACCCTGGCAGAGCGCCGCGGTGAAAAAATTATTTGTCTTTGCACCACGAACAAAGCCGTGACTGCCGCCTGTGTGCTGGCGTCGCTGACCGGCGCCTGCAACTTGATTTTGCCTTATTCTTTTTCCGCTCATGCCATGAAAGAAATGTCCGAAGCCACCGGTTTTAATTTTGCCATAGCCGACAATCCGGAAGAAATACCCGCCGGTGTTGAAATTATCACACCGTTTCCCGCTGCGCCGGAAGATATCGGTTCCGC
>CAZIJZ010000122.1:0-1368 GCA_964539765.1 uncultured Smithella sp.
TATCTTAGGACATTTCTACTTTGGTGCTTTAGGACATTATCACTTTGGCGGAACATTGTTATTTCAAAAGTTATTTCAAAAAAATATTCGGTATAAAAAACAGATGTCTTTGCAGAAAGGTATTTTTCATCGATTCATTGCTTGTCTTGTGGTCAGCCCGAAAGAAATGGATAAGCGATAAAAAGTATTCATCATCTTCGAATAAGCAACAATGGATCGGTTCGTTACTGAGCGCTTATAGTATAAGATTCGGCGATGGTTTCAGACGTTACAATTTCAATATGGCATATCATTTAATAATTTCTTCCACGAGCCATTTTTAAGCGTTGGCAATCATCGGGAAAAAAGCCACGGGTCACCTGCGGTTTGCCGCATGAAGCGGCTTATGAAATTTTATATTCGGGACATGACTTCCAGATGATACCGGGCTTTCTCATGTCCCTGTTCCGCCGCCTTGCGATACCACTTCAAAGCTTCAGCGTTGTTCTGAGAGACCACTACCCCGGCTTCATATATCTCGCCCAGATTAAATTGGGCATCTGCGTGTCCCTGTTCCGCCGCCTGACGATACCATTTTATGGCTTCCGCAAAATCCCGGTCAATGCCGTCACCGAAGAAGTACTGCAATCCCAGGTTGTACTGGGCATCTGCGTGTCCCTGTTCCGCCGCCTGACGATACCAATTTACAGCTTCTGTATCGTTCTGAGGAACACCGTCACCGTTATGGTACATCAAACCAATATTAAACTGCGCATTCGCAACTCCTTGCTCCGCCGATTTTAAAAACCATTTTGCAGCTTCAACATCATCCTGAGCAACACCGTCACCCTTTCGGTACATTAATGCCAGATGATATTGGGCATTCACAATTCCCTGTTCAGCTGCTTTGCGGTACCACTTTCCGGGATCGGAATCGTCTTGCGGAATTTTATTGCCTTCTCTGAACATGATATCCAATCTGGTCTGCGCCGTTTCATGTCCCTGTTCCACCGCCTTAAGATACCAGGTGAGAGCCTCGACATCGTCCTGTATAACGACAATACCTTCATAATATATACCACCCAGATTAAACTGGGCATCTGCGTGTCCCTGTTCCGCCGCCTGACGATACTGTTTTATGGCTTCGGCAAAATCTTGTGGAACGCCTTCACCGAAGAAGTACTTCAATCCCAGATTATACTGGGCATCGGCATGTCCCTGTTCGGCTGCCTTACAATACCATTGAACGGCTTCGGCAAAATCCTGAGGAACATCTTCACCGTTATCATACATCCGGCCCAGATTGAACTGGGCATCGGCATCGCCCTGTTCCGCCGCTTTATAATACTTCTTTGTAGCTTTCGTATCTTCCTTTATGATGACTTCATC
>CAZIJZ010000122.1:1468-3039 GCA_964539765.1 uncultured Smithella sp.
TATGATGACTTCATCTTCTTCTTTTTGACGTGTATCCGAATCTTCACCTGCAGGTTCATCCGTTTTAAGATCTTTTACGGCATCCTTCATGTCTTCCTGTATGATGATTTCATCTTCTTCTTTTTGACGTGTATCCGAATCTTCACCCACAAGTTCATCTGATTTAAGCTCTTTTGTTAGAGCCTTCATGTCTTCTTGTGTGATGATTTCATCTTTTTCTTTTTGACGTGTATCTGAATCTTCACTTGCCATTTCATCCGTCTTGCGATGCTTTTCTGCACCCTGCGCATCTTCCTGAGAAAGGGCTGTTCCTTCCTTGTACATCATATCCAGGATTCTCTGAGCATCTGGATTCCCCTGTCTGGAAGCGCTGAGAAACCATTTTGCAGCCTCGGCGTTGTCCCGGGGAACACCTTCGCCTTTTTGGTAGATCAATCCCAGATTAAACTGTGCCATGACATGTCCCTGCTCGGCCGCCTGACGATACCATTTTGCGGCCTTTAAATTGTCCTGGGGGACGCCTTCACCCTTTTGGTACATCAATCCCAAATTATACTGGGCATCTCCGATGCCTTGTCCCGCCGCCTTGAGATAACTTTTTGCGACATTCGCATCGCTGTGAGGGACGCCCATGTCTTTTTGGTGTATTCTATCCAGCATTTTTTGAGCATCTTGATTTCCCTGTTTTGCCGCCTGACGATACCACTTTACGGCCTCGGAGTTGCTCTGAGGAACACCTGATCCGTGTTCATACATCTTTCCTAATTTGAACTGGGCAACGGCAACTCCCTGTTGAGCAGCTTCTAAAAACCATCTCGCCGCCTCGGCATCGTCCTGGGGAACACCTTCGCCTTCTTTGTACATAAGGGCAAGATTGTACTGGGCTTTTGCATAATCCTGCTCGGCTGCCTTAAGATACCATTCCGTCGCTTCGGCATCATCCTGCATCACACCTTTTCCTTCCTGATACATCCAGCCTAAATTAAATTGGGCCTTTGCGTTGCCCTGATCTGCTGCCTTACAAAACCAATCTGCCGCCTCGGCATCATTCTGCGGAACACCTTTACCAGCCAAGTATAACTGTCCCAGGTTGTTTTGAGCATCTGCATCGCCTTGTTCAGCTTTTCTGAGGAGATCTTTCAGGGAGGATACATTTTTTTTCATTTTCATTATTCTCTTGATAATGTTTATTTAAAATATTTTTTTCAATATTCCAATCATTTTGCAAAATCAAAACGGAATTACCGTATCTTATCTGCCTGATCACAACATTACATGTCTTGCTCTTCCAAAATGATGATCTATTTTATAACATCCTTTATGTTTTTTAAAAGAAGAAAAGTCATATGATCATTTATTGCGATTGAAATATTGTGTATTAACAAAAGTTGACGATGGGTTTTTTCAGGAAGCAGGAAATATATTCTATTTCGATAGTAATCAAATTTACCGACAAGATTACTTTAATGGTTTTTCCCATGGAAACGGAAAAAATGAAATATCAAGTGAAAAAAGAGGTCAATAGCGTCTGACAAATAAAAAGGGATTAGCCATGACGAGCTAACCCCTTT
>CAZIJZ010000123.1:0-2963 GCA_964539765.1 uncultured Smithella sp.
CATTAGATCAATGTATATTCAAGAAGCCTTCTGGGACGAAACCTAGAGGGCTTTTTTATGACTATAGACACAAGAGAGGCGAAGGCGGCTCCGGTAGAGAGAGACGCCGCAGCCGATCACGATCCTGCTAAAATTTCTGTGGTCGGTAAAGATACAAAAGAATTTACTGATACAGAATACCTGACTGTCAATATTACTGACAGAAAAGCAATATCCTTAGAGGAACTCAGAAACCGCTTTCCGCGCGTTGAAATCTTTAGATTCCCACATTTTGAAATATTCAAAAAACGCATTTCGCTTTACAGGCTTGACCACAAATTGAGGTTTAAGAAATGAAAGATATTTCAACCTCAAAAGATCAAGAGAAAGATGTCTCTCCCGCTTGTATAAGAGACATATTTTTACATAGAAAAAATAGTCGAAAGAAATTCAATAGTTATTTAAAGGGTAAAATATTACAAAAATCAGAATATAAAGAAAAATTATTAATCTACCCAAACATGGTTGAAATCAGACAGACCAATCCCCCAAAACAATCAGGAAACAAAGGTTCAGCGGGTAAAAAGGATATAATCAAAGAGTTTAGCAAGAAATCCAGAAATAATTTTAAAAAATTTCTATGCAAGATAGAGGATAAACTTAATCTCTGGCAAGATATAACATTTGCCGATGATGTCATGCAAATAGAAGCTGAAAGGAAAAATGTTTCAAACAAGGCAATAAACAGATTCAGAAGGATAGTGCTAGATAAACATCCATCCATTAAAATCGCCTACAAAAGAGAATGGGTGACAAGAAAGTCGGGAAACTTAAAAGGCGAATATGTTCCCCATTTTCATATGTTCCTGAGTGTTCCTAATCTTAGGGAAGATCAGGATTTGTTTAATTTGGCAATTGAGTTAGCAAAGATATGGGTGAGCTGCACAGGAACAAAAGAAATCGAGAAATCCCTAAGTGTTGCTCAGAATTATAAAAGTTATCGAATTATAAAATCACTGAAACAAGCACAAAAGTATGCGACAAAATACGTAACGAAGCACGGTGAAAATTGGGCAACAGAAAGTATTGGTCGAAGTTGGGGAACAATCGGAAATTTCAATATAGCAAAGCCTCCAGAAATAGAAATGACAGCGGATGAAATGGTGCAATTTAGAAGAAGACTTAGAAGACTGGCACCTAAAAAACATCCAATTCAAAAAGCTCTAAAGCAAAAAGAAACATCTACATTTTTTATTGTCAGTAAAAATACTGTTGATCGCATTATTGAACACAATCAAAAGCAGCTTGAAGATGAATGTCGAGAATACTTTAAGGACAAGTAAAAGTTGACACAAGAAGAAGAAATAAAATTATTTAATATGGTATCTGAAATTTACCATCATCTTGGTCTTGATGGTCAACGTCCTCTTTCTTTAACAAGTATCAAAGAAGAGGCGCAGAAAAACATATTGAAATGGAAAAATAAAAGGGGTAGGAAAAATTATGTCCGTTAGAAATCTTCATGATGATGTCTGGCAGATAGATATTAGAATCGGTCGCAAAGATCGTTTCCGTAAGAACATACATGCAGGCTCAAAGCTTCAAGCCGTTCTTATTGAACAAGAATACCGCAGACAGTTAGGGCGTGAAATAGGCGATGTTTACTCCATCAATTCAATAGCTCAAGAATATCTTGAATTCGTCAAAAATCATCAAAGCTCAAAAACCTATAAAGAAAAATTCAGAATGTTGAACGCTCAAATCCTGCCTTACTTCGGAAACTTCATGCCGGATTATGTGACTAAATTAATGATTGAAGGATTCAAGAAAAAACGTCTCAAGGAACATTCCGGCATTAATAGAGAGATTAATCTGGAAATACTTTGTTTGAATTCATTAGTACGGTGGGCGTCAGATCAAGGAATGTGCAATAATCCTTTACCGACTTCAAAACCCCTGCCCTATCGCAGACCAGTTCCAGAATATATCCGGAAAGAAGAATTAAAAGCGATTCTTGACAACATGAAATTGAAGCATAGAGTTTTGTTTCTTTGCCTTTATCATGCCGGCTTGAGGAAATCGGAAGCTTGCGGTCTTGAGCCAAAAGATGTTCATTTCAATCCTGATTATATCGTTGCTCTCGGCAAAGGTGGGAAAACACGACTTGTCGCAATGTCTGATTTGCTAGCCAATGAAATGAAAACCTATTTACAGACCCAGGAAGGCAGCCCTTTATTTCCCTCCAGGATAAAAAACAAGAACGGGAAGATAAGGGAGACAAGGTTAATTACAGATATTCGATCACCGCTCAAAACAGCCATGAAAAAAGCAGGAATTCAAAGAAGGATCACACCTCACATGCTTCGGCATTCATTCGCCACACACATGCTTGAAGAAAGAGCCGACCTTAGAACAATTCAAGCGGCAATGGGGCATGAAGATATAGGCACCACGCAGATTTATACAAAAGTCAATCCTGAACACATGACAAAAACTATTAAGAGGGTATTCAAATCATAGAAAGGAAGGGACATGATCATGAAGCTTATTTCGTTTACATTTTTAGTAATTTGTTTAATCACAATAAGCATAACAGAAAGCTATGCATTCCGCTGCGGAGATGAAATTGTTAGTCGCTGGGATTCAGCATCGGATATTGTATTAAAATGCGGGCAACCATTTCTGAAAGAATTCACAAAAGTCAATGATAATGGAAAAATAAAATACGGTGAAAAATGGTTTTACAATTGTGGCGAAAGTGATTTTGTTTACGCCGTCATAATCGTGGATAATAAAGTTTTTAGAGAAGAGCCAACTCAAAGAGGCAAAGGTAAATCACAATGCCACCCATAATGGTTAAAAAAGGTGGTCACTTGTGGTCACTATTTTAACTATTATAAAAAAGGTGGATGTTGTAACTATGCGAAATCTGGAGCCGATGACCAGAATCGAACTGGTGACCTACTGATTACGAATCAGTTGCT
>CAZIJZ010000124.1:0-2860 GCA_964539765.1 uncultured Smithella sp.
TTCACTATTCACCGTCTTTATACTGTACCACATTTGCCCGACAAACTCATGAAAAACAAGCGCATTGTTATAAAGCCAGCGGGAATGGGGGATATATCGGACAGCAGCCGTACCGGCGGGCGAAGCATAAAGATAACCTGTCGGCAAAGCAAGAACATTATTAAAATATTTCCGGAACTGTCTTTCGCTTCGTTTCATATGGCTGGCGGAGGTGACCAATCCGACCTTCAGATTTTTGTCGGCAAAAATTTTATTGAATTCCTCCGCGTGCTCGTAAGTATTTCTTGATTTCGGTTCGATACGGATTTTATCCTTAGGGACACCCAATTCCTCAGCCATTTTCGCCATAATCTGCGAGTCGGCTATCTTACCGTCGCTTTTACCGGAGCAGACCAGATAACGGGCATTGTATTTTTTATACATCTGCACCGCATGCACCAGTCTGACAGTCGTCGTTTCCCCCGGAAACGTTTTCGCCAAAGCGTTGATATCGGAAGCGCCGCCGCTGAGAACCACAATGATATCCGGATTCATTTTACTTTTTACAGCTGGCCCGCTGATGTATTCTTTTTCAAGCTGGTAACTCAAATAATTGGACACAGGATATATGCTGAAGCCATAGAACAGAATAATGACAAAAAGCAAAGGCAACATGTCGATCTTCTTTTTGCTTGAGGCCAGATAAATAAAAAAAGTTATCAGCAACAGGATGAAAATTATAAAAACCGGATCGACAAATGATTTAAATATATCGTAAACTTGTTCCATATATTGTTTTATCCTTTAATTTACTGTTGCATATTAAAATACGATCTTTCATTTTACAAGACTATTATTCTGCCGGCAACATAGCATAAATGGC
The DNA here is from genome assembly GCA_964539765.1 of uncultured Smithella sp. GTDB lineage: Bacteria > Desulfobacterota > Syntrophia > Syntrophales > Smithellaceae > Smithella. The sequence continues at coordinate 863 of CAZIJZ010000124.1, forward strand.
GTTATTCCCGCGCCCCGCATACGCGGGGTAAACATCCGGCGTGAATCCAGTAATAAAAAAGAAGTTGCATTAAAGTAAAAATAAAATTGCCCGTTATTACAATCTTTAATTGCCGAGGTAATAGTGCACCGTTCAGTTTTGATTTATTTAGCAATTTCTGTTGCCCTATATTATTGAGAGCTTTGCATAATTCTTTTTTTCGTCATTCCGGTGAAAACCGGAATCCAGGAAGTACCTGAAATAACTGGATACCGGCCTACGCCGGTATGACAGAATAAATAAATGGACTTGGTTATGCAAAGCTTTCATTATTGTCTAATGAAGTGAACAAATAACGCAATAATTGTTCACTTTTATCAAGAGGAAATTTTACGCTTATCACCAATAGCAAACCGCCGACTGCCGCCTTTCACGCCTTTTTTAAAGTTCAACCTGACTAATATAGTCCGGAAATAAAACAATTTTTTTACTATCAGAAGGATTGAATAAAAATGACTCCACATCCCTTGCCAGCACTTTCAGATTAAGATCTTTTGTATAATCAAGAATCTTTTCTTTGAGAGATTGAGCATCGGCTATGCCGATTTTTTGCTTCAGGTAATCATAATTAGGCTTTGTTTTTTGCAACAAGAACACCGTATCATAAAAATCACGACCTTTTGCTCTTTTGCGATTCAACAGCGCATAAATCTTCTGAGCAAGCAGAACATCAGGAGGTGTGACTGCAATCTGTGTAAAAATATCAAATTTATTAAGAATCAGCTTGTCCGGTGCGTAGGAAAAATTATGCGGTTCCGTATCAACCTGAATTAAGATTTTTTCGTTCTTCAAATCCGACATGGCGTTATCAAACAAAACCTGCGGCAACTTGATGTAACAGTGGAAAGCTCTCTTTATGACGTTACGAATTTCCACATTGAAACCTTCCCTTTGAAGCCCGCGTTGGATTTCTTTGGTCAAAATAACAAATTCGGTTTCGCTTAGGTTAAAATTATCGAAATCGAGATCTTCTGAAAATCGTGTGTTTTCGTAAGCGATACGCAATGCCGTGCCACCGAGAAATGAAAGCTTTGTACCCAAGACGGAATTGAAAACGATTTCTAAAATTTTGTATTGCAGATATTCACGCAAAATGTTTCGTTTAAAGCCGCGCAGACTTTCGGGATAATATTTTTCGATCTGATTGATGCTAAGCATGGTTTATGCACTTTAAAAATTTGTTGAATCTTTTTTCTAACCGTTTATTGCCGAAGGCAACAAGATATCTTTTGAGTTTATCCCGATCCATCTGTTCTTTGAATTCTTCGCTATTGACACGCAAGCCGGCAAAATCTTCTTTTGTATCCAGATGCGCGTTGAGATAAAAATAATCCAGAATGGCTTTTTCCGGTTCTGCAATTTTAAAGTTTTGGCCTTCGTGACCGACTAATATGTAACCGAATATTAACTGCGGTTTGACATGACGATAAATAAATTCACCGAAATCTGTTTTGAAACGATTTGTTTTACAGGACGAAACCGACGTAATACCATAAACTGCCTCCGGAATCAGATTATAATATGCAAGCGCCATTTCCATTGATATATAGGACGGTGAATAAATGTTATTGGCTATCAAAAAAAGGACGGATTCGTTTAGCTCAAGATCAGAAAAGATATAATGTCCTCTTCTGGTCATTTTAATAAAGCCTTTATCCTGCCATTCGCTCAGGCGCCGGAGATCAAACCCGGGATCGATTTTTCGAATATCGTTTAATTTAAACGAAACAAAACCTTTCAAAGCATTTTTAAAGGACAGGAAATTCATGCTTATATTTCCATATTATGTGATTATTAACATATTACGGAATTATAATGGCATATTTATAAAAATAATCAAGTGGAATTTTCAGGCTGGTCACTGATGGCTGTTCACTATTCCCTGATTTTTACCATCAACTATGAACTATTAATGACACTCGCCGAACGCGAGTTTAGCGAAGCTAGAGGCGTTAGTGG
>CAZIJZ010000125.1:0-2809 GCA_964539765.1 uncultured Smithella sp.
AATACTCAGACCGCCCAGTGAACATGCCAGTTATTATCTCCCCTTGACTTCGGGGTGTTCCAATAATTCCTGCACGTTTTGCGGGTATTGTTTTACCACGCTCGGCCTCCGCGATTTGGAGGAGGTCAAGCAGGAAATCGACGCGATGTCCCTGTATATGAATCGCGGGATATGGGTGCAGGGGCAGCCCGACATTGTTTACGCGATACTGCAGGACTGGGACGGCAGGCGGGTTTTTCTTCAGGATGGAGACGCCCTGGTCTATCCGTATCCGAAGCTGCTCGAAGCATTACAGTATCTGAATAAAATATTCCCCAACCTTGAGCGCATTGCCAGCTACGCCACGCCGCAGGATATTCTCAGGCGCACGGTTGCGGAATTAAAGACGCTCAGGCAGCAGAAGCTTGGCATTCTGTATATGGGCGTGGAAAGCGGGGATGACGAGGTTCTTAAGCGGATTAAGAAAAACGCCACGCACGATGAAATGGTGGAGGCGGGTAGAAAGGTAAAGGAGGCCGGCATTCTCCTTTCGGTGACGGTTATCCTGGGGCTTGGCGGCATCAAAGGCAGCGCCAGGCATGTATCGGAGACGGCCCGGATTTTAACGGAAATGGATCCGGATTACGCCGGCGCGCTGACGCTGACGCTGATTCCGGAAACGCCGATTTACAAGGAACTGGAGCGCGGCGAGTTTGAGCTGATTACGCCGTTTGATTCGTTGCAGGAATTGAAAGGAATGGTGGAGCAATCGACCTTTACGAATTGTTTTTTCAGCTCCATGCACGCTTCCAATTATTTTTCGATTCGCGGTTCCATGCCCAAAGACAAGGCCAAGGTGCTCAAAGAGCTGAATGCCATTCTGTCGCGCAAGGACCCGCGCCTGCTGCGGCCGGAATTTATGAGGGGGCTGTAAAAAATAGTGGCTAGTGGATGGTGGATAGTGGATGGTGAAAAGAAAACAGGTTCTAAGTTAAAGAGCTAGCCGCATAGTTAGGTTGAGTCTATTTGACGCGACTAAACATTTGGGAAGATTATTCAAACAGGGTTTCAAAGTTCCGGGGCTTGATGATCACAATATTTTTGTACCTTTTTAGCACCAACAAGTCTTCATCGCCGGTAACGATATAGTCCGCGTCCGCAGAAACGGCACAGGCTATAATCATGTCGTCATCTTTATCCCGGCAGGTACGAGCAATCGGTGCAGGCTGGTCAATAACTTCGAACGCAGCTTCCTTGACCATGTCTGCAATTTCAGAAACATCGGCAGATGAAACTTTAAATTTTTTTGCCAGTATATTTTTAAATTCGCGGACAATGTCACTAGAAAGGACTAAATCAAAATCGTGCCTGCGGGCGCGAATGAGCAGACTGGAACAAAGACCTTCCGTCATAAATGCGGCGATCAAAACATTGGTGTCAAATACCGCTTTCACGATATGGCCTTGAACACATCGTCATCCGTTACCAATCCGGATGCTTTAGCCTTGCTTTTCAGGCGTTTCTTCATGCGAAGGAATCTGCTTTCCCATAAGAATTCCGCAAGCGATTCTTTTACGATATCGCTTTTATTTCTGCCTGTTTCCCTTGATAAGTCATCCAATTCGGAAGCCAATTTCTTCGATAAACTTATGGACAAAACACTTCTCATATCAAACCTCCTGCACTACAATACACTACAACGACAAAATATTCAAGTTGAATTATTAAGCGAAAGCGAAACGGGAAAAGACCGTTCCATGTTCAACGTTCTATGTTCCCCAAATATGCATATGTTCGGTCAAGTCGAAAAGACTTGACCGAACATATGGTTTTTAGGTGGACAGATTTGGTCCATATTACACGAAACATCCCCGGAAGGCTTATCTCGTTTTATCCTTTTTATATTGACACCATACGGCTGAACATGTTACTTACGGTCGGTCATTTTTTATTTAAAAATCGACCATTTTGACAAATTTTCCGTTTAAAACCGCAAGGAGAAAACTGTGACTTTTCAAGAATTGATTTTTGCCCTCGAAAAATACTGGGATTCCAAAGGCTGCGTCATTCAGCAGCCCTACGACATGGAAGTGGGCGCGGGAACCTTTCATCCGGCAACCTGCCTGCGCGCGCTGGGCCCCGAGCCGTGGAACGTGGCTTACGTTCAGCCCTCGCGTCGCCCCACAGACGGTCGCTATGGCGAAAATCCCAACCGTTTGCAACATTACTACCAGTATCAGGTCATCATGAAACCGTCGCCGGTCAACATTCAGGAACTCTATCTGGATTCGCTGAAAAGCTTCGGCATTGATCCGCTCGATCACGATATCCGTTTTGTGGAAGACGACTGGGAATCCCCGACGCTGGGCGCCTGGGGCCTGGGCTGGGAAGTCTGGCTCGACGGTATGGAAATTTCCCAGTTCACCTATTTCCAGCAGGTCGGCGGCTTCGATTGCAGTCCGGTTTGCGCCGAACTGACCTACGGCACGGAACGCATCGCCATGTATATTCAGGGCGTCAACAATGTGTATGATCTGCAGTGGACGGACAAAATCAAATACGGCGACGTACATCACCGCGGCGAAGTGGAGTTTTCCACCTATAATTTTGAAGTAGCGGATATTCCCATGCTGCGCAAATTATTCGATACGTATGAAGAGGAAGCCCTGCGCATCGCCGAGAAAAATCTGGCCCTGCCCGCTTACGATTACTGTCTGAAGTGTTCGCATACCTTCAACCTGCTCAACGCCCGCGGCGCCATCAGCGTGGCGGAACGCACCAGCTACATCGGCCGGGTGAGAAATCTGGCGCGCATCAGCGCGGAACTGTA
>CAZIJZ010000126.1:0-2773 GCA_964539765.1 uncultured Smithella sp.
CGGCACCGGGCAGGCGTCAGACCCTATACATCGTCTTACGACTTAGCAGAGTCCTGTGTTTTTGCTAAACAGTCGCTTGGGCCGTTTTATTGCAACCTCCTCGCGCTTTACGTGCGAATCGCTTCACGCTAGTGAGGTACACCTTCTTCCGAAGTTACGGTGTCATTTTGCCGAGTTCCTTAACGAGAGATCACTCAAGCGCCTTAGGATATTCTCCTTACCTACCTGTGTCAGTTTACGGTACGATCACCAAAGAAACTCACTAGAGGTTTTTCTTGGTAGCATGGGATCAGCCAGTTTACGAGATAAATCTCTCCTCATCGCTTCTCGGAGTTTAATGAAATTCCGGATTTGCCTGGAATCTCCTCCTACCGGCTTGAACCGGGACATCCAACACCCGGATGGCCTACCCTTCTACGTCACCCCATTGTTGATAACGCTTCTTCAGTGGTACAGGAATATTAACCTGTTTCCCATCACCTACGCCTGTCGGCCTCGGCTTAGGGTTCGACTAACCCTGAGAAGATTAACTTTACTCAGGAAACCTTAGGTTTTCGGCGAGTCTGTTTTTCACAGACTTTATCGCTACTTATGTCAGCATAATCTCTTCTATTTCGTCCACCGGGCCTTACGATCCGGCTTCGCTCTATGATAGAATGCTCCCCTACCACTCCCACCTTACGGTGCGAGTCCGCAGCTTCGGTTACATGCTTGAGCCCCGTTGAATTTTCGGCGCAGACTCATTTGACCAGTGAGCTATTACGCTTTCTTTAAAGGGTGGCTGCTTCTAAGCCAACCTCCTGGCTGTCTATACGTTTCCACATCCTTTTCCACTTAGCATGTATTAGGGACCTTAGCTGGCGGTCTGGGCTATTTCCCTCTCGACTACGGAACTTATCTCCCGCAGTCTGACTCCCGCAATTGAAGTTACCGGCATTCGGAGTTTGGTTGGGGTTGGTAGTCGGGTAAGACCCCTAGCCCATTCAGTGCTCTACCTCCGGTACTTAAAGTTGCGAGGCTATACCAAAATATATTTCGGGGAGAACCAGCTATTTCCAAGTTTGATTGGCCTTTCACCCCTATTCACAGCTCATCCGAGCGGTTTTCAACCCACACCGGTTCGGGCCTCCACGCACTGTTACATGCGCTTCACCCTGGCCATGAATAGATCACCTGGTTTCGGGTCTACTCCACGCAACTAATTCGCCCTATTAAGACTCGCTTTCGCTACGGCTACACCTGTCGGCTTAACCTCGCTACGTAGAAGTAACTCGCTGACTCATTATACAAAAGGCACGCAGTCAGACCGGATGAATTGCTTCATCCCTGGTCCTTCCACACCTTGTAGGCGCACGGTTTCAGGTACTATTTCATTCTCCTTTCGGAGTGCTTTTCACCTTTCCCTCACGGTACTAGTTCACTATCGGTTGCCAGGTAGTATTTAGCCTTAGGAGATGGTCCCCCTAGATTCCTGCGGGATTTCTCGTGTCCCGCAGTACTTGGGATACCTCTAGGGTGACTCAAGGTTTCAGTTACGGGGCTATCACCCGCTATGGCCGGCCTTTCCAGACCCTTCACCTACCCGTTGTCAATCCCACGTTGAGGTCCCTCAACCCCGGAAATACCGAAGTACTTCCGGTTTAGGCTGTTCCCCGTTCGCTCGCCACTACTTAGGGAATCACTGTCGTTTTCTTTTCCTGAGGGTACTTAGATGTTTCAGTTCCCCTCGTTCGCTTCTGCAACCTATGTATTCAGTTGCAGATGATCCGTCATGACACGGACCGGGTTCCCCCATTCAGAAATCCCCGGATCTAAGCCTGTTTAGCGGCTCCCCGAAGCTTATCGCAGCTAACCACGTCTTTCATCGCCTCCTGGCACCAAGGCATTCACCCTGCGCCCTTAGTAGCTTGACCATAAATAATCATTCAAAAAATATTTTTGCTCAGCTTACAACAAATTTAATTTACTAATATTTACGATATGCAATTGTCAAAGAACATAACCACCGGCTATCCAGCCGATGACTGATTTTTCATACGACGTTGTATGACCAATCAGTCATAGTCTGTATATTGGTGGAGGTGAACGGGATCGAACCGATGACCTCCTGCGTGCAAGGCAGGCGCTCTCCCAGCTGAGCTACACCCCCAGCTCCCGAATCCTCACCACCAAAAAGCATCACCTTTAACTGGTGGGCCTAGGTAGATTTGAACTGCCGACCTCACGCTTATCAGGCGTGCGCTCTAACCAACTGAGCTATAGGCCCTCTAGTCAATTATCGGTAGTACAACTCGATAAAAAAAATAGTGGGAACGAATTTGCAGGTTTGACCTGGTTGTAAGTCTGTTTGGCACCTAAGCGCTTCACTTAGAACTTACTCCTTAGAAAGGAGGTGATCCAGCCACAGGTTCTCCTACGGCTACCTTGTTACGACTTCACCCCGATTACCAACCACACCGTCGGCGCTTGCCTCCTCTATAAATAGGGGTTAGATCAACGACTTCTGGTGCAATCAATTTTCCGGGTGTGACGGGCGGTGTGTACAAGGCCCGGGAACGTATTCACCGCGGCATGCTGATCCGCGATTACTAGCGATTCCAACTTCATGCAGTCGAGTTGCAGACTGCAATCCGAACTGAGGATGGCTTTTTGAGATTTGCGTACTCTCGCGAGTTAGCTGCTCTTTGTACCACCCATTGTAGCACGTGTGTAGCCCTAGGCATAAAGGCCATGAGGACTTGACGTCATCCCCACCTTCCTCCGGTTTAACACC
>CAZIJZ010000127.1:135-2644 GCA_964539765.1 uncultured Smithella sp.
TCGCCGGTATGACGAACAGTGGTGGATACCGGCCTTCGCCGGTATGACGAACAGTGGTGGATACCGGCCTTCGCCGGTATGACGAACAGTCGGGTCATTCCGACCGGAGGGAAAAATTTGTGCCGCGGGATGGCTAAGCATCCAGGAGTTCATATTTGATGTACATGTCTTTATTCCCGGCTGAAACACTCCTCAGGACTGTCTCGGTTGATTTCCTGCCGTATAATTTGAGGACTTGTTTGTAGTAGGCCGTAATGAAATTTTCGTAAAATTCGTTTTTGACGGGGAAGTCGGTGATGTTAAGATATACGGTGTTGTTTTCCAGCTTTGCGACAACAGCGCCTCCGTCAAAATGTATTGCCCATATCTTCGGCAGGTTGCTTTCGGCAAATGTTTTGAGATCTTTTGTCTGCATTAAAAATTTATAGAAACCTCCCTCGGAAAGGGCGAATTTCGCGGCGATCCTGCCAAACAATATGTAGGAGTTCTTTTTGTCGCCGTTGAAGAATTCATCGATGATTCCGTCGAGCAGCATAATGGATTTTTCCACAGGGACAAGGGTAATGGTCATGATAACGTTGTCTTTGAAATACGAATCCTTGTCCGCCATTTTAGCCATAAACTTGGTCCATTTGTCCAAACCGAATGCCGCGATAACGGTTGATTTGGCTATTGTAAAAAATGTGCCTTTAATGTTCATCTGTAAGTCTCCTTCTGTTAAATAAAGTTGCCATTAACGATGATCTATAAATTATAAACTGTCAACTATCAACCATTTATGCTTTGACGATGTTGGACATGGGTTTGCGGTAAACGCCGCGGCTGTCGATGATGAGTTTGGCGTTTTGGGCTATGAGTTTGTAGTCCACGTTGGTGTGGTCGGTGATGATGAGCACGGCATCCTGGGCGGCGATGTTTTTTGCCGTCAGCGGCTGGGATTTCAGTTCGGGACCGTCGGGCCATTGCCGCAGGCGTTTGATCCTGGGTACGAACGGGTCGTGATAGGAAATTTTCGCGCCCAGCGCCATGAGCATTGAAATAATTCTGTACGCGGGGCTTTCACGGTCGTCATTGATGTCTTTCTTGTAGGCCAGTCCCAGAATCATCAGTTTACTTCCTTTGACCGATTGGCCGCGCTCGTTGAGGGCGTGCTGAAGTTTGTTGATAATGTATTCGGGCATGCGGCGGTTGACTTCGCCGGCCAGTTCGATGAATTTTGTCTCAATGCCGCATTCGCGCGCTTTCCACGACAGGTAGAAGGGATCGAGCGGGATGCAGTGGCCGCCCCAGCCGGGACCGGGATTGAAGCGCATGAAGCCGAAGGGTTTGGTGGCCGCGGCGTCGAGAACTTCCCAGACGTCGATGTTCATGCGGTCGTAGATGATTTTGAGTTCGTTGACCATGGCGATGTTGATGGCGCGGAAAATGTTTTCGGTCAGTTTGACGGCTTCGGCTGTGCGCGCGTTGCCGACTCGCACCACTTTGCAGATGGCTTTTTCGTAAAGGGCTTCCGCGAGATCGCCACTGTCCTGATCGAGGCCGCCGACGATTTTGGGAATGGTGGTGGTGCTGTAGCTGGCGTTGCCGGGATCTTCGCGTTCGGGGGAGAAGGCGAGGTAGAAATCGCGGCCGCAGACGAGGCCGGTTTGTTCCAGCATGTTTCTGACCAGTTCATCCGTGGTGCCGGGATAGGTGGTGGATTCCAGAACAATCAGTTGTCCCTTGCGCAGTCGTTTTTGGATTTGTTCGGTGGTGCTGACGATGTAGGACATGTCCGGATCGTGATGCGGCGTGAGCGGGGTAGGGACGCAGATGATGATGACGTCCGGTTTGTTAAGTTTGGAAAAATCCGCCGTGGCTGTGAGGTTTCCGGCGCGGACGGCTTTTTTGATTCGGGCGCCGTCGATGTGGGAGATATAGCATTCGCCGCGCTCCAGCGCCTTGACTTTGGTTGCGTCTACGTCAAAGCCCTGGACATGAAATCCTTTCTCGGCGTAAGCCAGCGCCAGCGGCAGGCCGACGTATCCCAGACCGATGATGCCGACTACTGCTGTGCCGTCACTTATTTTTTTTGATAATGTTTGTTTGTGGTTTTTCATAGATTCCTTTCGAAAAAAGATAGTTCAATGTTCAATGTTCAAGGTTTCACCGAAGGTGAAAGGTGAAAAGTGAATGGTGAAACACCAGTTCATAGTTCATAGTGTATGGTTGATAGTGAATAGAAAACCACCGCTGTCCCACTTCGCTATGCTTCGGGGATAATTCCGAATGGTAAAACCATTAGATAGTTCGATTTGCGCTTCGAACTTCGTTTCACTCGTTCTTAGCGAATCTCACTACGCTTCTGCAACTTGGGTTTCATTAATTCATTTTATTCGTTCTCAACGAGTCCTCACTATCAGCTTGGCTCATTATCATTCTCGCGTGAACCTGGCGGGAATCTAGTACCACCGATGTCATTCCGGTATGGGTTTAACCGGAATCCAGGAAGAACAAAACTGGATACCGG
>CAZIJZ010000128.1:0-2636 GCA_964539765.1 uncultured Smithella sp.
TTCTCAGACGATTGCTGGAGCTTCTGAATAATCAACTGACAAGGCTCGACGATCGCATTGCTGATCTTAATATATTAAGAAACGAAATTATTGAATATCAGAACAGGATTAAATCCAAAATCGGCAAATGATTTTTTGGAAATTCCGAATTGCATAACCGGGGAGGAACAGCACAGAAAAATGGAAAAGTTTTTTTATCCGCGCAGCATGGTGGTCATTGGCGCTTCCGTCAAAAGACTTAATCTGGGTCACATCATCGTTCTCAACAACCGTCAGCACGGTTATCATGGAAATATCTACGGGGTGGGCCGGGAAGAAGGAGATATCGCGGGCGCGCCCGTTTACGACGGCGTAGAAAAAATTCCGGAGGTGCCGGATGTCGCTATTATCATTTCTCCCGCGCAGACGGTGCCGGGCTTTATGGAAGACTGCGGCAGAAAGGGCATCAAGCGGATTGTCATCGAGTCGGGCGGTTTCAGTGAATATTCGGAAGGACAAAATGTGCTGGAAAAAAAGGTGCTGGAAATTGCCGACCGTTACGGTATCCGCTTCATCGGTCCCAACTGTATCGGAACGATTAATTTCGATATTAAAATGATGATGCCCTTCGGTTTCTTCCCTAAAACAGCAGAGGGCGGACGGGTAGCCATGATCGTTCAGAGCGGCGGCGTGGGGGGCTCCTATCTGGGAGCATTCGGCGACAACGCGATTGTTCCCGGAAAATTTGCCGCCATCGGCAACAAGCTGCAGATCGACGAAGTGGATGTTCTGGATTATCTGCTTAAAGATGAAAAGACGGATGTCGTGGCCATGTATATGGAAGGATTCAAGCGCGGCAGAGCCTTTTTTGATCTGGCGGTTCAATCCGGCAAGCCGCTGATTGTTCTAAAATCCAACCGCAGCAATCTCACCGCGAAAATTGCTCAGTCCCACACCACCGCTCTTTCCGCCGATGATTCGGTGGTTGACGGCGCTTTCAGACAGGCGGCGGTCATCCGGGTGGAAGACGATATCGATTTTATCAACGCCGTGAAAATCGTCCGGCTGCCGCTGATGAAAAGCAGACGGGTCGCGGTCCTGTCGCGTTCCGGCGGGCATGCGGTCATGAGCGTCGATGCCTGCGCCAAATTCGGATTCACGCTGGTGGATTTCCCTCCGGCTTTCATTGATAATCTAAAAACCATTTACAACACGCGGGTCATCGCTCATCAGAATCCTCTCGATCTGGGAGAAATCTTCGATTACACAATTTTTACCCGGATTCTGGAAGAAGCTCTGAAACTGCCGGATGTGGACGGCGTCCTGTTCAATCACCTTTATATAGCCAATTACGAGGCGGAAATGTCGCGGGATTTCCTGAGCAACGTCGGCAGGCTGGTTCAGCAGTACCAGAAACCGGTGGCCATGACCATGGTCACGGATACTCAGGAATTGGTCAATATTTCAAAGAATCAGGAATATCCCATTTTTACAACACCGCTGATGGCGGCCAAGGCGCTGCACATGTCGGCCACCTATTACGAAGATAAAACGGCGCGGGAGGCCAGAGGAAGCCATATTCAGTCATCTTTCGATCTGTCTGCTATCGATGCAATCAAAGAAAGATGTCAGTCTGAAAACAGGATTCCCCTGACGGATGAAGCCCTGCAAATTGCCGCGGCCGCGGGCATTAAAAGTATGACCGGCGTCACGGTCAAATCCGCGAAAGAAGCCGGCGAAGCACCTCTTAATTTCCCCGTTGCCGTAAAACTGCTTTCGCGCGACGCGTCCCATAAATCCGACATTGGCGGCGTGCATCTGAATATCAAAAATCACGGGGAGCTTAAAAAAGCGATTTCCGGCATGAAAAAAGCTGTCAAAGAAATCACACCCCGACCGGCGATTGACGGTTTCCTGCTTCAGGAAATGTCTGCTGAAGGCGTGGAATGTTTTGTCGGGGGACGTCAGGACCCCGTCTTTGGACCGATTGTGATTGCGGGACTGGGCGGAATTTTTCTGGAAATCTTCAAGGATACGGCTATTCGTCTGGCGCCGGTAACGAAAAGCGAAGCGCTTGATATGCTGGGACAATTGCAGGCCTATCCGGTTCTGCGGGGAGCCAGAGGAAAACAAAAGGCGGATATTGACGCTTTTGCCGACGTCATCTGCCGGGTTTCCCAACTTCTGGCAGGGGTTCCGGACATCGCCGAAATCGATTTGAACCCGGTTATCGTCCACGAACAGGGCAAAGGTGTTTCGATTGTTGATTGCCGCATCTTCTTCCAATAAGAAAGTTACAATGGAATAGACCGGCAATGCATTGTTCAAGGCTGTCGTCGACGCATCGTCCTGATGCATCGGTTATGCGCACTCACTGTAACCGCACATGCGGCAGACAGCGCAACCGCCTTCGTGTTCAACAATGCCGCCGCAATCCGGACAGGCTCCTTTACGGAATACAATTTTTTCATGCTGCACTTTTCCGCCGTTGGCTTCGATGTGGGATTGAATGGACTTGGCCACAGCGTCGGCACAGGACAGGATTTTGTTTTCACCAAAACCGGAAGGCGAATGACACGAAATGCCCTGCAACTGCTTAATCACCTGACGGGACGATAAGCCGCTGCGCCAGGCCAGGGAGACCATGCGTCCGATGG
>CAZIJZ010000129.1:0-2532 GCA_964539765.1 uncultured Smithella sp.
ACTGTGGAGGAGACTTGCATGCAAGACAGCTTCACCGTCGTAACGCTCGCGGAGCAGAACCGGGGCACCTGGATCGAACCGAACGTGTGGGTGGTGTATGATGGGTCAAAGAGACTTTAAAATATCATCCGCAGAGACAAAATGTACCGAACTTTCTTCTTTTTCAAAATCGTCAATTGCGCGCTTGTCAACAAGGTCTTCATACATTTCGTTTAGCGAATGCTTTATCAAGGTGGATTTATCCTCTTCAAAATGGTTTGAGAGCATGGTGATCATTTGTTCTTCTTGGATTCGCTTTATCAGCGCCATTTATTTGTCCAATACTCCATGATTGAACTATGTTTGATAGATTACGTGGAAAAGGAGTACTTATGGCTTTTACGGAAGATGAACGGAAAAATGTAACGAATCTCATGAATGTTTTTATTGATACCAGGCGTCCACCGGAATCTGTACGAGATCGGGTTGACCTTGGATATAGAATAGAACGGCAAAGTATTATCATTTATGAATTGAGAAGATCATTTCGCGGTAATGAAATGGAAGAAATCCCGGTAGCGAAAACAACGTATATACAAAAAGACAAAAAATGGAAAATCTACTGGATGAGAGCCGACTTGAAGTGGCATAGTTACTATCCTGAACCGGAAGTTACGGATATTGAAAAATTTATAACCATAGTCGACGAAGATTTGGATGGTTGCTTCTGGGGCTGATATTAAATACGATTATCACAGCGGATTCACCACTTCCACGCCACGGTAATTCTGGACCGGTAAGCGCTTCCCTGGCACCGGAAGCATACTACTTGATAAAATAAATTGACATCGGTACTAAATAGTGGTACTATACTAGAGTGAACAGTAAAAACTGTAAAACATTACAAAACATTTTTACACGTCCCATACCGGCTACAATTGTATGGGCAGACATTGAGGCCTTGTTTATTGACCTTGGTGCAGAGATTACAGAAGGGACTGGTTCACGTGTTCGGGTCAAACTGAACAACGTACGGGCTGTTTTTCACAGACCTCACCCGAAAAAGATAACTGACAAGGGAGCCGTCAATTCTGTAAAGAGATTTTTGGAAAATGCGGGGGTTACTTGTGATTGAGTATAAGGGATATATCGGAATAGTTACGTATGATTCTGATGCGAAATTATTCCATGGTGATGTAGTAAATACCCGGGATGTGATTACTTTTCAGGGAACCACTGTTAGTGAAATTGAGAAGGCTTTTATTGAATCAATTGACGATTATCTGGATTGGTGTAAAGAAGAGGGAGTTGCCCCTGAAAAGCCGTACTCCGGGAAATTCAATTTGCGGCTTTCTCCGGAACTTCATAAGGAAATTGCAATAACAGCAAAAAAGATGAACATTTCCATCAATAATTTTGTTGAAAAGGCAATACAAGACGAATTGGCTCTGATTCATTGAGGCTGATATAAAGATCACGCTTGTCCATGATGATGATGGCATATTTCTTGTAAAGCATGCAAAAAGAGTGTATATTGCATGCAGGAGGTGTGTATGCCGACATTGCAAGTACGGGATTTACCGGAAGACGTGTATATACAACTCAGCTATCTTGCCGAGAAAGAAAACAGAAGTCTGGCTCAGCAAACCATCGTGCTCTTGAAGGAGGGGATGGTTAAAAAGCTGGGAAGCAAAGAGCGGAGAGGTAAACTGCTGGAAAAAATTCGCACACTGGATATCGACCATTCAGATATTCCTGATCCCGTAGACTTGATTCGTGAGGATAGGGACCGATGATTGTGGTTCTTGATGCAAGTGCCGCAATCGAAATTATTCTTCAACTGGATCAAGCCCGTCTGTTTGAAAAGGCACTGTCGGATTCGGAACTGGTACTGGCGCCCGATACGTTTCCCTCGGAAATAACCAATGTTTTCTGGAAATATGCACATTTTTCCGGTATGGACAAGGAAAAATGCCAAAAAGCAATCGACTATTGCCTGGATCTTGTTGACGATTACCGGGACACAAAAACTATTTGCCGGGAAGTTTTTCTTGAATCCTTGAATACCGGCCATTCTTCCTATGATCTTTTCTATGTGATACTTGCACGAAGACATTCCGCGACCATACTGACCAGGGACAGGAAAATGAAAGAGTTGGCACTACAGCTCAAGATACCGGTTGTGAACGAGTGAGATTCAGACTCTTGCCTGTACGTGTAAAATGGATTATCATTATACGTACAGGAGGATTCCATGGAAACAAAACTTACCCTGAAACTAGACCGGGCGGTAATACAGGCTGCCAAACGATACGCAGAAGAAAACGAACGAAGTCTTTCCGGACTCGTTGAGGATTATTTCCGCAATCTTTCCGCCGATCATGGATCCTCAAATAAATACTCGCCGTTGGTAGAAGAATTGATCGGTGTTATTTCGGACGAAGATATCGCCGCATCGGATTCGAACATACAGTAGATTTGGCTCTCAATTCACATTTTTCGGATTTTGAAGACGGATTGCAGTATTTCACCGCGCTTGAGTGCGGAATACCA
>CAZIJZ010000130.1:0-2499 GCA_964539765.1 uncultured Smithella sp.
ATACTGGATACCGGCCTGCGCCGGTATGACGAACAGTTCGGTCATTCCGGCATGGGTCTAGCCGGAATCCAGGAAATGGATGCCCGACAGAAAAACTCGGGGATGACAAAGTTACGTTTTAGGCAAAACACTAGTTGATAGTTGATAGTTGATGGTTGATGGTTGATGGTGAAAAGTGAAACGAGTCCCACGGTGCTGTGCGCTATCGGGAAATTCTCCCGACTTCGCGCCGGCGGGAACAGCAACAATTTGAGGGAATAATGTTATGGCAATTAAAAACAAGAAAAAAACAGCAAAGAAAGTTTCTTCAAAGCAAAGGGCGGCAAAGGCGCCGGCAATTTCCACTCCGATCCATGATCGTCAGATTTTTAATCTCACACAGAACGCGATCGCGGTTTTTAAGCCTGAGGACGGCACAATCTGCGATGTCAACGATATATTTTGTCAGGGATCGGGTTATTCACGGGAAGAGGTTATCGGTAAGACGAGTCGGGAGTTGAATTTATTTTCGGATGAAGTCCGCCAAAAATCTCTGGAGTGCCTTGCCAAAGATGGATGTTTCCGGAATATGGAGGTCGAGCATCGGCTGAAAGACGGCTCGACGGTCTATTGCATTGATTCCGGCGATCTCGTCAAAATCGGAGATGAGCATTATGTCGTTGTGGTGGCGCAGAATGTCACAGCCCTTAAGCAGGTTGAAAAAGCTCTGCGTTCCGAGCGGGATTTAAACCGGGCAATTATCGACAATTTGCCGGGGCTGTTTTACATCTTTGATGAAGATTTCCGGTTACAGATCTGGAATGATAATTATGCCCGGACCACCGGTTATTCGTCTGATGAACTGCGCCGCATCTCGGCGCTGGATGTTTCGCCTCCCGAGAAGCGCGTCCAGTACAAGAAAAACGTCAAGCTGGCTTTTGTCTCAGAGGAACGTTCAAACGAAGGTGAGATTCTCTGCAAGGACGGCACGATCAAAACATTTGTATTTAATTCGAAAAAAATTAATTATAACGGCAGAGCCTGTCTGATGGGCACGGCCATCGATATTACGGAAAAAAAGAGAGTCGATGAGGAGCTGAAACGCTCTGCCGAAAAACTGGAAGAAGCCAATATCGCGCTGCGTGTTTTGATGAAACACAGTAAGCAGGAGCAGAAAAATTTTGAAAATAAGGTGCACGCGTATGTCAATGATCTGGTAACGCCTTACCTGGATAAGCTCAAGAAGTCGAATCTTGATGAGCGCAATAAAAAATATCTCCAGGAGCTGGAAAGCAATCTCACCGGCGTGCTTTCTCCATTTTTGAATAATTTTCAATCGCTGTATAAAAAACTTACGCCGCAGGAGGTTCAGATTGTTGACCTGGTCGGGAAAGGCAAGAGCACAAAAGAAATCGCGGACCTCCTTAACGTGGCCGTAAACACCGTTGCGACGCATCGGAATAATATCAGGAAAAAACTCAATCTGCGCAACGCGAAAGTCAATCTTCGTTCCCATTTACTGTCTTTTCGATAATCGTGTATTTGGCATACATCTTTTGTAAATATTAATCCATCAATATAAGTATTTGAATATTTGGCAGTTTTGCCCCATATAGTCTAAGATGATTTTTTGATTTATTGTGTTTTCATAATTCAGGATTGTGTCCCGCGGAAGTACCTTTCCTGAGAGGAAATCGGGAGAAGATAGCTCCTCCTTTTCGTACATAGAATGTATGAAACTACTTCCGCGGGGCTATATATGATTTGTAAAGTCACGAGGTTTTAATTATTGGTGAACGAAAGACGACGATATGAACGGATTAATGTGTTGAATTGGGTTTCTGTATCATCCGGTGAAGCAGATAATGTTAATTCCGTGAAAAAGGGGGCTTACAACTACAGCGAAAATATTTCGGTCGGCGGCACGAAAATCAGGGGCAATGTTCCTCTGGCGATCGGCAGTGTGATTAAGATCGATTATTTTGTTAATAATTCTTCTGAGGTGTTTAAGTTAACGGGCAAAATTGTCTGGACGAAAATGATTATTGAGAACGATTACTACGAGGCGGGTGTGGAATTTGTTGATATGCCGGCAATATCCGAACAGAAATTGAAGGACCATATTCAAAACAAGCTGCAGGAAATAAATAATTATCCTTTCAGAGTCAATTTCTAATTATTATCCTTAAAAGTGTCCCTCTTAAGTAAAAAGTGTCCCACGGCACTGCGTGCCTTAAAAAGCCTGTGAAAAGTGAAGGGTGTCCCACGGCACTGCGTGCCTGGGATAGTTCCCAATCCCGACACTTCGTGGATTGGATAGTTCGCCTTACGCTTTAGACTTCACTACGCTCGTCTTCAGCTTGGCTCACTACCACCAACGTTTCGCGCGTCGTTTCTCTCGCGCTTAACGGGTGTCACTAAATGGTGAAGAGTGAATAGAAAACCACCGCTGTGTCATTCCGGCGTGGTTCTAGCCGGAATCCAGGAAGAACAAAACTGGATACCGGCCTGCGCCGGTAT
>CAZIJZ010000131.1:0-2424 GCA_964539765.1 uncultured Smithella sp.
AGTGTCGACAGTTCAATTCTGTCCTGACCCACCAGTAATATCAAGGGGTTGCAAGCCTTAACGGCGCTTGCGCCCCTTCTTTTTTGGGGTATTGTGATAAAATTGTGATAAACGCCTTATCAAATCCATCCAAAACTTCAATCGAAGACCTTAAACTTTCCGGATTATGATGTGCATAACCATTGAAGCATTCCTCCATCGTCACAATCTTTGAACTTCACAGATGCCAATACCGCCTTGAACCAAACACGCGGCAAACGCATGTCGAAGATCAGGAAAAAAGAAATTCTCCATCGTCGCCGTTTTCAACGCCGCATCAAAAGCCGGAATGGATTTTTTATTGATGATTCTAAGATTATGGTGTTAAGAAACGCAAATTAAAAGAAGCATGATGGATGTTATTTTAAAATCAAATCAATGACTTTGAGTAATGTTTTTAAAAAAATATGTTATTAAGCATTCTTGAATCAAACGGTATAGGAACGAATACACAATGAGGAATTCAATTTACTGGATTGTAATAATAATTTTTTCAGCAGCATTTCTGTGGTGGATTTATCAAGATGGAAAGATAGACGATTTAATAAATCACAAAATAAAAGACTACAGCGCTGCCGAGATATTCACTGTCTTATATTTAATATTAATAATATTTTCATTTGTCCTGAGTTTATTTCATTTGTTGTGATGCATTGAGTCTTTTTCATTCAAATCTCATTCGTCAAAATATTATTATTTTTCTTATCGTCCATTCCTCAATACCGGTGAATCATGGGGCCTTGTTGTGTTTTATACGCCAGCTAACAACCGCTTCCAATGCGGAAGGGTATTTATGGCGCCGTTTTTCTGTCCGGGCATAATCAATCTATTGAGCTTCAATTGAACTTGTTGTATAATTTTTACAAAGGGCGAAGCGGGGTTGTTTCCGACAATTTAGTTAGCTGTTAAACTTATAGCGAGGAATCAAAAATGGAAAATAGCACACCCTATCAAATCTCATTATTTGTAAATGACGGAATTCTTGAACTTGTCATAACAGGAACCGCTATCGGTAATGACTTTGAAAAGATGATGGATGAGATGGACGCTATCCTGGAAGCAAATGACGCAAAGGAAGTCATCATTGATATCCGTCCCTTTGAGGAACACATAGACTCGACAACTATTTATCATTATGCCAGAAAGCACGATCTCTTTATTCAGGGAATTAAAACCGCCGTTGTGGACCTGCAAGAAAAAACTTCTTTTGCGATTGCATTAAAAAATGCCGGTGTACCGGTGGAAAGATTTGCTGACATAGACCTCGCCAGAAAGTGGATTCAGAGTAACCCCATCAAAGATTCGTGGTTACACGAAACCATAGACCGGAAATAAAGCAACGCGTGACGGCATGAAAATGAAAGGATTTCCGGAGATTGATAAGCAGGGGTGTGCCTGAGCAGTCCGGAAAAAAGTTAACACAGACCGTTGGCCACATTGTTTTCTTTCTATTCCTGGCCCTTAACGATGATCATTCAGACATGCTTTCGCTGTTGGGGCAGCCAATAAATTCCTCATACGGTTTCCCTGAAATATTCAATTGTAATGTTCGCTTAATCGTTAAGACTGGCTAAATATTTTCGCGCAAGCTTTTTATTTGAATTTTTAAAGGACATCGTGATATAGAAATCGTCAATGATCTGAACCCATAAAACCGTCTCATTGAAACAAGAGGTGAACTATGCACAGCCGTATATTTTCTTTCGTGGTTATATTGATGCTTTTATATGGATGCGCGAGCATGGAAACCAATTGTGTCTCAGCGTCCGCTATGAAAGTGGTTGCCAGCGACGGACGGTTTATCGCTTATGAGGACGGAACGGTTTTGGATAAGCAAACGAATCTTATGTGGGCGGCGAAAGACAACGGCGGCGATATAACACCGGCGGCGGCAAAGTTTTATTGTGAAAATTATCGCGCAGGCGGTTATAACGACTGGCGGATGCCGACGCTGGATGAACTGGAAAGCCTGTATGATGAAGGCAAATCACGTCAGACGAGCTGCTACGGCGGCAAGAGCATTCATGTCGCAACTGATTTGATAGACATGACCTGTTTCTATTCATGGGCATCAGAAACAAGCATGACAACCAATGAGTCAGCCATATTCAATTTCGGCGCGGGAATAAGGACAGGTTTTTCCATGAAATGGAACCGATTAAGTCGCGTCATTCCGGTGCGTTCGGCATTTTCGTTGTTTTATGTCTCTGAAAATACCCCATAATCCGGATTCAATGATTCACGTTGCGATCACTATATCGATTTTGAATTAAAGCTTACTTAAATCCAATTTTTCAATCCGTGTCCAAACAATGACCTTCTTTTTCGTCCAATATTTCGTGTTCCGCCAAAGTGATAATGTCCTAAAGCACCAAAGTAGAAATG
>CAZIJZ010000132.1:0-2317 GCA_964539765.1 uncultured Smithella sp.
TTTAATGTTGTAGTTCCATATAACGTAATCGAAGATTACCCTCGTAATAAAAATGGCGGTGAAAAGACTGGCCAGAAGACCGATAATCGTTGTGACCGCGAATCCTTTAATCGGACCCGTCCCGAAAAAGATTAGAACAACAGCAGAGACAATGCCCGTGATATGCGTGTCGATGATCGTAATGAATGCCCTGTCGTAGCCTGTGTCCAGGGCCAGGCGGACGGTTTTCCCCGTACGTAATTCTTCGCGGATTCTTTCAAAGATCAGGATATTGGCGTCAACCGCGACACCAACCGTGAGGAGCATGCCGGCGATGCCGGGAAGGGTCAGGGTTGCCCGGAAGGCCGCAAGAACCGCCAGGATCAAAAATATATTGACGATCAGCGCAATATCAGCGACTGCGCCGGAAAGGCGGTAATAAACAATCATGAATAAAATAACCAAAAGTGAACCGATGATAGTTGCCATGACGCCTTGCCGAATGGAATCACTGCCCAGTGAAGGACCCACCGTTCTTTCTTCGAGGATGTTGACAGGCGCGGGCAAAGCGCCGGCGCGCAATACGATGGCCAGGTCACGCGCTTCTTCCATAGTGAAGTTGCCGGTAATCTGGGCCTGGCCTCCGGAGATACGTTCCTGGATGACGGGGGCCGAATGCACCACGCCGTCCAGAACAATGGCCAAACGTTTGCGCACGTTTTCTCCCGTTATTCTTTCGAAATCAACAGCGCCCTGAGAATTAAATTTCAGACCGACAGTGACTTCGCCGAAACGATCGGCAATCTGCACTTTGGCTGTTTCCAGTGAAGCGCCAGTCATCAGGGACCTGTCTTTCAACAAAAAGGGAGAGGAGCCTCTTTCTCCCGTGGATTGACCCGCGCGCAAACCGTACGCGATGACATCTCCGTCAGGAATATTTCCGCGCAGGGCTTCGTCCAGTGAATTTTCATCATCAACCAGTTTAAATTCCAGAAGGGCTGTCTTGCCGATAAGATTTTTCGCTCTTTCCGGATCCTTGATTCCGGGGAGCTGAACTAGAATCCGGTTGTTTCCTTCCGGTATAATTTCCGGCTCCGAGATTCCAAACTGATCCACTCTGTTTCTGATGGTTTCCAGGGAGTGTTCCACCGTTAATTTTTTTAATTCCGCCGCCCGTTTGTCGTTAACTTTCAACGTGACAAACTGTCCCCCCTCCCGCGAAGCGGTCGATTCTATTTCGAAGTCGGGATAATTGTCGCGAAGAACTTTTTCCAGCGTCGTTTTCCCGTCGGAATCCGCCAGTTCCATGGAGATTTTCGCGTTTTGCGCTTTCTCCAGATTACGGAAACGCACTTTGTTGTCCATCAGGGATTCTTTTAAATCGGCGGATGTCCGCTCGACCATGGCATCCAGAGCCTTATCGGTGTCAATTTCCAGAACAAGGTGCATGCCTCCCTGCAAATCAAGTCCCAGATGAATTTTTTCTTTAAACATGTATTTATCCCAGGGAGAAGGTATGTTGGAGATAAATGTCGGGATTAAGAAATATAAAGAGCCAAGACAAACAATTAAAGTGATCGCTCCTCTGAGCTTCAAAGATTTGAACATGAAATGCCCCTTTCGATAATGATTACTTTGTTGAAGGCGCCGGAGCGGCAGATCCGGACTTTTGCATAACAGCCCCGATGGCGCTTCTGGCAACCTTGATTCTTACTTTATCGGCAATTTCCAGCGTGATGACCGCATCGGTCAACCCGGTAATCTTGCCGTGTATTCCTCCGGTGGTCATCACCATATCGCCATAGGCAAGATTGTCCAGCATCGCCTTGAGTTCTTTCTGTTTTTTCTGTTGCGGGCGAATCAGCAGAAAGTAAAAAATCACGAAAATGATCACCATCGTGATGACAAATCCCCAATCGCCGCCGCCGGCAGCCTGGCCGCCGGGATTTCCGCCCATTGCATGTGCTAAAGATATCAATTTCATTTCCTCCTTAAATTTTCTCTTGATCCGAAAATTTTTACGAATTGACTTTTTTACGGGTAAAATCTTCTTTAAACTTTATAAACCGGTTTTCGCTTATTGCCCGCCTTATATTTTCCATGAGCCTCATATAATAGCGGACATTATGAATAGTATTCAAAACCATAGCCAGTATTTCACCGGCAAGATAAAGATGTCTTAAATAGGCCCGGGAATAATTCCGGCAGGTATAACAATCACATGTTTCATCAATCGGATTGGCATCTTCCCGCCAGCGGGCGTTTTTTATAACAACATTTTCTGAATTTGTAAACAATAATCCGTGACGCGCGCATCGGGTGGGAATAACGCAGTCAA
>CAZIJZ010000133.1:0-2208 GCA_964539765.1 uncultured Smithella sp.
TCGTGCGGAACGGGTGATAAATTTTCGGGAAACTGGTTCAATGAAACCATTGATAAAGAAATTTTAAACATTAAGAAAGGTGAAAATGGTTATACCATAGACGCCGGTTATGGTTCTTTCCCCTGTGTGCAGGAAGATAAAATATTGAAGTGCAAAATGGGGTTCGGCGATACGGTTCTGCACATTAATGAGGAGGGATATCTGGTGATGACGACGCCGGTTGGCGTTCAGTTTAAATTTAAACTGAAAAAACAATCAGACCAGTAATACGAACATGTATTTATTTGATAAAGATATTGCCCTGACAGAAAAAGATAAGTTTGTCTTTGAAGGAATTGTATCTCCCAACTGGTCGATCAACGGCAATCCCAACGGCGGTTACCTGATGGCTTTTCTGGCCGCGGCCATGCAGCGGCAAAGCGATGAAAAATGGCCGGTCATCGTCACGGCCAATTTTCTCACCCGTTGCGAGACAGATAAGGCATCGATGGTCAGCGTGGAAGAAATTGCCGTGGACAAGCAACTGAATCGTTATCAGGCCAGTATAATCCAGGATGGAAACGAAAAAACGCGTGCCTGGGCGACTTTTATGCATGAAAAAAAAAGGCGGTCACGACGCGAACCGTTACGAAAAGGAAACGCCGGACATGCCTGCGCGCGAAGCTTGTTCATCATTTCCGGTCGTCCCGAAATACACGTTGTATAACCATATGGAGGTCCTGCTTGCCCCGGACTGTTCCGGATGGCTGCAAGGCGAAAATAAATTATCGCCGCGTTCCGAACAGAAAGGCTGGATAAAATTCAAAGACAACCGTCCCGCCGATGCGCTTTCTCTTCTGCTGATGGCGGACTCTTTTCCGCCGCCGGTGCTTGCCAGTCACGGAATGGTCGCGTGGGTTCCCACCGTAGAATATTCAGTCAGTGTCCGCGCGCTGCCCGATACCGAATGGATCAAGGCGGTTTTCCGTTCGCACTATCTTACCCGCGATATTGTGGAAGAAGACGGCGAGCTCTGGGATGAACACGGTAAACTGCTGGCGATATCGCGGCAGATTGCCCAATTCAGAAAATATTAACAGGGAATGATTCTATTGGAGCGTTTGAAAAATTACGGGATGGTTCAACCGGCAGCGATTGTGCCGAGGAAACGTAATAAACTCAGCGCTCACGGTTTGTTTTAAAAACCGATTTCACGGGCGTAGGTGAATTGTCGCTGCCAGGGAATGCCGGGATGCACTTTTTCAAAAAGGTTAGCGCCCGTAATCTTCAGTGATTCTTCATCAATCGTTACGGGGTGATAACCGCCGACAAATCCCAGGTCCTGGCTGATCAACGGATGCTTGCCGGGCAAACAGTCGCATTCCACGGTGATATTCAGCAAAGCATTGATGACGATGGATTTGTCCTTTATCTTCTTCCAAACAGCTGCCGCTGTTTCCACAAGCTTTTCCTGAAAAACCGTCATGTCCGAATTCCAGAAAATACGCAGTGCCATTTCCGGACACATCGCAATGCACTGGGCGCAGCCGATACATTTTTTCAAATCATATTTGGGATAATCGGATGCCGCGATGGTTGCCGCCTGGGTCGGGCAAATTTCAGTACAAACGCCGCAGCGTGTGCATTTTTTCCGGTTCAGGACGGGATGATAATCGGAATGCATGCGCTGCTTCTGCGCGCGGGACGCAAAACCCATGGAAATATTTTTGACGGCTCCGCCGAACAGCGAAACCATGTGCCCTTTGAAATGCGAGAAGATGACAAAGCCCTGCGCTTCCTCAAAAACATTGGCCACCTGCACGGTCTTGAAATGATTGAACCCGGCGGGAATATCAACAAGGTTATGGCCGTCCATGCCGTCCGCGATCATAACCGGACATCCGAGAAAATCATGCGTATAGCCGTGAGAGGCGGCGGTCACGAGCGAATCCCCGGCAGTGCGGCGTCCACCGGAATAGAGAACCGTTGTATCAAAAATAAACGGTTTGGTTCCGTGGGCAATCAGCCAGGCCGCGATTTCCCTGGCGTAATCAGGCGGCAGAAAGCCTTTATTGCCTTTTTCTCCCCAGTGCAGCTTTATGCCGACCTTGTCGCTGGCGGCAAAGGGAGGCTTGAGTTGTTTTAATAGTTTTCTCAACGATTCAATGTAAGGTTTTTTTCCGTCTTCCAGCGATTCAAAGAATAAATCTTTCATGGCCCGACCCCGTT
>CAZIJZ010000134.1:0-2193 GCA_964539765.1 uncultured Smithella sp.
GCGAAAAATTATAAGCCAGTGGTAGAAAATAGCAGGGCCGGTACGGCCAGAGGACGAAAATATTCCTTTCCTTTTTGGGATCAAGACTCATGTCCCAGTATTTTTCCATCACGGATACGGGAGTCTGCTTTGCCGTGGTTTTGCTTGTTGCCAAAGCGCCGGCTGTGACTGCGATAGCCTCTTTCTCCCCGGCAGCGGCGGCGGATGATTCCTCTTTGATGGATTGTTGACGGGTCAGCTTATCGAAACATTTCAACCGGGCAGCGTTGTTCTTAATTTTGGCGCATTCTACCAAACCGTTTTCAATTTCAGAGGCGCCGGTCGGCAGTACGGCCAAACATATAAACAGGAGAAACATCCCTGAAACAAAAAAAATTGATTTGATTTTTGCCAGTTTCATTTGTTCACCATTAAGATTTGGCGGACCCTGTTCAGTTCCTGTTTATTGTCCACTTCTACGGAATCGTACGGCGTGATCACGACTTTGATTTTGTAGCCGTATTCCAGCGCGCGCAATTGTTCGAGGGCTTCCAGCTTTTCCAGTTTGCCTTCAGGGAGTTTAGTGAAGGTATCGAGAAAATCACGGCGATAAGCGTAAATGCCGTGATGTTTGTAGTAATCGGCTTTCAGGTTTTTATCCCGGACATACGGAATCGTCGCCCGTGAGAAATAAAGGGCGAAATTCTGATGATCGAGGACGACCTTAACGGCGTGCGGATGAGTAATTTCTTCATCTAGAATAATTTTGTAAATCAGTGTGGACATATTGATGGACAGGTCATCCAGCAAAGGCTGAATCACTTCGTCTACCTGCGCCGGTTCGAAAATCGGCTGATCGCCCTGAATGTTAACGACGATCGCGTCAGCGGATAGATTGAGTGTTTTTACAGCTTCGGAGATTCTGTCCGTGCCCGAGCGGTGGGTGACTGCCGTCATCACGGCATTGCCGCCGAAATTTTTTACCGTGTCGAATATTCTTTGGTCGTCGGTGGCCACGGCCACATAGGGAACGGCTTTGGCTTTTGCCACACGTTCATAGACGTGCTGAATCATCGGCTTGCCGCAAAGGTCGGCCAGCGGCTTGCCGGGAAAACGGCTGGATTCATAACGTGAGGGGATGATGCAAATAACTTCTCTTTTCATGAACAACTCCGTAAAAAGTCTCATTAGTCATTCCGGCGGAGGCCGGAATCCAGTGTATAAAATTTTTCCGCTTTTGCGAAAATAATGTCTAGACTCCAGCCTTCGCCGGAGTGACGTAAGTTGAATAATTTATTTTCCTAAATGCGGATCGGATTTCTGCAAATAATTGACCACGTAATCCCGGACAGAATCCTCCAGAGAGGAGAATTTTACGGGACACCCGGCTTTTTTCAATTTGCTCATTTCCGCTTCCGTGAAATACTGGTACTGATTGCGCAGACCCTCCGGCATGGCGATATACTCGATGTTGGTCTTTTTCTTCATGGCCGTAAACACGGCCTTGATTAGATCGTTCCAGGATCTTGCTTTTCCTGTGCCCACATTGAAAATCCCGTTGACCTTCGGATTTTTAAACAGCCACCACATGACGTTGACGCAGTCTTTGATGTAGACAAAATCGCGCATTTGCCCGCCATCTTTGTATTCCTTTTTATAGGATTTGAAGAGTTTGACTTCGCCGGTTTCCTTAATCTGATGAAAGGCCTTGAAGATGACGCTGGACATATCACCCTTGTGATATTCGTTGGGACCGAAGACATTGAAAAATTTTATTCCTGCCATTCTGTTTTCGAGCTTCTGGCGCAGAGCCCACAGATCGAACACCTGCTTGGAATAGCCGTACATGTTAATCGGTTTGAGTTCATCGATGGTTTTGTGATTGTCCGCAAATCCCCTGGTTCCGTCACCGTAAGTTGCCGCCGAACTGGCGTAGATAAAACGGACATCGCGTTCCAACGCCCACTCCGCCAGAATTTTTGTATAAGCATAATTATTGTGCCAAAGGTAATCAGCATCGCGTTCCGTCGTGGATGAGCAGGCGCCCATGTGGATGATTGCATCGATTTCAAAGGGCACCATATCCGTGTCCATCATTTCCAGAAAATCATCTTTATGAATGTAATTGACGAAGCGAAGATTGACCAGATTCTTCCATTTATCGGAAGTTCCCAGACGGTCAACGATGATGATGTTGTCAATGCCTTCCTGGTT
>CAZIJZ010000135.1:0-2164 GCA_964539765.1 uncultured Smithella sp.
GCATAAGACAAACATGACCGTCATGATCCATGACAGCACCTTTGCTTTACTGCCTCTTCTGATACTCATAAAGCCTCCTTTCTCTTTTTCCCTGTTTTTTAAACCTTGTTTTGTTGATTTTCTTTTTTCTGTTTCTTTTACTCTTGATGTATTGCTCTTCTTTTTAACTTGTTTTTATAAGGCCTCCTGTAAAATAAATTTGTTCCCGCACCAATGCGTTTCCAAATTTCTCACGGGACTGAAACTTGTATGTAAAAATTCCAAAAACATTCAAGATGCGGATGTTTTGTACCAGACCAGACAGTGAATGTCATTATGTTTTAAAACAAAAAGGCTACCTGTCCGTAGATTTCCGCGTCGCCGGTTTCAAAGGAGCCGTCTATTCTGGGCACGGCGTAATCCAGCCGGACGGAAAAATGTTTTCCTGCATAGAGCCGGAAACCCGCTCCGATGCTGGTCAGATAGTCGTCCTCGTCTTCTCCCGGCAGAGCGTCATTTTTAAACACGCCGCCGTGATCGGCAAATAAAACAAACTTGAACATGTCGCCGAAAGTCTGATTGAAAATTTTAGCCTCGGGATAAATGGGAGACAAATGGAATTCGGCTGAAACACAGTATCCCTGATCGCCGCCCTGCGATGCCGACGAAAACCCTCTGACCGTGCTGATTCCGCCGATGAAAAATTGTTCAGCCACAAACAGATTGTCGCCGGAAATCTGACCGGACCCTTTCAGGATCATGTAATTATATCCGGGAAGTTTCTGAATTCGGGCAATGTCCAGAGTCCCTTTGGAAAAACCGCCGTCGGCGTAGAGCCGGCTTGTGCGGGTTCTCGGGATGTCGACTTCGTTGCTGCCGAACAGTTGTTCCCACAAGCTCTGCCGCTTGGATTCCCGTTCGTTCTTGCCGGTTCCTCCGAACAGATCGCGGATACCCTGATGATACGTCAGGTTAATAATATTTCTTCCCTGGAATTTATCGATGAAATTGTAGGTTGCTCCCAGACTGGCGACGCGAATCTTGTCCTTGCTGGCCAACTCACCGAGCATGTATTCGTAAATGTCCTTGTAATCAAAGCCCAGCTTCAAATCCAGGGCGCTCGCTCTGGTCTTGATCAGCGGATGCGTCAGATAAAGGCCCGCCAGATGGGTTTTCCCGTGAATCTCGAGCGGTTCATACTCCTCGCCCACTTCGTATCGGCTGTCGGCGTAGTAGGCCCCCATTTTTGTTCCGTAATACATGATCGGAATGGCATATTCCGCCCGGAGGTAGGACAGATTATCAAAATCGGTTTCGTCCAGGCCGGTTACGCCTCGAAGCGTCAGCAGATCGCCGCTGGCCAGCAGATTGCCGATGTTCAGATCGGCATTAAGACGGTTTTCGCTGGTGACATCCGTGCCGAAATTATCATAGGAAAGACTCCCCGATACGGGGCGGCTGTCTTTGACCTGCGCGACAATGTCTGTTGTGCCGAATTCTTTTCCGGCCTCCATGACCGCCATGACGTTCAGGGAGGGATATTCGTTCAGCAGAAGCAATGAGCTCTGCAGGGTTTCTGTTTTGATGGAGGGATCTTTACGGATTTTTTCCAGATGCTTCCGGATAAAATCGGTGCTGTAGGATGTGTTGCCCGCGACGGTGATTTCTCCCAGTTGCGCTTCGATGACGCCGATTTCCAGGATCCCGTCCTTCACTTCCTGCTGCGGGATAAAAGCGTACGCCAGAAGATATCCCTTGCTGCGGTAAGCGGCCGTTATTTCATTGGCGATCTGATTGATTTCCCCGAACGAGATCTCCCTGTTTTCGTATTTCGACGTAATGGCGTTGATGGCGTCCGGTGTCAGCAGAAGCGCTTTTTCTTCCCCTCCGGTTTTTGTGTGCATTTTTACGTTGATTTGTTTGATCAGAATTTTCGGGCCGGCCGGCGCCTCCTGCACCTTTTCCTCTTTTTGTTCAATAACCGGTATATCCGGCAGGTCGCGGGGAACGACCTCCTTTTTCTCGAACTGCTGAATGATCTCGCCCGCCCTTTCCTGAGCGACAGCCGGCAGGGCAAGCAAGACAATAAAAAAGAAAAATATAATGACGGACGCGAAAAGATTCTTTCTGTTCATGGGGAACATACGTTGAACTCCGTTTGCTAAAAGGAATTTATAAAGTGCAT
>CAZIJZ010000136.1:0-2152 GCA_964539765.1 uncultured Smithella sp.
TCCGGCGACGAAGGTTCCCGCAAACACCACTTTCTTCGCGTTCTGACTGATATTGATAAAGCCTCCCGCTCCGGCCAGGCGGGAACCGAAGCGGCTCACGTTGAGATTGCCGGCCCGGTCAGCCTGCGCCAGGCCTAAAAAGGCGATGTCCAGTCCGCCGCCGTCGTAGAAATCGAACTGGTAAGGCTGGTCGATGATCGCTTCCACATTGGTTGCCGCCCCGAAGCTCAGGCCGCCCGCGGGAATGCCGCCGATCACGCCCGGTTCCGCCGTGAGCGTCAGATACTCGAGCAAACCTTCTTCCGCTGCGATGCGAGCAATGCTTTCGGGCACGCCGATTCCCAGGTTCACGACAGAATTGACTTTCAGCTCAAGCGCGGCGCGGCGGGCGATGATTTTTCTTTCATCCAGGGGCAGCGGCTCCAGAGACGTTACCGGCACCCTGGTTTCGCCGGAATAGGCGGGATTGTATTTTTCCGCGAACGTCATCCAGTGGTCGTCGGGATCGGCAACCACGACGCAATCCACAAGAATGTCGGGAATCCTGACCTCACGGGCGCGTAACGTCCCGCGATCCGCAATACGCTCGACCTGAACGATGACCACGCCGCCCGAATTTCTCACCGCCATGGCGATGGACAGGGCATCCACTGTCAACGCTTCCCGTTCCATGGTGACATTGCCGTCCAGATCGGCGGTCGTTCCGCGCAATACGGCTATCTGAATAGGCCGTGTTTTATAGGCCAGACAGTCTTCGCCGTCAAAGTTCAACAGTTCAACGATATCGTTCCGGGTTTTCCGGTTGATTTTACCGCCGCCGTGCCGGGGATCGACAAACGTGCCCAGTCCCACTTTGGAGAGTGTTCGCGGATTATGCGCCGCGATATCGCGAAACATGTGTGAGATGACCCCCTGGGGAAGATTGTAGGCTTCAATCTTGTTTTCGATGGCGAGCTTCTGCAGTTTGGGAACCAGTCCCCAGTGACCGCCGATGACGCGGTTGACC
This sequence comes from uncultured Smithella sp., assembly GCA_964539765.1. Taxonomy (GTDB): domain Bacteria; phylum Desulfobacterota; class Syntrophia; order Syntrophales; family Smithellaceae; genus Smithella. The sequence goes on from CAZIJZ010000136.1 coordinate 1,007, forward strand.
AGTCCTTCATGAGCAAGGTGATTCAGCCCTTTGTCTTTACCGTCGCCGATCCCGGCGGAATAGATAATCGTGAGGTCTTTGGGTTTCCCCTTTCCGGCAAATTGTTTTTCGATGGCCTTGGCGACGCCCTCGGCAAATCCGATTCCGACAAATCCGCCGAACGCGAGCGTATCTCCGTCGCGAATGACGCCCACCGCCTCATCAAGTGAAACCATCTTGCCGCGCTTCATGCGCCGGGCCAGGTCATTGGCTATCGGATGACGACCCTTGATTGGATTGTTCATAATTCACTCGGTGTTTGCAGATGCGTTTCTATTCCCGGTAAATCGCTTCAAAAATAACTTCGGTGCCGGTGTCGCGTATATCGCGGCAGGCGTCCAGAAAGGTTGCGATGTTCTCCGAGTTGCGCCGCTCGATGTAACTAAAGGTGTTCGAGTCCTGCGCTTTGCTGCGATTGTCCTTGATCCACGCCGCCCACGATTCGAAGATCTTCATCCCGGGGCTTACCTGATCCGACCAGAGATAGCGGCTGACACGCGCCGGATAAAGCCAGCGCAGCGCCTCTGCCTGTTGCGGATGACGGATCAGCGATTTGACCAGGGGCCGGCCGAAGGCAAGGTAAAGATTCTCGTTGGCTACCGACAGTCGGTCCATCTTGTCGAATGCCGACTTCGGAAGCAGGCAGGCAATATCTTTGATTTCTCTTTTCTCGAAACGCACATGGAACTGTTCTTTTAAATGGTTGTGTTCACCGGTCTCGCCTTCGATGATCATTTCATACAGACCGGGCTTCAGTTTCTGCATCTTCTCGATATGTTCGATGATAGCGCGGTGCTCACGGCGCGCCACTGCCGCAGAGACAAAGATACCGAGATGTCCGATATGACTGTGCAACAGATAGATGATGCGCTGACCGGCCTTTACCAGATCCTCGGTTGTCGGATACACTTCCGAAATCCAGTGCAGCGCCTGTTGCGGCGGCGTGATGTTGTCGCCGCTGGAGGCAAAGATCACCAGCGGATCTTTCAAATTTCTCATGTCAATCCGGTGATTGTGTCCGATATCGAGAATGCCTTTTTCCAGTTTATTGCCGATAAAAAGATTTCTGACAATCCAGAGGATTTCCTCCTCGTTGAGCAGATAAAA
>CAZIJZ010000137.1:0-2143 GCA_964539765.1 uncultured Smithella sp.
TTTCTGCCGATGCTGGTCCAGATTCTTAATACAATCAACTTTCTTTCCATGCCTTTTTACCGCAGTATGAAATGGAGCGGAATTGAATACACCAGGAGAAAGGTTGTTGGCTATACCGGCAATTTTTCATGGCGCGCAAAATAAGCCATAGCATTTAGAAAGAATGACAAGAAATAATTATTTTTTTGCCAGGTAAAACAGATAAAAGGTGAAACGCTTTCCCTAAAAAGAATATCATTAGCCGGTCATATTGCCACGGCATTAATGACGGAACCCGATCCAGTTTCCGTCCCATCGTGCATTGAGTACGTAGGGATCGTCGGATTTATACCAGTAATCTTCTATGAAGAGACCGAAATCAACCTTTTGAATGAAACATATGTCGGGATTACCGCTGTCGGTCGCTACGCAATCACACTGGTTCCCCCGGTGATTCAGATCATTCGGATCCATAAAGTAAACCACATTTTCAGAATCATCATATCCGATCACCAGCACATAATGGCCGGACGAAGGAATCCCCAGAACCGGCGATCGCCACAGGTGCAGCAGCACGGGTGAACCGGTATTCAAAAACGGAACAATTTGATTGAGAAAAATATTTCTTTTTTGTCCGGAAATGCCATCCTCTGTTCCGGTGAGGTCATCACCGTAATTGCCCGCCATCACCGCGCTGTATAACGTGTTGCTGCCTGACGCCTCCAGAAGACCTTCAGCGGCCTTGACCAACGATGAAAGGTGGATGCCGGCCAGACTATTGAGTGTATCATCTATATATTGAATATAGGTCGCTATCTGAGATGTCGCTGAAAGTTCAGTGGGATAATCAATTTTATCCGTGATTTCCGCCGGACAATCTTCGTCTGCGATCCCGGTTTTTATATTTTTCAGGTGATCACCATAGTATTTCATGGCCATGTAAAAACTTGTCGCACCGCACAGGCCCGATTCCTGCGAAACATAGTAGTAGGATGGATTGTTCCTGATCGTTTCATACGGATGCGGCTGGGCAGCAGCTTCCGCGACAACGGTCAGGGAAAAATCTTGTGTGTCTGAGCCTTCAGCATCTTGGACCGTAACGGTAAACTGAAATACCCCCGGAGACACCCACGTCGTGCCGGCAATTCTGCCGGCTGGGGAAAGCGTAATACCCGACGGCAATGAACCCTGAGTGATAGAGAACGTTATCGTGCCGCTGCCGCCGGTAACACTGATCTGCTGGCTGTAAACCCGGCCAATCAGGCAGGACGGCAATGAGGCGGCAGAAATCTTCGGCGTCGAATCAGAATAAATCGAACCGGAATCAGACGAATCGGAACCGGATGAATTTGAACAACCGCTGAACGTAACACTCATCAATAGGAAGGCAATAGCGAAATACAAGCCAATACTTTTTCTCATATTCTTATCCTGCACTCCGATCGACTCTCGCAAACTTCTCCAGAAAAACTTCGACCAGTACAAATGGATTTTTTGCCGCCGCAGGAAGGACATTTGCCGGCCATTGAAACGGCATGTAAACGCAATTACAGCCATGGAATATCTTCTTCAAACCTTGATTCTTCCCGGAGTAGCAGGACAAGAAAAGCACATTTCTCTTGGACGTGTCAATGCTAATTAACATCAACGGGTGGATGTTGCCGCCGGTCTCCTCGGCAAAATGGAATCAGGTTGAAATATCAGTTTATTGATAAACAAGAATCCGTCTCCTGCCAAAGAAAGCAAATTCTTACGAATACGGGAAAAAGAATTGAACAATCTAGCGGTAATTGATAGCATAAAGCCAAAGATAACCTTGAAAGAAACCACACTAAAATAAAAAGGAGAGGGAAAATGCAGGAAGTAACTTTTTTGACCCATAAAGGCGTAAGAATATTATATGAAGATCTCGAAAACGCTAAATCCGATGAAGTGTTGCCATGGATCGAAAGAGCTAAAGGGGTTATTCGCAGTCAGCCTGAAAAATCTGTCCTTGCTCTGCTCAATGTCAAAAATGCAAAATTTGACATGTCGGTAACCGCCGCCCTGAAGGATTTCGCGAAGGGAAACGAACCCTATGTCAAATTCGCTGCTCTTTATGGTGTTGACGGTTTGAAGGAAATAATATTCAAAAGCGTCCTGACCTTCACCGGCAGGAAGAACC
>CAZIJZ010000138.1:0-2132 GCA_964539765.1 uncultured Smithella sp.
CCTTTTAAAACCCTGACCACAATGTCGGCTTCGGTTTTTTGATCCATTTGCACCCGGCCAAAGGTTGGTATTTACGTAATTGAAAAATATGACGTCAGCAATTATTAAAGTATAAATAACATGCCGAGATAGATTTTATATATCAAGGAAATTCAGATATTACGATAAAATTATTTCGGACGCATTGAACAAATAACCGCCGTTTAAAAAAACGAAAATCCGCTTTTCAACGCATTTTAAACACTGACAGTATTTTTTGATTATCAACCACAATTGTAAATACCTCTCGATTCAGAGGATATTCCTCTGGATGCCAGCGGTAATTGCTCAAAAAATAATCCGCATGATTAATATGAGCCAACTGCAGCCTGTTGATGTCATGTTTTTCCAAAAATATGGCATTATTCGCACAAAGGTAAGGAATATTTGCCGCTAATTTTATGACAGGTCTTTTGTCGTTATGAACGATGTATTCCAGCCCCTGACGGAATGATAGTCCCCAGTAATCAAGTTCAAAATTCTGTCCGGCATTCTTCCCCGCCAAGACATTGAAATATACATTTTGAAAGGGGTGATTTCTAATCATCTGATAGGCTGTGGTGATAATGCCGGTTGCGATGACAGCAACAATGAATACAGCGGCGCAGCGTTCACGGCCGGATCGTCCAGCCCTTATCATCTTAACAACTGCTCCAAATCCGGTCATTGCGACGAGGAGAAAAGGCGCATAGATAAAGTACATGTGTCGCCAGCCGTCGTATAGTGCGGAGTTAAGAACAATGACGGCAACCAGAGGCGTGACAAATAATAAAAGAAAAAGGAAATCCTGCTGTTCGTTGTTGCCGGAATAGAGCTGTCTGCCATTTTTGATCATTCCTTTAATAATCTGAAAGAAACCGAGAAAAAAGAAAAAAATGTAGAGGAGAGGCGTGGTAATCATTATCCAGAACGGAATGTAATGCCACGGCACCTGCGTCGACTTAATGAATGTGCCGAGATAGAGAATGTCGTATGTAATGGGAAATTGATTCATCACATTAAAAGCATTAATAAAATTACCCACAGGATCATCCCAGAGATAGGGCCAGAACAGTACTGTAAAAATAAAAAAAGAAAGCAGGTAGATTAATAAAGGCGATATTTTCTTTGGAAAGTTATGGAAGGATTTTTCTGTCTTTACTATATCGATGCCCATCATCAAAACAGCGAGCACCGGGACGAATATTCCCGTTATTCTCTGACTGACCATGAGGGCAGTAGCCAGAGCGAAGAGTATCGCATTCATGCTTGTTTTATTTGTCAGAAAACGGACGAAGAAATATATTGCTATGATGAATAAAGAAAGAAAAACGACATCCTTCCCGTAAAAGGAATCGGCAAAAATACGGGGACTTAAAACCAGGAAAAGAGCCCCCGTAAGCCCCAACGGCCAACTGTCAAATCGATTTTTGACAATTAAATAGAAAAAGAAGACACTGATATAAAACAATAAAAAAGTGCCAAGATGGCGCAGATAGTAAATTTCGGACATTCCATTTTTATAGCCTAAAAGTACTTCAACAGCATACATGGGCAAATCGAATACCACACCATATTGTCTGGCCGAATATTCCGCTAAAGCAGGCAAGGAAGTAAATTCCGCAGACTGATAATTTGGTAGAAAAATACTTGCCAGATGTTTTGCCGACACCATGGCAATTTGCCGGTGCATGGGTTCATCCCAGGCAGCACCATAATCTTTATAAGCAGTGATTCCGACTATAAGATAGATAAGAAAAAAAATCGTGACACAAAGATATTGTGTCTTCGATGCCGGTTGAGACTTATTTTCTCCTGAAACACAGCGGGATAATAATTCGTTATCTTCTTCAGATTTACTGGCCATGTTAGTTGATTATCTTTTTTTATTTTTTTTGTTCGAGTTTTCCGCTCCAGACCGTCGGCGTCACTTCGTGCCATTCAAGACCTTCAATCTGCGGTTTACCATTGCGAAGAAGAATCATTCGGTCTTTTGCCGTCATTTTTTTCACCCAAGGAAGGTAGCTTTCATCTTTGTATCGGGTGAGCTGGATTCCGCGGTAGATTTTCAGATTATCGGCTGTCATCCAGATCGGCTCAAAACCCAGTGCATA
>CAZIJZ010000139.1:0-2112 GCA_964539765.1 uncultured Smithella sp.
GAATGGGGAGAATAATAACTGGATTGCCGGATCGTGTCTGGCAATGACAAGGGGTGAGCAACTGGCCAATGCTCTGCAATCTCTTGCGTCGGTCAGCATGCTGTGCCCCTGCCCCGATTAATTGAAAACCTTTTTGAAGAACTTATCTTTGTCTAATTGTTTTTGCCACAGTCTATGTCTCTTGACGCTTTCCATTTTAACTTCTTTGGAGATGTTCATAAACCGTATGGCCTGAACTGGCCCTAGACCCTTGATTAGAAGGTCGATACCTTTTTCAATTATATTATCTTCAGTCATGTATTTTGCACTTTTCATTTTAAATTCTCCTTGAGGCAATATTGCAGGGGATTGCCGCACCATATTTTTAATCCTGTTTTCAAACACTTTTTCAGCAGCCGATCATCGCATGTAACAAAATCTGCAGACACTGATTCCGGTGCGTCCTGTTTTTTATTTAAACAACCTTCCACCAGGGAACGGCAAGAACGGTTGGCGTTAGCCATGCTGTTTCTTTTCCGTTATGCAGAAGCAAACCCGCGCGTGATTTTTTGCCGTACTCATTCTGAAAAGCAATCAGGTTCGCGGCGTCTTTCACTCTGGGATTGGCAGTAGATTTTATCTCGATGGGCCAAACGTGACTTTCCGTCTCAATCACCAGATCAACTTCCTCGCCTGTAGTCGTTCGCCAGTAGAGTATACCCGTGTTTTGCATTCTGCCGGATTGCCAGACCATAAGATCAAGAAGCACAATATTTTCAAGATGCGCGCCGGAGGGTTCAGGCATCCCGGAAAGATAGAGAGCCAGGCCGACATCACCCCAGTAAAGTTTGGGCGATTTAAGCAACCGTTTGGTGCGGTTCACCGAGTAAGCTGGCAAACGAACCAACAGGTGAGAGGTCTCCAGTAAATTCAGATAACGATGTACCGTTGGTTGTTTGAGCGATAAATCGCGAGCCACTTCCGTTTGATTGAAAATCTGCCCCAGACGAAGACAGGCCGCTCTCATCAGACGGCGGAAATCAGGCAGTGCGGCGATGGTGGACAGCATTTGCAAGTCACGCTCCAGATAAGTTCGCACATATCCGTCAAACCAAATTGTTCTTTCCTCAGTTTTAGTCATGTGCAGCGCAGGGGTGGGGAATCCTCCCCTCCGGGCAAATGCCTGCCAGTCTTCAGATGGCGTTTTGTCCTCGGCAATAATTTCCGGCCATTGCGCGTCTTTCCCCGCGATCAGCTCTTCCCAGAGTCCACACCGGCCAAGCCCCAGTTGTTCACGCCGGGTCATGGGCCATAGGGTGAGGTAACTGGCGCGACCGGCAAGCGATTCCGATACATTTCGCATCAGGAGAAGGTTGGCCGATCCAGTCAGGAGAAACCTGCCTGGCTGCCGCCTGGAATCAATGGATCGTTTTACGGCAAGAAGAAGAGAGGGCTCCCGCTGAACTTCATCAAGGGTTATATTGACTTCGCCACCGACCAGCGCTTCGGGATTGTTTCTGGCGAGATCAACGATATCCAGATCATCGAGGGAATAATAAGACCGTTTGCCCTTTGTAAGCACCTTGACCAGAGTGCTCTTGCCCGTTTGACGCGCGCCAGTGACTACAACTGCCGGCATTACGCCCAATCGCTGATTCAGGGCTTTTATGGTATAACGCGGAAATGTATAATTATTCATGGCGTGAATTATATCCATTCACGGGCATAATTGCAAGATATAATAATTGTGACGCAGGATTCAAGGGCAGTGTCTCAATGAAACGTTGTCATATCGACCAGCGGCTATAGTCCAGCTCCACTGGGGAGATATCTTGTTTTTTCCCCCAGTTCAGCCATGTCTTTCTGATCCCGAAGTAGCATCGGGACTGTCGAGTGTAACTATTCGGTAAGCATCAGGAAATTGGTTGCGGGGATGACGGCGCAATTACCGGGGAATACTTCAGCCTTCTGACAACGACGAACAATCTGAAAGTAGGGTAAAGACAATTGTTTGCCGATTTCGTTTGCCAACTCTTTGTAAACAATACGATTTATTTTCATGGTTATACCAAGTTGATTTCAACATATAAACGATTGGTTTACCGGGCATAATACCAAGTAAGTTTTCAAAAA
>CAZIJZ010000140.1:0-2090 GCA_964539765.1 uncultured Smithella sp.
TTACAAAGGTAACCGGAACATTGATCAATCGTGAAGTCAGGGCAAAAGAAGCTTCGGGGTCGTAAGGTTTCTGCTGGGCAAAAATTGTAATAACCGCGAAGACAGCGGAGAGCACCAAAAACGGCAGTTTTTCCTTGATCTGCCACGCAAATAAATTATCTTTTCGTAATTCAAAGCGTTTCAGCGGCCAGTAATCCAATAAGATCATAATAAGAGGCAGCGTCACCACCATGGGCTTGCTCAATAACGCCAGCACAAATGAGAAGAAAACAAGCAGGTATCTTTTTACAGATTGTTTTTCCGTATAGAAAACATAAAAACATAAGGTCAACATCCAGAAGAAAGCGCTTAAGACATCTTTACGTTCTGATATCCAGGCAACGGATTCCACATGCAGGGGATGGAGAGCGAAGAAAGCGGCGATAAAGGCGCTTTTCCAGAGGGCTCCCGTCATGCGGTGAAAGAGCCAGAACAACAACAAGGTGCTGAGGATATGAAAGATGAGGTTGGTGACATGGTATCCCCCGGCATGGAGACCATAAAGCTCATAATCGGCCATCAGAGAGAGCCAGGTTAGAGGATGCCAGAATTCCGCGTAGGTGGTGCTGAAGGCCCAGCGGATGCTCTGGAGGGTGATGCCCGACTTGATGTGATAGTTTTCCGTGACATAGATATTGTCGTCAATATTGACAAAATCAAATTGATGCACCTGCCAGTAGACAGCAAGAGTAACCGCGACCAGAATGATGAATAAAAGAAGTTTTGTTTTGTATCCAGTGATTTGTGGCATATTAAACATAATTGCAATTAATGTTATAAGTATTTTAAAATCGTTTCCTTGTTCATAAACAAAAAAACATTTTTGTTAAAGATAAATATCTGTCAATTACAATATCCCTTACTTTTTGCCCATAACAACGTGTCGCAAATTCCCAGTTTGCAGGCTTTTTGCGCGTTGGCGCATCCGGACGTAAAATTCCTCATTTTTAAATAAACAAAAGCCCTGTTGTTATAAGCATCGCCATCGTTATGATTGATCAGGATGGACTTGTCATAATCTGCCAGAGCATTTTGATATTGGCCCAGCATGATATGAGCAGTGCCCTTATTGTTGTAATAAATTCCTTTATGGGGAACTAATTGAATAGCCTGGTTATAATTTTGAATGGCTTGCCAGTAGTCACCAAGTTTGTGGTAAGCAATTCCTCTGTTGTAATAGGCGTCAGCATACCCGGGTTCCAGAAGGATTGCATTATTGTAGTGATCAATGGCATCTTCAAAGTGACCCTGGTCAATTAAAGCTGAGGCAATGTTGTTATGCGCCACAAAATTATTTTTTGTGACTCGCAATGCGTGGTTCGAGAGATCGAGACTGTTTTGCCAGTAGCCGCATTGGTTCCATGATAAAAAGGCCATGATGGCTGTAAAAATTACTCCGGCAGAGTAGATAAACTTATTTTTGAGTTTCTCCTTTTTAAAGAAAGACGTAATTCCCCAAGCCAGTATAACGGCAATTCCTATGGAAGGCAAATAATGGTAGCGGTCGGCCATGGCGTCATTGCCAACGGAAGCAATTTTAATAACGGGCAGAACCGCTATCGCAAACCAGAACCAGCCGATAAAAAGATAGGGGAAACGCTTGACTGTTGCAATGACAAAAAAACTGAGCGTGGTGATCAGAATGACTGCGCCTGCAACTTTCCATGCGGGAATATCAGCAGGGAAAGGGTAAAAAATAGCCAGATTGTTAGGCCAGAAGGTTTTTATAAGATACGTCAGAAAAGCAACCGGAGCGTTGGTTAGCCGGGTATTCAATGGAAGATATTTTATTTCCGTTCTGTCGGGTGTATAAAAAGTTATAAAAACAAGAGCCAGTGATAAAATAATAAACGGCAACTTTTCCTTGATCTGCCATAAAATCAGATGAGATAACCCTTTTTGATTTTCAAAGCGTTTCAGCGGCCAGTAATCCAGTAAGATCATAATCACAGGCAACGTGATGACCATGGGCTTGCTCAACAACGCCAGCACAAATGAGAAGAAAACAAGCAGGTATCTTTTTACAGATTGTTTTTCCGTATAGAAAACAT
>CAZIJZ010000141.1:0-2004 GCA_964539765.1 uncultured Smithella sp.
GGGATATCCGGCCGGAAGTTGGGACATAGCGTCACGGTCCAGCCTCCATGCGGGTCGGTGGTGTGCTCCTGATCGGCGCGGTTGGTGCTGACGGCACGCCAAGCGAGGGACCGAGATGACGAGACGCTTCGAGCCAAGCGACATCACGGACGAGGTGCCCGCGGAGGGCTACTACCCGGGCGTCGTTCGCAGCGCGCGCTGGCGCGAGAGCGAGCGCGGGAGTCGCATGATCCAGGTGCTCTACGCGCTCTCGGACGTAGCCCCGGCGTATGGCTGCGTGGCCGAGTACTTCGTGCTCGAGGGAGCGAGCGAGCGGGGTGCAGCGATGGCACGGCGCCGACTGGTCGAGGTGTTCCGCGCGTGTGGTCTGGAGCCACAGGCAGGCGAGGCGATCTCGCTCGGGCCGCTGGTGGGTCGCGAGTTGCTGGTGCGACTCGAGCACGACGAGTACCGGGGGCGGCCCCGGATGCGCGTGGTGGGGCATCGCGAGCTCGAGCCCGACCAGGAGGAAGGGGGACCGTGCTGAGCGGGGTCGAGCCCGGGGTGCTGGCGGGGAAGCCACCGGAGGCGACGCGGCGGGCGGCGGGAGCAGACCGCTGCGACGAGATCGCTGGTGGGGTGCAGCTGGTACCGATCGAGCGGCTACGGACCCACTACGCGCGGCTGCGGCCGGGCGTTGCACGCGGCGGTGACCAGCTCGGTCCGGAATTCCCGCTGTTGGTCGCGCTTCTTCCCGACGGCGACTACGAGGTGCTCGACGGACTCAAGCGCCTGGCGCGGTGGCGCGAGCGAGGCTACCGCGTGGTGCCCGTGGTGGTGGACGGAGCCGGGTCGAGCGCGGAACACAAGCGCCGACTGCTCGCGGCCAACGCCCCGGCGCGCACCAGCACGGCGCTCGACGAGGCGCGGGTGGTCTGCTCGCTTCGCGACGAGGAGCAGCTCGGCCCGGTTGCGATCGGGCGACTGCTTGGGCACAAGCGCCAGTGGGTCGAGCGACGCATGGCGCTGGGCCGCGGGCTCTCGCGCCGCGGGCAGGACGAGCTCGGCCGGGGAGTGATCGGGCCTACGCTCGGGCACGAGCTGATTCGCCTGGCGCACGAGGACCAGGACCGCGTGCTCGGGGCCATTGCCCGCCATCAGCTCCGGCAGCGAGACGCGTTGGCTCTGGTGCAGGCGTGGTATCGGGCCGACGAGCACGACCGCAGCGAGCTATTGCGTGACCCGCTCCGTCTGCTTCGACCCGACGCGGCGCGGCGTCAGACGCTCTCGCCGCAGGCGCGGGACCTCGAGGCCGAGCTCGAGCGCCTCAGCGCTGCGCTGCAGGAGCTCACCCTCTTCACGCTGCCGGAGGAGTTGGCACCACCGGAGCGCCGACGGCTCGAGGCGCGCTGGCGGAGCCTGTTGGCGGAGCTTCGAGTGACCGCCCAGCGGCTCGGCGCCGTGGGCGCCCCACCGGCCGCGGAGGACTTCGCACCCCAGGAGCCATGCCGTGACGAACTCGACGCGCGTGACCGAAGGCGATCCCCGCCAGCGGACGATAAACGAGGATGGACCGACGAGCCCGGCGGCGATCGGCGACGGCACGCCGCCGACTGTGCCGGCGGTGAACGGTGCCGCCAGCGCCAAGCCCGAGGCGAGGTCGACCTCTCGACGACGGAAGCCGAGCTCCGAGATCACGGAGCCGATTCGCGAGGAGATCGCTCGACTGCATCCGCACTACGGCTCCCGGGAGATTGCCCGGCGAGTGGGGCTCTCGCGCAAGGTCGTGATCCGGGGGTTGCGCGACCTGGGCCTGTCGAGCGCCGCGAAGGACGACGCCCAGTCGAGCAAGCTCGAGTCATACCGAGCGGCGATTCGGTTGCGGGTGGACAAGAGGCTGACGACGACCCGCATCCTGCGGGAGATCCGGGAACTCGGCTACGATGGCGGGCGCACGATCTTGGGCCAGTACGTGCGCGAGCTCCGCTCGCAGCAGGGCCTCGAGCCCACTCGGAGGGTCAAGCG
>CAZIJZ010000142.1:0-1966 GCA_964539765.1 uncultured Smithella sp.
TCCCTCCGGTCGGAATGACCCGACTGTTCGTCATACCGGCGAAGGCCGGTATCCAGTATTTATTAATTCCTGGTTCCCGGCCTCCGCCGGGAAGACGAGGAAGTGACCTATTTTTCATGCATAGATTCCGGCTAAGCCCATGCCGGAATGACAGAGGTACGTGGATCCCCGATAGGTACATTCGGGGATGACATATTGTGGCCCACGCCGGAATGACACCGGTGGGAGTGGATCCCCGACAAACCCATTCGGGGATGACATGTTGTGGCCCATTCGGGGGATGACATACACGGGCTTTTTAAGGAGCGTAAGCGCCGTGGGACACCATTCACTATTTTCAACATAGGCCTTAGGACTTTTTTATTATCCCTTTACTCTTAACAGCTATTTTGGTAACTTTATAAAGGTAAAGAGGAGGTTATCATGCAAAAAATAGTTATCCATGTCAAAGATGCCAAAAAAACAAATGCTCTAATCAGCTTTTTGAATGAAATAAATTTTATTGATGTTGAAAAAGAAAGACAGTGTAAATCAATATCATCAAAAAAAGGTGATTTTAGAAAATTATTTGGAATATGGAAATTGCGAGAAATCACACTTGCGGATATAAGAAAAAAAGCATGGCGGTAACAAAAGATGATTCTATGTGATACAAACATTATCATTGAAGTACTCAAAAAGAATCCCGCAGTAATTCAAACAATAGAAAAAATAGGCCTTGATAAAATATCCATAAGTATTGTCACCGCAATGGAACTATACTATGGCGCCTTAAATAAGGTTGAACTCAATAAGATAAAACGTCATTTATCATCAATCCGAATATTTCATATCGACGAAGAAACATCTATTATAGCTTCGGGACTTATTGAAAAATACGCAAAAAGCCACGGACTACAAATACCAGATGCCTTGATTGCCGCAACGTCTCTAAACCATAGTCTCAAACTTTATACATGCAATAAAAAAGATTTTGTTTTTATTCAAAAAATCACTTTATACTAACTATTCACTGTTATTTTAACCATCAACCATAAACCGGTGTTTTCTTTTCACCATTCACTATTTAGTGAGACCAGTTGAGAACAAACGTAGCGCAGTTCGAAACGTAAGTCGAACTATCCCCGAAGCGCAGCGTAGCGGGACACCATTCACTTTTTTAAGGCACGCAGTGCCGTGTGGAAACACTGTCTTTTCTAATTTTGAACTTTTCTTTATTTGACAAAGATAATATTTGGGCTTATAAATATATAAAATATAATTATGAAAATAATTGCTCATGCAACAATGAATACGGAACCTTGAAATGAATAGAATACAAAACATTGAACATGAAATCAAAAAACTCAGTAATGCGGAACTGCGCGCTTTCAGGGCATGGTTTTTAAAACACGACTCTGAGATATGGGATGAACAAATAGAAAACGACGTTCTCTCAGGCAAGCTCGACAAACTGGCGCAGGACTCAATATTGGCACATAAAAAAGGAAGGTCTAAACAAATTTGAAGCACTTTGCTTCTTCACATTTCTGGGAGTGCTATGAAAAACTTCCGTTGACAATAAAGAATTTGGCAGATAAAAGTTTTGAAATTCTGAAAACAGACCCATCACACCCATCATTACATTTAAAAAAAATCGGCAATTATAGATCAGTGCGTATAGGAATTCATTATAGGGCATTGGCTGTTGAACAACCTGACGGGTTGCTTTGGATATGGATAGGAAATCATGCAGATTACGATAAAATGGTAAAATCTTAATTACTTTATTTTGCTATGAACCAAGAGCATAGAACGTAGAACATTTTTTCATTTTATATCCTCCGCTGGCGGAGGTGTCCCGATAATGTATCGGGACGGAGGTGGATTCACAGCATATGTCATCCCCGAATGTACCTATCGGGGATCCATGTACCACCGTCATTCCGGCATGGGCTTAGCCGGAATCCAGGAAAATGTCATTCCG
>CAZIJZ010000143.1:0-1914 GCA_964539765.1 uncultured Smithella sp.
GTGCTGGAACACATGGTGGATACCGTGCTTTACTTTGAAGGCGATTCCTCTCATTCCTATCGCATTGTCCGGGGCATGAAGAACCGATTCGGCCCGACTAATGAAATCGGCGTTTTCGAAATGCGGGAGAAGGGGTTGATTGAAGTTCCCAATCCCTCCACTTTTTTTCTGGCGGAGCGGCCGCAGAATGTTGCCGGTTCCGTGGTTGTGCCCTCTCTGGAAGGAACGAGGCCGATTCTGGTGGAAATTCAGGCGCTGGTGAGCTCGACAAGTTTCGGGACTCCCAGGCGTACGGCCATCGGTGTGGATTATAACCGCGTTTCATTACTGGTGGCGGTGCTGGATAAGATTTGCGGCCTGCATCTGGGCGGCTCGGATATTTTTATTAATGTTGCCGGCGGGGTAAAAGTGGAAGAACCCGCGGTTGATCTGGGCATCGTTGCCGCCATGACGTCGAGTTTTTTGGATAAGCCGATTGATGGCCGGACGATCGTTCTGGGTGAAGTGGGACTGGCCGGAGAAGTCCGGGCGGTTTCACAAATGGAGGTGCGCGTCAAAGAAGCGGCTCGTCTGGGCTTTAACCGCTGTCTGGTGCCCAAAACAAACGCGGCACAATTGGAAAAAACAGCCAAAATGGAAATTCACAAGGTCGGCTCCCTCAAAGAAATGCTGGATTATTTATTTTAATTGATATAAATGCCCTCAGGCACCTTGACATATTAAAAATGGTGCATAAAATACCCCTGTTAAATCAGCACTCTAAATATAATTACAATAAGAAAGAAAGGAGTAAAAGAGTATGAAAATCAGACCTTTACAGGATAGAATCATTGTAAAACGTTTGGAAGAAGAGCACAAAACCAAAGGGGGAATCATCATTCCCGACACAGCCAAAGAAAAACCGATTGAAGGAAAAGTCGTTGCGGTAGGTAAGGGCAAGGTTGCCGATGACGGTAAACTGATCAAACCCGAAGTGACCGTGGGCGATAAGGTCCTTTTCAGCAAATACGGTGGAACCGAAGTCAAAATCGACGGCGAAGAATACCTGATTATGAGAGAAGACGACATTCTCGGTATCATTGAAAAATAAGAAACTACTAAGGAGGAATATATACAATGGGATCAAAAATACTTCTTTATGATGAAGAAGCAAGAAAATCCATGCTGAAGGGCGTCAACACCTTGGCCGACGCTGTAAAAGTAACACTCGGCCCTAAAGGACGTAACGTCATTATTGATAAAAGTTATGGTTCACCCACCGTCACCAAAGACGGCGTGACCGTAGCCAAAGAAATCGAACTGGAAGATAAATTTGAAAACATGGGCGCACAGATGGTCAAAGAAGTCGCCAGCAAAACCAGCGACGTCGCCGGTGACGGCACCACCACGGCAACTCTCCTGGCACAGGCCATTTACCGCGAGGGCGTTAAAGCCGTCGCCGCAGGCAGCAACCCCATGGATATTAAACGCGGTATCGACAAGGCTGTCGAAACCGTCGTCAAAGAACTCAGCAAGATGAGCAAACCCACCAAAGATCAGAAAGAAATCGCCCAGGTCGGCACCATTTCCGCCAACAACGATGAAACCATCGGTAACATCATCGCTGGCGCCATGGATAAAGTCGGCAAGGAAGGCGTTATCACGGTTGAAGAAGCCAAAGGTCTGGAAACCGAGTTGGAGATCGTCGAAGGTATGCAGTTTGACCGCGGTTATCTTTCTCCTTACTTTGTGACGAATGCCGACAAAATGCTTGTCGCTCTGGATGACGTTTTAATTCTCATTTACGAAAAGAAAATCAGCGGCATGAAAGACCTGCTGCCGATTCTGGAACAAATTGCCAAGATGGGCAAACCTCTGCTCATCATCGCGGAAGACATCGAAGGCGAAGCGCTGGCGACCCTGGTCGTCAACAAG
>CAZIJZ010000144.1:0-1881 GCA_964539765.1 uncultured Smithella sp.
AAATCGCCGGCGCGCTTTTAATTCCCGTCGTAGCAATCGTCAGTTATTTCGGACACTCGAGATTTTCATTTGCCAAAAAATCTAACGACAAATAATTATTCATCATACTTTAGAAGCTTTCGGCGGGCTGACTAACCCTTCGCCGGAAAGCACGACCGTACCTTCCTGATTGGCACAGGTGGTTTTCAGACGCACCCGGTTTTTCTCTACATTCAGTTCCAGAACTTCCACCCGTCCGGTCACCGTATCGCCGATATGCACGGGCGCAAGGAAACTTAAATTTTGATTCAAATAGATAGTGCCGGGGCCGGGCAACTGATTGGCAATGATGGCGGAAATAAATCCGGCGGTAAGCATGCCATGCGCGATGCGTGTCTTAAAAAAAGTGTTTTTGGCGTATTCCTCGTTGACATGTGCCGGATTAAAATCGCCGGTAATGCCGGCATATAAATAGATATCTGTTTCCGTAACTGTTTTGGCAAACTCTGCTACGTCTCCGACTTTCAGTTTATCAATACTCTTCCCGGCAATCATTGAATTTGACCTCCTTCGGTGAGTGGCTTTTGTTTGAAATAATTTTACACCACTATTAGAAAAAGATTTCTCGCTTCGCTTCGAAAGGACATGATCCTAGAACCAGCACTTATGGCTCCAAATATTGTCCTTCAAGTCCTTGATATCTTCCTGCAGCATAATATACATGCTGGCATTGCTGATGGCCAGCCCTCCCTGATACGCCAACGCTTTGACCAGCAAAATCTCGTCATCTGTAAATTCTCTGGACCAACTGCTGTAAATATTGAGAACACCAATCACTTTATCCTGGGATTTAATGGGAACGTAAAGCATGGAAACAATGCCTTCTTCCGCTTTTTCCTTTTTATACTGAATTCCTGGATCAATAGAAACATCCTTAATATATATTGTTTCTCCCTTGAGAGCCCGGGCAATGTTTTTATCCGCCGCTACCGGGCCCTTGTTGAGATACTTATCACTCAAACCAAAACTGGTAATCAGTTTTACAGTCAGCGTTTCTTCATCCAAAAGTCTCACTGAAGCAGCCTTTATCCTCAGCGTTTCCACCAGTTCGTTAGTCATAGCCTGAATAATTTTTTTCACATCAAGACTTGACGACATACTGGCAGACAAATCGAGAAATATCTGTGATTGCTTGCGCAGTCTCTTGATAAGATTGGCGTTTTCAATAGCAAAACCGCCCTGATCGGCGAGAATGGAAAGAAAATCTATTTCATCTTTGGAAAATTTGCGAACTTCTTTGGTATAGAGACTGAGTATTCCGAGCATCCGGCCCTTATCCTTCACCGGCACGGAAACAATCGAACCGATTCCCTCGGCTTTCTTTGCCGGGTGGTTTTTCAAACGCTTGTCCGTTGTAGCATCACGAAAATACATATAACCGTCTTTGAGCAATTGCGGACTTATTTTGACAGCATGCGCCGTGCCGGCATGAACGTATTTATCGGAAAGCCCGACCTGGGCGGCCGGTTTATTATTGATGAAATTTTCCGAATCTTCATCTCTGAGAAAAATAACGGCGGCCTTGGCTTTTAACGTATTCATCGCCGTGGAAACGATCAAATGCAGCATTTTATCCCTATCTTCCGTCGTTCCCATTTCTATGCTCAGTTTGCTCAACGCCCGAAAATAACCTTCTTTGGTTGACATACCCTTTCTCCCTTCTTATGCATCCTCAATATCTTCCGGATAAAAAAATTAATTTCTTTTCCATCATGTTTTTTTGTTTTTTACCGCACCGGCCGGTGATCTTTTCCCTGAAGCCGCATTTCCGGCTGATTGCTTGCGGCCGGATGACGCTTGTTTTTTTACTGTTGCATTTCCTCTTTGATCAACCCGACTGCG
>CAZIJZ010000145.1:0-1854 GCA_964539765.1 uncultured Smithella sp.
TCTTGTTTTGAGCCGATTGCAGTGCCGAACAATTTCCCAACTCGCAGGCCTTGTGAGCGTCAAAACATCCCTGATTAATTTTGTTCAGTTGAAAATAAACGAAAGCCCTGTTGTTATAAGCATCGGCATAATCCGGTTTCAGAAGAATTGCCTGATTATAACTGATGATCGCTGATTGATATTGGCCAAGATCTGTGTAAGTTGCTCCAATATTATTATAGACTGAGGCAAATTCCGTGGTTTGAGGAAGGTGCCGGATGGCTTCCCGGAAGTCGTTTAACGCGCTCTGCTTGCTGCCAAAAAGGTGATGAGCCATCCCTCTATTTAAATAGGCATGAGTGTAAAGAGGATTGATGCGAATTGCTTCGTTGTAGTGATGCATCGCTTGATCAAATCTGTTATTTTTTATCAGAGCAGAGGCAAGATGATTATGAGCGATGTAATTATTTGTGGTGATCTTTAAAGTATGACTGAATAAAGTTATGCTGTTTTTCCAGTAACCGCACTGCCGCCAGGTCAAGATCATCAGAAGAATAATAAAGACAATTCCCGCGGGGAATAAAATCTTTTTACGGGTTTCTTTACGAGGGAAAAATAACGGAATGCTCCAGGAGAGCATAACGGCAATCCCGATAGATGGCAGATAGGTATATCGGTCGGCCATAGCCTGAGAACCTACTTGAATCAGACCGATGATGGGGATTAGTGTACCAAGATACCAGAACCAACCGACAAACAGAAAAGGTAGTTTCCTGAATTGATAAAGGACATAGGCTGTAATCAATAAAATGATGGCAGCGGGAAATAGGATCTTCCCAAAAGAGAAATATAAATTATAGGGGTAATATACGGCAAGATTTGCCGGCCAGAAAGTTTTTCCCAGATAAGCGGCATAGGAGACGACGGCGTTAGCACACCGCATAAAGACTGGTGCAAAATTTTCTGAATGCGCAGAACTTCCCGATGAATGTGTCCAGAAGGCAATGGCGCTAACCGCAATCGTTAAAATGAAGAAGGGGATTTTTTCTGATACAAGTCTCCCCGCTTTTTTAAGCATGTTGTCCTTTGCAGTTGAAAAAGAATCCAAACGTTTCAGCGGCCAGTAATCCAGGAGCAGTAAAACAAACGGCAGGGTGACCATCATCGGTTTGGACATCAATGCCAGGGCAAACAAGAACAGACACAGAAGATATTTCGATATTTTACGATTTTCAGCATAGAAAGCATACGTGTAAAAAGTAGCCATGGCGAAGAACATGCTTAAGACGTCTTTACGTTCTGCCGCCCAGGCGACCGATTCGACTCTGAGGGGATGCAGGGCGAAGAAAGCCGCGGCAAAAGCCGAGGGCCAGAGATGATTGGTTGTTTTATACAAAAAGAGAAACAAAAGAATAACCGCGCCGATATGCAGCAGCAGGCTGACCAGATGATGTCCGGCAGCATTGGCTCCGAAAAGTTGCCAGTCCAGCATGTGTGAAATCAGCGTCAATGGATGCCAGTTACTAACCACAACAGCCGTCGCCGCCCATTTAGTGTTTTGCAGATTAATGCCTGATTGAATGCTGTGATTGTCAGTGATATATTTATTGTCGTCGAAATTAATGAAATCGTTGCCGGCAATCCGTCCGAAAGATACGAGGCAGGAAACGATGAGAAGTAAGATGATCAGGTCAATGCGTTTTTTTGTCATATCTTTTCAATAGATGAGATCAAAACTTGAACTTTCTTATCACGGACACAACTTTTTTCCCGCCGCTGATTGCAGCGCCGAACAATTTCCCAACTCGCAGGCCTTGTGAGCGTCAAAACATCCCTGATCGTTTTTGCCCTGCGCAAAATGCGCGATGCTTCTGT
>CAZIJZ010000146.1:0-1852 GCA_964539765.1 uncultured Smithella sp.
TATTCTGATACTGCTGATCATTCATCATGGCATTGTATTTCTGAATGACATCCATATCGCGGATTTCCTCAATTCATGGAATCAGTTTCCTTATTGCAGAAAAATCGGAAAAATTGTCATGTGATAATTGTGGATGAGGATAGAGTCGCCTATGGCCGATCTCTTCCGGATGGAAAAAGTTACAAGCAATTAATGCTGGATCAATTTGATTTTGACTTATCACGCTTGCACTTCACGGGCAGGCTGCCCTATTCTCAATATCTTCAGGTATTAAGAACATCGTCCGTCCATGTATATTTAACAAGACCTTTTGTCTTATCCTGGTCAATGTTGGAGGCCATGTCCACCGGATGCCTGATCATAGCTTCAAATACCCATCCTGTTACAGAGGTTATTCAAGATGGCGTAAATGGTATTCTTGCTGATTTCTTTTCTCCTCAGGATATCGTAGCAAAAATAGAACTCTCCTTAGATAATCCTGATCAGATGGAAACGATGAGAATTAATGCCCGCAAAACAATTTTAGAAAAATATAATCTGAAATATCTTTCACTAAAACATTTGGAATGGATACAGGGGAATATTGGTTAATAAATCGTTCCTGAAAAGGTGTCATTAATCCCACTCCGCTAAAGCGCGGGAGATAGTTCGTTCAGCAAAAGGTTTCTATCCCACATGGCTTCGCATGTGAGATAATAATTCGACTTACAAAATTCATTTCACTATGTTCCCGAATTTTGAGTCTCATGAAAACTTGGTGCTTGCTAAATTGCTTTTAATATATCCTCTGCTGAATGAAATTTTGTCTTTTTATCTGATTCTTTTTTTTCAAATTTTTCAATCTCATTTCCGTCAATAATATTTTCATACAATTCAAAAAGCGATCTTTTCAACAATTTTGACCTGTCTTCATCATAATAATCTGCCAATTTTTTAATTACTTTTTCTTCTTTTGTATTTAGTCTTACAGATATTACTCCCATTGTTTATACACCTCTTCTCTTTTTGCTATACTGATCACAAAATAATTAGCGTTTTCAATATAAAATATCGCACGATATTTGTTCTTTCGTAGCCTGTAATAGGTTCTTTTTTCATTTGACCTTAACCGTTTTATATCGAATAAATTAAGATCATTTGTGTTTTCCAGAGCAATGAATGCATGATGAAACAATTTAAATACTTCTTTTGATAATCTGCCTTTTTTGACATTTTTTAACACTTCATCTTCGTATCTGATCATGTATACATTGTATCACATAATTATTTATTGTCAACCTTTCTTGTTTAATTTTATTCAAATAACAAAGCCCCTTTGATTTTAATCAAAGGGGCCTCATGTTTTAAATCCGGCGGCACCTACTCTCCCACACAGTCGCCCATGCAGTACCATCGGCGCGAAGGAGCTTAACTTCCGTGTTCGGGATGGGAACGGGTGTGACCTCCTCGCGATAGCCACCGAAAAATCCTTATATAATTGCGTGACAATGCATATCGCTTTGCTGTAAATTGAGCGTTAAAGTTAATTATGAGACCATGTTCCACTTACGCTTCCCCCGATGCAATCGGGGTCAGCGAGTGTCATTATATAAATAATTATTATGGTCAAGCCTCACGACCGATTAGTATCAGTTAGCTGAACGCATTACTGCGCTTACACACCTGACCTATCAACCTCGTCGTCTACAAGGGGTCTTCAGTCCTGATGTCTCCACCAAGAGGGATATCTTATCTTGAGGTGGGCTTCCCACTTAGATGCTTTCAGCGGTTATCCCTTCCGAACTTAGCTACCCAGCTATGCCGTTGGCACGACAACTGGAACACCATCGGTTCGTCCATCCCGGTCCTCTCG
>CAZIJZ010000147.1:0-1819 GCA_964539765.1 uncultured Smithella sp.
TGACTTATCTCGTGAAAACCTTCTGGCCTCACAACATGGCTGTTTTTTATCCTTTTCCGTCTTATGTTCCCGCATGGAAGGTTTTAACAGCATCTTTGCTGATAACAGTTATCAGCATTTTTGTTATTGTAAAATTAAAACGTCTGCCTTATCTTTTTGTCGGATGGGGATGGTTTGCCGTGGCCATTGCTCCCGTCATCGGAATTATTCAAATCTCTTTGACAGCGCCTTACGCAATGGCCGATCGTTATCATTACCTGCCGTCAATCGGGATCGCCGTGATGCTGGCCTGGGGCGTTTCGCGTTTATTCAGCGGCAAAAATAAGCGCAAAAATATTTTATTCCCGGCGGTAATCAGTATTCTTGTTTTTCTTTCTCTTTTCACGTGGAAGCAATGCGGCTTCTGGAAAAGCAGCGACAGCCTCTGGAATCATGCTTTGAACGTCACGAAAGATAATTTTATGGCTCACGGCAATTTCGGTTCTACGTTAATGAATCAAGGGAGAACACAAGATGCCTTGGAGCATTTTCACAAGGCTTTACGCCTCAAACCCGATCATGTACTGCTCTATCTCAATAGAGGAGGCACCTATGCTGAACTCGGACGGTATGAGGACGCTTTTGCAGATTTTAATAAAGCCATTCTGATTAAAAAAAATTATGCCGCTTCTTATCAATGCAGAGGAATAATTTATTCTAAAATCGGTCAATACCCAAAAGCCATCGAAGATTTTAACACTGCTTTGCGTTTGAAACCCGACGATGCGAATGCTTATCACCACAGGGGGAAAGCATATGCCGGGCTCAATCTCCATCAACCGGCCATGGAAGATTTTAACAAAGCCATAGCACTTCATCCGGATAATGCGGATTTTTTTAATTCCAGAGGCAATTTTTATTTTGATCTGAATCAACATCAGAAAGCGGCCGTAGATTTTGACAAAGCCATTCGTCTCAATCCCCGGAGCGCGGATGCCTACAGTAACCGAGGGGCAGTTTATGCGAGACTTGGAGAATATGGACCAGCCATGAAGCATTTCCATAAAGCTCTGGTAATAAATCCCAACTATCTGAAAGCCTATCTGAACAGTGCTGCCGTGTACGGAAGATTTAATCAATATCATCATGTTGTAAAAAATCTTACGGAAGCAATAAGACTTCAACCGGCCAATCCTGTTTTCTATTACAACAGGGGACTCTCTTACGCCAAAATCGGCCAATATCCGTCCGCAATAAATGATTTTGACAAAGCCATTCATTTGAAAGAAAATTATACGGATGCATATCACATCAGAGCGACTGTTTATCTAAACACAGGCAACAAAGCGTCCGGTTGCCGCGACGCCAAAAAAGCATGCGAACTGGGGAACTGTGCGACGCTTCAAAAAGCGATAGGCCAAGGAACATGCCGTTGATTAAATTTTCTTGATCAGCCAGACTTGACTTAATTTAAAAACATTTTTATTAAAACACAAAGAAATTTGCTTCCAAAATCCAGTCAATAGAAAAAATTGAATATGCCCGAAAAATTCAACAATGATATACAAAAAAAACTAATCGTATACATTGTGCTGACAGTGGTGACCTTTGCTGTATACTATCAGGTGAGTCAATTTGACTTTGTCAATTTCGATGATCACACTTATGTCACCGGAAACAACAATATCCAGTCCGGCATCACACCTGAAGGTATCCGCTGGGCATTCAGCACAAAATACTATCATTTATGGCATCCGCTGACCTGGCTCTCGTTTATGGCGGATTACCAGTTCTACGGTCTCAATGCCGGAGGATACCATGTCACCAACCTCATCTTTCA
>CAZIJZ010000148.1:0-1811 GCA_964539765.1 uncultured Smithella sp.
ATAACGAGTCTGTAGAAAAACCTCTTTTGCGCGTTTTGTGCATCCGGTTGGCCCGGTCTTTTTTCTTTTTGCCGATTTTGCTGCTTGATTTGTTGTTCTTGACTAAATCATTTCCGTATTTTGTTCAACAGGTCATTTAATGCGGTCTTTCTATCCTGATTACTCCGCCTTTTGCCGCCTGTTGGCCTCTCAGGCATAGCCAGGACCATAGCGATGGATCTTTGCCATATTGTGCACGATGCAGAAGAGGTTCCACTGCGTGTTGACTTTTGTTTTGCCGCGTAAGGTGAAACGGTCCAGTTTCATGGCGGAAGTGATATGAGAAAACGGCGGCTCGCTGATGGCTAAACGCATGCCGTAAATCACACGGCCCGCAGCAGAGTCGATCTTGCGTTTCATTTTGTCGGTAAAGGTCGGGCCGCTTCCTGTTTTGCTTGTGAAGTAGGCCACCTGGCGAATGACTGTCTTTTCCGGATGTCGAAGGCATTGTGCCCGGAGTTTACAGGATACGCAGGTGGTTTGCGTTCCTTTAAATCGATACGCTTTTGCGTTGGCGCCACTGCGGTATAAGCGCTTGCCTGAAGGGCAGATGCAATGCGTCATGTCTTTATCGAAGGTGAAGTCTTCCGTCCGAAAGAGTTTGGCCTTTCCTTTGGCCCAGTCCTTCCGGGCTGCATCCTTATATTTCTCATAGCCGGCAAAGCGCGGGTCCCGTTTCCGGAAACGATTGTCCGCGACATAGGCGTCAATTTCTTCTTCGGCCAGCATCGCCATGTTTTTCTCCGTATGGTAACCGCTGTCCGCTAACAACGTTGCTTTTTCAAATACGTCTTTTTCTTTGCCGATTTCCTGAAAGTTCTTACGCACGCTTTCGACCATCGGTTTTAATAAGTCATGTTCCTGGCCTTCTCCAAAGGCCTCGGCCTGGACTATGATCTGGTGTTTGCCGTCGGTGGCGGCCACGCCGTTATAGCCCTGGATGACGCCCCGATGGGTTTTCATCTTGGCGGATTCGTTATCGGTGATGTTGCTTTTTTTGGGCTTGCCGGTTTTCCCCGGTTTGTCGTCGTTGTCTTTGAGCCATTCCCGGATTTTGGATATTCTTTTGTTCAAGGTTGCGACAAACTTGTCTTCGCTTTCCTTTTCTTTTGGTTCCTTTTTGTTTTGGTCTTCTTCCCGGTGTTTCTTCAGGATGTTTTCGATAGCCTTCTCCATCTTGGCGGCTTTCTTCTCAAAGTCAGCTTTGGTCCCGCTCCATTCCCTGGAAGCATTCGAAGGCAACTTGCAGCCGTCGATGGCGAACATTTCCTTCCCGATCAGGCCCAGGTCATCACAGGTCAGCAGGACTTCACGAAAGAGTCGGGTGATTTCCTTGTCCATGGTCGAAACGAAATCGGCAATGGTTGTAAAGTGAGGTTTGGTGTCGCAGCTCAAGGCCATGAAGATGATGTTTTCTTCGCAGGCCTGCGCGATTCGTCTGCTGGAAACGATTCCCCGCGAATAGGCAAACAGGATAATCTTCAGCAGGATTCTCGGGTCGTATGCGCTCGCGCCCGTTTCTTCATTCCGGTAGCGTTCATCGAAGATGGATAAATCGAGTTCATGATCAACAAGATGATTGAGGGAGTGTTCGAAGGTGCCGGGAATGATTTGTTTCTCGAAATGGACGGATATGAATTTACCTTGGGCGTAAGAATATGACTTGTATCGGGCCACGGCAATACCGCAGGAATGGATTCAAATCAGATGATGATCTTTATAATAGATTGCCGCTTACGATACAAGGTTTTTGAGGACAAATAATGACTTTT
>CAZIJZ010000149.1:0-1721 GCA_964539765.1 uncultured Smithella sp.
CGCTCTTCGGCGGAATCGGGGCCACGTGATTTCGCGTAGTTGGCTCGCGCGACGCAGAAAACGGGGCGGATCGTGGAAAGTGCGCTGACCCATCGACACCGCGCCATTGCGGGACCCAATCTCTCGGCTTGGTCGTCAACCCGGGAGGTCGAATCAGATGGGCCAGCGCGCGAAGATTCTTACACAGATTGCGGGTTTTAGGGGATGGAAGGTCGCCGGCACGCGCTGGGAGACAGCGGACGGCCAGCCATTCGAGCCGATCGCGGGCTACGTGCCACCCGACGCGGTCCTGGTTCTGGTCATGGCCCGCCGGTGGGCGCCCCGCTGTGCCCACTGTCTGGCCATCGGCCGGGCGGGGAGCTGTCACGAGCACTGCCGGGTTCGTCGATGGGCGGACCTGCCTTGGGCGGGCCACCGGGTAGTGATCGAGTACGCCCCCATCCGGGTGAACTGCCGTCGCTGTGGCTCTCACGCGGTGGAGTTGCTCGCCTGGGCCGAGCCGAAGCAGCGACAGACGCGCCGACTGCAACAGCACGTGACGTTGGATGCCTTCTCGATGCCGCTGATTCATGTCGCAACCAAGTACGGCCTGAGCTGGCACACCGTGCGCCGCGCGGAGGCGTGTGCGATCGCGCGGTGGGACGCGACTCGCCCGCCCGAGCTCTTGCAGCAGGTCGGCGTCGACGAGAAGTGGCTGGGTCGTCGGCATCGACGCCCCGAGAAGTTTGTCACCATCGTCAGCAACCTGGAAACCGGCACCCCCCTGTGGATCGGGTACGGCCGTGGCGAGGACACGCTCGCCGGGTGGCTGGGGAGCCTCTCGGCCGAGAAGAAGTCCGCTCTTCGGCTCTTCGCGATGGACATGCACGCTCCCTTTCGCAAGGCCGTGGAGAGCGACCCCGGCTTGAAACACGTGGCCATCGCCCACGACCCCTTCCACGTCATGAAGCGTGCCGGCGAGGCGCTGAGCGAACTGCGACGAAGAACGTTCTTCCGCGCCGGACCGGAGCTGCGAGCGATAGGTCGCGGTACGCGCTGGCTCGTGCTCAAACCCTGGGAGAAGACCGACGACGACGACCGAGCGACGTTGCGTCGCCTCTTCTCGTACAACGGGAAGCTCGCTCGGGCGTATCAGGTGGTCGAGGAACTTCGCTCCGCGCTGCGTGCCCCGAACGAACTGGCGATGGCCGACGGCCTGTGGCACGTGCTGTGCCGCACTCGCCGTCGCGACAACGTCCCCATGCGCAAGCTCCACGACTCCCTCTGCGAGCACATGCTCGGCATCCTCGCGTTGGGAGCGCACCGGCCGCCGACGGGTCGCATCGAGGCGCTCAACAACAACTGGGAAACCCTGGTTCGACGAGGCCGAGGCTACCGCGACCACCAGTACCTCCTCGCGAAGCTCCGCTTCCTCACGGCCAATCCGGTGCGGAACGCGAACGGCGTGAAGAGGTTCATCGCCCTGGGACTCCCTGCCCCCGCTGGCGTCAGGGCCGCTGCGTAGCACCGTCGCCATCCCACTCGGCTCCGCCGCGGAGGAGAGAGCCGAGTCAACTTCACCCGTCATCTCTTCGCGTCGGGACTTGTCTCGACGTGGCCGTCCTGATCCAAGCTCTCTCCTCCGTGGCGAGCACCGTGCCGCCCAAGGACGCCATCCGCGCCGCCTCGTTCATGCGGCGCGGAGCGCTCCGACGCAGCGGCCCGCATTCTGACGAGGAGCC
>CAZIJZ010000150.1:0-1655 GCA_964539765.1 uncultured Smithella sp.
GTACCACCGTCATTCCGGCATGGGCTTAGCCGGAATCCAGGAAAATGTCATTCCGATGAGCGTCAGCGAAGAGAAATCTAATGTTTTTTCCATCAACTATGAACTATCAACCATGAACTGTTTCTTAAACATTAAACATTGAACTTTTCTTTCCATCTTGACAATCGACCTGTTTAAGGACTATAATAAGTCCACCAAAACAAGGAGAAATGATTAATGAAATTATCAAGTCAAATCAAGCCGATAAGCTATCTAAAGGCTCATGCTGCCGAAATCGTACGTACTATGAGCGAAAAAAACGAGCCGCTGGTCATTACCCAAAACGGTGAAGCAAAAGTTGTCATACAAAATATCGAAAGTTACGAGCAGACGCTGGAGACAATGGCGCTTTTAAAAATACTGGCGCTTGGCAATCAACAAATCGAGGCGGGTAAAGTTGAGCGTGCTTCCGATGTTATTAACCGCTTGCGTAAAAACAAGGATGCCCGCTGATGTCCTTCGAGGTTTTTTTGACAGCCGATGCGATTCGGGACATTGAAGAACTCTATCAATACATTGCCCGTCACGACGTGCCTGGAAAAGCACAAAACGTACTGACTAAAATCGAGGAAAAATTCAAAAACTTATCCGAAACACCGGAACGTGGCGTCTATCCGAAAGAACTACTAGCCTTGGGCATACGCGAATATCGAGAAGTCTTTTTCAAACCTTACAGATTAATTTACCGGATTATAGGACACAGAGTTTACGTTTTGTTGATTGTTGATGGGCGTCGCGATATGCAATCGCTATTACAACGCAGACTTCTAGAAAATTAATATAAACCTTGAACCTTGAACTTTTTAAAGAACGCAGTGCCGTGTGGAAAAACTTAAAACTGTCTTTCTTAACCTTGTACCCCGATCTTTTCTTGTTATTGCTGCTTGACAATTAGTATCTTATGAGATACATGCAAAACATGATAGAAATCCGCCAAACGGAAGAATTCTCAAAATGGTTTGAAAAACTTAAAGATCGAACAGCCCGTGCTAAGATTGCCATTCGTATCAGGAGAATTTCGCTGGGAAACTTTGGCGATGTGAAGCCGGTTGGTGAAGGAATATCAGAATTAAGAATAGATTATGGTCCCGGATATCGTGTCTATTTCGTACAGAGGGATCATCATCTGATTATCCTGCTTGCCGGTGGAGATAAAACAACACAATCCGCCGATATTAAAAAAGCAAAAAAGATTGCCCTTGAAATCGAGGTATAAAAATGAAGAAAAAAAATACCAGAATATGGGATGCCGCCGAATATCTTAAAACAGAAGAAGACATGGCTGCCTATTTAGAAGCCGCACTGGAAGAAAACGATCCAACATTAGTTGCTGCAGCTCTTGGTGACATTGCCAAAGCTAAGGGCATGACAGAAATAGCAAAAAAGACGGGGCTTGGGCGGGAAAGTTTATACAAAGCATTATCCCAAGAAGGGAATCCTGAATTCTCTACGGTTATGAAAGTCATAAGCGCTCTTGGACTGAAGCTACATGCCGGAACGGGCAAAACAAAAAAAGCCGCCTGAACCTGCTTTGCCACTTCGAACAGCCCCTGTTCGACATGCCGGCGCAAACCGGCCATGGGGCCCCTGGGGTAAATCCCTGGATTCCCGCCAGG
>CAZIJZ010000151.1:0-1625 GCA_964539765.1 uncultured Smithella sp.
CCGCACTGCGTTTGTAATATCTGAGTTTCATTAAAATTTGAGTCTCACAATAAAAAATGAAAATTGTCCTGTAAATTTTTACAACAAAATTTGTTCATGCCCGAGGAGGTCTGACATGGGATTGAAAACCGCTGAACAATACGAAGAAAGCCTGCGCAAAATGAACTTAAAAGTTTATCTGCTTGGCGAATTGGTGAAAAGTCCGGTCGATCATCCGATCATCCGACCTTCCATGAATTCCGTAAAAATGACTTACGCCCTGGCTCAAAGCCCCGAGCATGAAGATCTAATGACGGCGAAATCTCATCTGACTGGGGACAAGATAAACCGTTTCTGCCATCTGCATCAAAGCACGGAAGACCTGATCAAAAAAGTAAAAATGCAGCGGCTGCTGGGACAAAAAACCGGTGCCTGTTTCCAGCGCTGTGTCGGAATGGATGCCATCAATGCCGTGGACAGCGTCACGTTTGAAATGGATAAAAAACTCGGCACCAAATATCATGAACGATTTATCAAGTTTCTTAAAATGATCCAGAAAGAAGATCTGGTCGTTGACGGCGCGATGACCGATCCGAAAGGCGACCGCAGTCTGCCGCCAAGCAAGCAGGCTGACCCCGATCTGTTCACGCATGTTGTGGAAAAAAGAAAAGATGGCATTGTCGTGCGCGGCGCAAAAGCTCACCAGACAGGAGCCGTCAACTCCCACTGGATTCTGGTGATGCCGACCATCGCCATGACCAAAGATGATGCTGATTACGCCATCTCTTTTGTCGCGCCCGCGGACGCGGAAGGTATTTCCTACATTAATGGCCGGCAATCCTGCGACACGCGCAAACTCGAAGGCGGCCAGATAGATGTCGGCAATCGGCAATTTGGCGGTCATGAAGCCTTGATGGTTTTTGACAATTTATTCGTTCCCTGGGAAAATGTCTTCATGTGCGGTGAATATGAATTCAGTGGCCCTCTGGTGGAACGCTTTGCCGGTTATCACCGCCAGAGCTACGGCGGCTGCAAGGTCGGCGTCGGCGATGTGCTTATCGGCGCGGCGGCACTGGCTGCCGATTACAACGGCGCGGCCAAAGCATCTCACGTCAAAGACAAACTGATTGAAATGATTCATCTCAATGAAACCCTTTTTTCCTGCGGCATCGCCTGCTCGGCGCAGGGACATAAAACCGCTTCGGGTACTTATCTGATTGATTTACTGCTGGCCAACGTCTGCAAACAAAACGTGACCAGATTCCCGTATGAGATCGCCCGGCTCGCGGAAGACATTGCCGGAGGGGCAATGGTGACCATGGCCTCGGAAAAAGATTTGCGCCACCCGGAAATCGGCAAAATAGTCGAAAAATATTTCAAAGGAATCGCTTCCGTGCCCACTGAAGACCGCTGTCGCATCTTAAGACTGGTGGAAAATATCACGCTGGGTACAGCCGCAGTCGGCTATCGCACGGAATCCATGCACGGCGCAGGTTCTCCACAGGCCCAGCGCATCATGATTTCCCGCCAGGGTAATCTGGAACAGAAAAAGAAACTGGCCAAAGAAATTGCGGGAATTAATGAGACGCGCTGATGATAGGAAGCGCTAGTCGAATTATCCCAGGCGAATAGCGCCGTGGGATAAA
>CAZIJZ010000152.1:0-1560 GCA_964539765.1 uncultured Smithella sp.
CGGAACTCAAGGCCAGCGCAAATTTCATGCAGCTTCAGACCGACCTTAAAAATCTTGAAGACAGTATTGAACTTGCAAGAAGAAATTATAACGCTACGGTGCGTGAATATAATATCCTGACGCAGTCATTCCCCTCCAATCTGGTGGCAACATGGTACGCATTCCAGAAGGCAGAGTTTTTCGAACTGGAATCACCGGACGTGGAACGAAAACCTGTAAAGGTCGATTTCCAGAACTAGTAGCTCCACGCACTGTAAAAATCGATAAATAGGGCGCTGACCCTATTTACCCTTTTTGCGGAAACCTGTTACTACTGAGAAGCCTTGGAATGCAACTATCTAGCGACTACATATAGAATCAGTGTGATTGCTGCTTTGCTGACTCGCACTATTATGTCTTATAAAGAAATCATTTGAGGTTCTTTTTGTGATAAAAAGTTTTGTGCTTGTAAAAAAACTTAAATCAACTGTCGATGAACTTCATTTTGCTGGTTTTAAATTGTGGAAAGTCGGTTCTAGTTTTGATAATGATTTGAAGAAAGCGCAACAGTTATTTTCTAAAGCATGGCCCTTATATGAGGACTATGTTTATGAAAAAGTATATGATGATGAACAAGAAAGTAATGCACAAGATAAAGTTCCCTTTGACGTCGAAGATACATTATTATTACTGAGACTATTTAAAACTGGTGATTTATTTTTTGTAAATCCTTGCATACAAGAACACAATGGCGATTTATCTAGCCAATTACCATACCCTGTAATGGTTTACACCCATACTATCAATAGATATAACATCGAATCTGAGGAATGTGCTCAATTTGATTTATTTGCTTCAGAAATTCTATCTCTTCCTAACTGGTCATCTGTGTGGTTTAAAATTGCCCGACGCTTTTTTCTTTATGGCGGAGGAAAAGAATATAATCCTAGACATGGTTTGGTTGATCGCGTTGTTGACTATATAACTGCATTAGAAACTGTGTTGGTTCCCGAAAAAGATTTTATAGGAAAGCGTTTGAGAGAACGTGCGGTAGCTTTACTTAAAGAGTGTCAAATTGATAGAGATTATACAAAGCGTCTATTGAGAGATTTTTACAGTGTTCGTTCTGCCGTCATTCATGGTGGTGATATATCACTTTTTAAAGATGATGTTCTGAAAAGAAATATGGATTTTGAGTCGATTGTAAGGAAAATAATTGTTGAGGCGCTAAGGGTGATTCCCCTTGGCGATGATAGGAAGAAATTTCTAAAAAAACTTTTTGATGTCTGCGATAGAACCCGAAGCGAAAAAGTATTAAGTGACTTCTCTTTAATAAAAGATGAGAATGAAAAAGCAAAATGTCTAGAACAAATTTCAATGAAGACAGTTACTGTGAAATAGTGCGTTGCTGCTATAAAGCCATTGCGCTCACTGTGCTGATATGTTAAGAAAATCTTCATTATACATCTGGAGAAATTTTGGAAATGAAGTACGAACCACTGGTTATCGAAGAGAAATGGCAGAAAAAATGGGAGGATGAAAAATCCTTCAAGGTTACCGAAGACCCGCAAAAGAAAAAAT
>CAZIJZ010000153.1:0-1530 GCA_964539765.1 uncultured Smithella sp.
AACGTAAGTGGAACTATCCCCGAAGCGAAGCGTAGTGGGATTTGACACTCGTTGATAATGAGACGCAAGCTTCAGAAACGCAGTGCACTGAAGCTTGCTAGACGTAATGAGACTCAAACTATAAAAGCGTAGCGCATTAAAGTTTGTTAGTGGAACTATCCAATAGCCTTTGGCTATTGGGAATTATACCAGGCGCAAAGCGCCTTGGTAGAGCGAGAGGAACGAAGCTAGTCCCCAAAGCGGAGCGGGATAATTCGCTCTAAGATTTTCCGAGCACTGCGTTTCGGCGCAGTGCCCTTTAGGGTAAAAATCAAGGCTCATTAAAATAGAACGGGAAGGGTGAAGAGAGAGGAAAGTGTGCCAATGCTGAAATACGAATTAAATCGCGCGGAGAGTATATTGATGATTATGCCTGGCGGCCCCCTGGAATCAGCGGATTTCAAAAAATTAATCCAGGAAGTTGATCCTTATATCCAGGAAAAAGGCAAACTTGATGGCTTGATGATTTATTCCAGAGGCTTTCCGGGATGGGATAATTTTGCAGCCTTCCTATCCCATATAAAATTTGTCAAGAACCATCATCAGAAAATTAAGAAAGTTGCGGCCGTAACAGACGGCACTTTTCTGTCGATCATGCCGCAGGTTGCCGATCATTTTGTACAGGCCGCAGTAAGACACTTTGATTATGCGGACAAGGATGCGGCACTAAATTGGCTTAAGGCTGACAAACAAGAATGATTAAGTATCATTTCAAAGCACAGAGGGCAATCCGATGAGGGATAAATCACTCCGTGTATTAATGGTTGAAGATTCGGAAAATGACGCGCTGCTTTTAATACATGAGCTTAAAAAGGGCGGATACAATCCGGTACATGAACGGGTGTACAGCGCTAACGCAATGAAGAAAGCTCTTAAGGAGAAAAAATGGGACATTATCCTTTGCGATTATATGATGCCTGGATTTAATGCTCCTTCAGCCATTTATGTATTGAAGGAAGCAAATCTTGATATTCCTCTCATCGTCGTAACTGCAACTTTTGGCGAAGAAACGGCTGTCGAGTGTATGCGCTTTGGCGCCAAAGATTATATAATGAAATCTGATTTGTCCCGTCTTTGCCCGGCAATATCCAGGGCGCTGGAAGAGGCGGAAATAAAAAATAAGCATAGGCAGGCGGAAGAGTTATTGAACGCTTCGGAAGTCCGTTATCGGCGGCTTTTTGAGTCAGCAAAAGACGGGATTCTTATCCTGAATTGCGATACGGGAATAATTATTGACGTTAATCCGTTTCTGATTGAGTTGCTGGGTTATTCGCGGGAACAGTTCATTGAGAAGGCTGTGTGGGAACTGGGACCCTTTAAGGATATTATACCCAACCGGAAAAAATTTCTGGAGTTGCAGCGGCAGGAGTATATCCGTTACGATAATATGCCTTTGGAAACCATTGATGGACGGCTGGTTAATGTTGAATTCGTCAGCAATGTCTATGCAGAGGCCGACACCAATGTAATTCAGTGCAATATTCGCGACAT
>CAZIJZ010000154.1:0-1523 GCA_964539765.1 uncultured Smithella sp.
TGTTGAACTAAATCCGCCTTCGCGGATAGCTTGAAATCAAAGGTACATAATTCATTTTTACGAATCAATTGCTTATCGTTGAATTTATTAACTCCATAAAAGATTCAACTATGAGACAAAAGACTTCTTTAACCATTGTGGAAAAAGCCATTGCGCTTGTACCGGAATTTGAACAAGCCGTAATGCGCATAGAGAGCCAGGTAACGCTCCGCGGACAAAGTAAAAGCACACTGAATAACTACATCCGGCGCATTGCCCTTTTTGTGCTTCGCTTCAGTCAACTGCCCGAGCAAATCCCGCAGGACGAAATCAATGAATACCTTGTGGCGCTGGCCCGTGACCCAAGATCTCCCTCGCGTAGCAGTTTCAAACACATGGTTTACGGCCTGCGTTATTATTTCCGGCTGCTGGGTATGAACAAGAATGCCATTGCCCTGCCTTCGCTCAAAAAGGAAGCTAAACTCCCTGTTATCCTTAACCACCAGGAACTGAAAGAACTTTTTGCAGCGCCAACACTTCTCAAACAACGCGTGCTGCTGACGCTTACCTATTCCGCCGGCCTGCGCGGACAAGAGGTGATCAACCTGAAAATATCCGATATCGACTTTCAACGCCGTACCATTCACATCCGCCAAAGTAAATACAAAAAAGACCGTATCGTCCCCCTTTCTGAATGCATGGCCCTGGGTCTGAAAAAATACCTTAAAGCAGAGAACCCCCACGTGTGGCTCTTCAACGGGAAAGAACCCGATGGCCGTTACAGCATACGCGGACTATCCTGGGTGATGCGCGAAAACCTCAAAAAAACTTCCATTGCCAAAGACGTGAACCTGCATTCGCTCAGACATTCTTATGCCACCCACCTGCTTGAACAGGGACTCAATATCGTAACCCTTAAAGAACTCCTGGGGCATGCCGATATTACCACTACCATGATCTACCTTCACGTGGCCCAATGCCCGCTTATAAAACCTCACAGTCCACTGGACAAGCTTTATAACTTCACGGGGCATGCGGACAAAATTTGAACTTGCCCATGCGGTTAACTTGTTCGCTGGCGCGTTGCTTGCCAAAAACGCGCTTACCCCGCTGCAAGTAAAAGTGTTGCGAAAAATTGCCTCCTGCCGCACAGCTTTCCTGGGTGGTCACGAGGAAGTGTGCAATTCCTGCGCGGCAGTGCGTTATAGTTACAACAGTTGTGGCGACAGGCATTGTCCTAAATGCCAGGCAACCAAACAGGCTTTCTGGATCGACGACCTGGTGCAAAGCACGCTGCCTATAAGGCACTATCATATCATATTCACCCTGCCGCACCAGCTTAATGCTGTTTGCCTGCACAACCAACGCATGTATTACGACCTGCTTTTTGCTTCGGTATGGCATACCCTGCGATCGTTCGGCTATACGCATTACGGCGTCGAAACCGGCGCTATATGCGTGCTCCATACCTGGGGACAAAATCTCTCGCTTCACCCACACATTCATTGCATTGTTCCTTCTGCCGGGTACACACTCAACGGCAG
>CAZIJZ010000155.1:0-1497 GCA_964539765.1 uncultured Smithella sp.
TAGTATTGATCGTTATCAGCGCCAGATCCCTCTTCTGGGTGAGGAAGGACAGGAAAGTCTGCGGCGTGCCCGTGTGCTGGTGGCGGGCGTCGGCGGTCTGGGAACAATAGTTGCCGCCGACCTTGCGGCGGCCGGCGTGGGTTTTCTCCGTCTGGCGGATAATGACAGCGTGGAACTATCCAATCTCAACCGCCAGCTCCTCTTCCGGCCCGACGATATCGGCCGGGAGAAGAGTCTGGCCGCGATGGAGAAACTCCACATCCTGAATCCTGAAATTCAGATCGAGGGGATCCATCGAACCATTGATGATGAGACGATCAATGAATTGGTAAAGGATATCGATCTGATTGTGGACGCCATGGACAACTTCGCCGCCCGGTTTATTCTGAACAAAGCCGCCTTCAGGCGCCGTCTTCCTCTGATTCACGGCGCCGTGCGCGGCTTTTTCGGACAGGCGACCACCCTGTTTCCGGGGGAAACAGGATGTCTGCAATGCTTTTTCACCGGGAACCCGCCCGGGGAAATTGTTCCAATACTCGGCGCCACCTGCGGCGTCATCGGATCTGTTCAGGCCGTGGAGACCATCAAGGTTTTGACGGCCCGGGGCGAACCGCTGGCGAATCGATTATTTTTCTGGGATGGTCAGGCCGGGGAAGGAACGGTCATTGATGCAAAACGCAATCCCCGCTGTATCATCTGCGGAGGCGTCTGATGGATCGGATGGAGGTGCCGGTGAAGATGAACATTACCGTACGGGCTTTTGCCGATTACCGGGAAATTATCGGCAAGGAAATGGAGCTGATCGAGCCGGAAGGAAAAACGATCGGGGAACTGCTTGCCGGGCTTGGCGACCGTTACCCGAAACTTCGCCGTGAAATGTTTACACCGGCCGGAGAGCTTAAAGAATTCATCAACATTTTTATCAACGGCCGTAATATTGCCTTTCTCAAAGACATGGCCACACCTTTGTCCGATGGCGACATCATTGCTTTATTCCCCCCGGTAGCCGGAGGATGACACCGCAATTTCTCGTGTATCCTGTTGTCGTCGTCCGGAAGATATTGTTGATACAAAAGGCTGGCTAAGACCAAGGATTGGGGGGCATGAAGCTGTGCTTCCCGTAAAACCGGCCAGCGACGGTCTGTGGGCAAGCCTGGGGAAAAATTGTCTTCCCGGCGAAGGCCGGGAACCAGT
This sequence comes from uncultured Smithella sp., assembly GCA_964539765.1. Lineage (GTDB taxonomy): Bacteria > Desulfobacterota > Syntrophia > Syntrophales > Smithellaceae > Smithella. The sequence continues at coordinate 1,195 of CAZIJZ010000155.1, forward strand.
TTAAATCATTCCTGGATGCCGGCCTTCGCCGGCATGACCAATGTGGAGACTATTAATATCCCAGGCACAAAGTACTGCGGGACACCATTCACTAATATCACGTCAGCTTGACCACTTTGGGCTTCACGAGTCTTTCGTAATCCAGATATGACATCTCGATCAGTTCCGAGTGCGTGCACGCGTTGAAAAAGATTTCGTCGTCATCCGTCAGATGCTGGTCCGCGTAGACCTCCATTCCGTACAGGTTGCCGAAAGGCGGCATGGCGCCGAGCTCGCAATCCGGAAACTTATCCTTAAATTGTC
>CAZIJZ010000156.1:0-1483 GCA_964539765.1 uncultured Smithella sp.
AATTATCCCAAGCACGCAGTGCCGTGGGACAACCATGAACTATAAACTATCCCAGGCACGCAGTGCCATGGGACACCATCAACTATCAACTATCCACCATCCACTGCTGTTCACCGTTCGCCAGTAGCGAAATCATTCTGGAGGCAATATCTCAATTTCCGGAGGTGCGATATCAACCACCGGTGGAGCTATATCAACTTCCGATTCTACTCCCGGGTGTTCAGCTCTTTCCGAGCGCACATCTACCAACTCCCGGCCATATGCGGACTCTTCCCTTTTATGAAAATCAGCCTTAGTGCCGATATAGGTGCCGCTACCCCTTTTTCGTTCCGTCAAGGCAGTATCAAAGATTATTATCTCAACTTTTTTCACGTGATCATTGACGATGAGCGCATAATTCGGCTCTTCCACAACCCGCATTATCTCCCTCAATCCTTTTTCAATGGCAACTTTTTTGAGACTTACCGATAATGATTTATTCTTATAGCCCTTTATTATTTCAATCTTATAACCGGCAGATTTGGAAACCTTAGCCAATACATCACTTAAAAGTTCATTGTCTGAAGTTACAGAAAAAACCGGTCCGGCATACGCCGCCGAAATAGCGAAACACGTCAAAATGATAATATTTATCATTGCTGCGACGCAAGAAACGAATAGAAAATAAGATTTGATTTTAATAATAAATGCGCTGAGTATTTTTTTCATATCCTGAAATACCGTTATTTTTTATCAAGGTCACGACAGAAACTTCGATCATAATAATATACCCTTTCCCGCAAAGGAAAGGGTATATATGAAAAAATGAATTTATTAATAATATTAATTAACTATTAGCAGATTTCCAAGTTCAGCTATTTTTTCTGCTTGCGTAACGTTAATTTTCTGCTGTTCCTGAATGAATCCCTGCTGTTCCTGGACCATCGGGTGAGGACCGCCACAACATCCATGGAGCAACCCCTTACGGTCTTGCGTCGCTACCAGCTCAGGGACATCCTCCGAGATAAATCTGCAAGTCGCATCACTTTGATGCAGTGCCAATAATTTTCTGGGCAGCTTTCACCATGACCCGCATATCATCTACAGACAACGTCGGATGAACCGGAAACATGATGGCGGTGTCGCCAAGTTCTTTGGCTACCGGCAGGGGTTTCCCGGGGCGAAGATTGTCTTTGGCAAAGGCCTTTTCCCGATACATTTCACTGCAACTTCCGGTGAAGCAGGGAATACCAAGGTTATTGATGGCCGTGATAATGCGTTCCCGATCCCAACCTTTTTTAAGCATCTCCGGTCTTAGAAACACATAATATTTGTAATAGGAATGCACGACGTTATCCGGCGGAACCGTTACGCGCAGCGCCGGTATGTTCAGAAAAGCATTGGTTAAGATTTCGGCATTGCGGCGGCGTTTCTCAATCCAGTTCTGAAGTTTTCGGAGCTGAACTCGCCCGACGGCCGACTGCACTTCCGTCATCCGCCAGTT
>CAZIJZ010000157.1:0-1467 GCA_964539765.1 uncultured Smithella sp.
AATTTCTGTATCGGAAAGTAAATCTATTTTCTCTTGTTTTCTTTTCCTTTCATTTACTGTATTTTATAGACAATAAATTCTAAATATTTGTTGCCCGATTACACTTTTTTGCTTATTTTTGTTGTGTAATTGTTGCCCAATATTCCTGTTTTGTTGCCCGGCAACTTTAAAGGTGAAATGATGGCAGTAATAGACAGCTACAGACACTAATTGACATTAAAAGACAGTAACAGGCATGAGTAGTAAAATCCAAATACAGCGTATTTGCGAATATTGCGGCAACGAGTTTACCGCTCAAACTACTGTTACCCGTTTTTGTAGTCATAAGTGCAATTCACGAGCCTATAAATTAAAGGTTAAGGAATTGAAGGTTGGTAAATCAAATGAAGAAACCAATCAACAAAAAATCCTCTCCGTTTCCGATGTTCAACTGGAAGTCATTAAGCAAAAGGATTTTCTTTCCATTAAAGAGGCTTACACCTTACTTGGTGTTAGTGAACGCACGTTTTACAGGCTTATGAAAGAAGGTACTATTCCGGCAACAAAGTTGGGCGGTAGGACCATAATAAAACGAAGTGTAATCGATAATCTTTTTGCTATATGAAAGTAACACTAAGAGAACGTGAGAAAAACGGCCAGATTAGCCTTTATCTCGACTACTATCACAAAGGTAAACGTCAGTATGAATATTTACGCCTGTATTTAATAGCAAAGCCAAGAACCCCCGATGAACGGGCGCAGAATAAGAAAACACAGCAACTGGCTGAAACCATTAGGGCTAAAAGACAAATAGAGATTCAAAACGGTGTGTTTGGTGTTAATGATTTAGAGCGGATTAACAGCAGCTTTTTAGCCTACTTCGAACTTCTGGCCGAGAAGCGGAAAGATAGCGATGGTAATTATGGAAACTGGCGTAGTGCCTTGAAACACTTAAAAAGTTTCTCAAAAGCTGGTGTAAAGTTTTCGGATATTGATAAACAATGGCTTGATGATTTGAAAGATTATTTTGTAAACGATGCAAGAACCAAGCACACACAAAAATTATCCCGAAATTCCTGTTCCTCGTATTTCAACAAAGTAAGGGCAGCCTTAAAAGAAGCTACTAAAGTCGGTTATCTTTTACGGAATCCTGCAGATGACATTGAAGGTATCAAAGAAGCAGAAACAAAACGGGAATTTCTTACCCTCGAAGAACTGCAAAAAGCAATAGATGCACATTGCGAAATAAAGGTCATTAAGGATGCATTTATTTTTAGTGCCTTAACAGGTCTCCGCTTTTCAGATATTCAGAAACTTTCTTGGAACGAAATACAATATTCTGAGGAAATTGGCTACTACATTCGTTTTAAACAAAAGAAAACCAAAGGACAGGAAACTTTACCGGTTTCGGAAGATGCTATCAAATTATTAGGCGAAAGATTGTCGGGCAACGAGCCTGTATTTCGTGATTTAACTTACAGTGAATAC
>CAZIJZ010000158.1:0-1403 GCA_964539765.1 uncultured Smithella sp.
TGTTCCGCCAAAGTGATAATGTCCTAAAGCACCAAAGTAGAAATGTCCTAAGATAAAGCCGTAATTGTTTCCTATAAGGAGGGAGGTAATTATGGCTGAAAGGGACATGGTGGTCATGAGTTTAGGAGAAGTAAAGCGTCTGAAGTTGATCCAGTCGGCAATAGACAGACAAATCAGCCAGAAGAGCGTATCCGGCATATTAAGACTCAGTGAGCGTCAGATCAGACGGTTAGTGAGGGCCGTTCGCGAGGAAGGCGATAAGGGTATTATTCATAAATCTCGTGGACGGCCATCAAACCGAGGATTATCCGCTGCGACCAAAGAGAAAGTCCTAGCTCTATACAAGGAGAAGTATTCTGATTTTGGACCCACTTTTGCGACGGAGAAGCTATGGGAGCGAGATGGTATCCGATTAAGCGATGAAACACTGCGGAATTGGCTGATAGGGGCAGGTTTGTGGAAGAAGCATCGTAAGCGTTCTGCATACAGGCAGTGGCGTCCAAGGCGATCCTGTTTTGGAGAAATGGTTCAGATGGACGGTTCCCATCATGACTGGTTGGAAGGTCGCTGCCCGAAGCTCGTATTGATGGGCTATATCGATGATGCCACGAATACAATCTATGCAAAGTTTTATGATTATGAAGGGACCTTGCCGGCCATGGACAGCTTCAAGGGTTATGTAAAGAAGTATGGTCTTCCCATGAGCGTTTATCTTGATCGTCACACGACCTACAAGTCTTCCAGGAAACCTACGGAATGGGATGAAGCAAGTGATCTAAAGTTTCTCAGTCAGTTTGAGAGGGCGCTTAAAGAGCTTGGGGTGGAAGTCATTCATGCCTTGTCTCCGCAGGCAAAAGGAAGGGTGGAGAGGCTCTTTGGAGTTCTTCAGGATCGGCTGGTCAAGGAGATGAGGCTTCAGGGCATCAAGACAAAAGATGAAGCAAATGCGTTTCTGGAAACGTACTTACCCAAATATAATGAAAAATTCAGAGTGTGTCCGGCAAATGAGACGGATGTTCATATTAGACTTCCTCGTCATTTTAACTGGGACAAATATCTCTGTATAAAAGACCAAAGAACGATCCGTAATGATAACACCATTGCCTACAACAGAAAGCTTTATCAATTAGAGGAGAACGATAGTAAAAAGGTCCATATTGAAAAGAGAATAGATGGTTCTCTCCTCATCATCAGTAAGGGCAGAGCTTTAAAATACAAAGAAATAACCGAAAGACCAAAACAGATTGTGGCTTATAAAAAAGACCTGAGAGAATATAATCGCCCCATTAAGCCATCAAAAGATCATCCATGGAAGCAAAGGTGGAAAACCTGGGGGACAACGCCAACTGTTTTATGAGAGCGATATTGATAACTATATTTTTTCTTCTAATAGGACATTTCTA
>CAZIJZ010000159.1:0-1371 GCA_964539765.1 uncultured Smithella sp.
CCCGCGGCAACTGCAATTGTTGTTGCAAGGGTTGGCAGTGGAAGAGACGCCGCCGGAAGATGATCCGCCACGCAGTCCGCCGAGTCCGCCGCGCGCGCCGCGCGAAAAGAACAAGCCGCGGATGCCCGCGGATTTGCCGGTGGAAGAAGAAGTCATTATTCCGGAAGCCGTAGAACAGAATCTGCAGGCTTACAAGTGTATCGGCGAAGAAGTCACAGAGGAACTGGATGTTGACCCGGCGCGGTATTTCAAGCGCCGGATCATTCGCCGCAAGTATGTCCGCAAAGACCGTGCGAAGCAGGCGCCGATCATTGCGCCGCTGAAGCCGCGTCTGATAGAAGGCGGCTATGCCAGCGTGGGATTGGTGACGGACATCATTTTGAAGAAATACGTGGATCACCTGCCGCTATACCGGCAGGAACGCATTTTAAAGACCCGGCACGGGATATACCTGTCGCGGAAAACAATGTGCGACTGGGTGGGTAAGACCGCGGATTTGTTGGGGGCCATTTACCAGCATGTCCGCACGGGCTTGAAAAGCAGCGGATATTTGCAAATAGACGAAACGCCGGTGCGATATTGCCGGGATGATGACGGCGGCGGCGGCCAAGGATACTTATGGGCGTATCATCATCCCGGTGAAGATGTGTTATTTGAATGGCATACCAGCCGGAGCGCGGATTGTTTGGAGCGGATGCTGGGTAATTTCAGCGGCACGGCGCAAAGCGACGGATATTCCGCTTACCCGGCTTTCGCTAAAGGAAACAGCCGGATTGTGTTGGCAGGCTGCTGGGCGCATGCGCGGCGCAAATTCAAGGATGCCGTAGAAGAAACGCCTGGGATGGCAGGGTGGTTTTTGAATCAGATAGGCTTGTTATATGGCATTGAAGCCGGCTTGCGTGATCGGAATGTCTGCGCGCGTTTGCGGCAGGTGGCCCGGAGTGCCGCCAGCCGGATGATTTTGGCACGGATACAAAAAGCTTTGCGCCAGAAAATGCCGGCATATCTGCCGAAAAGCCGGATGGGGCTGGCAATCGGTTATGCGTTGTCCCGCTGGGAACAACTGGAACGTTATATTGATGACGGCCGGATTGAAATAGACAACAACCTGGTGGAAAACGCCATCCGGCCGACGGCGCTGGGTAAAAAGAACTGGTTGTTCTTCGGCGCGCCGGATGCGGGACAAAGGTCCGCGATCATCTACACGCTGCTGGAAAGCTGCCGCCGGCGCGGAATCAACCAGCGGGAATACCTGCTGGATGTGCTGACCCGCCTGCCGGCTATGAAAATCACCGAGGTGGCGGAACTGACGCCCGCCCGCTGGCAGGCCGCCAGAAAAGCCGCTCAAAATCAAGCGGCATAATTATTGCC
>CAZIJZ010000160.1:0-1342 GCA_964539765.1 uncultured Smithella sp.
AGAGGAAACAAATGTCCGACATAGAGCGGAGAGACACATTTGCGAAATTGCCCCTCATAATGAAACGAGCTGGCGAGGATCCCGCGTATCAGTTTACGTGCCTGGCACATTTACTTAACGCAGGGTTTCTCAAAGCATGCTACATGAAGCTTGGCCGAGACCGGGCGTGTGGCATAGACGACGTAACATGGAAGGAATATGGAGAAAGGCTGGACGAAAACCTGAACGATCTGGTAACGCGCCTGAAAGCCAAGCGGTATAAACCGCAACCGGCCAAGCGCGTATACATACCCAAGAACGAGCATGAAAGCAGACCGCTGGGGTTGCCTGCGTTGGAAGACAAAATCGTGCAGAAGGCGATAGTCGGAATACTTGAGGCAATCTACGAAGCGGATTTTCGGGACTGCTCATACGGGTTCAGGCCGGGCAGGAGTTGCCATAAGGCGTTGGAAACCGTGGGTCACAAAATCATGACTAACCCCGTGAATCATGTGATTGAGGCGGACATCAAGGGATGTTTCGACAAGATACCGCATGACTGGCTGATGAAGGCGTTGGCGGTTCGGATCAAAGACCCGAGCATGCTGCTGATAATCAGACGCTTTCTGAAAGCCGGATACATGGAGGCGGGCGTGCTGGTGGCGACCGAGCAGGGGACACCGCAAGGCGGCAACCTGAGTCCGTTGCTATGCAACGTATTCCTGCACTATGTGCTGGATGTATGGTTTGAGAAGAAAATCAAGCCAGAGTTGGAAGGGTATGCCGGACTAGTGCGCTATGCGGATGACTTCATCTGTATGGCGCAGACAGGGCAGGACGCCCGGAAGATCGAGCAGATGCTGAAGGAACGATTTGCGCGTTACGGGCTAGAATTACACCCGGAGAAGACACGCGGAATCAGTTTTGGCAGGTACGAGGAACAAAACGCCAAGCGGCAAAACCGGCGCGCCAACACGTTTGACTTTCTGGGCTTCACGCATTATTGCGGGAAAAGCCGGAAAGGCAACTTCATGGTGCACCGCAGAACCAGCGGCGCAAAGTTCCGCAAGAAATGCAAGGAATTAAACGCATGGCTGAAGGCGGTCAGGAACGCGATGCCGACGAAAGAATGGTGGCCAATACTGGCAGCCAAACTACGCGGGCATTATCAGTACTACGGGATCAGCGGCAACATACGCGCCTTGCAGCGCTACTATGCAACCGCGCTCCGGCTGACGCGCAAATGGCTAAACCGTCGCAGTCAACGCGGGAAATTCTGGCTCAAGCAATTCGCGGAATACGTGAAACGCTACCCGCTGCCGAGGCCTGCAATCAAGCATAATCTGTTTACGTTGTCGTTCGT
>CAZIJZ010000161.1:0-1327 GCA_964539765.1 uncultured Smithella sp.
CCAATCAGGTAACCGATGAAGAAGTAGGGGTTAAAGAAGGAAAACGCCAGACACATGAAGAAGATCACGATGAAGATGTTGATCATACCCTTCTGAGCATACTGAGTACAAATCTTGACGACTTCCTTGGAGTCTTCAATCGAAGCTTCCTTCTTGTCCAGATTGATGTTCTTCTTAATGTACACAACGGCCTCATAAGAACCGGTGACAACCGCCTGAATGGAAGCGCCGGTAAACCAGTAAATAACGCTACCACCGGCAAGCAGGCCCAGAATGATTTCCGGCTGAACCAGCGAAAGTTTAGCGATAACATTGCCGAAGAGACCTTCGAGCATAATGATGATGCCGAACACCATGGTGGTAGCGCCGACAACGGCGGTACCGATCAACACGGGCTTGGCTGTCGCTTTAAAGGTGTTGCCCGCGCCGTCAGCAGATTCCAGGAAGTGCTTGGCCGATTCAAAATCAGGAGCAATGCCGTATTCTTTTTTCACTATATCTTTCACATCGGAACGTGATTCAATCAAAGACAGCTCATAGATAGACTGTGCATTGTCGGAAACCGGACCGAAACTGTCGACCGCGATGGTCACGGGACCCATGCCCAGGAAACCGAAAGCCACCAGACCGAAAGCAAAAACCGGAGCGGCAAAACTGAACGCCGCCGGCATAATCGCCATAACGGCCGCCTGCTGCGACACCATGTACGCAATGAACATCAAGAACATGATGACCATGCCCAGCCAGAAACCGGAGAAGTTACCGGCAACCAGACCGGAAAGAATGTTCAGCGAAGCGCCGCCCTGCTTGGAAGCATTGACGACTTCCTCGCAGTGACGAGAAGAGGTACTGGTGAAGATTTTGGTGAATTCCGGAATCAACGCGCCGGCGATGGTTCCGCAGCTGATGATAACAGCCAAGGCCCACCACAGACCGGTATATTCTACGGGCAGGTCGCCCAGCAGATAATAGCTGGCAATAAAGGTAACGCCGATGGAAACGATCGAAGTGATCCAAACGAGATTGGTTAACGGATGTTCAAAATTGAATTCTTTTTTAGCACCAAAAGCGGCCTTACTGATAACGTCATTGATGAAATAAGAGGCAAGCGAGGTCAGAATCATGAGAATTCTCATGGCGAAAATCCAGACAATCAAACGACCGCCCATCTCCGGGGTGGAAGCCAGCGCCAAAGCCAGAAAGGTGATCAGGGCAACGCCGGTCACACCGTAAGTTTCAAAACCGTCCGCAGAGGGACCGACGCTGTCACCAGCGTTGTCACCCGTACAGTCGGCGATAACACCGGGGTTTTTCGGGTCGTCTTCGG
>CAZIJZ010000162.1:0-1302 GCA_964539765.1 uncultured Smithella sp.
AAAGCGGTTCCACACCGGAAGAAGCATTGGCGATAATCGATATGGTGCCGGTGGGAGCAATGGTGGTCACGGTGGCATTGCGCAGCAGCGGCTGTCCTTTTTTATCATAAATGGAACCTTTGAAATTGGGAAAAGGACCGCGCTTTTTGGCCAGTTGCTGCGATGCGCTGTGTCCCTGTTCGTTGATGAACTTCATCACTTTTTCAGCCAGATCAATCGCCTCGTCGGTGTTGTAGGGTATGCCCAGCTTAATCAGCATATCTGCCCACCCCATCACGCCCAGGCCGATTTTACGGTTGGCCATGGTCATCTGGGCGATCTGCGGCAGAGGATATTTGTTCACTTCGACAACATTATCCAGAAAATGAACGGCCAGGTGCACTATTTCTTTAAGTCGCGCCCAGTCGATTTTGCCCTCCTTCACCATTTTAGCCAGATTGATGGAACCCAGATTGCAGGACTCATAGGGCAGAAGCGGCTGCTCACCGCAGGGATTGGTTGATTCGATTTCACCCGCCTGCGGGGTTGGATTATCGCGGTTGAGCCGGTCAAGAAAGACGATACCCGGTTCACCGTTTTCCCAGGCCTGATTGATAATCCGGTTAAAAACCTTGCGCGCGTTGAGGTGTCCGGTAACCTGTTTATCCCGCGGATTGATCAGGTCATAATTTTCGTCTCTATCAACGGCCGTCATAAAGGCTTCGGTTAGGCCGACGGATATGTTGAAGTTATTCAATTGTTTTTTATCGGCCTTGCACATGATGAAATCCATGATATCCGGATGATCCACCCGCAGAATGCCCATATTGGCGCCGCGCCTGGTGCCGCCCTGCTTGATGGTTTCCGTCGCCACGTCAAAAACACGCATAAACGAAATCGGACCGCTGGAGATACCGGTTGTCGTTAAAACGACATCCTTGGCGGGCCGCAGGCGGGAAAAAGCAAAGCCGGTACCGCCGCCGGACTTGTGAATCAGCGCAGTGAACTTCACAGCATCGAAAATTTCCTCCATGGAATCGCCCACCGGCAGAACAAAGCAGGCGGATAACTGCCCCAGTTCGCGTCCGGCATTCATTAAAGTCGGCGAATTGGGCAGAAATTCCAAAGAGGCCATCATGGCGTAAAATTCTTCGGCAACTTTATCTGTATTGGCCTTTTTATTGAAAATTTTATCAGCGGCGGCGATGGTATCCGCTACGCGTCGAAACATTTCCGTGGGCGTCTCGAGAATTTTTCCTGATTGGTCACGTTTGAGATATCGTCGTTCCAGAACGGTTAAAGCGTTCTGCGTCAATTCCGGGG
>CAZIJZ010000163.1:0-1281 GCA_964539765.1 uncultured Smithella sp.
TGAGGCGGACTGGGTTCTTCGGACAGAGAACAGGGATTTATAAGTGTAAAACTGCTCAGGATTGATGTTCATGCTGCAGCCTGTTTCTGCGCCAGTGAGCCGAAGTAAACCATACTTGGCGTCTTCCTGTCAAAGTTTTGATGCCACCTTTTATCATTGTAAAATTTGAAGTATTCAGCAAGCCCTCTTTTTGTTTCCGTCATCGAACCATAGGATTTGAGATAGACATCCTCATACTTCACGCTTTTCCAAAGTCGTTCAATAAAAACGTTGTCCATCCAGCGGCCTTTGCCATCCATGCTGATGGCAATGTTGTTCGATTGCAAAATATCGGTAAAGACTTCTGCTGTGAACTGAGAGCCTTGATCCGTGTTGAAGATTTCAGGATAGCCGTAGTTGGCAATGGCTTCTTCCAAGGCATCTACACAGAATGAACTGTCCAAGGTATTAGAGAGCCTCCAGGCCAGGACATAACGGCTGGACCAGTCCATGATGGCAACCAGATAACAAAACCCCCTGGCCATGGGAATATAGGTGATATCCGCACACCAGACCTGATTGGCCCGGGTAATTTGAAGATCCCGCAGAAGATACGGATATTTTCCATGTCTTGGATTCATCCACGAGAGCTTCGGCTTCACATACAGGGCTTCGATACCCATCCGTCGCATCAGACGACGAACTTTGTCACGGCCTACTTTGTAGCCCCTTGACCATAGCTCATTGCGGATGTTTCGGCTCCCGTAAAACGGATACAACAAATGAATCTCATCGATCTGTCGCATCAGTTCTCTGTCGGCGTCACTTAAGGGTACCGGCTTGTAGTATATTCCGGACCGGTTTAAATCTAAAATCTCGCATTGCCGCGTGACAGGCAATTTGTCTTCTTTATCGATCATTTCTTGGCGCTCGCACCGTCTATGCGACCGAGCGCGTTTGATAAAAAATCGTTCTCCATCGATAGCTGCCCTATTTTGGCGTGAAGATCTTTTACATTGGGGGCAAGTTCCACCGTCTTGCCTTTGTTGAATACTTCTGCCGCATGTTCCAATAACTGCTTTTTCCACTCTGTAATCTGGTTGGGATGTACCTGGAACCGCTGGGATAGCTCAGCAATGGTCTGTTCCCCTTTTAACGTTTCCAAGGCTACTTTGGCCTTGAATGCCGGGGCATGATTCCGTCTCGGTCGTTTGCTCATATAATGTTTCCTCCTCTTTCTTCTTGCATTATAGAGCAGTTTTTTCCACTTATGTCACTGTCCGATTTTGCCAGACCAGCTCA
>CAZIJZ010000164.1:0-1276 GCA_964539765.1 uncultured Smithella sp.
TTGTTGGATTATGAATAAGATAAATCAATCGGATGTCTTAAGGATAAAAGCTTCCCGTCCCGGACAAGGAGGCTTTTCATTTTCAACACCCAAAGTCCCCTTTCCGGAACATCATCAATCCGGTTATGAACCGGATTGATCTGAATAGAATTCATTCACAGAACACAAATCAGGGTATTCGTTTTTGAAATTTGTGTCTCACAATAAAAAAGCCCCCTGTTCTTTTGAACAGGAGGCTTTTTTTATATATTAGAGTCGCGTCGCATTCGCCCGGATACCGAGGCGGCGAGGAGGAGGCTCCGCAGGCGTATTACTAATACGTTGAGGAAGCCGACGACGCTGCCAACAAAGGTAGCCGTGTGAATGCCGTCGTGGCTACATTCCCATTCCGGGATATCCGCCACCCGGAGGCATACCGGGCATTCCGCCGCCGGCGCCCTTCTCTTCAGGCTTGTCAGCGATCATGCACTGCGTGGTCAGCAGCAGTCCGGAAACGGAAGCCGCATTCTGCAGGGCGAAACGGGTAACCTTGGTCGGATCAATAACACCGGCTGAAATCATGTCTTCATAGACGTCGGTGCGGGCATTGAAACCAAAGGAACCTTTCTTCTCTTTTACTTTTTCGACAACAATGCTGCCCTCGAGACCGGCATTGCAGGCGATCATCTTGATGGGCTCTTCAATGGCTTTCTTCACGATATTAACGCCGATCTGCTCGTCGCCGGAAAGATCCATCTTGGCCAGAGCGGGCAGGGTCCGCAGATAAGCCACGCCGCCGCCGGGAACAATACCTTCTTCCACAGCCGCGCGGGTCGCGTGCAGAGCGTCTTCAACGCGCGCTTTCTTTTCCTTCATTTCGGACTCAGTCGCGGCGCCGACTTTGATAACGGCAACACCGCCAACCAGCTTGGCCAGTCTTTCCTGAAGTTTTTCTCTGTCATAATCGGAGGTGGTTTCTTCGATCTGAGCGCGTATCTGTTTGACGCGGCCTTCAAGTTCAGCGCGTTTGCCGGCGCCATCAATAATCGTGGTATTGTCTTTGTCAATGGTGATTTTCTTGGCGCGTCCCAAATCTTCCAGCTTCACATTTTCCAGTTTGTAGCCCATGTCTTCGGAGATCATCTTGCCGCCGGTCAGGATGGCGATGTCTTCCAGCATGGCCTTGCGGCGATCGCCGAAACCGGGAGCCTTGACGGCCGCCACATGCAGGGTGCCGCGAATCTTGTTGACGACCAGGGTCGCCAGCGCTTCGCCTTCGATGTCTTCCGCGATGATG
>CAZIJZ010000165.1:0-1260 GCA_964539765.1 uncultured Smithella sp.
ATGAAGCTTATTCTTTTGATTATCCTAGTTATACTCCAGATTGGATATTTATTTGGCCAGGAAATCCAGATTCTTGAGCCTAAATTAAGTTTTGAACTAGATTTTAGTCAAGAATCTATTGATAAATTTCTTTCCGAAAAAGCATTTGAGGATTGTAGAAACCTATTCGTTAAAATTGAAAAAGAAGGTCGAAAAGGCACTAATGATTATACGACAGAAGAACAGAAGATATTGTTTTATTGCGATGAAACAAAGGATGAAATTTGGAATGTTGAAGGAGGCGGTTGCAGTTGGTATTGCGGTGGTGGCCCTAAAAATGTATCAGCCTCAAGTTACTTAGCGTCACAAGGCGAAAATACTTATAGTCCGAAAAACGCACACGATTTAAATTATAAGACAGCTTGGGCTGAAGGAGTAAAAGGCTATGGTATAGGTGAATATCTTTTGTATACATTTGAAGGTGCCTCTCCTAGAATTAATGAAATCAAGGTATTGAATGGATACATAAAAAGTAAAACAGCCTGGTTAAATAATTCCAGAGTGAAAACTTTAAAGATGTATGTTAATGACCAACCATATGCAATATTAAATCTTAAAGACTTTTATGGTGAGCAGGTATTTAGTGTAAAACCTATTGGTAATAGTGATAGGAAAGATTTAGAATTACTAAAATCAAAACCTGATTGGACATTAAAATTTGAGATTTTGGATGTATATAAAGGACTAAAATATGATGATGTTGCAATTACTGAGATTTGTTTTAGTGGTCTTGATGTTCATTGTTTTGCAAAAGGAACAAAAGTTCTAATAGCCGATAATTTGGAGAAAAATATTGAGGATTTAAATGAGGGTGATGAGGTTTTATACATGGATTTTAATTCCAACATGATTAAATCAGCCAAGATTGAAAAAATGGAAGAAGTTGTACATAATAATCTTGTAACTTATCAATTTGAAAGTGGACTTGAGATTAATGCAACCCAAGACCATCCATTTAGGGTTAAAAATAAAGGTTGGGCTTCTTTAAAACCAGACAAGACTTTACAATACAAAGGGTTTGAAAAGATTAACAAAATCAGTATTGGAGACTTATTTATGACCATTAAAGGAACAGAAAAATTGATAGCCATTGATTTTGTCAAAGGCGAACAAGAAACATTTACGATTTCTAAACTAAGTTCAGGTGACAATTTTATTGTAAATGGACTTATTGTTGGGATTGAAGAATTAAAAGATTAAAATAATAAACGGTTGGTAACA
>CAZIJZ010000166.1:0-1238 GCA_964539765.1 uncultured Smithella sp.
TCTTTTCAATAACTTTGGTGGGCTATAACGGCGAATAAAACACTAAGATGTTGTAAGCCATTTTAAGACCGAAAACTGACACTTATATGAAAATAGAATACACATTAAAAAAGATTGATTTTTTGAACTACCAACTTTATGCTGCATCTCAATCAGAAAGGATTACAAAGAGCAGGAAAAAATCACGAATTAGGTTGCCAATTATTTACTTCATTTTAGGACTTCTTCTTTTTGCTCTCGCTGACTTGATTTTCGCTATTGTATTTATTGGAGTTGGAGTCGCATGGTATTTTCTTCATCCCTACTTTATGAAAAGAAGGTACATGCGTCATTTTGAGAAATATATTGACGAAAACTACCATAACAGATTTGACAAAACGGTTACTATGGAGTTTGATAGCGAATATATTAATACAACTGATTACTTAGGAGAAAGCAAACTGAAGATTAAAGAGATAACTGAAATTAATGAAATCCAAGATTATGTATTTCTTAAATTCTCATCTGGCGAATCATTGATTTTACCAAAAGACCGAATAGGAAACATAAATGAATTAAGAATTATTTTAACCAAAATCATTTCTGATTTGAGTATCAATCATAATATTGACTTGAATTGGCAATGGCAATAAAATTAAACAAAATGACAATTAGAACTTTCTGGACCCTGTTTTTAAAAATACTTGGAATTTGGCTAATTCTAAGCGGATTGACAGTAATTCCCCAATTTATTAGTGCTTTCGCATTTTTTGGAGACAATCATCATGATAACTTTTTTGCTGCAATTTATATAATCGCCTTGTTACTATTAACAGTTGGATTATACTTTGTCGTGCTGAAACTATTTGTGTTTAATTCAAATTGGTTGATTGACAAGTTGAAGTTGGACAAAGGATTTCAAGAAGAAAAACTAGATTTGAGTATAACGCTAAAGACTGTTCTTACAATCGCGACAATTGTGATTGGTGGCTTAATTCTCGTTGACGCTTTACCAATGCTATGCAAACAAATTTTTACATTTATACAGCAGAAATCAGTTTTTAGAGAAGACCCTCAATTCAACTGGGTGATTTTCTATTTGGTTAAGGCAATAATTGGGTACCTTTTAATGACCAATAGTAAAACGGTGATTAATTACATAGATAAAAAGACAGAAAATATTGAAAGTTAAATAAAAACGGCTTACAATCGAGTAGACTGCCCCGCCAGCCTTGGCTGACGGGGAGAGCCTCTCACAC
>CAZIJZ010000167.1:0-1167 GCA_964539765.1 uncultured Smithella sp.
ACAACTGCGGGAAAACCTTTTTCCCGCAGTTTCTTTTCCAGCTCTTTTTCCGAATGCGGCCGCAAAGACAAAAGACGATAGGCCTTTTGCTTTGCTGCCTCTAAATCCAGAACTTTCACTTATCTTCTTCCTGATCTTTGGGCAGGGCGCCCAGTTTGACGCGGACTTCGTTTTCCACCTGCGCCATGATGTCGGGATTATCCTTTAAGAATATTCTGGAGTTGTCCCGCCCCTGGCCGATGCGGTCGCCCTTGTAGGAATACCAGGCGCCGCTCTTTTCAATGATGTCGTGTCCCGCAGCCAGATCCAGCACGTCGCCTTCGCGTGAAATGCCTTCGCCGAAAATGATATCAAATTCCGCTTCCCGGAAAGGCGGGGCCATCTTGTTTTTGACAACTTTAACTTTAGTTCTAAAACCGATGACGTCCTGACCGTTTTTGATGGAGGTCATCTTGCGGATGTCCAGTCGCTGCGATGAATAGAATTTCAGTGCGTTTCCGCCGGTGGTCGTTTCGGGATTGCCGAAGAAAACGCCAATCTTCATGCGCAACTGATTGATGAAAATCACGGTAGTTTTGGATTTGCTGATACTGCCGGTGAGCTTGCGCAGCGCTTGCGACATCAGACGCGCCTGAAGGCCCATCTGGGCATCGCCCATGTCACCCTCCAGTTCCGCCTTGGGCACCAACGCGGCGACCGAGTCAACCACCAGAACATCCAGCGCGCCGCTGCGTACCAGCGTTTCGGCGATTTCCAGCGCCTGTTCACCCGTGTCCGGCTGGGAGATCAGCAGGTCATCGGTATTTACGCCGATATTTTTTGCATAGGTCACATCCAGCGCATGCTCGGCGTCAATGTAGGCCGCGATGCCGTTTTTCTTCTGCGCCTCGGCGACGATGTGCAAGGCGAGCGTCGTTTTACCGCCGGATTCCGGTCCGTAAATCTCCACCACGCGGCCGCGCGGAACGCCGAACGTTCCCAGTGCGATATCGAGGCTCAGCGAGCCGGTGGAAATAGCGGGAACATCAGCCACCGCCTCCGCGCCGCCCAGCTTCATAATCGAGCCCTTGCCAAACTGTTTTTCTATCTGAGTAATCGCCAAATCAACGGCCTTTGATCTATCCATATCCGCCATAATACAATGCCCTCCTTATTCTCTTTTTATAT
>CAZIJZ010000168.1:0-1136 GCA_964539765.1 uncultured Smithella sp.
CTCATTATGGAGCGGGCGACCGGGCTCGAACCGGCGACGTCCAGCTTGGGAAGCTAAAAACACACCTTTTCTCTTGATTGCCTTTTGCATACTCAAATTAATGCTATCCCGCGCAAATTCAATACTATCAAGGCTTATAACATTTACCTTGACATACTTTAAAAAATCCTTATATTCAAATCATAGGTTGGAAATGGGGTTGGAAATTGAAACGTTCAGCTTTTAGGGGGAAATCATGAAAAGACATAAGACAGGATATAAGGGCGTTTATTACCGTCTGGGTGACCGTCTAAGCGGAAAAGGCAAAGAAAAGATATTCTATATAGTCTTCAAGAAAAACGGCAAAGTTTATGAAGAAAAGGTTGGCCGTCAATATGCCGATGAAATGACACCGGCACAAGCTAACATAAAAAGAAGCGCAAGGATTGACGGCAAGCTACAATCCCGGAAAGACATCAGAGAACAAGCAAAAGCCGCAAAGATAGCAGAGGCCGGGAAAATGACTTTATCCCGCTTATGGGACGAATACAAAAAGAGCAAACCAAAATCAAAATCCATTAGCACGGACAAGACAAACTTTGAAAAGCACTTAAAGCCGGACTTTGGCAACAAAGAACCGCACAAAATCATAAGGCTTGATACTGACCGATTAAGAATAAAACTCTTAAAAGATTACGAACCGCAAACCGTCAAGCACGTTTTTGCATTGCTTAAGCGCATTGTCAATTTTGGGGTGTCCCGCCAATTATGTCAGAACTTAAACTTCAAACCTGAAGCAATCAAAGTTGATAATCAGAAAACGGAAGACTTAAACCCGGAGCAATTAAAGAACCTATTAAAGGCCATTGACAATTCAAAGGACATTCAAGCGGCAAACATGATGAGGCTTGCCTTATTTACCGGGATGAGGCGCGGTGAAATGTTCAAACTGACATGGAATGACATTGACTTTCAGCGCGGTTTTATTTCAATCAGACATCCCAAAGGCGGTGTCAGTCAGAAAATCCCCTTGAATGAACAGGCGCGGCAAATCTTAGAAAGTCACCCGCGAAAATCTGAAAACGTTTTTGTGACTCATAAGGGAAATGCTTTTGTTGATATAGGGCGGCGTATCAATCCGATCAAAGAAGCGGCGG
>CAZIJZ010000169.1:0-1129 GCA_964539765.1 uncultured Smithella sp.
GCATAGCTTACGCGAAGGGCCTTGTCGGCTTTCGTCGTGGGCCAGGTAAATCGTGGATGCTCACCCTCGAACCTTGCTCGCCGCGGGAGCTCGGGCTTGGCCCTTGCCGCACCTGCGCTTCGTCCATTCCGGCGAGCTTGAGCTACTTCTTCAGGTACCGCGTCGGTTCGTACACCTCCTGGCGCTTCCACATCGCCAGCGCCGTCGCGGCGATCTTTCTGGCGACCGTAACCTTGGCGAGATTCGGCTTCGTTCCCTGCGAGAGAAGCCGCTCGTAGCTCTGTCGCAGGGGCTCGTCGGGCTGCGCCGTGACCACCGTGGTCGCCGCGCCCTTGAAGATGGCCTTGAGCGTGGAGTTGTGTCGGCGATTGAGGCCACGAGTCTTCTGCACCTCGGAGCGAAGCCAGCGTTCGCCCTGGCGCACCCAGTCGTTCGACGAGCGCATCACGATCCCCAGGCCGCAGTAACTCCAGAACTGCCGCGACGTCCGGAAGCGCTCCGGCGTCACCACGATCGGCACGAGCTGCGCGACTCGGATGGCGCCGAGCCCTGGACACGTCTCGAGTACCCGGCTGATCGGATGTCGGTGCGACTCGGCCACGAGCTGCTTCTCGGCCTCGACCCGGAGCGGGCGTAGCGCATCGAGCTCCGCGTACAAGAGCTCTGCCGCAGCACGCGATGCGGCGGGCAGTTTCGCCAGCCATGCCTCGCGCTCCTGCGTTCCGTACACGGTCTTTCCGGGAGTCGAGACTCCTCGCGCGCGGTACACGCTCTTGATCCGATTCTTGATCCGGACCACGTCCCGCGCGAGCATGGAGTACGTGCGGGCCAGCTCTCGCAGCAACGCGAAGCGGCTTGGCGCCTTGAACACGGGCATCGCGATCGCTCCGAGCCGCAGCGCCTCGGCCAGCCCGAAGGCGTCCCTCTGATCGCTCTTCGGCCCTCGACTCACCGTCACACCCACCACGACAAGCTCGTCGACGTGCGGCGAGAGCAACTCGTGGAGCCACGCGCTCGATGTCCCCTCTTCCATGCACAGGTGCCGCGGCTTGGGGATCCCACGAATCGCCTCGATCAGCGCCTGCCCATTCGTCTCGATCACCTGCGAGCCGAGACGGCGACCACTCGG
>CAZIJZ010000170.1:0-1116 GCA_964539765.1 uncultured Smithella sp.
GGGCGGCTAGTAATATGTTTGTTTGGTTCAGTCAATTTCAGTTGTTGTCCTGGTAAAGTATGCATTTTGCCGCCGAAGCGTGGGACAGGATTCTTGTGCCTCTGGCTATCATCACACCAATCCGTTTAACAGAGAGCCTGCTTATTTTGTCAGAACTGAGGCCAATCATTGCTTTATTCAACTTTTAAGACACTTGTAAGTGTCCAGTTATCTGTCTCTCTGCATTTGCAGCTAACGTTCACCGGTATGCGCAGTGCGGGATTCAAAGCGCTAACTTGTCGTGTTACAGCAGAGTTTAATAAATGAGCTGCAATAAAACAGGCACAGCACCCCGCATTGCGTATGACCGGTTGTTATAGCTAGTGCTTTATTTTTCCATCATTTTTTGGTCTTAACTGATCTAAAGATAAAGTAAATCAGCGGTATAAATATTAGTCCTAAAATCATTGGTAAAAACCAAGATCCAAGTCCGTATGTTTGTCCGTCTGCGTGTCTTATTGTCTGATATGTAATAAGGCCAAAAATAAAAACTAAAATACATTTCAAATATCTTATTAATCTTGTAGCATTTGTATACTGTTTTAATGCGTTATCCTTAGTAATGCTTGTCGGATAGTTAAGAACATGGGGAAATTTATTTACGATTGTTAGCCCAATGAAAAGAACAGTCGCCACTAATGGAATAAGAAAAATATTTACTCTTCCACCAAACCCGTCAGCTTGTCCTACTGCATTATAATGAGTAGGAATAGTGTTAGGTAAGTTTAAAAAGTTTTTTATTGTTAAACCCCAAACCAAAACAATTAAAATCCAGCCGACAAATTCAAATATCTTATCTGCGGTTGTGAGCTCAATTTTCAATTTTGGCCTTTCTTGCATTGTCAATCTATATAGTATTTGGTTGTTTTGGTCTTTCTAGCATTGGCTATAACGTTCGGCGGTATGCGCAGTGCGGGATTCAAAGCGCTAACTTGTCGTGTTACTGCAAGGGTTATTAAATGAGCTGCAATAAAACAGGCACAGCACCCCGCATTGCGTATGACCGCTTGTTAGCAACAGTTTTTAGTAGTTATTCTCTTGTCTATAGGTTAAGAACCATTCATTATCAATCTTATC
>CAZIJZ010000171.1:0-1110 GCA_964539765.1 uncultured Smithella sp.
AAACCTAAATATTTGACCATAGGATCAAAATCACGGTCGCAATGTAAGAGTGTTAGTTGATTTTGTATGCAAAAAGTTCCAATAATAACATCTATAGTTTTCCTTACGGTAACGCCTTTCCTCCTCAGAAGCCTATAATTTATGGCACTCTCAAGTGCTAATGTCTGTTCCCCCATTGACATGAACGGAATTCTCAAAAGAAGATCCTTGGCTATCTTAAAATCTTTATCATTCTGAAATCCCTGGAGAACTTCCGTCAGGATTAGATTCCCGATTACGATCGGTGAATTTCCAAGTGAAGAATCGAGCCAGTCCGTTTGATAAGTTTGATTACCGTTGAAATAGTCAATCCAGACGGACGAATCAACAAGAATCATTTATCTGTCCTCATGTCATTGAGATTGCCGGACCATTTCAGCTTCCCTCTAAACTTCTTGATTTCTTTGTGGCTATTCATTTGGACCAACAGTTTCAATCCCTCTTCTATGGCATCCTTTTTCGTTCTGAAACCGGAAACCTTTAGTGCTGATGCCATCAGATTATCATTGATGACTACATTCGTTCTCATTTCTTGCCTCCTATGTGTATGTTACTTTGTACTATACACATCAGTGTCTAAAATTAAAAGATGTTTTTGTCTGTTTTTTCTTTTTGACCTTCTTTTTCGATGCAGGTTTCGTTTCTGTGGAACTTTTATACGTTACAATTTTAAAATCTTTTCTTTTCCGGTTCCATTTTTCATTGAAATGGTAAACGAGGAGAAGGATTCCCCATAAAATTACTGGAGCAAATGTTAACAAAACCAATGAAATATTTAATTTGCTTGATAAAAGGAAATTCCACCATAATTTAAAGGACTCGACCGTAAATAACGATATTAAATAATCACCTATGCTATTGAAGTTTTTCTGATAAAAATCATATGTAAGATACGTGTTAATTACAATTCTTGAAAAAACATTCCAAAAAAGCACAACAATAAGAAAAGAAACCAGGTTGAAGCGCCCCAATATTTTGGAAATAAAATTTGATTGTTTCACTGTACCCTTAAAAATATAACGAGTCTGTAGAAAAACCTCTTTTGCGCGTTTTGTGCATCCGGTTGGCCCG
>CAZIJZ010000172.1:0-1092 GCA_964539765.1 uncultured Smithella sp.
TCGGCATCGGTGTAATGCTGGCCTGGGGAATACCGCATTGCATAAAACGTGAAGATCGGCGCAGAAATATTTTATGGCCTGTGGCCATTATTTTTCTGGCTTCTTTAGCTTTTTTTGCCTGGAGACAATGCGCTTACTGGGAAAACAGCATCAAAATATTCCGTCATGCCATTCAGGTTACAGAAGATAATTATCTGGCGCACAACAATCTTGGTCTTGCGCTATTCACCGAAGGGAAGGCCAATGAAGCAATCGCCCATTACAACCAGGTCATCCGGATAAGGCCTTTTGACGCCGTCCCTCGTCATAACAAGGGCGTTGTCTATACCCGATCCGGTCAATATCAGATGGCCATCGAAAATTACGATGAGGCAATCCGGGTTAATCCTGATGACGCAGAAGCATACCACGCGAAAGGCAACATCTATCTTGGTCTCGGTCAGCATCAAAAAGCCGTGGAAGACCTGTCCAAAGCCATTGCGCTGAAACCGGACAATCCGGCAATTTACTACAACCGCGGAACCGCTTATATTCATCTTGCTCAATATCAGCAGGCCATCGATGACTACAGCAAAGCCGTTGCTTTAAATCCCGCTTATTTCGATGCCTACAACAACCGGGCTTTTATTTATCTGAAACTGGGCCGGTATCAACAGGCCGTCGGTGATTACAGCCAGGCAATCCGTTTGAAACCGGATTATGCCGACGCGTATAATAACCGGGCTTTTGTTCATTTACTGACCGGGAACAGGGGATCGGGCTGTCGGGACGCGCATCAAGCCTGCAATCTGGGAACTTGTTCGACGCTACAGCTGGCTAATGGCAAAGGATTGTGCCGATGATCAATGTGTAATCTTTTTCAATGAAGGCGCATAAATAAACCATGAACAAAAGATACTCCATAATAATCCTTGTGCTGATCATCGCCTGTCTTGCGACCTTTGGCAGGATATCGGGCAATCATTTTATCAACTTCGACGATCCGGGATATATCACCAAAAATTATGTGGTACAATCCGGCCTTAATCTTCAATCCGTTAAATGGGCTTTTTCCACAACATATTTAAGTAACTGGCATCCATTGACATGGCT
>CAZIJZ010000173.1:0-1078 GCA_964539765.1 uncultured Smithella sp.
CGTTGCCTTCTCACGTGCCTACGTGTCCGACGAGGAGAAGGGAAAGCTGCAGATCGACCAGACCCACTATGCGAGCGTGCCGCGCCGGCCCCATGTCCCTGGCGGTGAGCGGCTGGACGAGGCGCTGGTCCGGCGCTTTCCGGAGCTCGCGTCGCTCGTGCAGGGGCTGCGGCTGCGCTTCAAGTCGCTCGCTCCGATCCACTACCGCGCCCTGATCCGGCTCAGCGAGCGTTACGGAGAGCCGGCCTTCCGCGAGGCGGCGCTCCGTGCCCAACAATACCGGCGCTTCGATGCCGGAGCCGTCGAGCGCATCCTCACGCACGACCACCCGCTGCCGGAGCACGAGCGACCCGCGCCGCTCACGGGGATCGGTCCGCTCGTGCTCGGCGAGGTCGAACCGGGAACGCTCGACACCTATGCGCATCTCGACGCCGCGCCCGTCGCGACAGACGAGCCCGTCGCGACGAACGAGCCGGTGGCCCAAACGTCCGTGCAGGCCACGACCACGGTCGAACCCGACCCCGCGGACGGTCCCTCTGCCGAGGAGTCCCGCCATGGCACGTAGCCCGCGTCGTCCGCCCGCCCCCAATCCCGTCGACGAGCTCAACGAGCTCTGCATCGACCTCGACCTGACCACCCTCAGCGCGAGCCTCCCCGAGCTGCTGCGACGGGCCGAGCGTGAGAGCCTGTCATACACCGACTTCGCCCTCGCCCTGCTGCGTACCGAGGCCAACGCCCGCAAGAGTCGCCGCCTCGAGCGCAGTCTCAAGCGCTCTCGCCTCGGCAGCGTCGAAGGCCTCGAGGGCTTCAACTTTGCCCTCCGTCCCCAGCTCGACCCGCGCGTCGTCAAGGAGCTGCTCAACGCTCGCTTCGCCGAGGAGCGGCGCAACGTGCTGTGTCTGGGCAAGCCGGGACTCGGCAAGACGCGCGTGGCCAAGGCCATCGTCCACGCCGCCTGCCTGGCGGGGTACTCGACCCTCTGCGTGCTCACCGTCGACATGCTCGAGGACCTCCATTCCTCCGCCGCGGACCGCTCATTTGCCCGAGCGCTGCGCCGCTACGTCAAACCTCAGGTCCT
>CAZIJZ010000174.1:0-1063 GCA_964539765.1 uncultured Smithella sp.
GAATTCCTCCTCCGTACCCTCTGCGGATAGGGCTCAGGAAGATGCGATTGCCCTGCATTCGCCGTGCGGTGACCGATCGGCGACGCCGGCGCGTAAGCAAATCGAGGGGGTTACCCTGCGAGCGGATCGGTCCGAGGTTGCGGGTTGGCGTTGCGCTCCGTTTCCAGGTCTGCTCCGAACGCAGAACGGAACCGACCGGAACCGGGCGCGAAGGTGCATCTCCACGGGGTTGCCGGCGCTGGCGGGATGGCGGCCAGCGGGTCCGATGGTGGTTCGGGACAGACCGCCGCCCCTTCACTGTCACTGGTCCCCGGTGACGGCGACCGGTGACGGGCGACGGGTGCGTGGTGACTGGGTTTCGGGGACTGTCGGTGGTTCCGGAGTGACGGGGGACTGTCGGTGGTCCCCGATGACGGTGGTCCCGGGGTCGACGGCCCCGCGAGCGCGCCGGTGAGCGCGACTGGCGCAGCGGTCGCTGCCGGTCGGGGGTGGCTAGTGCGTCTGCTTGGCCCGCGCGGCGATCGGGCGCGATGCCGGCCGCGCCATGAAGAAGCTGAAGCCGGTGCGGCGCCGCTGCATGGTGTGCCGGAAGTGGTTCTACCCGGCGGCGAGCGCGCGAGAGACACAGGTAGTCTGTTGTGAAGAGTGCCGCCGGAAGCGCGACCGCGCCTTGGCGCGGGCACGACGCGCCGAGGATCTGGATCGCCATCGCGAGGATGAGCGCGAGCGGCAGCGCAAGTGCCGTGGGGCGCGACGAGAGCGGTTGGGGTTAGGGCCAGCGAGGGTCCGGGTGACGGAGTGTCACGCGCCACCCTCGGCTGCCAAGTCTCGGGAAGCACAAGAGAAAGTGCTCGAAACCTGGGACAGGCTCGTGGCGCTGTCACGCGCCACCCTCGAGCAGCAACTCGGGGAGATCCTGGCGGGAAGCGCATCGTCAGCTGGGACAGGCCGCCGTCTGGAGCCGCGGTGTCACGCGCCACCCTGATTTCGCAAGTCCCCGCAATGACGGGGATATCCGGCCGGAAGTTGGGACATAGCGTCACGGTCCAGCCTCCATGCGGGT
>CAZIJZ010000175.1:0-1040 GCA_964539765.1 uncultured Smithella sp.
CGGCGGCGTCTCTTCCACTGCCAACCCTTGCAACAACAATTGCAGTTGCCGCGGGTCTATCTTCTCGCTCTTGCGCCCGAACATCCGCTTCAGTAAAAACTGTACCTTCGCATGCAGCAGCTTGTTCTCGATCCGCAATGCCTGGTTCTGATCTTGCAACGCCTGAAGCTGTTTTTGTAGCGCTTCAAGCAGTTCAATCAGTGTTTTCATCTCTTTTTCAGGCGTTTGCATGCCCCATATTATATGGGCATGGACGCATGAAAAAAAAGCAAATTCTTGCAGCGCGTGAAATTATTTTTGCGTTTTACCGCTGGTACCAGGGGCGCAGCCGGCCCTCCCGCAAATCCACCCCATCCAGTAACAGCGCCAACGCTTCCGGACGCAACTCCAGCTTGCCGCTATGCTCACCAACCACCGCCGGCCAGGAAAACGTCCCGCGCTCCAACCGCTTGGTCATAACCCAAAATCCCGTCCCGTCCCAATACAGCGCCTTCACCCGGTTCCGCCGCTGATTGGTGAACACGAACAATCCGCCCGAATCCGGCCGCTCGTTCAACACATTCGCCGTCAGCGCATATAACCCGGAAAAGCTCTTGCGCAAGTCCGCCGGCTGCACCGCCACAAACACTTTCAATGCCCCGGTGAAGTTCAACATGACACTTCCCCGCGCAGCACCGGCAGCAGTTCCCGGCACAAGCCCGCGTCACGCAGCCGGATCGTCACACGATTGGGCAACACCACCTCAATCGGCGCCATCCCGCCGAGAGCCATTTTGAACTCCGCGAATTTAACGCCAGCTTTGGTCTGGCCGCCGCCAGTTGCTTTGGGCGCCTTGCGGCACCATGTGCTGAATGTGGTGGGGTGGATGCCGTGTCGGGCGCAATACTTCGCCTGGGTAACGCCCGCCGCCCGCCATGCCTGAACCAGTTCCTGCCGTTGCGCCGCTGTCCGCAGCACCCGGCTCCGTCTACCTGCGCGTTGTTTGGTTTTCATGCCGCCGGTCTATCACATCCCGGCGGACCTGCATAGGGGGTGCTCGG